>NZ_DATFKH010000134.1:0-22219 GCF_035268745.1 Marinobacter sp.
GTAAAGGGCAAGCTGGAAATTTCAGAGCAGGAACTGCATGTGCATCTGGAGTTGGGGCTGATACTCAGGGGGTTCAAATCCCGGATTGAGAAGGAAATCCATAGCCAGCTGGATCAGATTACCGGTGGTTAGTGTCCCGTCTGGCTAATTCGTTAACCTACTGCGTGACGCTGAGGCCTCTGGCCAAGGCGTCAGTCCGCAGGTGTAGTGGTTCTACATCAAGGGCTGGCAACACCGGCCAGATGCCTCAGCGTCGCGCCCTTCGGGAGCCACTGAGGAGTTTGATAGCCGCGTTGCGCTGACTCGATTTGGAACCACCAAACCTTCGCCATCGCGCCTTGCTCTCAAACTCCTCAGTGGCTCAGTAGGTTAACGAATTAGCCAGACGGGACACTACAGCGTGTCCGGCACCTGGAAGGGCGCGGGTCTGTGGTTCAGAATATTTTCCAGGACCCGGCTTTCCCGGGCAACCAGCCGATCGATCAGCAGTTCGACGTCGTCCATACGCCTGAAAGCGGTATATCCCCGCTGCAGAAAGCGGTGCAGATCGGTCAGGTCAGCCATTTCTGCAGGCCTGCGGCCGATGGATAGCAGCCAGCCCAGAGTGCGGTTGTGCACGTAGTGGTCCAGTTGCCGTCCTGTCTCGGCCACCAGATTGATCTGTCGGGTCCGCTCGGCGATCCGGTTGCTCGCCCGCATTGCTTCACAGTAAGCGGTTTCATTGAGTCCGGTCAGGCAAGGTCCACCGCTGGCTGCCAGGATTTCCACAAGTTCCAGATCCAGGCGCTGGGTGAGCAGGTTGAGCTCCATCAGGCCGGCAAAGGTGTCGAGCTGTTTTTCGGGCAGCCACTTCACCATCTTCGGGAATACCCGGTCGACATTGTCATCCCTGCGGGACCCCCCGACGGGCGCGTACAGGTCAGTCAGCAGAAACTCCAGGCCAGTGTGATAACCCGGGTGACTGTAAAGGTCGTGATGGGTGGTTTTCAGCCGCTCGGCCTGCCAGAGGGCAAGCGCATGGGTGGCAGGCAGCAGTTCATGCCCGGACCGGTATTGCCGGAAATCGTGGTAGGCCAGCAGTACCTGCTGCAGGCGGCGAGCGCCAGGAGCTGTGACGGGGGTGGTAACCAGGCGATCACGATACATTAAGGGTTCACCAGGACGGCTCTGAAACAGCTCGCCAGTGTAACGAAGGCCGTCCGTTTATGCAGCTGTTCTAGTTGTGGGCGGCCAGGGGCATGGTTTCAAAGCCCGGAACCCACTCTTTGCTGTCCAGTGTAATGAAATGGCTGGGCGCGTTGGTTTCCACGATTCGCATGGTGGTGGGGCTCTGTCGGGCACTTTTGAGCATGGCCTCGCGGTCCAGAATCCGGTCGACTGCCGGAATCAGGAAGGTGCCGAAGCGGACGTTTTCATAGGCCGAAGTGTCGGTCCGTGCCATCCAGGCCATCAGGTTTTCGATGTTTCTGACGATGGTCAGATGGTCCCGGGTGGCAGAGAACAGCTTCGACAGCAGCAGCTTCTTGCGGGGGTTCATCTTGCCAAAGAAGGTCTGGCCGTAGGCCGATGAAGGGGCGCTGTTGATCAGCCGTATTATCCATGGCCACATGCCGTGGCTGACAGGTTCCAGTACGGCCGTGACCAGCGCAGACAATCTGCCCTGAGGCAGCACTGGCGCTTCCAGCACTACGTCCACGTTGTCATAGAGATCCGGCCATTGCCGGGCAGCCTCGAGAATGACCGCCCCGCCGCGGGAATGGCCATGAATACGAATGTTGTCAGTGCTGGGCAGGTTGGCCAGAGCCAGATTGAGCACGCAGGCATCGTATTCAATCGTGCCTTCCAGGTGCTTGATGGGGGCGCCCCAGTCCGGGGATTCGGGGGTCACTCCGTTTACCGGAATGTGATAGTTGCTGCAGGTCAGCAGAATGAGTTCGGTTGTGGGGGCGTCGTAGGCCTGGGTGAAATAGCAGTGATTTTCCAGAAAACCATGAACCGCAATAACGGTCTGCTCGGCATCGCTGCTGTGGTTGCGCACTGACACGGCGGCAGAACCCACACGGTAGACCCGTCCCGAGAACATCTCGGAATAGGCACTTTCGATCGGCTTTATCAGTTTACGAACATGGCTCGCTTTCATGGCTTTCCTCCAGCACCGTCTGACCTGTTGTCCTGATGAATGTCTATGCTGGTAATACTGTGAAGCTGTTCTCGCCCTCTGTTTATCGGCGCCTGCCGATTATTATACAACCCCTCACCGCCAATGGCTCTAATCTACATTATATGAAGGCAGGGCGGCTTTCGCGTAACGTTTTGTAACAATGACGCAAGAGCGGGTAGATGGAGCCTTTCGGGCAGGTCTGGCACAATGGCGGATTGTGTTCTTCTATTATTCATTGCGTCGTTCATTTGCCGCACCTGGTCGGGGATAAGCAGGTTTGAGTGAAACGGAATCGCACCTCCTGTTGCCTCTGGACTCATCCTGGCTTGCTCTGGAGCGCCCGGAGAACCCCATGACCATCACGGTCATGCTGCGGGTTGAGGGGCTTACCGAGGACCGGTTCCGGGAGTTTCTCCAGATCTACTGGCTGGCCTGGGAGCGCTTCCGTTACATGCCGGTTCGCCGTGCCCCGGGCTGGTGGTGGGAGACGGACCCGGTATTCTCAATCAATCATCACCTGGAAGTGGTGCCCGGTCATTTTGATGAGACGGCTTTACAGGCCTGGGTATCTGCCCGCCTGAATCAGCCGCTGCCGGATTACCGTCCACGGTGGAAGTTCTGGTTGGTGCCGGGTGCCGAGGGCGGCGCGGCACTGTTGCTCAGGATTCACCACTGTTACGCCGACGGCCTGTCTCTGATGGGCGTGTTCGAACAGCTTTGCCCGCCGTCACCGCGGCAGCCGCCTGCGCTCTATGGCGCCGCCGAAACTGGAGATCTGGCCCGCTGGAAGCGCGCCGCCGGTGCCTGGCTGAACGAACTGGTCACGGCGGAAGAGCAGGACCGGGCCGGGGCCGGTAATATACCGGGCAATGGGGCCACAGCTTCCCGCAATGCCATAGAGCAGGGTGCCTGGAACAGCGTGAAGCTTGTCAATGAATTGAGCCAGTTCATGGTGGAGCCGGAGGATACCCCATCTTCGCTCAAGCGGGCCTTGCTGGGCCGGCGGCAGTGCCGCTGGTCGCCGCCGGTGGAGCTGGCACGGTTGCAACGGATCGCGGCTGTTACCGGCGTCAAAATCAACGATGTACTGCTAAGTTGCGTCGCCGCAGCAGTGCGCAATCAGCTTCAGGCCGGGTCTCCGGAGTCTGACGCTGCGTCGATTGACGAGGCCGTGTTGCACGCAGCTGTCCCCATCGATATCCGCAGCCGGCTGCCGGAGGAAATCAAACCCGGCGTCGGGACCCTGGGGAACTATTTTGGTACTGTTTTTGTGCCGTTGCCGGTGGACGGCGAAAGCGCCCTCGAGCGCCTGTTCCGCATCAAGCACGAAACCCGCAGGCTGAAAAAGAGCTGGCAGCCCGGGATTTCATGGGGCCTGACCAGTGCAGCATCAATGATTCCGGAGAGCTGGCGGCAACCCCTGGCCGATCTGTTCTACCGCAAGGCCAGCGCCGTCGTTTCCAACGTCCGTGGCACCCGCGAAACCCGCTACCTGGCTGGCTGTCGTATCACCGGGCAGATGTTCTGGGTGCCACAGGCCGGCGATATCGGCCTGGGTGTCAGTGTGGTGAGCTATGCCGGACAGGTGCAATTTGGCATTGTGGCGGATGAGGCAGTGATGTCCCTGCCCGACCGGTTCCTGGCTGACTGCCTGCAGGAACTTGATGCTTTCCCCCATTAAACCGTTTCACAAGGAGAACGCCATGACAGATTTCCGGACCGAAAAGGATAGCCTGGGTGAGGTTCATGTTCCGAAAGACGCACACTGGGGCGCCCAGACCCAGCGGGCCGTGGATAATTTTCCCGTCAGCGGCCTGCCGATGCCTGCAGCGTTTATTGCCGCCGTGGTGCAGATCAAACAGGCCGCGGCCGATGCCAACACCAGTCTCGGCTTGCTGGATACTCTGCGCCGGGATGCGATTGTTGAGGCCGGGGACCGGATCATTGCGGGCGAATTTGCTGACCAGTTTCCGGTGGACCGGTATCAGACCGGATCCGGCACCAGTACCAATATGAACGTCAATGAGGTGATTTCGGCACTGGCAAACCAGACCGGGGCTGAGGTACATCCCAACGATCATGTCAATATGAGCCAGAGTTCCAATGACGTGATCCCTTCGGCCATCCACGTCAGCGCCATCGCAGGCGTCCAGGAACGACTGCTTCCTGCTCTTACCCATCTTTGCGGTGTTATTTACGAGCGTGAGGGGCAGTTCGGCGAGCAGGTCAAAACCGGCCGGACCCATCTGATGGACGCCATGCCGGTCACTCTGGGCCAGGAACTGCGGACCTGGCGGGAACAGTTGCTGGCCATGAGAAAACGCCTTGATACGGCAGCAGGCGATTTACTGCCAGTGCCCCAGGGTGGCACGGCGGTGGGCACCGGAGTGAATGCGCCGGAGGAATTTACCGGGCAATTCGTAAAATTCCTCAAAGACCGCACCGGTTACGGGTTTCGCTCACTGGAGCACAAATTTGTCGGCCAGAGCGCGATTGATGCCCCGGTCAATCTGTCTTCCCAGCTCAGGGGGCTGGCCGTGGTGCTGACCAAGATTGCCAACGACCTGCGCTGGATGAACAGCGGGCCGATCCACGGCCTGGCGGAAATCAGCCTGCCCGCCCTGCAGCCCGGCAGCAGCATCATGCCGGGAAAGGTGAATCCGGTGATACCGGAATCGGTGGCCATGGCCAGCGCCCAGGTCATGGGTCTCGACAGCACCAACGCGATTGCCGGCCAGTCAGGTAATTTTCAGCTCAATGTGATGCTGCCTTTGGTGGGTGCGAACCTGCTGGACATGATCGAACTGATGGGTAATGCCATGAGGGTCCTTGCCGACAAGGCCATCCGTGATTTTACCGTCAATGCCGATACCCTCAATGCCGCCGTTGGCAAAAACCCGGTTCTGGTGACGGCTCTGAATCCGGAAATCGGTTATGCCCTGGCCTCCGATATCGCCAAAGAGGCGTACGCATCCGGCCGCCCCGTGATCGACGTGGCGGAAGAGCGCAGCGGTCTCGACCGGGCAAGACTTGAAGGCCTGATGGACCCGCTCAAGCTCACCAAAGGTGGTGTTGCCTGACCGGGCTGACGCTTTTCATCCTGCTGGTGCTGGCCAACGGCACGCCAGTTCTGGTTGCCCTGGTGTTCGGGCGGCACTGGGACCGGCCTATTGATGGCGGCAGGCTGCTGGGCGATAGCCGGCCGATTCTGGGCAGGAACAAAACCTGGCGCGGCCTGATCAGCGGCGCACTTGCCAGTGGCCTGGTTTCGTCATTGGCCGGTTTCGGGCTGCTGTTTGGCTGTCTGTTCGGCCTGCTGGCCCTGGTGGGTGACGCTACCAGCAGTTTCATCAAGCGCCGCATGGGGCTGGAGGACAGTGCCAGGGCGCTTGGCCTGGATCAGATCCCAGAGGCACTGTTGCCGATGTTGCTGGCCGCCGCCTGGCTGCCCCTGGGCTGGTTGCACGTGGTGCTTGTGACCGGGCTGTTTGTCGTGGTGAATATTCTGCTGTCGCCGTTGCTGCATCGACTGGGTATCCGCGGACAGCCGCATTGATCTGTTGATGTCAGGCCGGACCGCGAGTCAGAGTGTGCAGGGTGACTTCCGGCGGACAGTTCAGGCGGACATTGACCACCGACGTGCCTGATCCTGCCGAGGTGTACCCCTGCATGCCATTTACCTGCCAGTGACCCCTTCCCAGCGCCCGTGGACAATCGCCTTCCAGGGTTAGCGGAATGCCGCCGGGCAGGCATATCTGGCCACCGTGGGTGTGTCCGCACAGGAACAGGTCAAAGCCGGCATAGGAAGCTTCGCGCCAGATCTCCGGCGTATGGCTCAGCAGCAGGCTCAGGCTGCCGGCAGGAATGCCGTCGGCGGCCTGATGGAGGTTGTGCACCTTGTAGAAGTGCGCGTCGTCCACACCGGCCAGGTAAATGGTGTCGTCGCCCCGCTGCAACGGGACGTGTTCATTCATCAGCAACTTGAAGCCCATGTCTTCAAGACCGGGTACCATACGGACACTGTCGTGGTTGCCCAGTACCGCATAGGTCTGGCCCTTGATGGCCTGGCGTAATCGGCCGAGACCGGCCATGGCGTCGTCAATCGGCCCCCAGGTGAGGCTCCGGTAATCGCCGGTCATCACGCAAAGGTCATATTCAAGCGGCTTGATCTTTGCAATCACCGCCTCCAGATTGGCGTTGTCCATATCCACATGCAGATCGGTCAGGTGCAGGATCCGGTAGCCCTCGAAGGACTGCGGAAGTGAATCAATCCGGAATTCATTGTGGATCAGATTTGGCCGGCGGGCGTTTTCCTGCCCGCGGTGAAAAAGCCCGGCCAGTTTCAGGCAGGTCCGGATGAACCCGGGGGCAGATGCCAGGTTTTCAATGTGGAAGGACTTCCTGTCGCGCCCGAACACATTGGCCTCGGTGTTCTGTTCGATTTTAAGGCGCTGACGGGCATGAGTCGGGCCCAGCCGCAGGCTCAGCCGGTATTCCAGCGGGTCGTCAGGCTGTTCGGGGGGCATTGCACTTGCAGTCATCTCGGCTCCTGTGAATATGAGCAGGCAATCGCTGGCATCTTAAACGGCCCAGTATGCTCGGGGAAAAGTGTTGCAACAACCCGATGTCCCGTCAGGTGGCAAAATAGGGAACTGAACGCCAGAATAAGGCTCACAGACAGACAGTTAAGGATGATCCCTGCTGGCCCGTCGTCCCCGTCGTCAATGAACCGATATCAGAGGTGGAAATGACAACATCCTGTAACATACCCGGCATGAACGTACCCAGAAGCCGGTTTCCTGATCCGGAAACAGATCTGACCGATGTCTCGGGAGCGCAGAGGCTGGTGTTGGGCGGTGGCTGTTTCTGGTGTGTCGAAGCGGTGTTTCTGGCAGTTGACGGGGTCACTGATGTGGTGTCCGGATACGCCGGTGGCCGCCCGGAAACGGCCAATTACGAAGCAGTCTGCTCCGGTCAGACGGGTCATGCCGAGGTAGTGGATGTGCACTATGATCCTGCCAGGGTCAGCTTTGGCAATCTGCTGAAAATATTCTTTTCCGTGGCCCATGACCCGACTCAGCTCAATCGGCAGGGGAATGATCGTGGCACCCAGTACCGTTCGGTGGTGTTCTATGAAACCGAGGAACAGAAACGGGTGGCCGAGGCCTACATTCACCTGCTCAATCAGTCCGGTACCTACAGCGAGCCGGTGGTAACAACGCTCGAACCTCTGGACAGGTTTTACGCCGCGGAATCCTATCACCAGAATTTCGCGGCCAAAAACCCTTATCAGCCCTATGTGATGGCAGTGGCGGCGCCAAAAATGGAAAAGCTGGCAAACAGTTTTCCGGAAAGCCTGAAGACCGAATACACCGATGAAGGCAACGCCTGAGGAAAAATCATGACTACATCTGCGGCCGGGTACGACCTGACCCCATTGACACCCGAACAGATTGAAGAAAAGGCAGCTCACCTTTCGCAGGAGGAACGGCGGGTACTGCTGGATCACGGCACCGAGCGGCCATTCTGCGGCACTTTGCTGGATAACAAGAAGACCGGAGTTTACGACTGCCGTTTGTGTGGGCTGCCACTTTTCAGCTCAGAATCAAAGTTTGAATCCGGCACCGGATGGCCCAGTTTCTTCCAGCCTGTCGACAAGGAACACATCCGTTATATCGAGGATAACAGCCTCGGAATGGCGCGGGTTGAAGTCCGCTGCCCACGCTGCGACAGCCATCTCGGCCATGTGTTTCCGGATGGCCCACCGCCGACGGGAAAACGCTACTGCCTCAACTCTGTCGCGATGGAGTTTCGGGAAACCGGCGAATAACGCCGGTTTGATCAGTTGCCAACAACCGTCCCGATCAGGAAAGCGGCATAGGCCACGTAAACCAGACAGAGGATCAGGCCATCGGGACGGCTGATCATTCTCGGTTTGCCGGTCAGCCCGAAACCCATCAGCATCAGGCCGAAAGTAAGAGCGGTCATCAGGGTCCAGTCCCGGTAAAGCACATCCGGCTCGACTGTGAGGGGATGGATGGTTGCCGCCAGACCCACAACTGCCACGGTGTTGAAGATGCCGGACCCGATAATGTTGCCAAGGATAAGGTCGTGTTCGTTTTTCTTGACGGCAGCAAGGGCCGAAGCCAGTTCAGGCAATGAGGTGCCAATGGCGACCACGGTCAGCCCGATCACGAGATCGCTGATGCCAAGGCTCTGGGCAATGAACACGGCGCCCCAGACCAGCATCCGTGAACTGACCAGAAGCAGGATCAGGCCGACGACCAGCCATATGATGGCCCTGTTCAGAGGCATCGGGTGGTCGATGATTTCAGCATCAACGTTGCCCGCGAGCGGATCGCTTTTCCCGCGTATGCCCTGAAAGATGGACCATCCCATCACGGCAAAAAACACGGTCAGCAATACCCAGCCGTCCAGACGGGTCAGTTCGCCGTCAAGCAATTGATAACCGGCGATGAACGTCAGTACCAGCAGAATGGGCAATTCTTTGCGAAGTACCTGGGAATGCACGGCGATCGGCGCGATCAGGGCTGTGATACCCACGATCACTGCAATGTTGGTAATGTTGGAGCCGTAGCCGTTGCCAAGCGCCAGCCCCGGGTTGCCATCGAGCGCCGCCATGGCTGAAACCGCAAGTTCCGGCGCTGAGGTGCCGAAGCCAATGATCACCATGCCGATAAGCAGCGATGGCATACCGAGGTGTTTTGCAGTGGCAGCGGCACCCTCAATAAAGCGGTCGGCGCTCCAGACCAGCAGAATAAGGCCGAACAGAATCGCGAAACTGGCCAGTAGCATAGTAAACCTTTAAGTTGGTCACCTGATTGGTTATGAGCCAGCGCATTCTAAACAGTTGGGTTGCGCTCGACCAGCGTTTGCAGATCTGCCTGGTTCGCTGGCTCACAATGCCCCGGGCGGGACGATCTTCATGCTGCCACTGACGCCACACTCCGAACTGGTCTAATATACTAATGAGTAGGAAAGTAGGCGGACACGTCTGTTCAGGACACGCCGTGGATACATCCATGTAGGCTCGGATGCAGCATCCCTGCTGCATACGGTCCTGAACAGACGTGTCCGCCTACTTTCATTCAGCTTAGTATTACAGGGTGCCGGATCTATAACTCCGTAGCGATCGCATACAACAGCGGGCCTGATCCAGGCCCTGAGGAAACCGTTTGAACAGTTCCTGCGCTGGAAATCCGGCAGCTGAAATCGATTTCGACAGCATGGTCCGGCACCTGGACCAGGCAATTACGGATCTCCACGACAGCGGGTCCGACGCCAAGATCGGCAAGCTCTTCCCGGTGTTCGATACCGTGCGCCAGGTTCTGCTTCAGCCCGGCGGCTGCCAGGCCATTCAGGACCGCGCAGAACGGCTGGAAAAATCTGGCGTGTTTCTGGGGTCAGACTGGGCGGAGCCGACAACTCTGCGGGCCCAGCTTACTCCCTACTCCCTGCAGAGCGCCGAAACCGACACGGTACTTGTCGAGGTGATGAGCGAGCTTCGCCTGCTTGCCGTGGCGATGGGTGAGTACCTCCATGAGTCCATGTCGGCGGAGCAGGCGCACCATTACCTGACCCAGGTGCTTGCCATTAACATGCAACTACTGTTCGGGGGCAGCAGCGAGGCCGAACGGGAACAGGGCGCGCTCGCGCGGATCAGCCGTTCCGTACTGCAGCATATAGCAGCCAGGATCGGTTACGAGCATGTGATCGATGACCTGATTGCCGAGATCTGGCGCATACTTCAGCAGCGACCGATTCAGGTCAACAATGTGCGCCTGATGATAACCCAGATTTCCCTCTGTCGTGCCGACCCGAATATGGATCTGGGCAGTGCAGGGCAGGGTGCTGATCGCCTGATTTCAAGCCTCTACGGCCCTACCCAGGCCTGTCGCGAAGACCCGGGCGTGGAAGCTTACCTGGAACGCCTGAGCCATATGGATGCCACGGCCCTGCAGGGTGAAGCGACCGGCTTTGCCCGCTCCATGCACGATACCGGGCTGGTTTCGCCTTACCACGCCGCCTTCTTGCGGTACGTTCTGGAAAACCAGGATTCGCTGATTGCCGAAGCTCTGGGGCTGTCCATGACCGGCAGAGACTGCCTGCTGCATTACCGGGATCTGGTTCTGACCCTGATCCGTGAGGGTATTTTCCCCGAGACTGCCCAGGGCCTGTATGGTCTTTCATTGCTGCTGGAGCGGGGGGTCATGTATCAGCCACCGCTGGAGCCAGCGCTATGGCGACAGACTTCGATGACGCTGTGCCCGCAGGCGCAATACCGGCTTGAGCTGGCTTACGGCTTTCATCCCCGGCCCCAGGCCTGGCTGATTCAGGGGGTGCTGAACATGCTGGGCCAGCCTCTGGGCGTCGGCCAGGGCGACAACCCTACCTGTCAGTCCGCCAGGGCGCTGTCGATGTGGGCCTATAACGACCCGGATTACCTGCTACAGATGGTTACCTGGGCGGCCCGGGATAACGAAATAATCATGCACTTCGAAGGCACTCCGGTGTCATCGGAAAGCAGCCGTGGTGGCGTTGCGTCCGAAGTGACCATTGACCTTGATCCGGTGTCGCTGGTGGTTGTGCCCCATCTGGACCGGATCTATGCCGAGATGGGGCGGCTGTGCATCGGCCGGGAGGGTGACCCCCACCGGTGGGTGAATCCGGAATTTCATGGCTGGGCTGCGGGCCGCGGATTCCGTATCAACGTTGATGTTGCTACCGGCAAGCTGAGGGATCTCGGCGATTTTCTCAGGCACTTCTATGCCAGCTATCATCCGGTATACAACGGAAATCAGCCACTGGTGCACCCACAGCCTGCGGGGGTGGCAGTTACCGACAGCGCCGCGCGATTTATCGGCTGGCATGCCATTACCATCCTCCGTGTCACCCGTGATCCGGACCGGGTAATGCGGGTGTATTTCTACAACCCCAATAACGACAGCGGGCAGCACTGGGGGGGCGATGTAGAGGTAAGTACTGCCAGCAAGGGCGAGCGTTTTGGCGAGGCCTCACTGCCATTCGAACAGTTTGCGTCCCGCCTGTATATTTTCCATTATGACCCACTGGAGCGTAACGAATCTGCGGAAGTGGCGAACGAAGAGCTCGCACGGGTCATTGATCGGGTATATCAGAGCTGGGGACGTGACAGGCTGCCCGCAGATTCGCTTCAGGCCGGGCCGCCCGATGGCGGAACCGTCTGCGGGTAAACCATGAGATAGCGGGGGCAGGATGTCTTCAGATTCGAGCAGTCAGCAGGCAAACGAAGACGATACCAGCAATCTCGGGGGCGCCGAGACCGGTGCCGAGTTATTTGTCCGGGCGTTGGAGAGCGAGGATGTCCGCTATATCTTCGCAGTGCCAGGGGAAGAGAACCTTGACCTGCTGGAAGCCCTCAGAAAATCCCGCATCCAGCTGGTTCTGAATCGCCATGAGCAGGCAGCAGGGTTCATGGCGGCCACCTACGGGCGCCTGACCGGGCGGGTAGGCGTCTGCCTGTCTACCCTGGGCCCTGGAGCCACCAATCTGGTGACAGCCGCCGCCTACGCCCAGTTGGGCGGCATGCCGATGATGATGATAACCGGGCAGAAACCGATCAAATCTTCCAAGCAGGGCCGGTTCCAGATTCTGGACGTGGTTGACCTGATGCGACCGCTCACCAAATACACCCGCCAGATCAGCAATGCCAACACCATTCCCGCGAAAGTCAGGGAGGCATTCCGCCTGGCCTCCGAGGAGCGCCCGGGCGCCGTTCATCTGGAACTGCCGGAAGACATTGCTGCGGAGATGGCCAATGTCGACACCCACGTCTTTCAGTCCAGCGACGCCCGCAGACCGACAGCCAGCACGAAAAGCCTTGAAATCGCCTGTGAAATGATCGGTCAGGCGAAGCACCCGCTGATCATGATCGGCGCCGGTGCCAACCGGAAAAGGGTATCCCAGGCGCTGATACATTTTGTCGATGCCACCGGGATTCCGTTTTTCACCACCCAGATGGGAAAGGGTGTGGTCGATGAGCGCCATCCGCTTTACCTCGGTAACGCGGCCCTGTCCACCGGTGATTTTGTCCACTGCGCGATAGATTATGCCGACCTGGTGATCAACGTTGGTCACGATGTGGTGGAAAAACCGCCGTTCTTCATGAAACCCGGTGGTAAAAAGGTCATCCACGTGAATTTTTCCGGTGCCGATGTGGATCCGGTCTATTTCCCACAGCATGAAGTGGTGGGAGATATTGCCAACAGTGTGGAATACCTGGCTGACCTCTGTCGGGAATGTCCAACACACGATTTCAGCCAGTTCATGGCCGTCAAGGCTTCGGTCGATGAGCACCTGGCACAGAAGGCCGACGACAGCCGCTTCCCGGTGATCCCCCAGCGTATTGTCAGCGACGTGCGGAAGGTCATGCCTGAGAATGGCATTATTGCCCTCGATAACGGCATGTACAAGATCTGGTTTGCCCGCAACTACCCCGCTTACGACAACAACACGGTGCTGCTGGATAATGCGCTTGCGTCCATGGGGGCGGGGCTTCCCAGCGCGATGATGGCGGCCATGCTCTACCCGGACCTGAAAGTCATGTGCGTGTGTGGTGATGGCGGGTTCATGATGAACAGTCAGGAGGTGGAAACCGCGGTGCGGCTGAAACTGAACCTTGTGGTGCTGATCGTCAATGATAATGCCTACGGCATGATCAAGTGGAAGCAGGGCCAGCAAGGCTTCAAGGACTTCGGGCTGGATTATGGCAATCCGGATTTCGTGAAATACGCCGAAGCCCACGGCGCAGTCGGGCATCATGTGTCGCGGACCGAGGACCTGAAACCAACCCTGGACTCGGCCCTGTCCGCCGGTGGTTTTCACCTGGTTGAGGTGCCGGTGGATTACGGCGAAAATCACCGGGTGTTTGATGAAGAATTGCTGAATCTTACCTGTAAGTTCTGACGCCGGGCCTGGCGCCCGCTGAAAATACCGATATCGGAATTACTGAATAAATGAAAGGCACTCAGATGACATACAGACGGCTTATCCTGGTGGCCATGGCAACCCTGTCAGTGATGTTCGCCGGATGCACCAGACCCGAAACCCCGCAACAGGTTGCCACGGAATTCTGGCAGGCCATGGCCCAGGGCAATAGCAAAGACGCCGTGGAGCTTTCCACGCTGACCGATACCAGTGCACTGGAGGGGCTTGACCGGGACTGGCTCAATATTCTGCCTGATTTTGGCCGCGTGGTTATCGAGGCCGACCAGGCGACGATTGTGACTTATCTGCCTGCGGGTGTCGGTGAAAAGAGTGCAGCGGAAGGTGACCGCCATGAGATTACCACCTACCTTGTCAGGATTGATGATCAGTGGCTGGTGGATTACCAGCGCACTTACGAAGCGGTCACCGAGCCTGCTCCACTGAGCGACCTGAAGAACGAGATCAGCAAGCTACGTGAGCAGTTTGATGGCATTGTCGGTCGCTCCCGCGAGCAGATTTCCGAACGTATGGACCAACTGGCCGAAGAGTTTGAAAATTATTCGGATGAGACCGGGAAAAAGGCGGACGAAGTACTGGAGAGCTTTGGACGGTCGCTGGAGGATCTGAGACAGCGGATAGAAAAATCTCTGGAAGAAGCCGAGAAAAGACGTCAGGAACGGCAGGAGCCCGAGACCGAACCGCTGGAGCAGGCGGCGATCTGAACTTCTGGAAATCCGGATATCAGGAGAAGCGCATTGGAGCCTGACAACAATCATATCGAACGGGTCACAAATGAGCTTCGCCGGGAGCGACATAACTGGCGTCAACGCCAGGGGCGGGAGCTGGATCTTGGCAGTCGCGAGCTGCCCTCCCACCAGGCCATTTACCGGGTGGTCGATTCACTTTGCGCCACCCTGTTTCCCATGCGCCTGGGCCCCCCGGATCTGACCAAAGAACGGGAGAATCAGTTCGTTGCCGATAAACTCGGTGAGGTTGAACTTGAACTGACTGACCAGGCTGGCCTTGAACTGGAGTATACCTGCCGCAGACAGCGGACTCCGGAGTCCTTGAAATTGCAGGCCAGCGATCTTGTCATTGGCCTGATCAACCAGCTCCCTGCGCTGAGGCGAAAGCTTGATGACGATGTACTTGCCGCCTATCAGGGTGACCCTGCTGCGACCTGTGTCGACGAGGTTCTGATTTCTTACCCCGGAGTCCACGCGCTGATTCATCATCGTCTCGCCCACGAAGTGTATGTGTCGGGTCTGCCGATTATTGCCCGAATTATCGCCGAAAAGGCCCACTCTGCCACCGGCATTGATATTCACCCCGGCGCGACTATTGGCCGCTCCTTTTTTATTGATCATGGTACCGGCGTGGTCATTGGCGAGACGGCCATCCTTGGTGATCGGGTGCGGCTCTATCAGAACGTGACCCTGGGCGCCGTCAGGTTTACCGAGGACGAGTCCGGTTCCCTGACCAAGGGCGAACCCCGCCACCCCATCGTGGAAGACGATGTGGTGATCTATGCGGGTGCCACCATCCTGGGCCGGATCACCATCGGACGCTCGTCAGTCATTGGCGGCAATGTCTGGCTCACCCGAAGCGTGCCTCCGGAAAGCCAGATCTCCCAGGCATCCCTGCAGCAGCGCTGAATGTCAGCCCGATCCGACCAGGGCGGGTAATGCACCGGTCTTTACTCGGGTTTGAGAAGATCTTTGAAGCAGGCTTCATGGTGGATGTTGTGCACCTCGCGCTCTGGTCAACTTATTGAATTGGTTCAATTGCTTCGAGATTGCCTGCTGATAGTGTCGGTTGAGCATGGCAGGGCAGCATTTCCGGAACAACAGACTGTTACCATCTTCTGACATCAGCTCACAAAGCTCTACACTTTGCGGACGCAGACGAACCTCGTGTCGGGTAATGTGACCCTGTTAACAATATCTATTCAACGTATTCGAGAGGAGCCGAATGCAAATCAATCGTCTCCCGTCGCGGCCTGAGCGAGAATCAATGCCGGAATCCACTGGGCAAACTGAAGCGGCCCCACGCCCATTCCGGAAGATCATTGCTGGCGTCTATCTGTCGGTTATTTTTCTAGCTTGCATTGGTGCCGGGCTGACAGCTCTGACGCTGGAGATTCAGGCAGCGGTCCGTGCCTACGTTACCGCTGAAAGCCTGTGGTCCAAGGCGCAAAAAGAGGCTGTGTACCGCCTGGACCGGTTCGCGAGCACCGGCGAACCGAGCGAACTGGCTCAAGCCAGTGAAATGCTGGAGGTTCCCCTCGCTGACCTGCGAGCGCGAAGGGCGATGGAGCAACAACCGCCGGCCAGGGAAGCTGCGATTGGTTATTTCATCAAGGGGCAGGCGCATCCGGATGATGCCCCCAGGATGGTGTGGCTTTTCCTGTATTTCAGACAATACCCTAATCTGAGTGAGGCAGTTGATTATTGGCGCGAGTCTGATCCCTATATCCTGCGACTCGGAGCCATCGCGAATGAAATGGAGGCTTATTCCAGAGCCGGTCCTGCGGACGCCCGGGCGATGGATGATCTGCGTGCTGAAGTCAATCGGATAGCAGGGAAAGTGCGCCCCCTTCAGGACGGGTTCTCTGCCGCGCTGGGCCAAGGATCGCGATCCATCAATCTTACGCTTAAAGCCGCTTCGGTTGCTGTTATCGCGGCGTTATCCCTGCTTGTCAGTGTTGTTTTTCGCTGGGCGACCCGCCGGATTTCTGAATCAGAGCGGAAATTCCGTGACACCTTTGAGCAGGCCGGCATGGGGATGGCACAGATGAGCGCCGACGGCAAACTGACCGCCATTAATTATTCTCTTTGCGATCTTCTGGGGTACACGCCCGCAGAGCTGGTCGGGCAGCCGCTTTCAAAACTTTTGGATTCAGATCAGGATCTTTCTGGCCTCCCGAGCCTGCTCAAAGACCGCGAAGACAGGCCCAGCGAAGAGTACAAATTCCGCAGCCGCGATGGAAAGGCTCTCTGGTGCAGGCTTTCTGTTTCAAAGATAGATGCCTCATGGAAGGGCAAGCAGCATCTGATCCTCGAGGTTCTCGACATCACTGAGTCGAGAGATCTGATGAACAGGCTGCAATACCAGGCGCGCCACGATGCTCTTACCGGAACCATTAATCGCTACGAGTTCGAAGAACAGCTCCGGGTTTCGGTTCAGGATGCACGGCTTCAGGGAAGCCACCATGCCCTGTGTTTTATAGATCTGGATCAGTTCAAGGTTTTGAACGATACCGCGGGCCACCTTGCTGGAGATGAAGCACTTCAGGAAGTTTCCAGGCTGTTGCGAAGTGAACTCAGGCGCTCCGACATACTTGCGCGTCTTGGTGGTGACGAGTTCGGTGTCATCCTGCGCGACTGTGAGGAAACGGTGGCTGGCGAAGTCACGGAAAAGCTGCGCAGGATAATTGAAAGTTATGTGTTCCGGCTGGAAGGCATCGAGCTGCGACTCGGTGCGAGCATTGGCTGGGTTCCGATTGACGGTACCACTACCGATGCCAGGGAATTGCTGAAGGCGGCAGACACCGCCTGTTTCATGGCCAAGGATTATGGTCGGAACAGGGTCTTTCGCCATTCTCCGGAAGACCATGATCTGCAATCGCGCCATTCACAAATGGCAGCCCTGTCACAAATCCGCGCCGCGCTCGAGTCTGATCGCATGGTCCTGTATGCGCAGGAAGTACAGTCCATTTCTGCGGATAAACTGCCGAGCTTCGAGGTGCTCGTGAGGATGCTGGATTCGCAGGGAAACCTGGTGTTGCCAGGAGCGTTTCTCCCGGCTGCCGAGCGGTTCCATATCGCAGCAGACATCGACCGCTGGGTGGTTCGGGCAACTCTGGAGACGCTGTCAAGGCATCCACAACAACTTTCGTACTGGGCCTATTGCCATATCAATCTGTCGGGGCAGTCCATCGGGCGGGAGGATTTTCTGACCTTTCTGGAGCAGACACTGGACCAATCTCCTGTCGACCCGGGCAAGCTCTGTTTCGAGATCACCGAGACCGCTACCATTACCAATCTCGCTGATTCGCGGGATTTTTTTCAGAGAATTGGCCAGCGAGGCTGCGTGTTCGCACTGGACGACTTCGGCAGCGGCCTGTCGTCGTTCGAGTACCTCACCAGCCTGCCCGTCGATATCGTCAAGATTGATGGAGTCTTTGTGCGCGATGTGCTGGATAATCCGGTTCATCAGGCCATCGTGAAGTCCATTTGCGAAATCAACTCTCTGATGAACAAGAGCACAGTGGCGGAGTTTGTTGAAACCGATGCGATCCGGGACTGTGTGGCGAGCCTGGGAATCAACGGGGTGCAGGGCTATGGCATACATCGACCGTGTCCGTTCGAAGAACTGCTACAGAGATTCAGCCGCGTGGATTCGGAGTCACAAGCCCGGCCGACCGCGAATAACCTGTCTGCCTCGAAACCCGTCCGAATCTCGGATAGCATCGTTGAGAACTTGCCAAACATTTCGAATGGGCCGTAACAATGAGTAGTACCAGTCAGTTCCCCACAGCAGTAGCTGACCGACTTCAGACCGCGATATGGATTTTTGATATCGAGAATCTCGGGATGATGTGGGCAAATGCTGCTGGTGTTGCGCTCTGGGGCGCCAGGGACCTGGCGGATCTGTGCGCCAGAGATTTCCGTTCTGAGATTTCGAGTTCTGCGCGCATCCGCCTGAACGACTATCTGGCTCTCTTTCGACGGAACGAAACGGTGGTAGAGTCCTGGACTTTCTACCCGAAAGGTATCCCCCAGACCCTGCGCTGCTTTTGCTCCGGCTACCAGACGGAACAGAGGCTGGCGATGCTGGTTGAAGCTCACCCCGTTGAAGAGCAGGACACCCAGGCACTGCGTTGGCAAGAAGCACTGCGGCATGTATCGACACTGATCTCTATTTTTGATCGCCATGGGCAGCTTGTGACCCAGAATCCTGCAGCACGGGCCAGCTGTCCCGACTGCATGTATCTGGCGGAGTCCTTCACGCGCCAGAGTGATCGTGACAAGGCGCTTCAGTGGCTAGCCGGTGGAAGCGAAAGCTACTCGCTTGAAGCGCTGGTGCTCACCACATCCGGAGAGCGGTGGCACCGGGTCGATTTGAAGCGCACTGTCGATCCAGTCACTGCTGAGCGGGTTGTCCTGGCCAGTGAAACCGACATTTCCGACCGGGTTGATAGTGAATCTGCGCAGATAAATGCCCGTGAGAGGCTCGCTGCGCTTCTCAGAAATCTACGCGGTGGCATTGTCGTGGAGGATGAGAATCGCGGAATAGTCCTTACCAACAAGACCTTCTGCGAGTTATTCGGCATTGCTGCTTCACCAGAGGACCTCGAAGGCGCGGATTGCGCTGAAGCTGCGGAACAGAGCAAAAGTCTGTTCCGGGACCCAGAGGCCTTCATTGTTGGAATCGAAGCCGCCCTTGAGGCCCGCAAGACAATTGCGGACGAACTCGAGATGGTAAACGGGCGCACCGTCGAGCGAACCTATGTTCCCGTTTTCCATGAAAATCTCTATCTGGGTCACCTCTGGCAGTATTGGGATATTACTGATCAGAAAAGCAATCTGTTGAAGCTCGAACATGAAGCCAACCACGATCCGCTCACCGGGTTATGGAATCGGCGCCGCTTCGAGCAAGCACTGCAGGCAACTCATAACGAAGCAGTCCGTTACCATCACCCCTATTCACTGGTTATTATGGATATCGACCATTTCAAACAGGTCAACGATCTTTACGGCCATGGTGAAGGTGACGTTGTATTGCGGCGGCTGTCCCGGGAGTTGGCTTCCCGCTTGCGCCAAACGGACCGGCTGGCGAGATGGGGCGGCGAGGAGTTTGTCATGTTGCTTCCTCAAACTGCTCAGGAAGGGGCTTTTCGTCTTGCCAACGATATGCGCTCCCGAGTGCGGGATCTCCCATTTCCCGTGGTTGGAAATATAACAATCAGCATGGGCATAGCTGAGGTTGATCTTGACGAGTCTCCCCATAAGGCGCTGAGACGTGCCGACGCAGCACTTCTACGGGCCAAGGAAAACGGGCGAAACCGTGTGGAAAAATGGCATAGCGACACAGTATCTCCCGATGCCCCGGCCGGGGTGTTTTGAGTGCCTGAGGACCTTCTCTATCCGTGGCGCGATGTTCGCTGGTGCTTCACAGCGTCAACCTGAATTGCTCCGTCCGAACAGGAGAATAAAATGCTTATCGGAGTACCCAAGGAAATCAAGAACCATGAATATCGCATCGGCATGACCCCGGCCGGTGTCCGTGAACTGGTTGAAGCCGGCCATCAGGTCCTGGTTCAAAGGGGCGGGGGCGCGGCCATCAGCCTGACTGACGATCAATATGAAGAGGCAGGCGCGACTGTCGTGGATGCTGCAGAAGAGATCTTTCAAAAGGCCGAAATGATCGTCAAGGTAAAGGAACCCCAGCCCCAGGAATGCAGGATGTTGCGCGAGGGGCAGATACTGTTTACCTACCTGCATCTGGCGCCGGATCCGCGGCAGACGCAATTACTCATGGAATCAAAAGCCGTTGCCATCGCTTACGAAACCATTACCGATTCGCATGGTGGGCTGCCGCTGCTGGCCCCCATGAGCGAGGTTGCCGGCCGCATGGCCATTCAGGCCGGCGCCCATGTGCTGGAGAAGGCCCAGGGTGGTAATGGCACCTTGCTGGGAGGCGTGCCCGGCGTTGCACCCGCAAAGGTACTGGTTATCGGCGGTGGTGTGGTCGGCGTGAATGCCGCGCGCATGGCGCTAGGTCTGGGGGCGGATGTCACCATTCTCGATCGTTCCCTGCCGCGACTGAGAGAGCTGGACAGCCTCTATGGCCCGAACCTGAAAACACTCTACTCGACCACCGATGCCATAGAAAACCATCTCAAGGATGCAGACCTGGTAGTCGGCGCAGTGCTCATTCCCGGTGCTGCTGCACCCAAGCTGATTACCCGCGATATGCTGAAACTGATGCAACCGGGAGCGATTCTGGTGGATGTCGCCATCGATCAGGGCGGCTGTTTCGAAACCTCGCACCCCACTACCCATCAGGACCCGACCTACGAAATCGATGGAATTGTCCATTATTGCGTGGCAAACATGCCGGGCGGGGTTGCCCGCACTTCCACTTTCGCATTAACCAATGCCACCCTGCCGTATGTAATAGCGCTGGCCAGCAAAGGCTATAAGCAGGCCATGCGGGATGACGCTCATCTGCGCGCCGGACTGAATGTCTGCCAGGGAAAGGTGACCTGTAAAGCGGTTGCCGATGTGCTGGGACATGAATTTCACCGGCCCGACGAGTTCATCGCTGAACCCGGGTAATGAAAAAAGCCAGGTTATCAACGAACTACAAAAACCGATACATCACTGTGCTTGACGATGTTTGCGCCATTGGAATGCAGAATGTGCAGTTTGTCCCCGATCCCGGGCGCATGGGAGGCCATGACAACGAGATCCGAGCCTGTGTCCCTGATCGCATCCAGCAAACGGTCATCCAGCTCGACGGCCGTATCCGCTGTCGGCATCACTCTGCTTTCTGTGCTGAGGTTGTGCTTTTGGCCCTGCTCCCTGGCGAAATCTGCCAGCTTGTCGGCAAGTTCCTTCGGGTTATGGGCTGCTTCAGAGGGAGCACTGTTGGTCACAGTGACGTAACAGATATCAGCACTGTAGTGCCTGCCAATATCGGCTGCGGTATCCAGAGCCCGGGAAAGCTTGTCCAGGTGCCCCATGTCGACAGGAACAAGAATCTTCCGGTACATAGTCGTTCTCCTTCTGACCATTCAGGGTTGAGTCAATGACTTCTCTATTTCCAGCGTGGCAGATGGCGCGGGTATGTCCAGTGATTGCAGCGTTGTCCACGCTGAAAATTACGGACGAAGCTGACATAAAAAGCCGCCCTCGGGCGGCTTTCGATCTTTGGTTGGTGGACACGGCGTCATTCTAATAACCTTTATAGGCTTATAAAATCTAAAGGTTAATCATATTTGTATGACGCTGTTACCCGCAAGTAGGTGGTGTACAAGGGTTATTGCGGCAATGCTTTGCCTGAAACGGAAATAATGGGCGTGCTCACCAAATCGGCTCTAGCAATTTCTTCTCCTGTTATCCTGATGCCAGAGGTCCAGATTATTTCTGATAAAATCCGGTTCATGGTCTGGTGAGGCATGGTGAGAGTATCATCTATAGCAGGGTATGACATTCAGGCCGCTGCCTCTACGCTGATGGATTCAAGACGAAATCGGGAAATTAGCTATGAATTATAGCGTTCGGAGCCGGATTGAGACGACCATACCCATCCTGCGTTGCGGGGCAGCCGTTTGGCTGTTTGCCTTCCCGAACGCTGCTCTGGGTGACTCGACGCTGGACATAGAAACCGGTGCCCTTGGTTTCACCCGCATCGATGTTCAGATCCCCAATACCGGTCAGGCCGATCGCTTTGACCTGCTCGACCTGACAGGTGACGGCCCCGAGCCCTATCTGCGGCTGAAGTTCAGTCATCACTGGGACGAGCGACACTCCGTAACAGCACTCTATGCACCTGTGCGGGTCAACGGTACCGGAACTTTTCAAAGCGACGTCAATTTTGCCGGGGAAACCTTCGTCGCTGGTACCCCCGTTCGGGCTAGCTACCAGTTCAATACCTACAGGGTCGGCTATCGTTACACCTGGCGTGAGACTGATCGCTGGCGCCTGCGCATCGGTGGCTCGGTACTGATCCGCGATGCCAATATCCGTCTGCAACAGGATGGCCGCTTCGCTGACGATCCCGACTTGGGCGTCGTACCTTTGCTGGCTTTTGAAGCGACCCGTTTCTGGACTCCCGAATGGTCCACCGAATTCGACCTGGAAGGCCTTGGCGCTCCCCAGGGCCGGGCCATCGACGCCAGCCTGAGCCTTAACTATCACCTGAATGAGGATCTTAGTCTGCGGGCCGGATATAGAACACTGGAAGGTGGAGCTGACAACAGCAGCGTGTATACCTTCGCCTGGCTGCACTATGGGCTGGTAGGCGTGAGGTACGGGTTCTGAATGTGGTTGGTATCCGGGGTTG
>NZ_DATFKH010000135.1:0-3412 GCF_035268745.1 Marinobacter sp.
CGTGGCCGAGACAGTGTTCAAGTCGTTACACCATTCGTGCAGGTCGGAACTTACCCGACAAGGAATTTCGCTACCTTAGGACCGTTATAGTTACGGCCGCCGTTTACCGGGGCTTCAGTCAAGAGCTTCGCCGAAGCTAACCCCCTTCTTTAACCTTCCGGCACCGGGCAGGTGTCAGTCCCTATACATCGCCTTACGGCTTAGCAGAGACATGTGTTTTTGGTAAACAGTCGCTTGAACCTTTTCACTGCGCCCCGATACCAACCGAAGTTGGCACCAGGGGATCCTTCTCCCGAAGTTACGGATCGAATTTGCCTAGTTCCTTAGCCACGATTCTCTCGAGCACCTGAGGATTCTCTCCTCACCCACCTGTGTCGGTTTAGGGTACGAGCGATACCAGCAAACAACGACGCTTTTCTTGGCAGCCAGATTACCTTCACTATCCGTTTGGCCGTAGCCTCCCGGTACTGTCGGGTTTCAGCCTTAACGGGGAGCGGATTTGCCTGCCCCCCGGCCTACACCCTTCAACCCCGTATTCCGTCACGGGGCGGAAGTGTCACTTCTGCGTCACGCCTTTGCCTTACCACTGGTGTCGGTACCGGAATATTGAACCGGTTTTCCATCGGCTTCGCCCTTCGGCTACACCTTAGGTCTCGACTAACCCTGATCCGATTAGCGTTGATCAGGAACCCTTGGGTTTTCGGTGGACGGGTTTCTCACCCGTCTTATCGTTACTCATGCCTACAGTTTCTCTGCCGACCCCTCCAGTCCCCCTCACAGAGAACCTTCGGCGGGGTCGGTATGCTCCCCTACCACTCTATCTTGCGATAGAATCCATAGTTTCGGTAGCTGGCTTATGCCCGCAAATTATCGACGCCGGATCGCTCGACCAGTGAGCTATTACGCACTCTTTTAAGGAATGGCTGCTTCTAAGCCAACCTCCTGGTTGTCTGGGCAATCCAACTTTCTTTAATCAACTTAGCCAACATTTAGGGACCTTAACTGATGGTCTGGGTTGTTTCCCTCTCGCGACAGGACGTTATCACCCTGCCACTGACTGCGCATCAACACCAACCGGCATTCGGAGTTTGTCTAGGTTTGGTACCCGGTGAAGGGCCCTAGCCTAATCAGTGCTCTACCTCCGGATGGCTATCCGATGCACGCTATACCTAAATATATTTCGGGGAGTACGAGCTATTTCCGAGTTTGATTGGCCTTTCACCCCTATCCACAGCTCATCCGATGGCTTTTCAACGCCAGGCGGTTCGGGCCTCCAGCACCTGTTACGGCACCTTCACCCTGGCCATGGATAGATCACTCGGTTTCGCGTCTGCCCCATCCTACTGCTCGCCCTTATCAGACTCGCTTTCGCTACGGCTTCTCCGCTAAGCGGATTAACCTCGCAGGCTAGGAGCAACTCGTAGGCTCATTATACAAAAGGCACGCCGTCATCCCATATAAATACAGGACTCCGACCGCTTGTAAGCGCACGGTTTCAGGTACTATTTCACTCGCCTTCTCGGCGTTCTTTTCACCTTTCCCTCACGGTACTAGTTCACTATCGGTCATACAGTTGTATTTAGCCTTGGCGGATGGTGCCGCCGGATTCATACAGGGTTTCACCGGCCCCGTACTACTCAGGATACCACTACCTCCTCTTTGCTTACGCCTACAGGACTTTCACCCTCTTTGGTGCTGCTTTCCAGGCAGCTTCGACTTCGCTCGGATTCAGATGTTGTGGTCCTACAACCCCACACCATGCAAGCATGATGTGGTTTAGGCTGATTCCCGTTCGCTCGCCACTACTTGGGAAATCACAATTGTTTTCTCTTCCTCAGGGTACTTAGATGTTTCAGTTCCCCTGGTACGCCCTCCTCGAAAGGAGTATCTCACCACCGAAGTGATGGGATGGGTTTCCCCATTCGGACATCCACGGATCAACGCTTCTTTGCAGCTCCCCGCAGCTTATCGCAGCTTGGCACGTCCTTCATCGCCACTGTATGCCTAGGCATTCACCGTACGCTCTTTTCTACTTAATCCTTGCATGGCTTGCACCCACAAACGGGGCCCGCCAGCAATGTCATGAGCTCGATTTACCTCGATACTTTTCTAAATTGCTGTGCGCCTTCGTAGGACAAAGACGCACACATTACAGCTTTATTACTATCCACATTATGTCAAAGAACATCCAAGAAGACACCAAGGGAAACGATCCCTTCCCGGCCCGGACCAGCTCCCGCTGTCCCGCCGCGTATCTTAATCTCATCATTCATCCTGTTATTATAGCATGCCGCACCCGGCCGCATCACCCTCCCGCCTGTCAGTGGAGCTACAGGGATTCGAACCCTGGACCCCTGCCTTGCAAAGGCAGTGCTCTAGCCAGCTGAGCTATAGCCCCCGGTTTGTGGGCCCGGCCCCGAAGCCTCGGGACAACCTCACAGCCCAAAGTGGGCTTGGCAGGAGTTGAACCTGCGACCTCACGCTTATCAGGCGTGCGCTCTAACCACCTGAGCTACAAGCCCATTATTGGCAGCCGAATCGCACATCCGCGCAAAAGCCACCTGATCCGCCAGCTGACGGACTCATTTTTCAATGGAGCAGCCCGGCGGCGTGCCGGCCAGCCTCCTGTCCCCGCCCTGCGGCGGGGCAATCCTGCCGGCAGGCAGGACAGACGTGACAGTGATAAACAGATTGCTGAGCAGGCAAAAAGCCGGCTTTTACTTATCTAGGAGGTGATCCAGCCGCACCTTCCGGTACGGCTACCTTGTTACGACTTAGCGCCAGTTACCAAGCTTACCCTAGGCACCTGCCCCCCCGAAGGGTTGGCACGGCGACATCAGGTACTCCTGACTTCCATCGCTTGACGGGCGGTGTGTACAAGGCCCGGGAACGTATTCACCGCGTCGTTGCTGATACGCGATTACTAGCGATTCCACCTTCATGGAGTCGAGTTGCAGACTCCAATCCGAACTGGGAATGGCTTTCGAGATCTGCGCCCCTTTGCAGGGTGGCGTCCCTCTGTACCATCCATTGTAGCACGTGTGCAGCCCCGGACATAAGGGCCATGATGACTTGACGTCGTCCCCACCTTCCTCACTACTTGCGTAGGCAGTCTGGCTAGAGTCCCCACCATTACGTGCTGGTAACTAACCACAGGGGTTGCGCTCGTTGCGCCACTTAAGGCAACACCTCACGGCACGAGCTGACGACAGCCATGCAGCACCTTCCATGATGCCCCGAAGGGAAGGTCCGTTTCGGGACCGGTCATCGTGGATTTAGCCCGGGTAAGGTTCTTCGCGTTGCATCGAATTAAGCCACATGCTCCACCGCTTGTGCGGGCCCCCGTCAATTCCTTTGAGTTTCATTCTTGCGAACGTACTCCCCAGGTGGTATGCTTACTGCGTTAACTGCG
>NZ_DATFKH010000136.1:0-2190 GCF_035268745.1 Marinobacter sp.
TGGGAAGGGTGTTTCAACTTCTCAAAGGAGATCCCCATGTCCATGACCGTTCAACCCCAGCCAGACAGTCCAGATCCGAGTGTGATCGCAGCGCAGAACGACGCGTTTCGCAAGCTCGCCTGCCTCGGGGTGCCGCCCGCGCAGTCCATCCAGGGCCGGATGCACGTCACCCGTTCGCTTATGGAGGCTGGCGACGGCTTCATGGCCGAGGCGGTGAAAGCCACCGGTGCGTTCGATACATTCGAGCCTGAGAATGACCCTGAAGGCTGGCACGAATTCGGGGCGGTCGAGATCCGGGGCGAGACCGTGTTCTGGAAGATCGACCTCTATGAGGCAGATTCCGATTTCCGCTACGGTGCCGAGGCCCCGGACAATCCCGCGACCACCATGCGCGTGCTGACCATCATGCTGGCGCGCGACTGGTAGAAGGGGAGGGCACACCTCCTCCTGACATCGCAGCCAATGAAGGCCCGCTGCTCCCACAAAGGGAGAGATGCCGTAATGGGGCTTTCGGCGAATCGGACAGGTTTCGCTTGTTTGTCAGCATGATGTGGAGTGCCGTTGCCCTTGATGCGCCTGCAGCGCGTCTACGAGGTCGTATGTTTCCATGCGCCTCAATTCCTAAGAATAGAAGGGCAACGACATGAATGTATTTATCGGACTGGATGTATCTCTGGCAAGCACGGCGATTTGTGTGCTGGGGCCGCAGGGGAAGATCGTTGAAGAATTGCAGGCGGAGAGCGAGCCTGAAGCCCTGGTGCGCGCGATCGTCGCCCTGCCATATTCGATCGACACGATCGGTCTCGAAGCTGGACCTCTGTCCCAATGGCTGAGCAAGGGGATGGAAGAGGCAGGGTTTGACGTGGTCATGATGGAAACGCGATTGGTGAAGGCCGCCTTGAAAGCCATGCCTATCAAGACCGACAGGCGCGATGCCCAGGGAATTTCTCGATTGCTGCAAATGGGTTGGTACAGGCCGGTGCACCGCAAATCTGTGTCCTCCCAGGAAGTTCGCGCTTTGCTGACCGCGCGAAAATCAGTTCAACAGGCGATCATCAACCTTGAGCTTTCCATGCGGGGTGTTTTGCGGAACTTCGGCTTGAAGCTGGGGCATGTCACCCGGATCAGGTACGAGGCCCGTGTAAGGGAACTGGTTGAGCAGAATGAAATCCTGTCCACATCGACGGAGGCTCTTCTACGCGCGCGTTCGCAGTTGCGTGCCGAGTTGGCCGAATTGGATGCGAAGATCGCGGGTCTGGCAAAAGACGACAACGTTTGTCGTCTGATGATGACGATGCCGGGTGTCGGTCCGATCGTCGCCCTGACGGTCAAATCTGCGATTGATGATCCAGCCCGCTTTGCACGGTCGAAGGATGTTGGGCCGTGGGCGGGGCTGACGCCAAGGCGCACGCAATCCGGAGAGATGGACATCGTCGGGCAGATCACCCGAGCTGGCGACCGAGGCCTTCGAACGGCCTTGTATCAAGCGGCGATGATCCTGATGCACCGTGGGTCACCAAACTGGCTCCAGGCCTGGGCCCTTAGAGTGGCGCGTAGGCGTGGATCGAAACGGGCCTTGATTGCACTCGCGCGGCGCATTGGCGTTGTTTTGCACCGTATGTGGCGAGACGGCACACCATTCCGCTCTGCGCAGAGCCCCGCGGCAACGGTCTGAGAATAAAAATTCCTGAACTTCATTGGACGGAGGAACGCACTGCACCTGACAACAGGTACGATGAGGTCCCTTGCCGGGACGAGGTTCCTGGAGATGCCGTAGGCCCGCAAGTTATCGGCAAACGTTGAATACGCGGGAAAGATGGGCACCCAGGACCAGATTTGGACCAGGCATAGAGTGGCAGCTTTGAGGCTGACTACGGACGGAAGAACGAAGCCCGGACAGGGGGTGTTCCTCAGTCCTGACGTGTGGTTGCAGTGAAAAAAGAAAAAGTAAGCTTCTGATTTTGCGCCTTAAAACCCGGAGAAGAAAGAGAGCTTCGCCGGAGTTTTTGACTTGCCCGAAACCCTTGACACAGGCCCGCCCCATTACGGAAGCGGGCCTACGTCCTTCAGAGCCACCTTCAGTGGCAACCGACCCGGGGATTCACACGCTGCCGAGCGAGCGGCGCAAGCGGATATCGGTCGGCAGCTTGACGCTGGCCGGGGAGGTTCTCTCACGCAGCATCTCGATCA
>NZ_DATFKH010000137.1:0-21997 GCF_035268745.1 Marinobacter sp.
TCATGATCGTCCTGGGTCATTTGCGTCGCAAAATCCAGCCCGAGGGACTCGGCGGTGGCGCGGCGCCCGGGGTTCACATCAATCGCCGTTACCCGGGTTCCCGGAATCCGGCTGGCCAGCCAGGCCACCAGACAGCCAACCACCCCCAGCCCGACCACGGCAATACGGTCGCCAAGCTTCGGCGCCGCATCCCAGAGCCCGTTCACCGCGGTTTCCATATTCGCCGCAAGCACCGCCCTTTCCTCGGGCAAGCCGTCCGGAAGCAGACTCACGGCTGTCTGCGGCACCCGGAATTCGGTCTGGTGGGGAAACAGGCAGAACACACTGCGGCCCTGCCATTCGCCCGGCCCTTCGATTATCCGTCCGACATTGGCGTAGCCGTATTTCACCGGATACGGGAAATCACCTTCCTGAAACGGCGCCCGCATGGACTGGTACTCGGATTCCGGAACCTGACCGGTAAACACCAGGGATTCAGTGCCGCGACTGATTCCGGTGTAACGTGTTCTGACCAGAACCGACGGACTGCCCTGCTCCGGCCCGACGACCGCACTCAACGTCGCCGGCCTGATGCTGCCCCGGGAAGGTCCGGTGATCCAGAATGCCTCTGGCATAAACGTTTCCTTGCGCTGATGGGGTATATGTTAACCGCAGACCGCCCGCTGCCGTATACTGAACCATACGCCAAACCACGCATTCGGCGACAATCTTCCGGTAAAACAACTCGCCAGTGATACGCCAGGGCCCGACGATGGATTTCCGCACTGCCACATATACGCTGCCACTAAAGGCTGACCTTTTCCTGGCAGCGCTGCTGTTGCTGATTACGGCATTCCTGCTTGCCGGTATTTTCCAGCCAGGGCCCGGATTTTACGCCATGGTGACGATTCTTGGGGCGTTTACCGGTTTTTGTGTCGATCGCTACTGGCCTGCCCGCCGGGATTTCGGCTGGGCAAACCGTGTCACCCTGGCACGCGGGGTTCTGGTCATTGCGTTGGTCAGCCTGGCGCCGTTTCTGGGGGATTCCATGCTGATCGCTTCATCTGCCGGGAACTCACTCTGGCTGTACGTGTCACTCTGTGTGATAGCCCTGATTCTGGACGGTGTCGACGGCAAGGTCGCCCGGGCGACCGGCACCGAAACCGGATTTGGCGCCCGTTTCGATATGGAACTTGATGCGCTGTTCATCCTGGGCCTCTGCCTGGCCGTTGCGGCCCTTGAAAGGGCCGGCATCTGGGTCCTGGCACTGGGCCTGATGCGCTACGGTTTTGTCATCGCGGGCGGAATCTGGCCTTTTATCAATCAGCCGTTGCCCGACAGTTTTCGCCGCAAGACCGTATGTGTCTGGCAACTGGTTACGCTGATGGTAGCGCTGTTACCGGTAACACCGGATGCCCTGGCATTCTGGTCACTGGTGTTAGCGCTGGCATTATTGTGCTATTCCTTTGGTACGGATCTTCGCTGGCTTTACCAGGCCAACGCAAACAAAAGGAGAACACCATGAACACAATCCATAGAACTGCAGCGGCGCCTCTGGCCGGACTGCTGGGTGCTTTTGTGACCTTCACTGCCGCTCCGGTTCTGGCTGAGCCCCAGGCCTACGTCATCGACGATGAACACTTTTCGATGAATTTCGAGATTCAGCACATCGGCTATGCCCCGGTGATGGGAATGTTCCGCGAAGTTGAGGGTCAGTTCAAATACGACGAAGCCAACAGGGAGCTGCCGTCAGGGCAACTGACTTTCAAGAGCAAAAGCGTCTTCACCAACCACGAAAAGCGCGACGACCACCTGCGCGAGGATGACTTTCTCGACAGCGGGAAATTTCCGGACATCACCTTCACCATCACCGATTTCGAGACGACTGGTGAAAACACCGGCGTGGTGACGGGCGATCTGACCCTGCTGGGACAGACCCGGCCGGTGGATGTAAACGTTACCCTGAACAAATCCGA
Organism: Marinobacter sp.; assembly: GCF_035268745.1. Lineage (GTDB taxonomy): Bacteria > Pseudomonadota > Gammaproteobacteria > Pseudomonadales > Oleiphilaceae > Marinobacter. The sequence continues at coordinate 1,956 of NZ_DATFKH010000137.1, forward strand.
GGTCTACCCTATCGGACACGAGGAGTACACCCTTGGCCTGACCGCGGAGACTTCCCTGAAACGCAGTGACTGGGGAATGACATACGCTGTGGAAAATGGTCTGGTGGGCGACGAGGTAAAGCTGCGGTTCGGTTTCGAGGCAATCAAAAAATCGGACGGCTGGTTTGACTGAAAGTGGTTGACCCCATGGAGGTGAATCAGTATATTCCTTCCCCGTTGCGAGACACAGGACCATAGCTCAGTTGGTTAGAGCGCTGCCTTGACATGGCAGAGGTCGGCAGTTCAAATCTGCCTGGTCCTACCAGAACATCAATTAAAAGAGCCACCTAGAGCGCAAGCCGGGTGGCTTTTTTTATGGCTTCAATTGGGGCGGATCTGTACCACGGCGCGGTGGTAATTGTTATTGGCTGCGTAACAATGGGCGCGGTCCGCCAGAGCTTTCCGGTCATTGCCCGTTAACTGTGCAACCAGCCTGCCCTTGTGAGTAATCACTGCGACGAATAATGAGTGATTGGCGTTCTGCATTGGTTCAATCTTCTGTTTATTGTTGGGTCATTTAAAATATCTCTATCTGCCATGTAATCATCTAAACATTGCACCAATGTGTCACCGGGCGATGATGTTCATCCAGAAACCGGTACAGATTTATTTTCCGCTAAAAAATAGATCTGTCCCGGTTTTGCTTGTGTAGGTGCCCCTCGGGACGTCGAATTTGTTTACACTTTGCAGGCTCTCAGCAATGCTTAGTCGGTACCGCTATGTTTTTATTAGATTTTTATTCTGGCGCATTCTTTGCGTTAATTGCTGTTGTTGGAATTGATGTTTGGTAGTGAATTACTTAAATCAGATATCGATTCTGTCTGTGACATTTTCAATGGAAAGAGAAACCGGACAGATTTATTTTCCGGCTTTCTTGCCGGCTTTCTCCGTCTTCTGATGGGTTTACGTCACTGAGGCCGCTCCGTCGCAACCGGGGGTGTCAGGCGTCGTCTGGCATCAGTGGCAACCCTGGTCTGGAATACGCAAGTCGAGTTCACTCTACTGTTAACCAAAAAAAGGTGAGAAGTATGTTTTGCATTAGAGCTGCTGCATTAGTCGTAGTTTCTACCCTGGTGGTCGGCTGTTCCAGCGCCCCAAAAATGGCCGAACCACTTGAAATGCCCGAAGTTCCGATAGAACAACCGGTGCTGGTTGAAGCAGAATTAACCATTCAAAGTGACAGAATAGTTTGGGACAACGTCGTGCAACCGGCTACTCACACTATCAGGCCGAACAGCTCTGTGGTTATCAACGTGCCGGATGACAAGGTTAGCAATCAGGCACAAGAACAAGACTTCACGACCAAGAACTTTTTCAATGAGGCAGAGCAACAAATTGAAATCGAATTGATGCGAAGTGGTTTTCGCGTACTTAGCAGAGCGCGATTTGAAGCCAAACTCCGTCAACTAAGAGATGAAACAACGACAGACTTAAGATCCAGGGTTTCCCCAGAGGTGCGACCTATTCTGGATAACCTTAACGAGCGATTTGAGCGAGGCGAAATTTCGGCAGCCGATTATGCGGCCCAGATCCAGGAGTTTGAGGCTCGGTTTCAAACCTCCTCCTCCGGGCGAAGCAGAGGCGAGAATGAGCGCGAATTGACTGATATATCCGAAGTCATAAGGGCGGCAGACGATGGTGACATACAATCTGACTACGTTTTACAAATCAATATTTTTGATTCAGCAACGCCTAAATATGTACCGCTCGACCTGCGTCACAATGACGAGTTACGGGCATTCGTTCGCGACAACCCCGCTATTCAGCCTGAATTCAGCCAATCGGAGAATCATACTGTCACTTGTGCTATCGTCGAATCGAAGCTGAATGCCAAACTGATCCATATTAAAACCGGGGAAGTTGCCTGGATCGGGGAACACCGCCTCAACGAGTACAGTGCTGACGTTCAGTCAGTTTTCGTTGAATTGGGTTATCGCCGCTATGTATCCAATGCAGACGACATCGAACGCTTTGTCCGACGCCAGAATCGTGAAAATGCTCGAATTCAGCGTTATGGGCAAGAGACCACCATTCCTGACTTCGAATACAGCCATAGTTTACTTGGGCCGACCATCAGTGGCGGCACCTGCAATCAGGAGGTCGCTACTACCGATGAGGTAAAAGTGGCACTGGCCCGTGCTGTTGCTAAAGAATTGATCAGTACCATTACCATTGACCAGTAGCCATATACTAAGCTGAATGAAAGTAGGCGGAACCTCATAGTGGAAACTGGTCGAACATCTTCGTCACCGCTTCGTCGATGGCAGACGCCGCATTACGCCGGGTTTTTTCGGTGATTTCGTTACGGGCGGTGCCTTCCCAGACCATCACTCGCTCATCGGCGTCGACAAGATCAACAGTCAGCGTGCCCACGGAATACTGGGTCACCTCGGTGCGCGTCGGATAGGCAGGCCAGGAGCTGTAGAAACCGTAGCGATAATCCCAGTAGGTCGGGCCCATAAACGGGTCGACAACCTCGCGGGTTTGGATCTTCTCATCGAGATGCGTGTTGGCATTGACGAGCATGTCGGCCCGGTCCGGGTCGTCCGTGTACTCGAACCCGAGCATCTCAAGTTCGCGCCGGATCGAAAAGATCAACTGCCGGGAGATCAGCGAGGCATAGCCGGCCTTGTCAGTGCCCATAGGGTCCATGAAGGCAAACGTTCTGTAGTCGGAGAAGTCCGCGCCCGGCGCCTGCATAGTCTGTATGCGCGGCGAGCTGGCACAGGCCGTCAGCAACAGCACTGCCAGCAGCGGAAGAATACGTTTGTTAAACATCGTTTCGCTACCTCGGTGAAGGAGTGTGTTGCGGAAGGCCCGGCGGGCTTTTATTCGCCCGCCGGGTTTTTATTGCAGGGTACTTAAGGCCTAAAGACGCTCAAAGATGGTTGCAATACCCTGGCCACCGCCGACGCACATAGTGACCAGCGCATAGCGACCGCCGATGCGCTCAAGCTCGTACAGCGCCTTGGTGGCGATAAACGCACCGGAACAGCCGACCGGATGGCCCAGCGCGATGGCACCACCGTTGGGGTTGGTTTTCTGCGGATCCAGACCCAGGCCTTTGGACACTGCGATGGCCTGGGCGGCAAAGGCTTCGTTGGATTCAATGACATCCATATCGTCCAGCGACAGACCGGCTTTTTCCAGCACCATCTTGGAGGCCGGTATCGGTCCTTCACCCATGATTTCATTCGGCACACCCGCCACCGCGTATGAAACAATACGGGCAATGGGTTTTTGTCCGGCCTTTTCGGCGGCGTCTGCAGAGGCCAGCACCATAAAGGCGGCGCCATCGTTAATGCCGGACGCGTTGCCTGCGGTTACCGTGCCATCCTTTTTGAATGCCGGGCGCATTTTCGCCAGGCCTTCCGCGGTGGTACCGGCTTTTACATGCTCATCCGTATCGACCACCACAGTTCCCTTGCGGGTCTCAAAGGTGATAGGGACGATCTGTGACTTGAAGCGGCCCTCCTCGATGGCACGTGCCGCCCGGGCGTGGGATTCCGCTGCAAAGGCGTCCTGCTCTTCACGGCTGATGTTCCATTTTTCCGCCAGATTCTCGGCGGTAATACCCATGTGGCCGACCCCGAAAGGATCGTTCAGGGTTGCGACCATGGTATCGATCATGTTGGTATCGCCCATACGTGCGCCCGAACGCATGGCGGGCGACAGGTAGCCACCCCGGGACATGACCTCGACGCCACCCCCGACGCCGTACTCGCAATCGCCCAGCATGATATTCTGGGCGGTGCTCACAATCGCCTGCAGGCCGGAACTGCACAGGCGGTTAACGGCCATCGCGACTGAATCCATCGGCAGGCCAGCCTGAATGGCCGCGACCCGCGCCACATAGGCAAAGCGGGAATCGGTGGGAATACAATTGCCAACAGTGACATAGTTGATCAGGTCGGCATTGACCTTTGAACGGCTGACGGCTTCCTTCATTACAGTGCCGGCCAGTTCCTGGGGCTCTATCTTACTTAATCCACCACCAAAGGTACCAATGGCGGAACGCACGGCGCTTAAAACAACGACTTCTCTACTCATAAAGACCTTCCTATTGTTGTTTGCTTGTCAAAGATTCAGGAGTTGTTCAGAGACTCCTGACGGCTGATAGCCACAAGATGCACCCATCAAGTAAGGGAAGTATAGATCCCATATCAACCTGAAAGCCACCCCGACCCTCAGACCCGGTAAAAATCACGATACCAGTCAACGAAGTTGGCAATACCTTCTTCCACCGGTGTTGATGGCCTGTAGCCAACATCTGCAATCAGATCATCCACATTGGCGTATGTAGCCGGCACGTCGCCGGGCTGCAGCGGAAGCAGGTTCTTCTGTGCTTTCCTGCCAACACGGTCTTCAATTATCTCGATGAAGCGGGAAAGCTCAACCGGGTTGTTGCTGCCAATGTTGTAGAGCCGGTAAGGCGCTTTACTGGTACCCGGGTCAGGCTGCGCACCGCTCCAGTCGGGATTGGCGGTGGCCACCCGGTCCAGAGTGCGGATAACACCTTCCACGATATCGTCGATGTAGGTGAAATCCCGCCGGTGATTGCCATGGTTGAATACGTCTATGGGTTCGCCGTTCAGTATCTTCCTGGTGAAGATGAACAGGGCCATATCGGGCCGACCCCAGGGACCATAGACAGTAAAAAAGCGCAGGCCGGTGGTGGGCATGTTGTACAGATGGCTATAGGTGTGGGCCATCAGCTCATTGGCTTTCTTGGACGCCGCATAGAGGCTGAGCGGGTGATCCACGTTGTCGTGGACCGAAAACGGCATGGCCTCGTTGGCGCCATACACAGAGCTGCTGGACGCGTAAACCAGGTGCCTGACATCGTTGTGGCGGCAGCCTTCCAGGATGTTGGTAAAGCCGACCAGGTTGGCATCAATATAGGCGTGGGGATTCTCGATGGAGTAGCGCACTCCGGCCTGGGCTGCCAGGTGCACCACCCGTTCCGGTTTGTGCTCTGCAAACAGCGACTCCATTGCCTGCCTGTCTGCCACATCCCGGCGGATTTCCGTAAAACCCTGCTTACAGGTCAACCGGCTCAGGCGGGCCTCTTTCAGGTTGACGTCGTAATAGTCGTTGACGTTGTCGACGCCGATCACCTCATCGCCGCGGTCAAGCAGGCGATGAGCCAGATGAGAACCGATAAACCCTGCGGTGCCTGTAACCAGAATTTTCACTGTATTCTCCATTTTCCGTGGAAGGGCTGGCCTGTTTGCCAATCAGGTCTGCTCAGAAAGTCAGGCCGGCACTGATAAACGGCCCGCCCAGCTCGACATCCAGTCGGTCGTTGTCGTCTTCGTAGTCGATGCTCATCTGGCGGTAACCCGCCCGCAGTTGCAGCAAGGACAGCTCATACTGGCCATAGGCGTTGAAATCAGAGATTGAATCGCCGTCGTAACTGATCAGGTTGCCCTGGGCCCCGACAGACACCCCGGTAAATGGCAGGTCGAAGCGGACTGCAGCGTAGGCCATGGGAAATGCCCCGCTGATTTCAGTGAAGACCTTCGTGCCTGCTGTGTTCTGAACCAGCAGTTCACCGTCAATACTGCGCACGGTCAGGCCGGCATCAAGGTTGACCCAGTTATCAAGGAGTTCGTAATAAAGCGTGCCATCAAGCTGGGTCAGTTCCAGATCCGACCGGACCGAAGTACCAATGGTCAGATCATCGAACTGCGTGGACAAGTTGCCATCACCACTCTGCTCGATGCGGGTATAGTTGAGGCGAACATTCGGCAGGATTGGCACCGGATGCTCAAAATAGGCTTCGACATTGACGTTGCCGTCGCTGCTCAGGTTCAGGTCATTTTCAACATCAACCAGGTCAGGGCTTTTCTCGGCCTGACCGCTAAGATCCGAGTCCCAGTAACTGGCGCTCGCCCCCACTCCCAGAATGTCGGCCGTTGCAAAAGAGCCGGACACCATCAGGGCACCACCCGCAAGAATCGCTAATTTACGCATAAACCACCTGTTTTCAGATTGTTGTCAGTTACTGATCAACCGAACTGGATTCCAAGCCGGCGACCGACTTCTTCATATGTTTCAATGACTTCCCCGAGTCCCTGACGAAAACGGTCCTTGTCCATTTTCTTGCGGGTTTCCCGGTCCCAGATACGACAGCCATCGGGACTGAACTCGTCACCCAGTATAATCTCGCCATCGGCGCGACCAAATTCCAATTTGTAATCAACCAGCAACATGCCGGCTTCTTCAAACAGGGTTTGCAATACGTCATTGACCTGGTAGGTCAATCGCTTCATTTGCTCCAGTTCCTCAGCCTTAGCCCAGCCAAAGCTTACCGCCAGCGATTCGTTCACCATCGGATCATGCATGGCGTCGTTTTTCAGAAACAGCTCATAGGTAGGCGGTATCAGGGTTTTGCCCTCTTCCACACCGAGACGGCGACAGAGACTGCCCGCCGAAATATTTCGAACCACACATTCGACCGGAATCATATCCAGTTTTCTGACCAGCGATTCGGTATCCGACAACAGGCCTTCGAAATGGGTAGGGACGCCTGCGGCTTCCAGTTTTTCCATGATAAAGGCGTTGAAACGGTTATTGACCATGCCCTTGCGGTTTAACTGTTCTTTCTTTTCGCCATCAAAGGCGGACGTATCGTCACGAAATACCATCACGAACCGATCCGGGTGATCCGTGCGATACACCGATTTTGCCTTGCCGGCATATAGCTCTTCGCGTTTTTCCATTCTGTGTCTCCGGACATGCCCGGCAACCGGGGCAATGGCAGTTGTTAGTACAGGTAGTCGAAAAGATTGGACAGCAGGGCTGCAGAGCGACCCTCGCCACTGTAATCGGCCGTTCTGGAGGCGGTAACCACTACCCGGTCATTCTTGCGCTCAAGGATCAGGTCATGACTGTGAACCGGCTCGGGTGCGTCGCTGAACCAGGAAAACCAGCCCGGCTCCTGTTCCGACTCTGGCCGGGCGTCGACAAAGAAATAGCCTTCTTCACGGTTGAGATCAATCACCGTTATATCCGCTTCTTCCAGCGCTCTGCGAACCTCGTTCCAGGAACGGCCATAATCAAGTTCCATTTCAATCCGCGTGGCTGAGTCACCCTCGGAAACCAGTCTCACCCGCGGCTCGACGGGCATGCCCAGAGCCGCCCGGGAATAGGATTTACTGTCCTCCCGGGACTGCAGGAAGCTACTCAGGTCGGTCAGCAGTTGCCGGCTGGTTTCCAGCTCCCGGGGTGAGCGGCTGGCGTTTTCGTCCCAGGCCACGAGCTGGTCCGGGCCGTCGTCTCCGACCCTGAATGAGCGCAACCGGATCTCGGTGGTTTTACGGCGAATACCCGGGGAGACTTTTGCCTGCACTGCCAGCCGGGGTTCTTCCCCCTCAGGGTTGTCGGCGAGTCCGAGCAGCGACCGGGCACGTTTACTGTAATTCACCAGCTCACTCTGCAGCAGGCCCAACTGGGGGTTCTCATAGGCAACACCCAGCCCCTGCTGGTTCATGTAGGCGGTTACCGCAGGCCAGAGCCTGCCGGGCACTTCGTTTACCAGCAGCCAGACCTGACCATCGACCGCCTCGATGGTGTAGTTCTGCTGCAGGATTTCCGAGGTCATATCCGGGGGTTCCGGCAGCTCCGAGGCGTACATCCGGCCGGAATCAGCGGCGGAAATATCCCGGATTGGCATACGCTGGCTGAATCGGCTTTCGTCGGCTGACTCGGGAACTTCGATCGGCTTTCCTTCCGGTGCATCGACGTAGCGTTGAACGCGATCCTCCATCAGACTGCACCCGGCAACGGTTAATAGGGATATCAGGCCCATCAGGGATGCCAGCATCCTGAGCGTAAACGCCATCAGGCGACTCCAGTTGTGTTTGTGGGGGGTGATGCCTGACTCATAGCACGCCAGAAGCTTTCAGCGCATCTTCCACTTCACTGTGAAACTTCTCGCTCAGGGGCGTCAACGGCAGACGGATACCCTCCCCGATCATACCCATGCGATGCAGAGCCCATTTTACCGGGATCGGATTGGCTTCCAGAAAGAGTTTGCGGTTCAGCGGCATCAGCAGTTCATTCAGACGGTCGGTTTCTTCCTGGTTGCCGGCAATGGCCGCCTCGCACAACTCGGCCATGGCTTTGGGTGCGACATTGGCAGTGACGGACACATTGCCCCTGGCACCTGCCAGCATCAACCCGGCAGCCGTGGCATCATCGCCGCTTAAAACCACCAGGCGACCCTTGACGGCCTCGACCAGTTCAGCACCGCGGGGGATGTTGCCCGTTGCGTCCTTGATGCCGACGATGTTGGGGATGTCGGCAAGGCGCTCGACCGTTTCGTTGAGCATGTCACAGGCGGTTCTGCCAGGCACGTTATAGAGTAACTGGTTGATTCCGGGAACCGCTTCGGCAATAGTCCGGAAATGACGGTAGAGCCCTTCCTGGGTCGGCTTGTTATAGTAGGGGACCACCAGCAGGCAGGCGTCAGCGCCCAGTTTATGGGCTTTCTGGGTCAGCTCTATGGCCTCGCGGGTACTGTTACCACCGGTGCCGGCGATCACCGGAATCCGGCTGTTAACCCGCTTGATGATATGGCCAACCACCGTCATGTGTTCCTGCGGATCGAGGGTGGCGGATTCGCCTGTGGTGCCAACGGCAACAATGCCGTGGGTTCCGTTATCCAGATGAAAATCCACCAGTTGGTCAAGATGCTCCCAGTGGATGCTGCCATCGTCATGCATGGGTGTGACCAGAGCCACAAGGCTACCCGTAATCATAAAAGCTCCGTCTGAATAAATCCGCTATGGTAATGTTGGGCTTGAACCGACACAAGGGATCAGCGGCGCTTATGCCTGATGATCCAGCTGTTGCCCCACCTGTTCATCTGCAACCGGTGACCGCTGCTTCTTTACCGGCCAGGCAGAAAACACCGCTTTCAGCATGGTAGCAAGCGGGATCGCAAAGAATACACCCCAGAGCCCCCAGATACCGCCAAAGAACAGCACCGCCACAATAATGGCAACAGGATGCAGGTTATTCACCTCTGAGAACAGCAGCGGGACCAGCACATTGCCATCAACAGCCTGAATAACGCCGTATATAACCATGACCCAGATAAACTGGCTGCCCCAGCCAAAAGCAAAAAGCGCAATCATGGCAACCGGGATGGTGACCACGGCAGCGCCAATATAGGGAATAACCACGCTGAGACCGACCATCAGCGACAGCAGCGCGGCGTAGGGTACACCCAGAAACTTGAAGGCGGCGTAGGTGATACCACCAACAATGAGAATTTCAACGGCTTTACCCCGAACGTAATTGGCACACTGGAGATTCACTTCGTGCCAGATCTTGACCATCATTGATCTCTGGGGAGGCAGCAACCGGCTGATTGAGGCCAGCAGCAGGGCGCGATCCTTGAGAAAGAAAAACACCAGTATCGGCAACAGCACTATATAGATCAGCAGCGCGACCAGGTCGGGAATGCTGGCCAGTGAGAACGAAACCAGCCACTGGGTCATGCGGCCGGCTTCGTTGGTTACCTGGGTGTAAATGGCGTTGAGACCCTCAATGGATATCAGCGCCGGATATTGCTCGGGCAACAGCTCAAGATAGGTCTGCAGCTCGCGGAAGATTCTCGGTGTTTCGCCGGCCAGCGATGTCACCTGGCGCCATATCAATGGCAGAAGACCCAGAAGAAAACCGACAAGCACGCCGAGGAAAACCAGAAAAACCACGGTAATCGATACCGCTTCAGGTATCCCGAGGCGATTCAGCTTGGTGACCAGGCCCTGCAGAATAAAAGCGACGATAACTGCGGCGATGGCAGGCGCCAGCATGGCACCGAACAGAATGACAAAACCCGTACCGACCAGAAGCAGCAGAAAAAGAATGATGGCTTCTTCATCTGAAAAGTATTTGTGGGCAAGGCCACGTAAAGTTTTAATCATTTATAACTCCGAGGGACTTCCGGCGCGGGATCAACAGGCGCATTTTATCATAAACCTGTACCGGCCTCCCTCTTCCGAGGAACTGAGCAACTCATGGCGGGTCAACATCAGGTAGGCAGGAATATCCCTGGCCGACCCGGAATCTGTGGCAATGACCAGGAGTTCTTCGCCGGGGGCCATACCACTGAGTTCCAGTTTTGTCTTCAGCAGGGGCATCGGACAGCGCAGTCCGGTAGCATCGAGCGTACGATCCGCCATACAAACAGGGCATCCGAATCAAGTGAATCCTGAAACGGGCATTATGCAGCCCGAACGACTTTAATGCATCATCATAGTATCAAAGCCGGGAGTACCCCAGAGCCATGAAGCAACGTCATACCGACATGGGTTTGACAGACAGTGCAATATACCGGTCAGTGGGCGTGATGCTGCTCTGCTTTTTGCTGCTTGCGCTGTCGCCCCAGGTCAGGAGCCAGTCGGGCGATAATCCGCTGCCAACGATTGGCGGTGTCGGTGGCGGCCTGATATCCGAGCAACAGGAAAGCGATATCGGGCGGCAGGTGATGATGTCGATCAGGCGCTCCGCTGGCCAGATTGAAGACCCGCTGGTCTATGACTACCTGAGCGCCATGGTTTATCGACTGGTTCCGTCAGCACCGCTGAACAGCCGCAAGCTGACACTTGTCGTTATCGACAGCCCCGATATTAACGCTTTCGCGGTTCCCGGCAATATTGTCGGGGTCAATGGCGGACTGTTTCTGAATGCCCGGAGCGAGCAGCAGTTTGCGTCGGTGCTGGCCCACGAGCTTGCCCATCTGAGCCAGCGCCATTTCGCCCGGCGCCTGGAACAACAGCAGATGAGTGCACCCCTGACCATCGCCGGGATGGTCGCAGGCATTATTCTGTCGGCGGTAACCCAGTCCGATATCGGCATTGCGGCGATTGCCGGAACCCAGGCAATGGCCGTGCAGAATATGCTTGCCTATAGTCGTAGCCATGAGCAGGAAGCCGACAGAATAGGCATGGAAATACTGGCAGATTCGGGCATGGATCCAAGAGGCATGCCGGAAATGTTCGAAATCATGATGCGCCAGAACCGGATGCAGGGAAACCGGATGCCGGAATATCTGTCCACCCACCCTCTCACTCAGAGCCGCGTGTCGGACACCCGTAGCCGGGCCGAGCAGTATCCCGAGGGCGAGTTTGCGGATTCCACCGAGTATCATCTGATTCGCGCCAGGCTCCAGGTGCGGTACGCCCGGTCTTCACAACTGGCGGTCGAGGCTTTTGACAGTTACCTGCAACAGTCCGCAGCCGAACACGAGAACGCCGTGCGCTATGGTCTTGCCGTGGCTCTGATCAATGATAACCAGTTGCAGAAGGCGGAAGCCGAATTGCGCCAGTTGCTTGCAGACAGCCCCGGGCGAATCACCTATCAGGTTACCCTGGCTGAGGCCCTGATGGCGCAGGAAAGGTTTGAGGCAGCCCGACAGCTTATGCAGTCGGCGCTGGAGCGGAATCCCGGCAACTACCCCATCACCGACAGACTTGCCGCCATTGAAATAGCCGCCGGAAATGCCGAACAGGCTGTCAATTACCTGGAAAGCCTGACCCGGGAGCACCCGAGCCGTGAATATCTGTGGCTGCAACTGGCCGAAGCCCAGGGCATGGCCCGGAACATTGTCGGTGTGCACCGCGCCCGGGCCGAACACAACATACTGATTGGCGATCTTGAAGGTGCGGTTCGCCAGCTCCGCCAGGCCCAGGAAAAACTGCCGGCGGGAACGCCGATGCATCTGGTCGTCACAGAGCGGCTCTCAGAGGTTTCCTCTGCTCTGGCGGAACGGCGCAGGGGGTAACTGCAGGGCGTGCCGGTCAGGCATTGCCGGCCACCTTGAGGTTCATGTTCGCAGTAAAGTCCAGCATCCGTTCGAGCGGTCGCAGGGCCTTTTCCCTGAGCCCGGCATCAACATGCACCTGCTGGTCACCCTGTTCAATAACACGAAGCAGATTTTCCAGGCCATTCATGGCCATCCAGGGGCAATGGGCGCAGCTGCGACAGGTCGCGCCGTTACCGGCGGTTGGCGCCTCGATCAGGGTTTTGTTCGGCGCCAGTTGCTGCATCTTGTAAAAGATGCCGTTGTCGGTCGCGACAATGAACTGCTCGTTCGGCCAGGTCTGGACCGCATGAATGAGCTGTGATGTGGAGCCCACGACATCGGCCATTTCGACCACGGCATCCGGGGATTCCGGGTGCACCAGCACCGCTGCCTCCGGATACAGCGCTTTCAGGTCTTCAAGACCCCGGTGTTTGAACTCCTCGTGCACGATACAGGAGCCGTCCCACAGCAGCATGTCAGCGCCTGTGGTTTTTTGAACATAGTGCCCGAGGTGCTTGTCGGGCGCCCAGAGAATCTTTTCGCCCCTGGCATCAAGCGATTCCACAATGGCCTGAGCACAGCTGGAAGTGACTACCCAGTCAGCGCGAGCTTTGACCGCGGCCGACGTGTTGGCATAGACCACGACTGTGCGATCCGGATGCTGGTCACAGAATTCCGCGAACTCGTCGGCCGGACAACCGATATCCAGTGAGCAGGTTGCCTCAAGGGTCGGCATCAATACCCGCTTTTCGGGATTAAGGATCTTGGCGGTCTCGCCCATGAACCTGACACCGGCGACGACCACGGTTGACGCCGGATGGCGGTTACCGAACCGGGCCATTTCCAGCGAGTCAGCCACGCAGCCGCCGGTCTCCTCGGCAAGGCGCTGGATATCCGGATCGGTATAGTAATGGGCAACCAGCACGGCATCCTCGGCCTTCAGTGCGCGTTTTATGCGGGCTTCAAGATAGGATTTCTCACTGGCACTCAGTGGTTTCGGCTCGGCGCGGTGGGCAAGATATTCCCGCACCTGGATTCGGTCTTCGGCATAGGTCATTGCAAGCTCTCAACAGTTGGCTCTGGAACATTATACACATACCGTTTATTACGCTCCTGTGCTGCAGATATGCGATCGTTCGGGCAAAAAAAAAGAGCCCTCAGGCTCTTTTTTGATCAGGAAGCAGATTTGCCCCCTTCGTGTTGGTGGGTCGTGAAGGATTCGAACCTTCGACCAATTGGTTAAAAGCCAACTGCTCTACCAACTGAGCTAACGACCCATAACTGACGGTTTCCCGGTATCCGGAAACCCGAGCGAGATAATGAACGGCCACCATATCGCTTGCTGATCTGGTGGGTCGTGAAGGATTCGAACCTTCGACCAATTGGTTAAAAGCCAACTGCTCTACCAACTGAGCTAACGACCCAAACGAGGCGCATATAGTAATGATTTTTCAGCGCCGATCAACCCCTTTTACCGTCAAGATACTTTTTTGCCAGCGCTGCCGCATTGCTGTCCGGATAATTCCGGACCACGGTTTCCATACGGCGGACAGCCTCCTCGGTTTCACCCTGACGATCGAGGGTCACGCCCAGCTTGTAGACTGCGTCTGGCGCCTTACGATGGTCGGCGTATCGTGTTGCCACAATGGTGAATGCCTGTTTCGCCTGTTCCAGCTGACTTTCCGCAAGGTAAACCTCGCCGAGCCAGTAATAGGCATTGACCGTCAGATCGCCCTCGTCGTATTTGTCAATGAAGTCATAGATGCCGTTAATGGCCTCGTTAAACTTCTTTTCTTCACGAATAAGGGTCTGGATCGCGGCGTAATCCTTCCGCTCCTCAGCCGTCGGCTGACGATACTCCCGCTGTTCTACCGGAGCATTTTCACCCTCGGAACCGTCCTGCCCGGCCGGCTCTGAGGCCGGCTGGCGAAGACCAGCGACGTCTGCCGAAAGCTGCAGAATACGCTGGTCCAGATCAATGTACCGATCCCTTGACTGTCTGGTCAGCCGATCAATCTGGTGGCGTTGTTCTTCGACATTGCCCTGCAGACGCCGAACCTCGCTCTGGAGCTGCTGGATCATGTAGAATAGTTCGGCGTTGGCCTGGCTGCTGGTGCCGGCGCCCCCGGAAGATTGCGCCAGAGCAGATCCTCCTGGCCAGAAAGCCAGCGGCAGAAGCAAAGACGCCATGAGCATTGGTCTCATGATACTAATCCGTGCGTTAGTAAGCGGACAGGTCCTTCCAAAACACGCTGTGAATACTTCCCTGTACGCTCGGCCTCCGCCCCTAAGTGCTTAATGCTCCTGCGTCGCACTGAGGGTCCAGGGCCGGCCATCCTTGGCCAGCCCGTGAAGAGCTTACGCTCTTCACCCATGGCTCCGGACGGTTTTGAAAGGACCTGTCCACTTACTTTGTTACTCATTGATAGTTGCCTGTTATCGAAAGATCAGTTTACTGAAAAATCAGTTCAACGCGACGGTTCTGGGCCCAGGCGCTCTCGCTGTCACCCATGACCGCGGGCTTTTCTTCACCGTAGCTGACGGTTTCGGTCTGGCCGCGCGCTGCGCCATTGACCACCAGGAAACGCTGCACCGCATTGGCGCGACGCTCGCCCAGGGCGAGGTTATACTCCTTGGTGCCACGCTCATCGGCATGGCCTTCAATCCGCACATTCTGCCCCGGGTTGGCCTGCAGGAAACGGGCGTGGGCAATCAGCACATCACGGGCTTCGGGTTTGATTTCGGCGGTATCAAAATCAAAGTAGAACGTTGTGATCTCCCGCATCGCCTGCTCCTGTGCCCTCTCGGCACGGGCCTCGGCTTCGCGGCGTTGCTCGTCCGTCATTTCAGCGGATGATACTCCGCTGCCATCACCACCGCCGAAAACTGTGCTGCCACCCTGCTCCTGCTGGCCGGACGTTGTTCCGGCGTCGGAACCGGCTTCCATGTCATCCTGACCCATGGTGTCACCGGTGCTGCTGCAACCGGCCATCAGGCCAAGGAAGAAAACCAGGGCTATCAGTTTCTGTGACACTGTCATTTTCATGCTCATTTCCTTTGGTTTGGTTAAATTGCTATCGAACAATGGGCGACCAGGCCGGATCACGCACCTCACCGCGAGATGCTGGCAGGCTGTAGGCGGCGCCTCCCTCGGCGGAGATCACAGTCAGAACGCTGCCGTCACCGCTTTTGGTGGCATAAATCAACATCCTGCCATTCGGCGACAGGCTGGGTGATTCATCCGATTCAGTGCGTGTCAGGACTGTTTCGTCCCCGGTTTCCAGATTGGTTCGGGCGATACTGAAGGCGCCTTCCCGCTGATGGACATAGTATACATAATCCCCCGATGAATCAGTTCGCGGCCGGGCGTTGTAACGGCTGCCAAAGGTAATACGGCGAGGCGCTGCATCATCACTGGCCTGGTGATAGATCTGCGGGCCGCCGGAGCGATCCGAGGTAAAGAAAAAGCCCTGGCCGGTATGGTCATAGGTCGGCTCGGTATCAATGGACCAGTGATTCGTCAGCCGTTTAAGGTCGCCACTGGCCAGGTTCATCCGGTAAATTTCCGCATTGCCGTCTTTCGACAGCGTCATCAGCAGGGAACGACCATCGTCCGACCAGGCTGGCGCAGAGTTAAGGCCACTGAAATCGGCGACCCGCTGACGCTGCCCCGACGCCAGTTCATGGACGTAGATTGCCGGCTTTCCGGTTTCAAAGGAAACATAGGCCAGCTTTGTTCCGTCCGGCGACCAGGCCGGGGACAGGATGGGCTCATCGCTTTCGAGCCGGATCCGCGCGCGCTTGCCATCGACATCGCTGACCTGCAGCCGGTAGACGGGGCCGCTTACCAGGCGCTCCAGGGTTACGTAGGCAAGCCTGGTGGAAAAAGCGCCCGGCACGCCGGTTATGGCCTCGTACACCCGGTCACTGATGTGGTGGGCCAGCGAGCGTGATGCGGACAGAGGCGCCGATGCCGTGGCGCCGACCAGTCTTTTTTCCTGGCTGACATCATAAAGCTCATACTGCGCCTGGAGCGTGCCACCGGCATTGCTTACCTGCCCCACCAGAACATAGCGCTGACCCAGCAGTCGCCAGTCCCGGAAAAAAACGTCGCTGCCCTCGGATGGCAGGCTGAGCATCTGTTCGGGCGGCAGCGGGTCAAACTCGCCACTCATCTGCAGATCGTTCTGAATGATACGGGAGACTTTTTCCTCGGCTGGCATCTGCCCGGACTCGGAAAAGGGCACCACCGATATCGGAATGGCTGAATCCGCGCCTTCGGTTATCCGGATAAGCAGTTCATCACCCACTGCAGGAACGGCCAGCAGCGATATCCATACAAATATCAGCACTGAAAGCCGTCTGCCCCACAGGTTGTCCCGATTCTTCATGATTGCCTCACTGCCTCTGTTACCGGTTTTCTGGGTTGAATTCTATAGGGAAACGCCGGAAATACTGATCAAAGATCTGCGGGTCATCCGGCACCGGATAACGGCCCACAGAACGCGCTGCACTCAGGGCTGAATTATCGAATGCGGTGTTGCCACTGGCTGACACAATACTGGCCGAGGCCAGCTCACCGGTGGGCAACAGGGTTATCTGCAGCGTTGTCGACATGGCACTGGTCGCCGCCGCTGGCGGATACCACTCCCTCATAAGCCGGTCCCGGATCAACGCCCGGTACTTCTGGCTTTCGGTCAGCATCTCGGCCTGTCGTGCCCTGGCGGCAGCCGCCTCTTTGCGCCTGCGCTCCTCAGCCTGACGCTGCTGCAATGCTTCATCTGCCAGGGCTTCCAGCTGTGATTCCCGCAACTGACGCTCACGCTCCTTACGCTTGCGCTCGGCCTCAAGTCGCGCCTGTTCCTGTTCCCGGGCCTTGCGCTCTGCTTCCTGCCGGCGCCGCTGCTCCTCGGCGCGGCGCTCAGCTTCTGCCGCCTTGCGGGCAGCTTCCTGCCGGCGCTGTTCTGCTTCGGCTTTTTGCCGGGCCTGCTCTTTGGCTTCGGCTTCGGCTTTCTGTTTTGCCGCCTGCTGTTCTCTCTGGCGTTGCTGCTCGCGTTCACGCTCAGCCTCTGCCTGCTTTTGCCGCTCCTTTTCCTGCTGCTGCCGGATGCGCCGGGCTTCTTCGGCCCGCTCCTGCTCCTGCCGGCGACGCTCGGCTTCCTGCTGCCTGCGGCGTTCCTCTTCCCGGGCCTGCTGGCGCTCCTGTTCCCGGTCGGGTTCGTCGACAACATCGACCACCGGGCTGGGCTCGGGTTCCGCCTGGGTTACCAGTCGGGCCGAAATACTCGGGGGCGGCGCCGGATTATCGGGCCGGGCCCACGACCAGCCGGCCAGCGTGACCACCACAATCAGCCCGTGCAGAAACACCGAAAGCATCACAGGCGACTTCCAGGGAGCCTGCGCCGTGTCTCCTGTTCCCCGGTCATGGCTCATCACGGTTTACTCATTACTCCTGGGGGCTTCGGTGATCAGGCCGACATTGGAGGCCCCGGCCGCCTGCAACTGCGCCATCAGGCGCACCACCGTGCCGTAACCCACGTTCTCGTCACCCCGGACCAGCACTTCCCGGTCACTACGCTGGGCAAGAATCTTTGCGACCCGGTCGCGAACCGCTTCCAGTGCCATGGCCTGGCTGCTGTCGTCACCTATTTCCATGAAATAAGCCCCGTTGCTATCCACTGACACTACGATGGATTCCACAGTCTTGTCAGCCTGGATAGGCTCGGAAGTGGTTTCCGGCAGATCTACCTTGACACCCTGAGTGAGCATTGGTGCTGTCACCATGAAAATCACCAGCAGCACCAGCATCACATCGATATAGGGCACCACGTTGATTTCCGACATTGGTTTGCGGTGCCGGGGTGGCATCATTCCCATGCCTTTCATAACGCGTTACTCCTCAGAGTTGTGTACCCGACGGTGCAGAATGCTGGAAAATTCATCAGCAAAGGTTTCATAGTTTTTCAGCAGCGCATCAGACATTGCCGAGAACCGGTTATAGGCAATAACCGCAGGAATGGCGGCAAAAAGACCCATGGCGGTAGCAATAAGGGCTTCCGAAATGCCCGGCGCAACCGTCGCCAGGGTGGCCTGCTGGGCCTGGGCCAGACCGCGGAAGGAATTCATGATGCCCCAGACCGTGCCAAACAGACCGACGTAAGGGCTGGTGGAGCCGACCGTAGCCAGAAACGGCAAATGCGCTTCCAGTCGCTCCTGCTCCCGTGAAAACGCGACTCTCATGGCCCGCTGGCTGCCTTCCATTACCGCGTCAGCGTCACGGCTCTGCTGTCGCAGACGGGAAAATTCCTTGAAGCCGGAGCGGAAAACCGATTCCATACCGGAGAAGGGCGTGGGGTTCTGAGTCACCTCCCGATAAAGCTTTCCCAGGTCCATACCGGACCAGAAACGCTCTTCAAAGGCTTCCTGGGCCTGTCTGGCTTTTCTGAACACCTGTACACGCTGGAAAATAATGGCCCAGGACACCACCGAGGCCAGCGCCAGCAACAGCATCACCAGCTGAACGAGTACCCCGGCATTGGCAATGAGATACCAGACTGAAAGTTCCGACTCCACCTTTAGCTCCTTGTTCGTTGCTTATTCGTTAGAACGTTAGACCGGTTTCCGCGAGCAGTTCCAGCATCGCTGGTGGCAGTCGGCGCGGTCGCCCGGAATCGAGGGCAATACAGGCCACCCGGACGTCGGCGGCGGCCAGCTCCCTGCGGTCCGACGCCCGCAGGACCCGCTGCCGGAAATTCATCCACACCTTGCCATAACCGGCCGGCTCCGCCGTTACCAGCAACTGGTCATCAAGTTTTGCCGGCACGCCATAATGTATCGACAGTTTCTGAACCACATAGCTGATGTTGTCACTCAGCCCGTCGCGCAACCCTACACCAAAACTGCGCACCCATTCGGTGCGTGCGCGCTCCATAAAATGCAGATATTTGGCATGGAAGACAATCCCGCCGGCGTCGGTATCCTCGATATAGACACGCACGGGCAGTGAGAAAACATCAGTTGCGGACTCAGTCAAAAAGATCCTCCCGGTCAGAATTTGCCGGAATTACCCCGAAATGCTGATAGGCGCTGGATGTCACCATGCGGCCCCGCGGCGTGCGCAGCATGTAGCCCTGCTGAATCAGGAAGGGTTCGAGAACATCCTCAATGGTGCCCCGTTCTTCACTGATGGCGGCGGCAAGGCTTTCCACGCCAACAGGCCCGCCGTCAAACTTCTCGATCATGGCCAGCAGTAACCGGCGATCCATATGATCGAAACCCTGCGCATCTACTTTAAGCATATTCAGTGCCTGATCCGCTATCAGATCACTGATACCGCCGTCAGCTTTCACTTCGGCGAAATCCCGCACCCGACGTAACAGGCGATTGGCAATCCGTGGGGTGCCCCTTGAACGACGGGCAATCTCGAATGCCCCGCCCTGATCAATGGTGACGGAAGACAGCCGTGCCGAGCGCAGAATGATGCTGGTCAGATCTTCAGTGTTGTAAAACTCCAGACGCTGGACAATGCCAAAACGGTCCCGCAGCGGCGAGGTCAGCAGACCGGCCCGGGTGGTTGCGCCCACCAGGGTAAACGGTGGCAGATCGAGCTTGATTGACCGGGCCGCAGGCCCCTCTCCGATCATGATGTCGAGCTGGTAGTCTTCCATGGCCGGATAGAGAACTTCCTCGACGGCGGCGCTCAGGCGATGGATTTCATCGATGAACAGCACGTCGCCCGCTTCCAGATTGGTCAGCATGGCTGCCAGATCCCCGGCTTTTTCAAGCACCGGGCCGGAGGTGGTCTTGATCGACACCCCCATTTCATTGGCGATGATGTTGGCGAGCGTGGTTTTACCCAGGCCCGGCGGCCCGAAAATCAGCACATGGTCCAGTGCCTCCTGGCGGTTACGGGCAGCAGAAATAAAGATATCCATCTGCTCGCGAACCGCGGGCTGACCCACGTAGTCCGCCAGTACGCCGGGACGTATTGCCCGTTCCTGAACTTCTTCATACTGGCCGGCCTGAGCCGTAATCAGGCGATCTGACTCAATCATTGTTTTACTCGTTGGTTCGAATCAACATCGTACAGCAATTCTACAAACAGCCGGTTTACTATCACGTTACGCTCTTTACACATTCAGTTTGCCGGAATCATGGCACGCAAAGCCAGCCTGATCAGTTCCTG
>NZ_DATFKH010000138.1:0-22879 GCF_035268745.1 Marinobacter sp.
GTCAAAGGTACCCCCTGAGCGCTTCGGTGCGCTCACGAAGGTCTTTTATCTTCGTAACAATGGGATTGATTTCCATGAATTGCCTACTCGCTATCAGAAAATGGATGCGATCAAAATCAGAGGCGGGATTCTACCGGAAATCGGTGATTAAATCAGCCAGGGAGGCACACTCTGGTTCGGTGCCAACATCAATCGGGCTTGGGTGTAGCGCCACTCAGACTTGGGTGCAGCGCCAATCGGGCAGCTTCTCCCGGGATACGCTGTGAATACATCCATGTACGCTCGACAAAATCATCCATGATTTTGACGATCCCGGAAGAAGCTGCCCGATTGGCGCCCGGAGCTTGGCATTGCCTTAGTCTCGTAGGTTGGATTAGTAGCGACGTATGGAGGACTCAACCAAGGCCTGATCGGCGCGGGGGTGGAGGTTCTTTTCTGCAGGGACAAAGGTGTCTGAGCGCAGCGAGTTCTTTTCCCGAAAGAAAAGAACCTCCACCCTCGTGCCAGCCACCGAACCGAACTACTCCAGCGGCTCCAGATAATCAATAAGCAACTGCAGATTGGTCCGGCCCCGGAAGGTGTTGGCGTCAGGCTTGTAAACGATGCGCGCACCGGTGCGGGTGTAGTCCGGTACTTCCGGGCCGGTATTGAACGCGATGCCGTCGATGATAGCGCCGCCTTCTTCGGGTTGAAGCACCAGTTTCAGATGGTTTTCGCCAACAATGCGCTGGCTGACCACGCGGAAGTTGCCGTCGAACAGGGGTTCCGGGAAATGCTGCCCCCAGGGACCCGCGCGCCTGAGCAGCGTTGCGGTATCGAGATGGAGTTCCCCGGAATTCAAGGGTCCGTCGGTGGTAATGGCGGCTTCCAGGTCTTCGGCACGAAGGCTGTCGCGCACTGCCCTGTCGAATGCCTCGCTGAATGCATCCAGGTCATCACGACGCAGGGTCATGCCGGCGGCCATGGCGTGGCCACCGAATTTTTTCATCATGCCCGGGTGGCGGGAATCGACCGCCGCCAGCACGTCGCGAATATGCAACCCGGGAATGGATCGGGCGGAGCCTTTGATGTCGACACCGTTATCATCCGGCGCAAAAGCAATCGTTGGACGGTGGGTCTGTTCCCGGATGCGCGCCGCAAGGATGCCGATCACGCCCTGGTGCCAGTCGGCATCGAACAGGGCCAGCCCCCAGGGAAGCCCTTCGAGATCCAGCGACATGGACGCGAGCAGTTCCTGCGCCTGGGCCTTCATGCCTTTTTCAATGGTTCGGCGTTCGCGGTTAAAGGTGTCGAGTTCACGGGCCAGTCGCAATGCTTCATCCCGACTGTCGGCCAGCAGGCAGGCTATACCAACGCTCATGTCGTCCAGCCGTCCGGCAGCATTGAGCCGTGGCCCCACGACAAACCCCAGATCGGTAGAGCTGATTTCCTGATAATCCCGCCCGGCGACTTCCAGCAGTGCCAGAATGCCAGGCCTCGCTTCGCCCTGGCGAATCCGCCTGAGCCCCTGTTCGACCAATATCCGGTTATTGTGGTCCAGGGGAACGACATCAGCGACGGTGCCCAGTGCCACCAGGTCCAGCAGGCTGCCGAGATTTGGCTGGGGGTCGGGCAACCGGTTATTTTCCCGCAGGTGTCTGCGCAGGGCCGTCAACACATAAAACATGACGCCAACGCCCGCGGCGTTCTTGCTCAGAAAAGGGCAGCCGGGCTGATTTGGATTTACGATGGCGTTGGCATCCGGCAAAGTTTCACCAGCCAGGTGATGGTCGGTAACCACAACACTGATGTCCAGGTCCCTGGCAGCCCGGACGCCCTCTACGGCCGCAATGCCGTTATCAACGGTGACCAGCAGGTCTGGTAATGCGCCTTCTTCCTCGAGGCGGGCAATGATGCCCGGGGTCAGTCCGTAGCCATCGGCGAAGCGGCTGGGTACGCGAAAATCCAGGTGTTCAAGACCCAGCATGCCCAGGCCGAGCATCGCAACGGCGGTGCTGGTCGCGCCATCCGCATCAAAATCCCCCAATATCATCACACGCTGCTTTTCAGCAATCGCAGTCGCAAGCAATTGCACCGCGTGATCAATCCCGCGCAATTCCATTGGCGAGGCAAGGTACTTGAGGCTGTAACTGAGTTGTTCATCAGAGCTGACCCCGCGTGCCGCGTAAAGGCGCCGCAGCAGGGCAGGCAGATTCTTGCCCCAGCCCGAAGGGCTGCCCGGAGTGGGGCGACGCAGGATCTTTCTGGATGTCATACCGGTCAGGTATTCTTCCAGTGCCTGGTGATGAAGTCCTGCACGGTAGGCAGATCGTTTTCCAGCACGGTATAACGTTCTTCCCGCTCGAACAGGTCTGCCATGTGGATCGGAAGCTCCGGTGATGCTTTTACCCCGGACTCCAGAACCGCGTCCGGGAATTTTGCCGGGTGGGCCGTGCCAAGGGTAATCATCGGCACTGAGGGATCGCGCCGGCAGTTCCTGGCAGCACGGACACCAATGGCAGTGTGCGGGTCCAGCAGGTATTCATTGTGCTCGAAGATCTCGCGAATGGTGTCTGTGGTGCCCCTGTCATCCACGGCATCACTGTCAAACAGCCTACGGGCGGATTTCCACCGGTAATCCGCTATGCTCACCGGGCCTTTCGAGGCGTTTTCCAGCAACTCTTTCACTGCCCGGCCATCACGACCATGGAGATCAAACAGCAGCCGTTCGAAGTTGCTCGACACCATGATATCCATGCTGGGTGACAGGGTATGTTCCAGGGTTTGCTGTTCGTACCGGTTGCCGCTCATGAAACGGTGCAGAATGTCATTCCGGTTGGTGGCAATCACCAGTTGGGAGACTGGCAGGCCCATGTTTCTCGCCAGGTAGCCGGCGAAGATATCGCCAAAGTTGCCGGTTGGCACCGAAAACGCCATGCTGCGGTCAGGGCCGCCCAGCGCCAGTGATGCATGGAAGTAATAAACGATCTGGGCCATGATCCGCGCCCAGTTGATCGAGTTCACCGCCGCCAGCTGGGTCTTGCCGCCAAGGAACGACTGGTCGCTGAAGCTGGCTTTTACCATGCGCTGGCAATCATCGAAATTGCCACGCACCGCGAGGTTATGGATATTCTCGCCTTTGACGGTGGTCATCTGGCGCCGCTGTACTTCCGACACCCGCTGGTAGGGATGCAGGATAAATATATCGACGTGCTTGCAGCGGCGGCAGCCCTCAATGGCCGCAGACCCGGTATCACCGGACGTTGCGCCCATGATAACCACATGCTGCTGACGTTTTTCCAGCACGTAATCGAGCAGGCGACCCAGTAACTGCAGGGCAAAATCCTTGAAGGCAAGAGTCGGCCCACGGAACAGCTCCAGAACCCACTCATTGGTGTCCAGTTGAACCAGCGGCGCGACCGCCTTGTGGGCAAACACGCCATAGGTTTCAGCCAGCATGGCCTGAAAGTCATCGGCCGGAACCGCGTCCTCGACAAACGGATGCATGACGTTAAACGCCAGCTCACTGTAGGACAAACCACGCCAACTGCGTATTTCTTCAAGACTGAAGTGCGGCAGCGATTCCGGAACGTACAGCCCGCCATCGGGGGCAAGCCCTGTCAGCAGTACATCCTCGAAACCCACTGAGGGCGCTTCGCCCCGTGTACTGATGTATCTCACCCTGTATTTCTCTCTACCCTGGGGCTCTAGCCCTCGAAATTTTCCGCACGAATGCGGACAACACGACCATCGATATCGCTCAGCGCTTCCAGCTCTTCGATGGCACGGTTCATTTGCCGTTCCTGAACCGTGTGAGTCAGGATGATGACCGGAATGCGCCCGTCTTTGAATTCGGACTCTTTCTGCATGATGGATTCAATGTTGATACCGTGCTCGCTGATGACCGATGCGATCTTGGCAAGAACGCCTGGATGGTCCAGAGCAGTGATGCGCAGGTAATAGGCCGACTGGATATCTTCCATCGGCAGCACCGGCAGATTTTCCATCGCGTCCGGCCGGAACCCCAGGTAGGGAATCCGCAGTTCACTGGAAGAAGCGACCGCTCTGGCCGCGTCGATGATATCGGCAATCACCGCCGAGGCCGTTGCCTCGTCACCGGCACCGGGGCCATAGTACATGGTCTGGCCGACAGCGTCGCCATCCACCAGCACGGCATTGAGTACACCGTCCACCTGGGCGATCAGGTGGCTGCGTGGCACCAGCGTCGGATGAACACGCAACTCGATACCACCCTCGCGGCGACGGGCGATACCAAGATGCTTGATGCGATAGCCCAGAATCTCGGCGTGAGCAATATCGTAGGGAGTAACATCGGAAATGCCTTCGGTATAGGCCTTTTCAAACTGCAGCGGCACACCGAAACCGGCCGAGGCCAGAATAGTCAGTTTGTGGGCGGCGTCGATACCTTCCACATCAAAGGTCGGATCGGCTTCGGCATAGCCCAGATCCTGGGCTTCTTTCAGAACTGCGGCAAATTCCCGGCCTGCCCGCATTTCGGTCAGTATGTA
Source organism: Marinobacter sp. (assembly GCF_035268745.1). GTDB lineage: Bacteria > Pseudomonadota > Gammaproteobacteria > Pseudomonadales > Oleiphilaceae > Marinobacter. Next base: position 4,509 of record NZ_DATFKH010000138.1, read on the forward strand.
GTTGCCGGTGCCGTTAATGATGCCAGCGATCCAGTCGACGCGATTTGCCGCCATACCTTCACGGACAGCCTTGATCACAGGAATGCCACCGGCAACGCCTGCTTCATAGGAAACAATGACGTTCTTTTCCGCCGCAGCTGCAAAAATCTCGTTGCCGTGGACAGCGATAAGGGCCTTGTTCGCGGTGACCACATGCTTGCCTTGCTCGATGGCCGCCAGCACCAGTTCCCGGGCCGTGTCGTAACCGCCGATCAGTTCCACAACCACATCGACAGAGGGATCGTTCACCACATCGAACACATCGGTGCTGAAGGGAATCGCGCCCAGATCAATGTCGTTCCTGGGGGTGCGGGTCGCAACCCGGGCAATGCGGATGCTGAAACCGGTGCGGCCGGTAATCAGCTTCGCGTTACGCTCAAGAACATTAAATGTACCGCCACCGACGGTGCCCAATCCGCAGATTCCGACATTGACCTCTTTCAAACTTTCACCCCTGTTTCCGATAGGTTGTTTAGTCGAGCGACAGTATAACGGTAAATGTGCCCCCGAATAACCCCAAAACAACCGATCAGAACAGCCCCAGATCCTGGGCCAGCTGTTCCGCAGGACGATAGCCGGGTATTACCTGTCCGTTTTCCATGATAATCGCCGGGGTTCCGCTGACCCCGACCTGCTGGCCCAGCTGATATTGTGCCAGTACCGGGTTGTCACAACTCTTGCGGTCGATATTTTTACCCTGCTTGGCTGCGTCCATCGCCGATCTCTGATCATCCGCACACCAGACCGATACATATTTGTTGAAGGACGAGGTGCCAGGACCGGAACGTGGGAACCCGAAGTAATGCACGGTAATTCCGAGTTCATTCAGCTGCGGCATTTCATCGTGAAACTTGCGGCAATAAGGGCAGTCGATGTCGGTGAAGACGGCAATGGAGGCCTTTTCCTCGCCCTTGGCGGGATAGGAAATAACGCCATCCATGCCGAAACCTTGCAATGTTTCCGACCGCTCGATCAGGCGCTTGTCTTCCGACAGATTGGCGATGCCCTCGGGGCTGATCCTGAACAGATCCCCGGCCAGAAGGTACTGGCCATCCTCGGTCACCAGGACGGTTGCGCTGTTGCTGCTGGTAACCTCATACAGACCGGGAACCTCGGATTCAGTGACACCGGTAATATCCAGTTGGGGAACCGCCGCCGACAGCTTCGCGGCGATGGCCTCCTCGATTTCGCCGGCCGCTGCGGCTGTGCCGTAAAAAGCAACAAGCAGGGCTGCAGAGAGAAGGGTAAATAAACGTGACATCCGGGGTTTAAGCATAGGGAGTTCCGATATTCCGAGTTAAAAAACCTGTGCGATCAGGTACTGTTCCAGCTGCGACAAAAAGCCGGGCCTTAAGTTCAGCGGCAAGGCGACAAAATAACTCGCCGCTCGTCAATTTGCCAGAGCAAGGGAGCCTCTGAACAACTCTGCGGCTATCAACCACGGGGATGATGTGACTGGTGCAAAGCCTGCAGACGCTGACGGGCGACGTGGGTATATATCTGGGTCGTTGACAGGTCCGCGTGCCCAAGCAACATCTGCACGACTCTGAGATCCGCGCCGTGATTCAGCAGATGGGTGGCAAACGCGTGCCGCAGCGTATGGGGCGACAGCTGTTTGCGAATGCCGGCGCGCTGGGCATAGAGCTTGATGCGGTGCCAGAAGGTCTGCCGGGTCATCGCTGCCGGCCGGTTACCGGGAAACAGCGCATCGCAGGGTCCGGCTTTCAGCAGTTGCGGCCGAGCCTGGCGCATGTACCGGATCAGCCAGTCCACCGCTTCCTCCCCCAGCGGCACCAGCCGCTCCTTATCACCTTTGCCAATGATACGGATCACGCCCTGGCGCAGGTTGACCTCGGCAACGGTCAGGGCCACCAGCTCGGAAACCCTCAGGCCGCAGCCATACAGTATTTCCATCATGGCTTTGTCACGGAGCTCGATGGGCAGGTCGGGATCCGGCTCCGCCAGCAAACACTCAACATCTGCCTCGGAAAGGGAGTCCGGTAATTTCTGCGGCAGCCGCGGGCTGTCGATTCGAAGAGTCGGATCTTCGACGATCAGATTTTCCCGCAACAGATAACGGTAAAAGCGGCGCAGTCCCGACAGACGACGCGCAGCAGTGGCCGTTTTACAGCCATCGGCGAGACCATTTGAAATCCAGCCCAGAAGGTGGCTGCGGTTGACATCGGCCAGCAGCGGCTGGCCCGGCTGTTTCATCAGCCAAACAGCCAGCCGCTCCAGATCACTCTGGTAGGCCTGGCGGGTCTTTTCCCCCAGACCGTCTTCCAGCCAGATGGCATCGCAGAAACGCTCGACGATTGCAGCATCGGAGGAGCGGACGAGGTCTGTGGATCTGCGCTTATCGATCATTTAACCAAGAAAGGGCAGCCATAAGCTGCCCTTCCCCTCGAACTGATCCTGCCTCGGCTGCCACCGGCACACGCCGGTTTTCAGCCCAGCTTTTCCTTGATCCGGGCGGCCTTGCCAGACAGATCGCGCAGGTAGTACAGCTTGGCCTGGCGAACGTCACCGCGACGCTTCACACTGATGCTGTCGATCAGTCTGGAGAAGGTCTGGAAGGTACGCTCGACACCTACACCGTAGGAAACCTTGCGCACGGTAAAGGAAGAGTTCATGCCACGATTGCGCTTGCCGATGACAACGCCTTCAAACGCCTGAAGGCGCTCACGGTTACCCTCCGTTACACGCACCTGGATAACCACCGTGTCACCCGGTGTGAACACCGGGATTTCCTTGGTCATCTGCTCTGATTCAATCTGACTGATGATAGTGTTCTTACCGCTCATCGTAATGCTCCTGATACCTAATCTTTTAATGCCCTGATGATTCGAAGGCACCCGGTTCGTTTAAAATCTCTTCCAGCAGCTCGCGCTCTTCATTCGTAAATACCCGGCCTTCCAGCAGGTCAGGGCGTCGCTCCCGGGTTCGCCTCAGGGACTGCTTGAGCCGCCAACGGCGGATCTGATCATGGTGACCGCCCAACAATACATCTGGCACTGCCTGGCCCTCGTACAGTTCCGGCCGGGTGTAGTGCGGACAATCCAGCAGGCCGTCAGCAAATGAATCCTGCTCCGCTGACTGTGCATGGCCCAGCGCTCCGGGAATGAGACGCGTAATCGCATCCATCACCGCCATGGCGGCCAGCTCGCCCCCGGACAGGACGAAATCGCCCAGCGAAAGCTCCAGATTGACCTCCGCAGAGATCAGGCGCTCATCAACACCCTCATAGCGGCCTGCCACCAGAATCAGGCTTTGCTCTGATGCCAGCGAGCCGACCATTGCCTGATTCAGCCTCTCTCCCTGGGGCGAAAGATACACCACACAGGGTTTACCCGGTGCTGCCGCCTTTGCTGCCTGAATCGCATCCCGCAGGGGCTGAATTTTCATCAGCATACCCGGCCCGCCACCGTATGGCCGGTCATCCACCGTGCGGTGCCGATCATGGGTGAATTCCCGGGGATTCCACGCATGAAAGGTCAACAGACCCTCTCTCACTGCCCGCCCGGTAATCCCGACTTCGGTGACCGCAGCAAACATTTCAGGAAACAGACTGACCGCGCCAATCCACACCCGCTAGAACTCCGGGTCCCAGTCAACAGTGATTGATCCTTCAGCAAGACTGACGCTGATGACGGCCTGGTCCGGCAGATAGGGAATCAACCGCTCGCGCTGGTCAATCGATGCCTCGGTTGCACGAACCACAAGTACATCGTTGGCGCCGGTTTCGATCATATGATCGACTTTACCCAGGCACTCACCATCGACGGTGAACACCGTAAGCCCTTCAAGCTGATGCCAGTAAAACTCACCGTCGGGCAATTCCGGCAACTCGGTCGTGGGCACGGTAATGTCGGCACCGCTGTAGGTACGGGCGACCTCACGGTCATCTATACCCTTCAACCTGACTACAATGCCCTGACCTTGCCGTCGGCCTTCTTCAAGTTTCGCGGGAATTCGCTGACCGTTGTGAACCAGCGTCCAGTCCCGGTATTCCAGAATTCCGTCCTTGGGATCAGTATAGGAATAGACTTTCAACCATCCCTTAACCCCAAAAACCGAGGTTATCTGACCGATCACAGTTTCCTGCGAATGCCTAGCCATGGAAACACCCCGGTAACAACCTGATTACTCGGCGGCCGCGCCTTTCAACAGTTGAGCTACACGCTCACTGGTCTGAGCACCCTGGCTCACCCAGTGATCAACGCGATCACGATCAATACGCAGACGCTCTTCCTGGCCGCGGGCGACCGGGTTGAAGAAGCCAACGCGCTCGATGAAACGACCGTCGCGGGATTTACGGCTGTCTGTCACTGTCAGATGGTAGAACGGGCGCTTCTTGGAGCCGCCGCGAGCCAAACGGATTATTACCATTTCGACCAATATCCTGTTCTGTTGTACGAACTTTGTACGATTCACACCCGCCAGACTCTGGCCGGCGCGAAGACCCATACTCGAAAGGGGCCGTATTCTATGCTAATTGAACGCCAAAGAAAACAGGGAAAATGCCCCGGTTTCTACATACGCCCGCGCGGTGGCATACCACCGCCAGCGCCGCCTGGCGGCATCATACCGCCCAGACCACGCATCATGTTAGCCATTCCGCCTTTCTTGCCAAATTTCTTCATCATTTTCTGCATCTGTTTGTGCTGTTTAAGCAGACGGTTGATGTCCTGGATCTGGGTGCCGGACCCCCCGGCGATGCGACGCTTCCGGGAATTATTGATGACATCCGGATAGCGGCGTTCCTTCGGTGTCATCGAGCAGATGATGGCTTCCATCTGCCCCATCGACTTGTCGTTCACCTGCTGCTGGGCCATCTGGGCCATCTGCCCCATGCCCGGCAATTTTTCCATCATGCCACCGATACCGCCCATGTTTTTCATCTGCTGCAACTGGTCGCGGAAGTCTTCGAGATCAAAGCTTTTGCCTTTCTTGATCTTCTTGCTGAGCTTCTGTGCCTTCTTCTGGTCAATCTTGCGCTCTGCTTCCTCTATAAGCGAGAGCACATCGCCCATGCCCAGAATCCGCGACGCTACCCGGTCGGGGTGGAATGGCTCCAGGGCATCGGTTTTCTCACCCACACCCAGGAACTTGATGGGTTTGCCGGTGATATGCCGGACCGACAGGGCTGCACCGCCGCGGGCATCACCGTCAGTCTTGGTCAGCACCACACCGGTCAGGGGCAGCGCATCATTAAAAGCCCTGGCGGTATTTGCCGCATCCTGACCGGTCATGGCGTCGACCACGAACAGAGTCTCGATGGGGTTGACCGCTTTATGCAGGCGACCAATCTCTCCCATCATCTGTTCGTCAATGTGCAGACGGCCAGCGGTGTCCAGAATCACTACATCAATATGCTTTTTCCTGGCGGCATCCAGGGCACCATTGGCAATATCGACCGGATCCTGATCCCCGGAACTGGGGAAAAACTCGACGCTGACCTCGCCCGCCAGGGTTTCCAGCTGACGGATCGCCGCCGGGCGATAGACGTCTGCGCTCACTACCATGACCGATTTTTTCTGACGTTCCTTGAGAAAGCGCGCCAGTTTCGCCACCGTCGTGGTCTTACCCGCACCCTGCAAACCCGCCATCATAATAACCGCCGGCGGCTGGGTCGCCAGATTGAGAGACTCGTTGCCGTCCCCCATAACGCGCTCCAGCTCCTGCTGGACAACTTTCACGAATACCTGCCCGGGCGTCAGACTGCGCTGGACTTCCTGACCAACGGAGCGCTGACGTACGCCTTCGATAAACTCTTTGACCACCGGCAGGGCAACATCGGCTTCCAGCAAAGCCATCCGGACTTCCCGGAGTGTTTCTTTTATATTGTCGTCGGTCAGCCGCGCCTGACCCGAGATTTTGTGCAGACTGCCGGAAAGCCGGTCCTGAAGGTTCTCAAACATGCTGATCTTCCGTATCCGGATAAATTGATTGCAAAACAAAGGGAAACCCGACGGGATTGATGACGGGTGCCCTTGATTCCTGTTGCATAATCGCGACATTATAACCAGACTAACGACTTTAAACGACCAGACCGGTCAAATCGGCATCAGTGCCTGCCGATTCTCTGTTTTCACGTGGTTAAAGGAAGTCATGGGAACGCTGATCCTCGCGGTCACTTCGTTACTGCTCTACAGCATTGGCACAGCCTTGCAGGCTCTCAGCTTCAGGGGTCGGGTGCATACCAATATCGCAATAACCACACTGATCGGCATGCTGGCGCTGACCGCCCATGGCTTGCTGATTGCCCATACGGTCTACCGCGAAGGCGGGTTCGACTTCGCGTTCTTCCAGAGCTCGGTACTGATTTCCTGGCTGGTTGTCTTTCTGTTGCTGGGGCTCAATCTCCGCAAGCCTGTCGAGAGCCTGTTTCTCGGCGTTTATCCCATCGCTGCGCTGACAATTATCCTGGGGCTGGTCGCCCGCGGCTCTCACCAACTGGTCCCGGGAGACAGTTATGGCATGCTTTCCCACATCGCCCTGTCGGTCACAGCCTACAGCCTGTTTACCCTGGCAGCGATCCAGGCAGCGTTACTCTACCTCCAGAACCGCCAGCTCAAGCACAACTACAACAGCATACTGATCAGGAACCTGCCGCCGCTGCAGACCATGGAGTCGGTGCTGTTCGAAATGGTCTGGGCCGGCGTGGTGATGCTGGTACTGGCCATCGTCACCGGAGCGCTGTTCATTGACGACATCTTTGCCCAGGACCTGGCCCACAAGACGTTTTTCTCGCTGCTGTCACTGGTCGTGTTTATTGCCCTGCTGATCGGCCGCTACATCAGGGGCTGGCGAGGTGTGACCGCCAGCCGCTGGACGCTGGCCGGCTGCACCCTGTTAATGCTGGCCTTTTACGGCACCAAGTTTGTCCTCGAACTGCTTTTCCATCGTGGTGGCTGACGGCTCTCCGGCTCGAACCCGATCACTTGACAGCCCAGCCGCCAGACACCACCTTAATCTGACGGTTGTAACCTGAGGACGCAATTTCTTGGAAGACACATCAACCTCGCTTACCACACTGTTTATCATTCTGGCCGCCCTGATCCTGCTCTCCGGGTTTTTTTCCAGCTCCGAGACCGGCATGATGTCGCTCAACCGCTACCGCCTGAAGCACATGGCGAAAGCTGGCCATAAAGGTGCAAAGCGGGCCCAGAACCTGCTGAACCGGACGGACCAGTTGATCGGTGTCATCCTGATCGGCAATAACTTCGTCAACATCCTTGCCTCAGCGATCGCAACCGTCATCGCCATTGAGATCTGGGGTGATGCTGGCATTGCCGTCGCGACTATCCTGCTGACCATTGTCATTCTGATTTTTGCCGAGGTTACGCCAAAGACTCTGGCCGCCCTCTTCCCCGAAAAGATTGCCTTTCCGGCAAGTCATGTTCTCGGACCGTTACTCAAACTCCTGTACCCGGTCGTCTGGGCTGTCAACCTGTTCACTGGCGCTATTCTCAAACTGATTGGCGTTTCTGCCAAAGATGCCACCAACGACCACCTCAGCCGCGAAGAACTGCGGACGCTGGTTAACGAAGCCGGCGCCCTGATACCTGCCAAACACAAAGACATGCTGGTGAGCATCCTTGACCTGGAAAAAGTCACCGTGAATGACATCATGGTGCCGCGCAACGAAGTGGTCGGCGTTGATCTTGAAGATGACCTTGAAACCATCCTGCGCCAGTTAAAAAGCAGCCAGCACACACGCCTTCCGGTTTTCAAGGGGGACGTCAATAACATTCAGGGCGTACTTCACCTGCGCAACGCCACCAAGCTCCTGCAACAGGAGGAGATCAACAAGGCAATGCTGATGCAACTGTGCCGCGAGCCCTATTTCATTCCTGAAAGCACACCCCTGAACACCCAGCTCATCAATTTCCAGAAAGAAAAGCGCCGCTTCGGGATCGTGGTCGATGAGTACGGGGAGGTCCTGGGACTGGCCACGCTTGAAGATATACTGGAAGAAATTGTCGGCGAGTTCACCACCGATTATGCATCGACCAGCCCCAGCATTATTCCCCAGGACAACGGTACCTTTATCATTGATGGCACCGCGGCGGTGCGCACGATCAACAAGGATCTTGGCTGGAAACTGCCGCAGGATGGCCCCAAAACCCTGAACGGGCTGATCACCGAAACACTGGAAAACATTCCCGACACCAATGTGTGCCTGAAAGTAAGCGGCCACCGGGTGGAGGTGCTCCAGATCAAGGACAATGTGGTGAAAGCCGCTATTGTTCATCCGCTTAAACGCAAAAAACGCATGGCCCGATAGAACGTCATTCAATTATGTGGTTCCAGTAGCATTTTGACGATATTCTGTTCATACAATTCTGTGTTACCCTGTGCTAACCTAAAATAGAATTAAAAACGATAACGGTACAACGCTCGGTCTTTTTATACCCGGTTGAGGCGCACAGGAGTCTGTGATGAACAAGCAGTCCGGTATACATTTTCTCCGCGAGCACCGGGAAGCTGTCAGTTCAGGCAAAATGCCGACCGAGGTCGTGCGAATCCGCGACACTGTCGTGGCCGGGCTGGGAGACTTATTGCAGGGCTCCTTTGATGCGGTTGATGATTCGCTGTTCGAGCTGGCGAACAATGCCAGGAGCAACAACGAGCAGAATCGCTATTTTGAGGCCATGCGCGAAATTCGCATCAAGCGCAAAGGCGTTGAACGGCACTTTCAGAATACTGTCGGCCAGCTGTTCCTGCACCCCCCCCAGAGCGGAACCACTGCCAGCGAAGACCTGAGCCGGACACAATCCAGTGCGGATTCTCTGGCCCTGGTTGGTGATGATGATCTGGAAGAACAGGTCGCGCTGAATGCGATGATCACCAAATCAAAGGTTCACTTTCAGGGTCCCCTGCTGCAACTGCAGGCTAGATTCAGCCAGGTTTACCCGAATGCAAGTGATGAATCGCCGGTCAATCCCCTGTCTCCCGAACATCTCTGCAGCGCCTTTGTGGAAGCCATTCAGGCACTCGAAATCCAGATTCGTGAACGCCTGATTCTGCTCAAGCAGTTCGATCGTTATGTCGTGTCCAATCTCGGGATGCTGCTTGACGAAGCCAACCGGATACTGGTTCAGGCCGGTGTCATCCCTAATTTCCGCTACCATGGCAAATCCGGCAAGCAGCACGATCGGCCTGCCCGGGGTTCAGCTGATCATTCAGCGCAGCCCGACGCCAGCCCTGAAGACCAGGCGGCACAGTCGGCTGATACTGACACCCAGGGCCACCACGAAAGGGAGATGTTCGAGCAGATCCGCCAGTTGCTGGCGTATCAGCGCAGGCAAACCAGGGGTGGCTCAAGGTCAGCCGACGCTGACGTGCAGGTTATTGGTGAGTCCGAGCTGATCCGTCTGCTGAGCGCGCTCCCGCAACAGGACCCCGAACTGCACAATTGGGAAAACCTGAGTGAGGGCCAACCACGCGCAGTAGATCTGTACGCGGTGGTCAGTCAGTTGCTGTTGCAGGCAGAAACCAAGAAAAATGGTAAAAAACCGGCACTGAACGAAATGGACGAGGACCTGATCAACCTCGTGTCCATGCTGTTCGAGTTCATTCTGGACGATTACAACCTGTCAGCGCCGGTTCAGGTACTGATCAGCCGCCTTCAGATTCCCATTCTGAAAGTTGTCATCAAGGACAAAACCTTCTTCAGCAAAGCCACCCACCCTGCCCGCCGACTGCTTAATAGCCTCGCAAAGGCGGGGATTGGCTGGAGTGAGAGCGACGAGAAGACCCGTGACAAACTTTATGATCAGATCCACTCCATCGTGGTCCGTATTCTCAATGAATTCGATGGTGATATTGCGCTGTTTGAGACACTTGGAGAAGAGTTCGACCAGTTCCTGGCTCGCGAAAACCGCAAATCCTCCCTTGTGGAACAGCGCACCCGGGAGTCCGAGCGCGGCCGCATCAAATCCCAGAAAGCGCAGGAGACTGTGGATCAGCTGCTTCAGAAAAAGCTGGCCAGCTACAAGCTTCAGGAGCCTGTTCGCAACATCCTGCTGAACGGCTGGAGCCGCGTCATGTTCCTGGCCTACCTTCGCGACGATGTAGAGCATCGCTGGGCGCAGACAGTAAAAGTCGTCGATGATCTGATCTGGTGTCTGCACCCGCATCAGGAGGATGAAGAGCGCGATCACTGGGTCCGGGTCGTTCCCGGGCTTCTTAAATCGCTACGGGCAGGCCTTGAGGAAGTATCCTATAACTCCTCCAAACTTGACGAAATGATGGCTGAGCTGAAGCATGAACTGACAGAAGCCTTCCGCGCCAACGAGCTTGCCGAAACCATGGCCAACCCGCCGCCCGAGCCGGAGAAAGAAGACCCGCAGCAAGCCCAGACCGCAATCAAGCGTCAGCAGGAACTGGAAAATGCGGCGATAGCAGAATACGTTGCCCAGATCGACGAAATGGAGGTCGGCAACTGGGTTGAGTTCAGTCTGGTCAATGGTGCCAGCTTCCGCTGCAAACTCTCCGCAATCATCGAAGAGGCGGAATGCTTCGTTTTCGTCAACCGCATGGGACTGAAAGTCATCGAAAAGACCAGATCTGAACTTGCCCATGAACTGCGAAGGGGTCGTTTAACCGTTCTGCAGCAGGGCGCTCTCATTGATCGTGCCCTGGATGCGGTCGCCGGCACTTTGCGAAGTAAGGCCGCGGGGTAGCCGAGCGCAAAAGACCGAAGCCTTGCGGGAAATTACGGTCCAGGGCTGCTATCAGACTGCCCTGGACCACTCATAGCCAGTTTTCTTCAGTGGTGATCCAGGGTCAGGGTGAACTACTTTCTGATGTCCGTTACCGCACCCGTGTTCAGGCTTCTGCCTGCCTCGCAGCTGCTTTCACCTGTTCCGCAAGTTCGCCGCTCTCGGACATCTCGAGAATGATATCGCAGCCGCCGACAAGCTCGCCGTTAATATAAAGCTGGGGATAGGTGGGCCAGCTGGAATACACTTTCAGTGCCTCCCGCAGTTCCTGATTATCAAGAATATTGACAAATGCAAAGCGTTCACCGCAGGCCATCAGAGCCTGGGATGTCTTGGCCGAGAAACCGCACTGAGGCTGCTGCGGAGATCCTTTCATGTACAGAATGATCGGATTTTCTTCGAGCTGGTTCTTGATAGTTTCGTTTACGTCCATTGACAGTTACCTCGCGCAGAAATCATGAGTTGCCATAGTGCAACGTGTGACGCTTATTGTACACGCCTCGCCGTAGCGGGACCAAACCTGTGTGAGCGCCAATGGCGTTGTCATCACACGGTTGAGCCGCTAGACTTGTGTCCCTTTGAAAGGCAGACCTTGTCATGGCAAGACACTTTCTCACTCTTAACGATTTCAGCCCGGATGAACTGGAGGCTCTGCTTGACCATGCCACCAAGCTTCGCAGGGAATGGCGCCAGGGTACAGTTCGGGAGACCCTCAAGAATCGCGTGCTGGCGATGATTTTCGAAAAGTCTTCGACCCGAACCCGGGTATCCTTTGAAGCAGGAATGGCCCAGCTTGGCGGCTCTGCACTGTTTCTGTCGCCGCGGGACACCCAGCTTGGCCGCGGCGAACCTCTGGAAGATTCGGCCATTGTCATATCCAGCATGGTCGATGCAGTGATGATCCGTACGTTCGATCATGCAACCGCTGAGCGCTTTGCTGCGGCTTCCCGGGCACCGGTGATCAACGCCCTGACTGACACTTTCCATCCCTGCCAGTTACTGGCCGACATGCAGACCTACCGTGAGCATCGCGGCAGCATTCGGGGCGGAACCGTGGCCTGGATCGGTGACGGGAATAATATGTGCCACTCCTATATGAACGCAGCCAACCAGTTCGGTTTCAATCTGCGCATAGCCTGCCCTGAAGGCTATGAGCCGGATGCTGCCCTGCTGCAGACCCATGCCGGCCACACAGAAATGGTCAGGGACCCAGCCGAAGCCGCCAGGGACGCACATCTTCTGGTGACCGACGTGTGGGCGTCCATGGGCCAGGAAGATGAGCAGAAAGCCCGCGAAGGCGCCTTTGCCAATTATCAGATTAACCCGCAACTGATGAGCCTTGCGGATAAAGACGCCCTGTTCATGCACTGCCTGCCCGCACACCGGGGCGAAGAAATCTCGGCTGACATGATGGAACACGCCGGCTCCGTTGTCTGGGACGAGGCGGAAAATCGTCTCCACGCCCAGAAAGCCCTGCTTGAATTCCTGATTCTCAACCCTGGAACAGCCTGATGATAACAAGTCAGAGCCAGCCCGATGACTGGCTTCTCGAAGTCACCAACATGTCCTGCGGCTACGGCAACGGTTCTGTGGTCAAGGAGGTCAGTTTTGCCCTCAGCCATGGCGATATCGGCTGCCTGCTCGGACCCAGTGGCTGCGGCAAAAGCACCATCCTGCGAGCGCTGGCCGGGTTTCTGCCACTCAACGGCGGCGAGATACGCCTGCAGGGAGCGGCCATCAGCCTGCCGGGCAAGACTCTGGCCCCGGAAAAGCGCCGGATCGGCATGGTATTTCAGGACTATGCGCTTTTTCCCCATCTGACGATTGCTGAAAATGTCGGCTTCGGCCTGCGCAACGAAAGCCGTGGGGAAAAAGCCCAGAGAGTCCGCGAGCTGTTGCAGGTCGTCCACCTTCAGGACCTTGCCGACAGTTATCCCCATGAGCTTTCTGGCGGCCAGCAACAGCGTGTTGCCCTTGCCCGGGCACTGGCGCCGGAGCCCACGCTGATTCTTCTGGACGAACCCTTCTCCAATCTGGACGCTGATCTGCGCAGGCGACTGAGCCTGGATGTGAGGGAGATCCTGAAGACACTGGGCATCAGCGCAATCCTGGTCACCCACGATCAGCAGGAAGCCTTTGCGATGTGCGACCAGGTTGCCGTTCTGAAGGATGGCGGAATTCAGCAGTGGGATGTGCCTTACAACCTTTATCATGAGCCCGCGAACCGGTTTGTCGCGGGTTTTGTTGGCCAGGGTGGTTTCATTCCCGGTACGACGCTTGGGCCGGATACCATTGAATCGAGGCTGGGGGTCATTCGTGGTAACCGGGCCTACCGCTGGCAGCCGGGAACCCTGGTCGATATTCTTATTCGCCCTGATGACATCGTTTACGACGCCGAGTCGGACCTGAAGCCGGAAGTCATAGAAAAGATCTTTGCAGGCACCTCAACGCTCTATCGCTTCCGCTGCTCCGAAGACACGGAATTCGAGGCGCTGTTTCGCAGTCACCTGGATTTCCACCTGGGGGAGCGTGTGCCCGTTCGGGTCGAAGCAGATCACCTGATTGCTTTCGAGCGAACCTGAACCCACCGGATCTGGCGCGTCAGTTGTTGCAGACTCTTGCGACCGCATCCAGCCATCCGGCGTAGAGTGATTCCCGCAGAACCGGTCTCATGACCGGTTCAAAATGGTGCTCCTGCTTCCACAGTGCGCCAATCTGCTCCAGGTTTTCGTATACGCCGGTCTGCAAACCCGCAAGATAGGCTGCGCCCAGCGCCGTGGTTTCGGTGACCCGTGGCCGTTCAACCGACACATTGAGAATATCCGCAAGAAACTGCATGAGCCAGTCATTGACTACCATGCCGCCGTCCACTCTGAGTGATTTCAGGGAAGTGCCGTCATTCTGGATAGCGCGAACCAGATCCTTGGTCTGATAACAGACCGACTGCAGCCCCGCTGTTACAATCTCGGCAATGCCGGTATCCCGAGTGAGACCCATAATCGCGCCGCGAGCGTGGGGATCCCAGTGGGGCGCGCCCAGGCCGGTAAACGCAGGCACCAGGTAAACCGGGTTCTCCACGCCTACTTCGATGGCGTATCGTGACGACTCACTGGCGTGGCGGATAAGCTTGAGCCCATCCCTCAGCCATTGCATGGCCGCACCTGCTACAAAGATGCTGCCTTCCATCGCGTAACAGGGTTTGCCGTTGAGGCGATATGCCATAGTGGTGAGCAGCCGGTTTTCTGAACGAGGCGCTTCAGAGCCGGTATTTACCATCAGGAAGCAACCGGTGCCATAGGTACTCTTCGCCATTCCCGGTTTGAAACAGGCCTGGCCTATCAGGGCCGCATGCTGATCGCCGGCTATTCCGGCAACCGGCAGGGCCTCGCCAAACCATTCCGGGGCTGTGGTACCAAAATCCGCAGCCGAATCCAGCACTTCTGGCAGTAGCGATCGCGGAATGCGGAAAAGCGCCAGCAGCTCCTCGTCCCAGTCCTGCTGGTGGATGTTGAAAATCGCGGTGCGGGAGGCGTTGGTAGCGTCAGTGCAGTGGGACCCGCCGTTGGTCAGGTTCCACAGCAGCCAGCTGTCGACAGTGCCGAATGCCAGTTCGCCAGCTTCGGCCCGTGCCCGCGAACCATCAACGTTATCCAGAATCCAGGCGATTTTGGTTGCGGAGAAATAGGGGTCGATCAGCAGACCGGTACGCTCGACAACGGTATCTTCATGGCCATCGGATTTGAGCCTGGAGCACCCGGAAGCGGTCCGGCGATCCTGCCAGACAATCGCGCGATAGACCGGCTTGCCGGTCTTGCGGTCCCAGATAATGGTGGTTTCGCGCTGGTTGGTAATACCGATTCCTGAAATTGATGACAGCGGCACGCCGGAGCTTGCAAGCACTTCACGGCAGACTGCGAGCGTGCTTTCCCAGATTTCGAGTGCATCGTGTTCAACCCACCCATCCTGAGGAAAATACTGCTGAAATTCCTGCTGCGCAGTGGCAACGGACGTTCCGCCAGCGTCAAAAACAATGGCGCGGGAGCTGGTGGTACCCTGATCAATAGCAAGCAGGTACTGCGGCATTCATTGCATCCTTTCAGCTGCGAAACGGAAAATCAGAGCGTTGGCTCAAACGGCTTCTTACGGGGCCAGACCAGACTGAACCTGGCACCACCGAGTTTATCGCTACGACCGACAAAGGCCTGGCCTCCATGCCAGTATAGAATACGGCGCACAATCGACAGTCCCAGGCCGTAACCGCCAGAGGTACGGGTGCGGCTGTCATCCAGCCGGGCAAAGGCCGTAAACACCTTCTCCCAGTCTTCTTCTGGCACGCCCGGGCCATCGTCTTCGACGTCGATCCGGCAGTTGTCTTCATCTAACTGGCAGTGGACGCGGATCCGGCTGGCCGCATAACGGGCACCATTGCCCACCAGATTCTGGATGGCGCGATGAATATAACGCGGCTCGATATCAGAAAGCGACCAGGTTTCGGACTCTTCATCAATGTCGGCCTCGATCACATGCTCGGTACGAATCAGTTGCTGCTCACTGACCACCTGGCGGACAATGTCCGTCACTGAATGCTCGTGCAGGGCAAACACAGGCCCGCCCTGCTCAAGTCTGGCATAGGTGAGAATTTCATCGATCAGCTCATCCAGTTCCTGAATGTCGCCATCAATGCCGTCGAGCTGTTTCTGCAACGTCGCCGGGCTGGTTGCACTTTCGATCATCTGGACGCCAAAACGTATACGTGCCACCGGAGTACGCAATTCATGGGAAACTGCGTGAATCATTTCCCGCTGAACGTCCACCAGCCGCTGGATATGCTCGGCCATGCCATTGAAAGACGCTGCCAGCCGTGACACCAGCCGGCTGTCAGTGGTTTCGACCCGGGCGCCCATCTCACCCCTGGCAATCCGGATAGCCACGGACTCAACAGCCCTGAGATTACTGTCCACCGCCCTGAGCGCCGCGTACAGGGCCAGCGCCAGTACTCCGCCGCCCACCACCAGCAGCAGCAAAAGCACCGGCCATGCCCAGTTATCAAACGGTGGCGGCATCACCAGATCAATCAGTGCGCCATCCTTCAGCCGGATAAGCACGTGGACACGGGTATCGGACGGGTACTGGTACAACGAAATACCGCGCTCGGCCACGCGGTCAAGAACATCTGCATCCGGCACTGAACCAGGGTCCCGGACCTGGGTCAGCGAGACATTCAGGGATTCGGACAACTGCCCCATCGCCTGTTCCCGGCTTTCGCCGGGAACGCCTCTCAGGTGCCACCGGGTAATCAGCGCCAGAGCCTCGGAAACATCACGGTAGAAATCCCCGAATCGCAATGTCAGTACCTGCCCCGAGTCATCCAGAACCATAACCTGCTGGCCGACGCTGGTATCCCGTGAAACGACCTGACCGTAGGAAAGTCGTTCGATAACAATCTCGGATACCGTCAACTGATCGGCAGACACTGCCTGAAAATCGTACCTTGAGGACAGCCAGTGGTACTGCAGCCCCGGGTTGGGAGCTGAAGCGATCCAGCGCATCAGGGGCCCGGCAAACCGTTCCTGCCAGTATTGCTCACGAACCGAATTGACCCCCAGAAACAGGGCGACACAGACCAGAAGAATCAGGGACGTCAGGCCGATGAGGCGGGCATAGAAATTGAAGAAAAACTTGAAGGGCATTGTCTGAACCCTGGCAATGAACGCTGACCCTCCGGGGCCAGCGCCAGAGGCTGGATAGTCAGGCTTCCTTTACAAACAGGTAGCCTTTACTGCGAACCGTCTTGATGCGCCGCGGGTGAATAGGGTCATCGCCGATTTTCGGGCGAATTCTGGACACCCGGACATCGATTGAGCGGTCCTGACCATCGTACTCGATACCCCGCAGGGCAGTGAAAATCTCTTCGCGGCTGAGAACACGTCCGGCGTTACTCGAAAGCAGCCAGAGCAGATCAAATTCGGCACTGGTCAGCTCAATGCTGGTATCGTTCAGCCAGGCTTCACGCATGGAACGATCCACCACCAGATCGTTGAACCGAAGCCGGACCGGTTCTTCGGTAAGACCTTCTTCCGCGGCCACCGTACCGGTCTCGCTCACCCGGCGCAACAATGCCCGGATGCGGGCCAGGAGGACCCGGGGTTTGACCGGTTTACCGACGTAATCGTCTGCACCCATTTCCAGACCCAACACCTGGTCCAGATCATCGGTGCGAGCCGTCAGCATGATGATCGGTCCATTGTAGTTCGGCCTTACCCGACGACAGATTGAAAGACCATCTTCGCCGGGCAGCATCAGATCCAGCACCACCAGATCCGGCTGCTCATTACGGATACGCTCGACTGCATTGCCGCCGTTTTGTTCCAGAGACACGCTGAGGCCGTTGCTTTCCAGATACTCCCGGGTCAGCTCCGCCAGCCTTTCATCGTCCTCGACTATCAGAATACGCCAACTTTCGTTCGTTTGTTCCACGCCGTCCATCTCTGAGCTTGTTATTTGGATTTCCCGAGTCCTTAGCACACGAACCCATGGATGCCTGAATCTACAGGCTACATGCTGTAACAGCAACTATACATGCTTTTCAGAAATATACATGGAACCGACTGATGGTTACAGCCCGGATACCGCCAATCCAGCGGGAGTTCCGGCAGAGTGGCGGGCGCGTTCGGCGAGAGTGGGGTTGCCAGTCACAATGGAAGCCGCGAACACCTCAGTCCAGGGGATAACCGGCGGCCACTTCCTCATCCGTGGCCTCGCGCCTTTCGATGATTTCAATATCAAAATAGAGCGTAAAGCCGGCCAGGGGGTGATTCGCATCCACCTTGACCAGGTTGCCATCAATACTGACAACCTGCACCACCTGGGCTTCACTGCCGGTGTTGGTCTGGAATTTCATGCCCGTCTGCAGATTTTCAACGCCTTCAAACATGGAACGCGGCACAGTGCGGACAAGATCAGGATTGTGTTCCCCATATGCCATTGAAGGGGGCACGGTCACTTCCAGACAGTCCCCCACATTGCGGTCTTTCACTGCCTCCTGGATACCGGTAATCACGCCCGGGGTGCCATGGATAAAACGCAGAGGCTCGCTTCCTTCGGAGGTGTCCACCAACTCGCCAAGCTTGTTCTTGAGCACATAGTGGACGGTAAATACGTCAGGTTTCTGCATCAGGTCGTCTGATTTCCTTTATCCGGTGAAGTGTCAGTCAGGTCAAGACCATGGACAAGCAGCCGCTGGTCAAGCTTTGCCCGCAGCCCCCGGGGGTTGTCGAGCTGCATTCGCTGCAGCAGCGACTGGTAGCGGCCCTCGGTGTCAGTCGCTGTCAGGGCCTTCCCCAGCACGCGCATTTTGCCACGCCGGCTGGCCGTTGCAGCTTTCAGCGCCTTTAACGCTTTACCCAGAACCAGTTCTTCTTCGGTAAAGTCGCAGCCAGTCGGGAAAGCCGGGAACAGTCCACCACCACCAGCGGTTGCCACTGTGTGCCTGACATGCGCCGGGGTATTGTTGCGCCAGCCCATGGGTATCCGGAACTCCGGGTCCACCTTGCCAGCCTTCCTGGCCTGCGCCAGAAGGTCCTCCTGAAACCGCGAGTCCGC
>NZ_DATFKH010000139.1:0-35874 GCF_035268745.1 Marinobacter sp.
TCAGAGCTGAAAAAACCAATAGCCGAAAGCGGTCAGGACCAGCGCAGCAGCGCCCGGGAAGCCGGCCAGCCAGGTGCAGCCTCCGCCAGAGCCACACAATCAATCTTCCAGTTAATGGCGCTGGAGGATGGTTACGGGACAGCCAGTCACGGGACAGATGGCCCCAACTGGCAGGAACCAAACCTGCAACTGAAAGAAAACCTCGGCTCCAGACGCCCCGAGATCCTGTCACGCCTGCGAGACGGCGAACCCGCGATGACAGGCCTGCTCCGGGACATGGCAGATTCAGACCCGGAAGTTGCGAGCGCACTTGACCAGAGCGCTGTTGACAAAGCCAGCCTTGTGGACCGGATATTTGCGCCTCTGCAAACCCAGCTGAATCTCTCCGCGCCGGTTCGCCAGCAGTTACAAATGCTGCGATTGCCGGTTTTCGAAACGCTTATCGAGACACCCGATTTCCTGAGCGAGGGGGATCATCCGACCCGGGACATAATCAATGACCTGATGCGACTGTGTCTTGCAGAGAGAGTCTCCGGCAAGAAACTCGAGGCCACGGTTGCCGATATCATCAGCGAACTGACGGCGATGGAAAAGGCGGATTCAGGTCTGCTGGAAGATGTCGGCCAGCGGCTCAGGCAGTTGGTGGAACGCCAGGACCAGTCGTTCATCCGCAACTCCGAAAGACTGGCAAAAAACCTGGAAGGCAAGGAACGTCTGCGCCGGACCCGCAGGACCGCCCAGAAGCGGCTTTCTGCGCTTCTGGGGGGGCGACAGACACCCGACATTCTGGTCAGACTCCTTGAGGCTGGCTGGGAACAGCTCATCGTGCTGGCCATGTTGCGGGAGGGTCCGCAAAGCCGTCAATGTGAAGAACTCTTTGACGTGGTAACGCAATTGCAGGCCTGGCTATCTCCCGATGGCACGTCTGGTGAGCTTGCGTTCGAAAAAGAACTGGAAAGCGGGGTCATGCTCCAGTTCATTGAACGTGAGCTTAAAACAGTGGGCGATCCGGCGCGGACCCGTGCCATCATCAAAGAGTTGTCGGGCATTCTTGCAGGCGATCTGATGGTAACGACTTCCTGGCTGGAAATGTACGGCGAAACGGATGACGCCGTGGCAACGTTACCGGCTGAACTCGAACAGAGCCGCTGGGCATCGAGGGCAAAAGGTCTGGCTGTCGGCGACTGGGTTGAACTCGGGCTGGACAGCGGCGAGACCCGCCGGATGCGACTGGTATGGGGTGGCGAGGAGTCGCTGCGATTCGTCTTCCTCTCCCCCAAGGGTATGAGCGAGATCAGCTACGACTTCCCTGAATTTACCCGCAAACTGGCCGGGGGCGAGGCCTGGCTGGTCGAGGACGGGGAAATCCCGTTTCTCGACCAAAGCCTGTTCACAGTCGTCGAAGACATCTATCGAAAGCTGAACTTTCAGGCCACACACGATGCTCTGACCGGCCTGATGCATCGACACGATTTCGAAAAACAGGTCTGGCAACTGATCAACAGGTTACCGCAACTTTCAGGGCAAGACCACGCAGCTTTGCTGGTACTGGACATTGACGAATTCAGTGTCGTTAATGCTTCCTTTGGCGCAGAGGCCGGTGACGCGCTGTTGAAGTCCATTGCCGACATGCTTCGCAATGATTGCGGGTCGCGTTTTCCGGAAGCCTGCACCGGCAGGATCAGTGGCAATGAGTTCGCAATCCTTTTTGGTAGCATGGCAATAGAGGATTGTCTCGATTTTGCGGAATCCCTCCGACGGCGGATTGAAGTTCACGTCTTCCGCCATGGTTCGACAGAATACCGGGTGACTGTGAGCATGAGCATAAGGTCTGTAACGGGCGCAGCCTGCTCGCCTGGCGACCTTCTGAACCAGGCAAGCCTCTCGCTGGGAGCCTCGAAAAAACTGGGTGGCAACCGTATTGAGCTGGCACGCGGTACGGGCGAGAAGTCGCAAGTGAGTGGCCCGCAATGGGTGACGGAGATTGACCGTACGATTCGCGACGGCAGCCTGTACCTGCGGGCCCAACCCATCGTTGCTCTGGATCCCGGGTTCGTTGAAGGCAACAGCTATGAGATTTTGCTGGGACTGAAGGACAGCTCGGGCAAGGAGATTTCCCCCCAGGGTTATATCGAGGCGGCCGAGCAATTCAGGCGCAGTACCACGGTGGATCTGTGGGTGGTTTCCGAGGTGATGAGCTGGATGCGCCAGAACCCGGAAGCCATAACGAAGATTGCAACGCTCAACGTCAATCTGTCCGGTGCCTCGTTAAGCGATGACGACTTTATGCTCAACCTCGAATCCACCCTCAGGGCGAAGGCGGAGTTTGCACCCAAGCTCTGTTTCGAGGTTACCGAGACCTCGGCCATTGCCAACCTTCACTTTGCTTCCGATTTCATGCGTGAGCTCAAACGCCTGCACTGTCGCTTTGCCCTGGATGATTTCGGTACCGGCATGTCTTCCTATGCCTATCTGCAAAAGCTGCCCGTGGACTTCGTGAAGATCGACGGCGCCTTTGTTCGCGACCTCAACACCAATATGACCAACTATGCGATGGTGCGTTCAATCAACGAACTGTGCCATTTTCTGGATCTCCGCACGATTGCGGAGTATGTGGAAGACATGGAAATCATGGAGGCGCTCCGGGAAATCCAGGTAGACTACGGTCAGGGCTTCGGTATTGCGAAGCCGCGCCGGCTGGATAGTCTGGGCAACTGAATCTCCCCATTTGGCTTCTTTTCAGCAGCTTTACCAATCTGCGCCTGACACTCGAACCTTCGTGGCAGCGGGGTCAGCGCTATCGCACACTCATGCCATATACGGCCTCGGTTTCATTGCCTTTCAGATCCCGGACAAGGATCTCAACCCGGTATTGCCCGGAGGGAATCTCAACCGACTTGGCCGAGATCCGACTGCCTTCGATGTAGGACGACAACTTGTCAGTAATCGAGAAACTGAACCAGCCCTTTGAGATTTCAATATCGAGAGAGGACATGTCCACGTCGGCAACGATACCCTCGTGCGCCGGTTGGCGCTGCTGACCATACGCAGTTTGTGCTCGAAGGAATCGTCGTTGTCGCTCAACACCACTGCGCTGGCGACATCGAGCGGGGGCGCAGAATAACAATCGAGAGACCAAACCAGAATCCCCGATTCAACTTGCGCATTGCGCTTTCCCCGAGCGAGCGGCACACCAGAACGGTGACCATCTCCTGATTCAGTCAATCGCTTCGGCGCGAGTCTGTCAAGTTCCGTTCATCGCCTTGAGTCTGGCTGTGCCAGGCCGTCTCGAAACTATATGAACTATTCTACGGTAGTCTCGATCGTTTCGGCATTATCGCGGAACAGAGCGCGCTGCCCCGTATAAAGCAGTAGCAACGCCAGGGCAATGCAGGCAAGTAGCCAGGGACTCGGGTAGACCCACCAACCCAGGCCAATCGCGCCGTTGCTCAGTAGCATGGAATTGCCAAACGCGATCCTTCCCGGCCGCCGCCCGGCGTAGGCAGCGAGGCACATCAGCCCCAACCAGAGGCCCAAAGCGATTTTCAACGCCAGCCACCAGCCTCCCTGTTGCAGGGAGAGCAAAGCAAGCAGTGCGGGCCATTGCAGCAAGGCAAAGGCGTAAGGATCGGCGAGTTTACGTTCGAATGATGTCTGAACTGGACGGTTCATGCCAAAACGGCCTCCGAGGTTTATGGTCGGCTGTACAATCTTATGCGATATCGTGGGTCGTCGTTGATTCCCCTCCATCGGTCCTCTGATATTCCGGCGAGTTCACGTAACTCGCCATAGGTACGGTAGCCGGAGGAGGGCATTTTGTTCGCGATATCGAGAGCTGTTTTTTCGTCAATTGAGCCAAAATTCTTCAGTGCTACTATTGCAGGATCGTCTTCACCTTTTTTCGGGTCATAGTTTCGAAGAGTATCGTTAATGTAGAGTTTTTCGTAGTCGCTGGCAGAAAGTGAGTAGTCTTCAACACTATTGGTGAAAAATTCATTCTTGATGTCTTGCTTTTCTTCTAAACTCTCTCCTTTTTCGTACTTTCCACTGTCACCCGAATGGTTCAGAACGTTTGCCGCAACTTCGAGCTTGCTCGGTATGTCACGCTCGACCTCGATAACATCCGCCAAGTTTCCATCTTCCGGATTTCCGGATTCACGGAGTTCTTGAACTTCGTTTTCCAGTGGGTGGCTGCTTCCAGAGTAGTTGGCTGTTACTATGTAGTTGATAAACTTATGGTTTTTTTCGACGGCCTCCTTGGCGTGCTCTTCAAAAGAGTGGCTCATGGTAGCGTTTGCAGAGCGCGTTAATGGAGTCAGGTTTTTCCACTCCCCTTTTCCACCCAAGTGGTGGTTGAGAAGATGTCCCCTGACAAAGTAGCTGCTTTTCCCCTTCTTCCGTTTTCTGAGCTTTTCCCAGTTTTCATTGGGGGGAGCAGAAGCAGTTGTGCTGCCAGTGCCGACTATATCTTTCCCGAGCAAGGGTGCTTCGACTGAAGTTCCGAAACCTCGATCCGTTGTCGGTCCGTAGATTGGTGGTGTGGACGCAATACCATCTCCTGCCGATCCTGGCTCAGGTAATATTGTCATGGTGATTTCAACTAGCTCATCGAACTTTGGCTTGACCTCAACGTCAAAGAACGCCTGAGCGTCTTGGTTGTTGCCACTGTTAATAGCGGCCTCGTTACCCGTCTCTTCTTGCCGACTCTCCCAACCTTTCATGGTGGCCAAATTCTCGTCGAGAGATTTGGCGATACCCAATGCCTTTTTGCGCTTTTGTTCGTTGAGGCCCTCGAGCTCCAGACCTTCAAGGTAGTTCTGATACCTTTTTGGATCTTCCGAGGCCATCATTAAGGTGACACCAGTCCCAGATTCTTCTGTGTAAAGACTGTGCTCTTCACCGTTGTCGGCCTTGAAATCTTTCTTCGGTTTCCACCAGTTGGCCAGGGCTCGAGCCCCCCGCTTTACCGCTCGGCCGCCACGGCGGGCAAGGTCGATCAGGGCTCGCCCGCCTCGAATGGCCCGGTCGATCAGCCAGTCGAGAGCAGCGTCCACCCGCTCACGGATGGATTCCACCATTTCCCGGATGCGCTCGCTCAGGTTGCCAAGACCCGCGTACTTGCCCAGAAACGCGAGAATGACGGGAATCGCCTGCCCCATTGCGTTTTCCAGGAAGTTGGCGGCCTGAGACAGAGAGCCTTTGGCAATATCATTGACGCCCTGCAAGAAGCTGTTGACCACCTCCAGCATTTCACGGAGGCGCTCAGCAAAGGTTTCGATGGTCTGGTACAGCGTTACCAGCGCATTGACTACGGCCATGATGCCCGAGGGATCGAGCATGGTCAGCAATCGGGCGCTGACCCGCTGAATAATGGTCTCGGTTACCCAGCCGACAATACCGTCGAGTAATTGATTACCCAGATCACTCAATCGTTGTTGCAGTTCCTCCCACAAAGCGCCCGGCCCTTCTTCGACCACGGTTCGGACAAAGCGCCAGACGCCGGTCGCCCGATCAAGCATGCTGCGCAGTCGGTCGGCAGTGGAGCGGCCAATGCGACGACCAAGGCGGTCGAAGATGCGCTCCCGGGTAATATCCAGAATCTGCATTACCACACCCAGAACCGAACGCAGGGAAAAGTTTTCGGGGGGCGTGATACCGGCATCGCGCATATGCCCGAAGAACCAACCGCTCACACCACTCAACAGGTGGTTGCCAATATTGCGAAAGAACTGGGAAAACCCCTGCCAGACCGCTCGCAGGGCATTGGTAATAAAGCCTATGGGGTCGGTGAGAATTTCCCCTATGGCACCTGTGGCACGGGCCAGCACCTGAACAACCAGTTGCGGGGGGAGACCAATCAGTTTCAGCATGGCCTGGAAAAAGCTCCAGGCGGCAGCGGAGATGTTGCCGTCGACGAACACCTGCCGCACAATACGCATGGCCGTTGCCTGTGCCCGCTCCCAGAGGTCGGGCACCTTCATCAGTTGGTTGAATACCGGAATGCGCCCGAGTATCTGCTCGACCAGAAAATCTTTAATGGGGTTGCGAATACATTCGGGGATCAGCCCCCAGACATTGGATAGTATCAGTTGGGGCAGCGTCAGCAGATCACCAGCCGCGGCGATCAGCCTTCGGGTCACGCCCAACAGATGGGTGACCAGAGGCGTCAGCCGGTCGAAGCCCTCGACCAGTCGGTTAAACAGGCCCACGACGCTGTTCTCCGCCCAGCCCCACAGTCGGCGGATGCCGCTTTCCAGCCAGTTCAAAGACGACGATAGATGCGCGAGCAGCGTGTTGCTTTTGAGACTGGTGAAGAAGTTCAACACTTTATCGCGCAGGCCGCCCACTTTGAGGGTTAGCCACTGTCCCGAGTTCACCAGCACCGCGCGTACTCGCGTCAAGACACTCTGCAGCGAAGGCAGTGCGCCGACCAGGGCTTCGCGGTTGGCGGCCAGGCCGCGGCCGGGCTGTTCGTCGTCACTGCCGCCCAGCTGCTGTTCCGTCTGGTTCAGGTTCTGGCTGAGCTCGGACATATCCTCGCCCAGGTTGCTGATGAATTCCGGTGGAATCAGCTCATTCAGAAATGCCATCCCCTGCTGAATGGGCTGCCAGACAGGGCGTGTTCGATCCTTGACCCAATTCCAGGCTTGACTCGCCTTGGCGGTAATCCAGCCGGTAATACCACCGGCGTTGTCTTCAACGGCATTCTCTTCGGAGCCAAAAAGTTGTTTCTTGATCCAGTCCCAGGCGGCCCCGACGGCGTCGCGAATGGGTTGGCTCCAATCCCAGATCTGTCGTCCGAGATTCTGAATTGAGTCCCAGGTGTCACCGGCAAACTCGCTCAGCCAGTCCACGGCGCGGGCACCGGTGCTGGCCCAAAGCTCGGAGAAAAAATCACCGACCGGTGAGAGAAAGTCGGTAAGTCTGTTCCAGGCATTGCCCGCCACCTCGACAACAAAACTCTTGAGCTCGCCGATGGCGTTGAACAGTGGTTCGCAATTTCCGGACATCAGCGCCTGCATGATGGTGCCGGCGCGCTCTAGCAGCCCGCTGAAGGTCTCGGTCAGTGTATCCAGCGCCGGCCCCGGGCTTAATTGGTTGAGAGTGTCCACCACGCCGTCGAATGCGGAGCTGATGGTATCTTTTAACCACGCCAACGGGCCTTTCCTGAGGATGGGCTCCAGACCGGGGGCGTAGCGCCGGACGAGCCCCCAGCCTTTGGAGGCGATCAGGTTACCGGCGCTGTCGACGGCGTCGCCGATAAAATCGGCCACGGCGGAGACCCCGGGAATATCGCCAAACGACAGACGGCGGACGGCCCGATCAGGCTCCGTTGGCGGCTGTCCCCGCTGTTGCACGACGTGGGTCAGTTCGTGGGCAATGAGCTTCCTGCCGCCCGGACTCTCCGGCTGATAGCTGTTGCGGCCGAAGGCAATGTGCTCACCAAGCGTGAAGGCGCGGGCGTGAATAGACTCGGACAGTTGCGCCGCTGGCTCGTCGGTGTGAATACGCACCGAGGAAAAATCCCGTCCGAAGCGCGGCTCCATATAGTCGCGCAGTTGCCGGGGCAGAGGGCGGCCCCGGTGCTGAAGTTCTCCGATGCGCCGGGTCAGGTCCTCTGGTAGTGAATCACGTTCCTCCCCCTCCAGCTCCGAGGTCTCGTCGGGTGCAGACTCGCCCGTCTCTGACGGTGGGCGGGACGCCGCTCTGGCCACGGGTGAAATGGGAGGGGGCCGGCTCGCGGAGCTCTCCCCCGGGGCCAATTCTGTGATGGCCACCACCCGCTCGGCGGTGCGATCCGCCTCCTGCTCTAACGGATCATTGCGAGCGCCCAGTTGCAGCTTGGGCTGCACATTCCAGTGGCCAATGATCTGGGCGATGGATTTACGCTGGGCGCGGGGCTTCGCTACCGCCTGGGGCGCCGTTTGGGATGGCGCGCGCGCAGGGTCAGATTTATGGCCGGCGAAGCCCTGCATGACTACTCCTTCCGGCGCTTTTGCCCAGCGGAGGCCCCGGCCAATGCCCATTCAATCTGCGCTCCCGATGTGGGTGTCGGGGGACACCTTCCGGTTCTGGGAATAAGTGGGTCAGGGATCACCGCTTTGCCGGCGCCGTGGATAGAAATCTGCGCTACCATACTGGCATAGGAGGTTTCGCCGCTTTGAACTTCTGCACGAGCCCACATGTAGTGCTCCGCTGCGGCCAAGTCGACATCGCAACAGTTGCGTTCGCGTTCACCTCGCAATGATGAAAAGGCAGAGCCCGGATCATCACCGTTGCGCTCCAGGCTTTCCAGTATGTGTTGCCGGACCGCCGTGTCGCTGACTTCCTGGTGTTCACAGGTTTCGCCGAACGGTTCAAAGCGGAAACCATCTGGTCCGTAAGAATACGGTTTGTCCCCGCTCTGCCCCTGACCCTTCTCTTCCCGTTGAAGAAGCGCCGTCCTTGCGCCGCTTTGCTGCAAGGTATGGGTCAGCTCATGGGCCATCAGGTGTCGGCTTTCCGGCTGTCCCGGGCGGTATTCCCCGCGATTGAAAAAAATATCCTGACCCAGGGTAAAGGCTCGGGCGTTGATGCTCTCCGAGAGCTGTTGAGCCTCCGGGTCGGTATGCAGGCGCACCCGTGAAAACCGACGACCGAACCGGGGTTCGAAAAACGCCTGTTCCGAGGGGAGCAGAGGGCTCCCCTGGCCCCGTCGACGTTGAATCCGCTGGGTCAGATTGTCACCAACCATTTGCGCTTCGCCGGTGCCGGCGTGCCTCTTGGTGTCGAGGCGCTCGTCCTCTTCCTTCTCTTCCCGGTCTTCTTCCGCTTCGGGTTGGGCTTTGCGTTGCAAACATTGAGTTTCTTCGTTTTCCTGCTCGCACTCGGCGCACTGAAGCTGCACGGCGGCCTCCCCGGCACTCGTTTCCAGTGCTCCACCCGAACCCATCACCCGGTCGGCGACCGTGTCCGCTTCACTCTCCTGCGAGTCGTCTTTCTGACTGACACGCAGTTTGGGCTGAACTATGTGAGTGACCGCGCGGTTGTCGCCCGGCAGCGCCACGAAATCTGCGCCCAGAAAACGGCGTCTCCGGTGCTTGCGATGTAACGAGTGCACAGCCATAAGCTCACCTTTGTGGTTAATTGCTTAGAGTTGCTTAAAATCCAGCAGGTTATTGTCCAGCGAGTGGCGGAAAGCGCTGAATCGACCGACAAGACTTGGCGGGTCGCCCATGTGGCCCGTCGCGATCAATTGATTGGCAATCAACCAGACGGCCGTTTCTGGTTGATCGTTTCCGGATGCTCCGAATAACTGATTTCCGTAGGCGTTCAAGCGCTGCCCGATGAAGCTCGAGCCAACACCAAGGCTGTTCTGGTTGACTGCCAGTGTTACGGGCCCGCTGACCGGTTGAGAGAGTGCGCCACGCCTGACCAGGCCCGACTCCATTAAACTGACCCACCGTTGCACTGTGTTGTTTTCGATAATAAAGGCGCTATCTTTCCCTTCGACCCGGTCACCTTCTATGCGATTGCTTCTGATATTTTGGGTGTGTGGGTCGACCTGCTTGCTGATGGAATGACTGTAGTGCACTTCTCCGGCAATATAGTTGTTCTGAATCAGCGCGCGTTGGCTCACGTGCTCCAGAAACAGGGCCGTGCCACCTCGGGCCAAGAGGCGGCTGTTGTTCAGAAAGAGCGAGTTGAGCCCTCCGCTGTGAGAGCTGAGGATCCGCAGCATGGGTCCTTCATCCTGCCGTTCAGAACCCTGAATTTGCAAACGCTCCATTGTGACGTCGGCTCCATCTATCTCAATGGTACCTCGTACATTGTCGCCAAACTGAATGCTTAGATCCACCAGGTAAATTTCGGGTGCCTTCAAGCCCCATTCCCTGAAGGTCATTCGAATTTGACTGGCGTGGTAACCCGCGCCGGTGATTCGGATCAGCTTTTTCGCAGAGACTGGGATGTCCCCCGTAATGGGATGCTCTCCCGGCTTCAGACACAACCAGATATGTTCGGCGTTTGACGCCATTACGTCACGCAAGACGCCTTCCAGTTGGCCCGGTTCTACCACCCTGGCACAGCCACCACCGGTGTCGCGTCGGCACAGCACATTGAGCGCTTCCTGCACGGTTTGCGCTTCGGCGCGCTTGAGTTCCTCACACAGCTCCGCCTCGCGATCCAAGGGGATTCGTTGGGCGGTGGTTTCGCACAAGATCTGGTTGAGCACATCGGAGGTTGGTTGGTGTTTTTTCTCCAGTTTTAAAAGTTCGCGATAGGAGGGGCCCTCCTCGCTTTTGCAGTCTTTCAGTGTGTGGGGCAGCGCGTCGCTGTTGAAGTGGCACAGCAAGGTGTCGAGCAGAGTCTCGACGGTGGTTTTATCCTTGGGCCACTGATCGTCAGCCACTTTCTCCAACAACTCGCGCGGTGTCAGATCCTGATCCTCGCATGCGTCCGGGAGGCGATAAGCGATATCCTCGGCGCCGATGTCGCACAGGGCGTCCAGGGCCTGCTGAACATTTTCGGCGTTGTGATAGAGGTTTTCGCATTGTTGGGTAAAGCCCACGTCGGAAGCCTTGAGGTCCGTCAGTGGCGGGAAGGCAAAACGGCGCCGTTCGGCGTCGTCGTGTTCGACCAATGTGCCATCGGCATTGAGGTGTCCCAGTATCAGGTAATGGTGCCGGACTCCCAGAGGCGCTTCGCCCTCCCCGGCCGAGCCCAGCACCCGATCACCGGAGTTGTGAACCGTCTCGCGCACGGCGGCCTGCCAGTAGTCTCCCGGCAGGAAGTGTTGGTCCTTATGAGTCAACTGGAATTCCAGCAGCTCGCTGTTCAGCGTCAGGTGGCCGTCATCCAGGCCGACCCAGCCATGAGCGTCGGAGGAGCCACTGGTGTGCAGCCTGGTGCCACGGTCCTGGCCCTCCTCCAGGGTTTGGGTATCCAGATTGAGAACAAGATAACCATCCCATTGACGAACAAAATGGTGGGGCCCCTCCGATGCATCGGGAACAGTGAATTCGGTTTTCAGCACACCCCGCTGTACCGGGTGATCCTCCGGGAAATACAGACCGGCGGTTTTTTCGCTGTCTGCGTCGTAAAACTCCCAGACCCAGTGACCCTGGTTGAAACCGGGGGGCGCGTGCTCTACCTCATGGGCTTCGGCGCCATTGTCCCGGGACCACTTGAGGACCAGGTGGCGCTCGGCGTCTTTTATGAAAACGTCATGGACTTCCACGCGGAACAGGTAGTTGCCGATGCGCTCATCCAGATCCATTTCGCTGGCACAGGGGTCGCAGGGATCATCGCCCACCACGATTTTTCGCAAGGTCAGGGTCAGAGGGGCACTGCCCCGCTCAGCAAGGACGTCGGGCAGTGTCTCCCATTCGCCCGGAATCCATTTCACCTGAACCAGGGTACGGGTTCGGGTGGTGCTGTCGGCCCCGTGCAGAGCCGGGTCCATCAGCTCGGGGTCTTCCAGCGCAGTCACGCCGAGTTCCCAGACATCCGCGAAAAGTGTGGCCGGCTGCCCGCCGCGATTTTCCAGCCTGGGCAGGGCCGCGCAATCGGGTTGGCCGCTGAGCGGGATGGGCTTACTACTCTCGCCCTGCAGACGCGCGGGCACGCCGTCCACATAGAGTATGCCGGGTTCGATCAGCGGGTCATCGCCCCCACTCCCTATGGCCAGGCCTCCCTGACGCGGCGCACCGCTGGCAATGGCGTCGCGCAGGGCGCTGACCAGCCGTTGTTTTTCAATGTCGGTCAGGGCATTCCAGTCGGCGTCGGTGATCATTCGGCCCTGTTGTTGGTAGACACCGCTATAGCCTGGATTGTCGATCGGTGTTGTGTGCGAAGTCTGGGTTTTCATGGATGGCCTCTTTTGTGCTCTGTGTCATTCGTCCAGGATTCAGCGCCGGGTGGGCGGTGCGCACTGCAAGCTGTCGTCGGGAATCAAGGCGGCTTCTGTGCCCAGCGGTAGATAGTTGGCCAATTTGTCCTGCACCGCCTGCCAGGCGAGCCGGTGGCGGGCGTCGTGATAGGCCCCCATTTCACCACCGTCTTCCGCCCCGGTCGCGATTTCCGCGGAGCCGTTCCAGTGCAGTACACCGCAGCCCGGCTCCCCGAACTGGCTGGTGGTAAACACTGGCAGGCGGTGCGTACAACTTGAGCGGGCCAGTTGCAGCTCGGAGCGCTCGCCGTCGGCCACCCACTCGCTCTCAGGGATGCGCGGTACGCGGCTGTGGCGCAGGCAACCGGCGGCCGGCACATCCCGGTCGATCCGATGCTTGCGCGGGCGCGCCAGGCTGATGCTGTCGCTCAGGTTCAGGCGCTCGGCCAGGAGGGTCTCAAGCACGGTGCAGTATTCCAGCTGTACCAGCCCATGCGGCACTTCGATTTTATTGAATAGGCTGGCGCGGGCGTTGAGGGCTGGCCAGTTCCGTTCGGCGGTTTGCACATAAATCTGGCGCACCGCGCAATCAATCAGTTCGGCGCGCCCGGCGTGCAGGGTCACTTTGTTATCGAGCCACAGATTCTCAAACCGGTAGAGGTAGGGCGACTCCAGCTTGAGCACGCCGCGCATTTTCAGGGGGGCGTCGGTCAGCCCACGGTAGTGGCGACAGGTCCACTCTTCGCCGTGCCACTCGATGGGGTATTCCCGCACTTCCATCAGCGGCTCCTTCTCGGGGTTGTCCGTCCACTCCTGGAGTTTCTCCTCCAGATTGGACCAACGCATCCCCGGGGCGTGACGATCGCAGAGGCCGTCCGGCGGCGCCGCAAACAGCAAGACCCGGCGCGGGTGGTAGTGACCCCGGTCGGGTGTGGGGGTCCGCAGATCCGGCGTACGCCGGGAATGGTCCTGATAGCTGCCGGGAAAGCAGGGCGTGCCGCCGGGATTGACCTGTACCCAGTGCTGAGTCTTGCCCTGGAAGCGGGTACGCCGGGCGGACGGGTCGCCGGGCCGGGTCAGTTGCGAGCGGGACGCGTAACGAGTGTCGGGTGTGACGCTGGGCAGCCCCGGGTGGCGGGCGCGCTCGGCAGGAGATGCGTCCCGGGGTATGCTTCGGTCGACGCCGAAGTGGTGCTCCGGCAGTAGCGGCGCACCGATTCGCGGGGTGGTGGCCAGCCGCTGCCAGCCCTCCTGAACTTCGACTTCCATCTGCCCCACCGCTTCGGCAATGCGTTCGGCCGCCACGCGGGTGCCCTTGCGTTGGCGCCATGACACCGCATGGGTGACCTCTTCCCGCTGACCATCAGTGTCCGGGGAGACCAGGTCGACGTCCAGCAACTGCGCAAAATAGGGCAGTAGCCAGGGCTGGCAACTTCGCTCTCGGCCGTGTTCATCCAGCTGCGGGTCACGGTCCGGAAAATTGTCGTAGTAGCGTTGTTCCAGGGTGCGCAGAAACTGGTCCAGGAGACCGCCGTAGGCATCAAGCAGGTGGCCCAGGTCGCCCGGCTCCTCGACCTTGCCCTCGGCATTAAAGCGGGCATTGTCCCGTTCGCGGTAGACGGCGGGCAGGAGTTGGTAGAGCTGATGCCCCAGTTGGCTTCGATTCATGGGGAATACTCCTCCACGTCCAGATCAATGTAGGGGTGATCCCAGTCCAGATGCAGGCATTCATTCGGTTCCGGTTGCAGCACCCGAATCACCGGGTCCGGCGCGGGGCCGGAGTCCCGGAGTATTTCGCAGGTGGAGTTGGCCACCCCGCGAACGCCCTCCACGACCTGATAGATCTCGCCCCGGTAAAGGGGCTGGCCCAGCTGCCGATGGCGCAGGGAAAAAGCCTCGACCAACGCCGCGCGGGCCGCCTCGCGCACCGGTTCGGGCTCGAACTGGTCGGTATTGACCCGCAAGGTGACTTTCAGCCGAAGCCGCAGGGGCTGGTAGCGGTGGACTCGAACGTCCACGCCCGGCAGGGCGTAATCGGTCAGGTATTGGCGCAGATTGGCCTGTAGCTCTTCTGAAAGATCCGTTCCCTGAGCGGGTATGACCACGACTTCAAGCAACTCCCGGCGCTGGCGAACCGGTCGGGTAAAAGCTCTGGCTTGCCAGATGCTCGCGTGTGCCCGCGCCAGGCGGGCGAAGTCGGTGACCGACACCGCGCGGTTCAGTGTGAGCAGGCTGGCCGGTGCGCTCTGTCGAAGATCGTCGGCCGACTCCCGGCCTGCCCCGCCGCTGGCGGCCAGGGGCTGGTGCACAGTCTCCACCCGGGGGTGGGGTTTCATCGGCTTGACCAGGGAGCCAGCCGGCAGGTTGCCGGTCGGCCCCACTCCCTGGCGGTAGATGATGCGGACGTTATTGTTGCCGGTGGGCAGGCGGCGGCCGTAACGCCCGTCGCCGAAGCGAAACTCCAGAGTATCGTCCCGGGTCAGGCGTACGGCGTAGACCGCGTCCTCCGGGCCGGCGTCCTTGAGGTTGGCGATTTGCTGCCAGCGCCGTCCGTCCACCCGGATCTCCGCGGCCGCCCGCACCCCGCTGGCCTGGCTGGCGTCGGGAATGAAGCTGACGTCTTGAGTCTTCAGTTCGAACACCTGATGGCGTCGGGTCGCATCGCCACTGCCCAGGGCAAGCTCGGGTTTACCTCGTCCGTGGCCGCAGATGACCGTGTTGGCGTAAAGCCGTAGCCGACCCACCCGGCTGTCAACCGGAAGGCTGCCCGACAGTGTGAGTGTGAGGTGGGTGGCACCCTTTTCCCGCTCGGTGATGCGTCGCTCGACCACCTCGGTGCCATTGTCGATGAGCAACCGATGGCCTTTATTCAGTCGTTCGCTCAGGGCACCGACCGGGTCTTGCAGGGTGAGTGTCTCGATGCCTCCAGGGAGACGGCGGTCATTGATGTCCCAGTGCGGTGCCCGTAGCACCTCGGTGAAGTGGACATAGACCTCGCTCTCGGCGCGGAAAAACGGGACCGGGTCGCTGTGGTGGCCCCATGGGTCTCCCGGGCTCAGGTCGCTGCGTTCCTGCGCGTCGTCGTGGGCCACGCCGCTGAGTTGGCTCCAGGCACAGCGTTTGCCGCTGACCACCACCGCCAGGTCACCGGCCGCCGCGTGCTTGCTGAACTCGGTGGTTAACGGGTCCGGCAGAGGACCGGCTTCCTGGTTCAGCAACTGGTCGACTTCCCAGGGGCCGGGGCTCTGGGGCCGGACCAGCAGGTACTGGGGATTGTTGCCCAGGGCTGGATGCTCCACGTTCGCCGCCCTGTCCCGATCGAATCGCCACTGCAGTGTCAGGGTGGTGTAGCCCTCGCGCATGGCCGCCGCCTCATCACTGTCGCCGGTCTGCGGGGCTTCGGCTCCCACCGGCCAGTAGTTGGCCTTGTCCACATGCAGCTGTGGCAGCTCCTCGTGCGTTTCCTCTGACTCACGTTCGCTGGCGATGATCGTGCGGTGTGACACCCAGGTGCCCTGCAGCCAGCGCCAGTCTCCGGCCGCATCCACCACGTATTTGAAACTCTTGCCCGCTTCGACAGAGCGGGTAAACCGGTGCCAGCGGCTTAGGGGGACTTCCAGAGCCCGTGACAGTCGGGCACCTTCCAGATGAACCCTTCCGATCAGCCGATGAACACCTAGATGTCGTGCCGCCACTTTGGTGACCCGGAAGAAATCAGACTTTTTACCAGGGCGGCTCAGCACCACCACTTCGCCCGCTTTGAGGTCGCCTGTGGATTCAGTCAGGCGCAAGTTGTAGCGCAGTTGTGGTTTTTTCTGCACCGGGGCCAGCGGGCTGAGCCGCTCTTTGGGTCGCACATGGATGCGGGAGCGGCCCAGGGTGAAGCCCTGACTCCGCTCAACCGGTGGTTCAACCCGCACGTCGGTCCGATCCTGTGACTTGTCCAGCCAGACGCCCTGAATCAGGTGGGCAGAGCGCTTTCCGGTGAATTCGTCTTCGATCACCAAGGGCGAGCCGCTGGTCAGTTTGTCGTGCACACCGGCCAGGGTCAGAATTTCGCCGCTGAGCCGCTCGGGGTTGCGATCATGGCCGGGCAGTCGCAGCTCGTTCAGGCGTGGGTCCAGCTCAATGTCTTCCAGAGTTTCGAAGATCACCGGAACACCTTCGTCGGGCGTGTGGCGCACGGCGAAACCGGCCTCAAGGAGGCCGGTGCCCTTGGCCTGGATCGCCAGGGTGGTATAGGCCGAGGCGGGCGGGCTGGGATGATAGTCCAGCATGGCCACCAGCTTGCGCAGGTTTTCCCACTCGGTGGCAGTGCCCAGGCTGGCCTCGTTGGCATAGGTGTCCAGATGTTCGCCGAGGACGTGGCAGGTGCGAGCAAAACTGCGGCTCAGTTGCCAGAGCATGTCGTTGTGGTCAGCGTGATAGTGGTCGTCCAGGCGGGACCGCCACTGCCGGTCCGATTCGTCCGGGCTCTCTTCGACGGCCATGGCCGGCCAGTTTGGAAACGGTTCCTGCAGGCGCCGGCGCAACTGGTCCAGATAAGTGGCGGCATTGCCGTCCAGGTAGCGAAATTGGCTCAGGCCGGCCCGGTTCCAACGGGTCAGATCGTCCGCGGTATCAGTCCGGTCCTCCCCCAGATGGCGGAAGCGGCTCCGTCCGGCACGGTTCCATCGGGTCAAATCGTTCACCATTTCACCCCCTCCTTCCGCCATGCAGGCGCAGGTAATAGTAGCCCCGCTCGGGCTGGTCCTGGTCTGTATCACACACCGCCACTTCCAGCCCGCTGAGTACGATATGGCCCTCGTCACTGCGATCGGGGAATCGCTCCCCGATGCGTTTGAAGCGATTCAGGCAGAGGTTGTCCACCCCGTCCAGGCGCATCAGGTGCTCGAACAGGTCGCCGGCCCGAATGTCCTCGCCAAAACGCAGCCTGCCCGGTTCGAAGAAGCCACCGCTGCCTCGACCCAGGGCCTCCTCCAGAGCCCGGCGAACCTCCGACTGAAAGTAATGGGGTGAGACCTTTACCGAGAGCGAGATCATCAGGCCGACCTCGTCGGCGGGCACCAGTTGGACTTCCTGACCCAGCAGACGGTAGTCGTCCAGATAATGGCGCAGCAGGCTGCGTATTGAGGGCTGCTGACTGCGTTCGGCCAGATAGAGGTCCCGTTCATTATGGAATTGTCTGATGCGGCCCCAGAGGCTGTCGCTGTATGTCTGAGCCCGGTCCAGCGGCGTCTGTTGCCAGGGAATGATCGCCACCTGGATCATCGACCAACTGCCGGTCCAGTGCTCCCAGGCTTGTGCTCGTTCGACCACCGGATGCTCCTCCACGCGAATGGTGAAGTCGTCCAGGGTGACGATCCGGTGCTGGGAATGAATGGCGCGCGGGCCCTCGTGGCGCTCCACGTCCATTTTTTCGGGGTGGTCCAGCCAGTACTGTTCCAGCCGCGCGATGTTCTCTGCCTCCTCGTCGCTGGGCCCGGTCTGATCAAAAGGCGGTAACTGCTGGCGCATATGCAGCCCCAGGGCGTCGTAGCCGATCATCTGCAGCAGGCGGCGCACCGATTCCGGCCGGCGAGCAGTCTGCAGAAAGGCTTCGCCGGCAACCCGGTCCAGGGTGTCGGACAACTGGTCCAGTACCGACGAGAGTACTTCCACCAGCGCGATTTCCAGATCGGCCGGGGTCCAGCGCTGGCGTTCGGGAAAACGGGCCGCCAACTCCTCCATCATGAACAGGCGAAAGCCGTCGTAGTCGCGCAGGTCCCAGTCGAAGTCATCGCCGAGGTCGGGCAGTGTGTGCGGCAGATCGGCGCGGCGCAGACCGCAATCGTCGCACCCCCCCTCGAAACGCAATTCGATGTCGGGTGTCTCCGCCATCAGGTTTCTCCTATTTCAAATTGTTGCCGCTCTTTGTGTCCGATCGCCGCCAGGGTATAGGCGACGGTAATCAGCAGGCGCGAGTCTTCTCCGCTAATGTCTACTTCGATGGACTTGGGGCTAACCTCTCCCGCCAGGGCCTGCGCCAGCGACGCGGTAAGACGCCGTTTGGTCAACGCCCAGAGTGGAGCGCTATTGGGCTCGAACAGCAGTGCCTTGACGCCCGCGCCAAAGTCCGGCCGGAAGACGCGCTCGCCCGCCAGAGTGAACAGGACCTGTTCAATCTGGCCACGAATGTGTTGTCGCCGGTCGGCCAGCCGGGGGCCCTCGGAGTCGATCCGCAGGGGAAAGGCCAGATAGGGCGGGTGGCTCAGTCGTCGTTCCATAAGGGCCTCAACTGGTCATGACTTTCATCGACAGAGTGCTGAATTCCCCTTGGGGAATCGGTGGCGACGAGGGGCTGCCCGGTGCCGTGCAGGTGTGCACGTGGGTGGCAAACAGGGTCAGAAAACTCTGCCCTTTGATGATGGGCTCGCCGCCGCTGCCGCCGAGCATCACCTGGCTGCCGTCGAGCACGATTTTGGCTCCCTTGACGGTAATGCCGCTGGCGGCCATTTCAATTTTGTTGCCTGCGGCATCTTCCACCGTGGTGCCGCTGCTGCTGAGCAGCAGGCTGTTGCCATTGGCATCCTCAATGCGCAGTTCGTTGTTTTCCGCGTCCAGCACGACGGTGGCGCCGCCCGCGTCGGTCAGCGCCAGGGTACCCTGGGAGTCGATATCAAGGTTGGCGCCGCTGCTGTGCTCCAGGTGCACCTGCTCTTCGTCGTCCTTGTCTTCCAGGACCAGCTTGTGGCCCTTGGGCGTTTTGTAAACACGAGTGGACGGTGCGCTTTCAGATTCACGCTGGACGTCTTCGGGCACCTGCTCGGCGGTGTGCCAGAAGGTGCCGGTCCAGATAGGATAGTTCGGGTCGCCTCCCTCGAATTCTACCCAGACCTGAGCCCCCGATTCGGGTACCGAAAAGAACCCCTGGTCTTCCTTGCCGCCGAAAGGCATGCAGGGCAGAGCCCAGTGAGCCACCCGCTCCCCCCAGATGGCGGGCACCTTCACTCTTACCCTACCGCGCCGTTCCGGATCGGCGGCGTCGGTGACCAGACCCCGGTACTTGCCGTAGTGCCGATCCCGGATGGCCCGGGCCAATTGTTTGATTACATCTTCCACAAATTACCTCCAGCTTGATTCAGGGAAGTGCCTGTTCGAACACTGCCGCCAGAATCGACGGGAAAGCCTGTGCCTCCTTGGTATTGTCGCCGTAGGCGTTGCGCAGCAGAGTGAACTCCTGTCGGTAGCCTTCGGGGGTAATGCGGTGGCTGACCCGATCGACGTAGTAGACTCCGCTGAAACGCTCGCCCATTCCATCCACCGGCACTGTTTTGCCCGGTCGCAGCAACTGGCCGTAAAGACTGCCGTCCAACTCGCCCTCGGCCTGAACTCTGTGCAGATCCATATCGTTGATCCTGGCCTGGGCCTTGGCTTCGAGCTCGTCCTCAGCGTTGCCACCCTGCCCGCTGAGCGATTCCTCATGGTCCTCCAGCGGAGTGTCGCGGCTGTCGGCCCGTTCGGGGCCAAGCGCCTCCAGGGAGGAGAACACCGGCGCACTCACTTCGGGTTCCTCCTGGTTCTCCCCGGTGGGCTTGTTGTAGGTGATGGCGTCGGGCAAATGGCCGTCGGTGTTGACGTTCATACGCAGACAGTTGGTGCCCTGCCCGGCGTACACCATGATCGTGGGCTGGCTGGTCGCGGCCTCCAGCCGTGGGGGGCCGAAGTAGACCTGATCGGGGTAAAAAATCAGCTCGTAGTGGTTGGCCTCTGCGCGCTTTTGCAAAAACTCAATGTCGGACGCCTCCTGGCCGAGCTGCTCCAGCCCGCTCTGGCCCGGCTGACTGTCCGGGTGCAAGCTCAATTCGTCATAATTTCCGAGAATATCGGTGATGATCTGAAAGTCACTGGTGGGGCTCTCTTCGCCCCAGGACTCCGCACGGTGGGCGCGGTCCAGGCGCAGGGACTGGTCCTGACACTCGACCACCACTTCGGCGGCCCCAGCATCCTCGGGCATCTCGATGTTGACTTCCCGGATATAGCCTTTGAACAGTGTGGACCCGGAGGCCCCTCCGTCACCAAAGTGCACCTCCAGGCGAATGGCTGCCCAGTCCCGCACCTTGCCATCGTCCAGGATGTCCCAGCGGCCCAGCTCGTCGCGCCGGACGGCGAAGCGCAGGCTTGCCGTCCAGGCATCGGTGCGGCTGGTATCCACCAGAACTTCCCGCAACAGGGGGTAGTAGTCTGCGATCTCTTCCCCGTCGAGGAACATCTTGCATTCGGCCGGGGCTCGCTGGGGCCAGTCGAACAGATCCGACACCATCACCTACTCCTCCGCCTTGGGAATGAGTAACGTCTGGCCAGCAAAGTCGTCCAGAAGCAGAACACCGGTAAACAACAGGTCCGGGTTGGCGTCGATAATGCGCCACCACAACCGGCTGTCGCGAAAGTAGTTGTAGGCCAGACGATCCAGTCGCTCTCCCTTGGAGATCACATGCTCCAGCACCCCGGGTGCCGGGCCAATGGCACGCGGCTGAACACCGGGAAAGCGCGGTGGCTCGCCGGCATGGGGGCTGAACCGGCGGCTGCGGCGGGGCGCCTGATAGCGGGATTGGCGCAAAAACATCAGTAGATCCCTCCGATCAGATGGCTGGGGGTGCTGGCCGAGTTAAGCCCGGCACCGATTGCCTGTCGTATTTTCTCTACCTGGTAGAAGGGGTTGTTGCTCTCGATCACCTGCAGCGTGAGGGTGACATTGGCCCGGTAAGGTACCAGGCTGGGCAAATGGGCGGTTTCCTGTACGTCGATCGCTTTCAGGAAAACCGGCAGCACATGGCTGCCCCAGACAAACAGAATCACCGAGGCGCTTTCGTCTCGCTGAAAGGCGCGCTCACCGCTGAGGCCCAGGCTGGCCAGGGTTTGTAGCCCCTCGGGGCCCTGGATCTTGGGCTCGACCATGGTGCGCAGAGTGTCCAGCTCCGGCTCCACGCCAGCGGTGGTGGCGATCGGATGGCCCTGGGCCATGCGGTCGGTGGCGTCGAGAAGAATTTCCACATCGAAGCTTTCCGGCGACACGCTCACCCCCTGAGACACTCGGGGGGTTTCGGTGGGTGAGGCGAAGTCGTAACCGCCGCGGGTGGCCGGAGTATCGCTGAGGGTGATTTCCACGCTCCGGCTGCGACCCAGTTGTTGCGGGTTGAACTCGAACACCAGGCTCAAGGGCGGCGCGGATAAGGCGTATTCCACCAGAAGGCCTTGCATATGACGCACCATGGCTTACCCCTCCCCCGGTATTTGGCGGTGAATGGACTGGGCGATCTGTCGGGCAATCTGCCGGTCGCTCGCGCCCTCTTTCAGCGTGAGGGGCCCCACCCGCAACTGGTCAATTCGGGCCGATTGGGCCACCGGGTATTGCGCCAGGGCGTCGCCCAGCAGCCGACCGATGCGCCCGGCGCGTGACTCGAAGCCGTCGGGCAACTGTAGCCGCAAATTTTGAATATCAATCATCGATGATCTCCCGGGGAAGATGCGCGGCCAGCTCGCCCAGCTCGCGCGGGTTCTGATCGCGCCCCTCCTTGGCCAGTTCGCGCCAGGCGCCCAGAGCCAGATGGCGCAGTTCAATTTGCTCGCTGTCGCCCGCAGCCAGATAGGCCGCGTGCAGGGCGGCGTTGCGAATGCCGCCACCAGTCAGGTTGACCGAGCGGGCCAGTAGCCTTGTATCCACGCCGGGGCCGCGCGGGGCACGGGGCGGCAGCAGCTTGTCCCAAAGCCGGGCACGGCCCTCGATACCGGGACGGGGAAACTCCACCACCATCTGAAAGCGGCGGGTGAACGCCGAATCGATCTGTTTGCGCAGATTGGTGGTGAGGATGCAGGGGCCGCGGTGGCTTTCAATGCGCGCCAGCAGATGGCTCACTTCCATATTGGCGTAGCGGTCGCGCGCCTCTTTGACCTCACCGCGCTTGGCAAACAGGGCGTCGGCTTCGTCAAATTGCAGCACCATGGGCCGGTCGTGCACGGCATAAAACAGTTGGTTGAGGTTTTTCTCGGTCTCGCCGATGTACTTACTCACCAATCGTCCGATATCCACCCGGTAAAGCTCCCAGCCCAGGCGGCTGGCGATGGCACTGGCGGCCAGCGTTTTGCCGGTCCCGGATGGGCCATTGAACAGGGCCACGGGGCCGCCCACAGGCTGGCCGCCCCATTGGTCGATGACGGTTTTCCGGTGCTCGAGCCAGAGCATGAACTCCCGCAGCTGGGCCAGACGGTTGGCTGGCAGCACCAGGTCGTCCCAACGAGCGAGTGGGGTCACACGGGTCGCCCCAGGGGGACTGGGCAGTGGCCGTTGCTCGCCCCGCAGCTTTGGACCCAGCCAGGGTTCGGGCGTCAGCGGCTGATAGGGGTCGTCGTTCTGCGCGCGCAACAACCCGCGCGCGCGCAGGGGCGCACTTTGCTCCAACGCTCGTTGCAGCGCCTGTGCCTGATGGGGCTCCAGCGCCAGCAGCTCCTGAATCAGTGCCCGACAGGGATAGGGCTGGGCACTGCCCGATTGCAGGTTCTGAAACATCCAGCCCAGGCGAGGTTCCAGCTCGGGACCGAGAACACAGGCGAGCACGTCCCACTCAATGGGGGCCAGCCGCAGATTCAGGGCGCACTCCCAGTGGCCGCCGGGCTGCCGCAGTTGTTCCACCTGGGCCTGGAGCTGCTCCAACTGTTTCAGCGTGCCCGATTCAAGTTCCAGTCCCTGACGGCTACGCGACAGACAGTAGCCCAGATGCTGCAACCGGTCCCACTCCGGTTGCAGATGGTCGGCGGGCAGGCGCTGCTCCCGGGCGGCGACGGTCATGAGCCCACCTCGTAGAGGTTGATGACCAGGGGGTTAGAGCGGCGAGTGAGGGTTTGACCGTCGCTGCTGCGTTGATACTCGCGCCGGGCGTAGAGCACCATCTGACCGGCCCGGTCCCGAAAGGGCAAGGCTGGCTCAGCCAGGGTGGCACTCGCTATCCCGTCCGGATTCAGCGCTGCCTCGCCCAGGGTATGCGTCCGAGAGCCCGAGGCTTCCTGCCAGCCGCTGTCCGCTTCCCAGATTTCCCACACCAGTGAGATCTCAGTGCCAGGCTCGCCCACCACCCAGGCCTCCGGGGTGAAATTGTCCAGGGCATCACTGCCCAACGCAAAGCTGAGCGACTGAGCCAGTGCCGACTCGTAG
This sequence comes from Marinobacter sp., assembly GCF_035268745.1. GTDB lineage: Bacteria > Pseudomonadota > Gammaproteobacteria > Pseudomonadales > Oleiphilaceae > Marinobacter. Next base: position 23,058 of record NZ_DATFKH010000139.1, read on the forward strand.
ACCCAGGCGAGCACCGGCGCCCAGTCTTCGCGTTGCAAGTCAGGTCGCCAGTGGTGGACCGGTGGGGGCACCGCCACCGGTTTCGGTCCCGGAATCATCTGGCCGGCCACGTCCAACCCGACCGAACCGGCCAGCGGTGCCGTGAGCCGGGGCTCGTTGGGGATAACCGGGGCCAGCGACACCTCGTAGAGCACTGAGGGCCGGTAAACCGTGTCGCCCTGTGTCGACCAGATCTGGTTGATCTGGTCCATGCCCAAGGTCTGAAACACGACCTGCAGGTGAAAGGTCTCCTCTTTCACCGCCAGTTGGAAAACCGGTTTTTCCTGAAAAATACGCAATACTTCGCCGATGACGCGCAAATCGTTTTCGCCGCTGCCGGTCCCGTCTTCGGCGCTGGCAAAGGGCGTCACCAGACAATGCATCCGCAGGTACTGAGTGTCGCCGGGCCCGCTTTCAGCGCCAAATCCCGAGGGTTCAAAGCGAAAGAAAAACAGGTTCAGGTGATGCTCAGTATCCGGCTCGGCCGTGGCGGCATCGGCCGGGCTTCCCAGTAGCACCTGCAAAGGGGTGTCGGTGCCCGAGAACTGTTCGCCCAGATAATCCGCGAGACTTTTGCACACGCTGGCGATCGAGGCGGTTACCAGGGCCATGGTCAGAGCCTCCGCAAATAGTTACGCGAGAGAAAGTGACGCGACGGCGTGGTTTTGGCCAGCCGTTCGGCTTTCGGCGTTTTTACCACCGTCACCTCCAGTTGGCCGATGGTGACCCGGGGACCGGAATCCCGGGCCGGAGAAGCCTCGCGGCCCGGCTCGGACCAGATCCCCGTGGGCTGGACCCCCCCGGGTTGAGGAGACTTGTCTTCCTGACCGGGAATCGGTGTCGCCTCGGCTTGCGCTGCCTGGCGCGCAGTCCTGTTAGTGGCAGCGTCCTCCTGAGGTGGCTGAGCGGGCCATGCCCCGGGTGACGCCATTCGGGCCGGCATCGCCCACCCGGCGGAGTCCGGCACCGCCGGCGCATGTTCCGCGTGGACCACGGTGGGGTGAGGGTTTTCAGAAGGGGTGGCGGCTCCCGTGTCCCGACGCCTGGACTTATTAAGCTCACGCCCGTTTGCACTTTCCGACTCGCGCTCAGCTGAAGGATCATGAAGATCGGGAACCTGGTTCGTTTCAGACAACTTCCGGCTCAAATAATGATGAGTCCCTGAAGCATGGGCTGAAACGGCAGGTTCACTAGCATCAGCCGAAGATAACGTCGATTCGGTATGCGCTTTCAGTGCGCGATCATTGCCAGAAACGGCAAAATAACGGGGACCACTGTCGTTCAACTGAAACTCAGCGAACGTCAATGTTTGCCCCATTGGCTTGGACCCCGAAGGGCCCGAGGGGAGGCCCGGCCCTCCGACCCCGGACGTTGCCGAGGTCGATTGAGGCTTTGCCACCTTTTGGGGGTTGGTCACCCCCTCCTTCTGAAATCGGTAAAGTGTCATGGCGCCATCTTCCGCTTCTTCCAGGGGCGGCGCCGGACTTTCGCTCGCCCCGGCCTCGTCCGGGCTGCGCTGAATGCGCGTGGCTCCGGTGGCCAGAGGCCGGCGGGCGTCCTGTAAAATACTCTGCAAAAAACGCATGACACAGTCCTTGCGGTTCGGTTTATTGGACCATTCCGCGCGCTCGGTCGATCAGGCGCAGATAGGCCGATCGTCGTGCGCGGGGCAGCGCCAATATCTCGCGCTCGCTCCAGTGATAGTGCACCGCCAGTTGGTGCACCTCGGTCAACAGGTGGTCGGCGGGCCGACCGATGAACCCGTAGGGATTGAGTGCGACCTGATTGTCTCTGCCACAGTGCGGACAGCGGGCCTGAACCTCCGTTACTACGCCGGGTGTCGCCTCTTCCAGAGCGCGGTCAATCGCCTCGCACTCCGCCGGAGTCAGGTGGCTTACCGGCCCGGGCCCGGGATCCAGAAGGCAACGCTCCAATAGCGCCAGCGGATCCCCTTCACCGGATTGGCTCAGGGCCTCCTGATCGTCGCCGTTAGGCAAACGAAAGCGCCATGTTCCCCGTTCGAGCGTCACGGCCACTTCCGGGAAATGATCATCGGCCTCCGCCACCGGTAGTGCCCGATAATCCAGGTAAAAGTCGAAGGATTCACCGCAGCGATGACAGGCAGCATTGAGCCAGGACTCCCGCTCACCCAAGTGCATGCCCAGCCAGCGCATCAGAAACTGGCGGTCGGCGACACACAGCTGACGAACCCGCTCTGGCGTGGGTTCGCCACTGGCCAGCTCGGCGAGAGCGAGGCTCAGCGCCGCTGTGACCGCCGCCGGAGTGGACGCGGCCGAGGCCACCAGATCACTCAGCGCCAGTTCCAGAGAGCCATCGACCGGGTGAAAGCGAAATCCTCTATGGCGTTGTCCCTCCCGCCAGAGGCCACCGGGTAACGACTCCATTTAACTCCCTCAGCTTTCGGCGGGTTCAGAAACCGACGTGTCACGCTGCCAACCTTCGTGTTGCAGTGTCAGGGTCTGAATACCCACGGTGTTCATGCTGCCCGCATCAAATTCCGGTAGCGCCTGATACTCCGAGACCCAAGCGCGGAAAACCTTGTAGGAAATGGCCACTTGCCCCTGCAGGTTAAGAACATTGATGACGATGTCTTTGCGAAAGTTTTTCAACGACATGCCCCCATCACCCTCGACGTTGTTGACCAGTGCCGCCCAGCTTTCGAAGACCGGGTCGTGAGTCAGACCCTGCTCGAGAGTGATGGCTTCGTAGCTGGTGCCGCCGGGCAGTTGCCGTTCGTGCGATGGATCGCCGGCCGTGCGCCAGGCCACCGATTCGGTTTTCTTTTTCAGTGCGCCCATTTTCTTCAAGCCGGCCACAGGTTGCCCGTCAATCAGAATCTGAAACTTGAAAGTGCGGTAGGGATCGTGCCGGTGTGTGTTCACCGGAAACAGTGGTGCTGCCATGAGAATGCTCCCTTATTTTTGCCCGACTTTTTGCTGGATGCGAACGATCACGAACTCCGCCGGTTTCAACGGCGCGAAACCGACCTGAACAATGACCTGGCCACGGTCAATGTCGCCTTGGGTCATGGTCTGCCCGAGGCCGCAGCGAACAAAATAGGCGTCGCTCGATTTCTCGCCCTGAAAAGCGCCCGAGCGATGCAGGCCACTCATGAAAGATTCGATATTCAAGCGCAGCGCCGACCAGAGCCGGTGATCGTTGGGCTCGAACACCGCCCAGTGAATTCCGTTAAAAATACTTTCTTCAATAAACATGGCCGTGCGCCGGACCGGAATGTAGCGCCACTCGGGATCGGCTTTGGTGGCCAGGGTCCGCGATCCCCATACCACCGCCCCATAGTTGGGTAATTGCCGGAAGGCGTTGATACCCAGAGGGTTCAAGTAATCCTGCTCGGCGTCCTCGACGGTGTATGAAAGTTTGTTCAATCCAAGTAATCCGTTGGCAACACCGGCCGGCGCTTTCCATACGCCCCGGTTGCCGTCGGTTTTGGCCCACTGACCGGCGGCATAGGCGGACGCCGGAACCGGCAACAGACGCGGAACATTGGGGTTTTTCTCCGCATCGAAAAACGGATTTCTGGTTTTCGGCCAGGGATAATAAATGGCCGCATAGCTAGAGGTCGTCAGCTTCATGTCCGTTATGTCTTTGGCCTTTTCCAGCTCCTGGGTCGGTTTGAGATCCGGAATCACCATCCGGTTCTTCATGGTTTCGCAGTGGCTGATGGCGCTCTGAATGGTTTCCTTATCGTCATTCCAGTTTTTATCGGGCAGCAGAATGATATTGATATCTCGGTATTTCAAAAACTTGCTGAAGACATCGTCATACTCCAATTTGTCCGCGATATCGCCGTTGGCCCCCGCTGACAATTCGATGGTGATGCCGGAATCGCCCGCCGTGTTAATGGCGGTGAGCGCATCTCCGGCGTTGGCAACAGTCACCTTCCCCACCCGCTCGGACTTCTCTGGCAGTAATTCGGCAATAAACTGGTCGCTGTCCTTGTCCAGCGACAGGGCGTCATAACTCTCTTGAGCGATAAAGGTTAAGTTGTCATCTTCCCGGCCCACTTCAACGTCGAAGAGCGCCTCGTTTACCTTATCTTTGGTTTTGTCTTGTGCCGTGATCCTGACTCGCAGTCCGTTACCCCACAAACCGGGGCTGAATGCTTCAACGGTCAGCGGATCGCTATCCGTCAGTGCTCCGGACGCTGGGGCAGCGGCGTCATCGGCGACGCGCACGATGTAGGCCTTGCCACCCCCGTTTTGGAAAAATGCATAAACCGCCCGCCCCATCAGGTCATCGGGATCTTCGGGCTTTTTTCTCTCGCGGAATCCGCCAAAGTTGTTTTCGTAATCTTCCCAGCTGGTGATGAAAGTGGGTTCTTTGAAGGGGCCCTCGTCGGCGTACCCGACAAACGCAGCGGTGGAAGTGCCGACGGCTTCAATAGGTTTGGAGCCACTGGGAATTTCTTCAATATAAACCCCAGGGTGCAGGTAAGAAGGCATGGTTCTATCTCCAGTAGTTCGTGAGAGTTGTAAAAACTGCACAGCCAAATACTGCAGGCGCTCCAAGCCTTGTCATGTTTTGTTTGGAGCTCTTTTAAGTCTAGGTAATACAGATCTCTAGTCAAAGATGAATTCGCCGACGGGCTCCGGGCTCCTTTCGAGAGCCAGCAAAGCCCGGCCGCGGTAACCGGGCTTTGCTGTCCAGAGGCTCGAAAATGACATGCGTGGTGCCATCACGGTAAGGCGTCTTCAACTGGCACCTGAGACCTCTGCCCTGATCTTCAACAGGCGATTTTTGATCTGGAATCTCGAATCCGAAGAAGATCCTGCGTGTTGTTCTATAGCTCATACCTCCTCGTTAAATATATGAAGGATCAGCAGCTTTCTCCAGGCACATCAGGGATAGGGGGGACCCATCCGGCTCCGCCCCTCCCACACCACCCGGCAAACGGCTCCGCACCGGGCGGTTCGAGAAGTTGAGGTATCACGAGAGTCGCGGCACGCCCAACCGATCGAAGTAAGCAACCGTCAGCACATGATGGATCGCAGAACGGCTATTAGGCCACCAACGGCGACTCAGCGGCGCCACGGATTCCGCAACCCAAGGGCTTGCACCAAGGCGTAGCAGTTCCTGATAGGTGGTCCTGCCACGCCGCCACTGCTTTAGGTCGAGGGCTCTCAAGCGACGGCGTATCCACTCATCCAGTGATCGCCAGATGCGTGGCATTTGCGCGAGCCTGAAGTACCCCTTCCATCCCAACAGATAGCGGCGGAGCTTCTCCACCACCTGTTCAATGCTGCGTCCTCCGTTGCGTCGGGTCAGTTGCCTGACCCGCCACTTGAACGCCTGCAACGCCTTGCTGGACAGTCCACGCCTCACCTCGCCGTCCTTTAGCACTTGCAACAGCCCCTGTTGAATCACAGACGGTCGGTCGCCCTTCCGCAGTTGCACTTCAATTCGTTCACTGTGGGCAAGCCCCTCAGATCAGGCGTTGCCGTAATCCGAGGGTTTTTCCTCGATATGGATCGGTTCCTCCGGCTCCTCCCCGGCGTGTTCGGCCATCGCTTTCCTGGTGCGCTTTTCGATCAGCAGGTAGAGGACGATGCCTACGCCCAGGCCCCAGGCGGCGCCGTAAACGGCCAGGACGACGCCCATGGTGCCGGCCACACCCATGGAGGTGGCGTTATCGACCTGCTCCACAGCGACGCTGATGCACAGGTAGCCGGTGATCAGCAGGGTGATGGAGAGGGCAATGGGCAGCACCGGTTTGAACAGGGTGACCAGGGGCAGCATGAACAGCGCGATAAAGCCGACGATCCAGAAGATGCCCGCGCCGCTGTAGATGGTATCCATGGCGGAGCGACCGTAGCGGTAGCGTTCGGCGATGGTGGCCATGGCGCCGGTGAACAACGGTCCCGCCAGCCCCGGGTAGGGGGCGAAGAAGCTGTGCATCAGGTTGCGGATACCGGTAATGATATGAACCTGGTCCACGTTGACTTCGATCTTCTCGTCGGGGCGCAGGTGATCGACCCGGTCCAGCAGGCTCTGGCCGACGATTATGTCGCCAAAGGCAATGATGTAGGCGATGATCGCGGTGGGAATCGCCATCCACAGGATCTCGATGCCGGGGAAACCGACGGTAAAGGGCAGGTAGTTCCACATCTCGCCAAACGCGGGTGACGAGAGGCCCCACTGCACGTCGGGCATCTCATACTCACCCACGATCCAGCCGATAGCCATGGCGACCAGGGCTCCGGGTACCATGCCGTAGCTGGAGATGGCCTTGGCCCACCGGTGCTTCTCGATCAGATCCCTGAAAGAGAGGGAAAAAAGCACATAACCGGTGACGGCAAATCCAAGCATCAGGGAAATGGGCGTATTGGCCAGGCGACCGCCCTCGGAGATCTCTCCGGTAATGGCGGCGATACCGGCGCCAAGCAGAATCCCTGCCTTCATGGAGCTGGGAAACAGGTTGACCAGCTTGGTGCCCAGACGTGTGATCCCCAGGAAGAAAAAGATGAAGGTCACTACCAGTTGCAGTCCCACCAAGGCCCTGATGGCCTCCGGGCCGGGCTCGAACTGGCCGATAAACAGCAACACCACGGGAATGGCGGGAGTAATCCAGCCAGGTACGAAGGGGGTGCCCAGCAGGTTAGGCAGCATAAAGCCGAAGCCGCAGACCACAACGTAGGCCAGTGCCACCTCATACGGCAGGCCCAGATATTTTTCCAGCAGCGGAATCATGGCCATGCCGACCACGAACATGATCAGGGCCTGGATGGTCTCCGCCATTTCCCACCGGTAGTGGATAAAAGGCAGGCGAATCTTGAAGGGGCCGGCAGGCCAGTAGGGATGCACGTCTCCGTACTTGCGCTCAAGTAAAGCCATAGTCAATCCTATGTAATAGCGAGATTTATAAGGGTTTCGGAACTTCGTCCTGCGTTCCGCCGCTATTATTTTTGTTTTGAGCGCACAGTCTGGATGTGCCGACAAGACCCTACGATTTTTCGGGTTATTCTTCGAGCCTTCGCAAATCTATTGGGATGGGAGTCAATTGTCGATGGGCGACACTGCGACTTTGGTGGTGAATCGAGACCAAAGTATAAGGGCAAACCCTTGGGAAGGATCGGTTGTAGCAATCAATAGCGTGCAACGGCCCGCCCGGCGAGCCAGCGGTTCAGATGCCCTTGAACAGCTCATTGAAGCGTTTCTGCTGCTGCCGCGCGCGTCTTCCGGGGCCGAGACTGCCGGCGCTCAGGGTGTAGGCGGCATCCAGCGTACGCACCAGCGCCGCCTGCATTTTTGCTACTTCTGAATCATCGTCTATCCAGCGCTCGGCGCGATATTTCGCCAGCAGCTGCTGCTGGGTCGCCAGATCCTCTTCCAGCATCTGCGCCCGCGACGTATTACGGAAATAGTCGGTGACATTGACGGTACGGTCGGGGCTGGCGATCAGCCATTCGGCCCAGGCAGTGTATTCAGCCACCAGCCCGGGTGCATTGCGAATGAACAGTCCGTTGTTGCTGTCCATCATGTAACTGCGCACATCAGCGTTGCTGGAGCCGATGTAGATGTCGCGGCCGAATACCATCACCTTGCTGTGCAGGGACTGTTGTGCCGACCCGGGCAAGGCACCCGCCGGACGAAGGTATTCATGGTACGACACCGTGGCCGCACGCTCCGGATCGCGGGCTTGTTCGTTGTACTCGGCAAAGGCCTTGATCGCATGTCGTGCCGCAACGTTGACGACATTCAGGTCGGTCGTCTCTATCGAGTTGGTCAGCACCCTGATGGTGACGTGGCGGCAATCCAGAGAGCCATCGACCATGGCAGCCAGTTGTCGCATGATGTTTGACGGCAGGAAAAAGTAGGCGTTGTGCATCAGCACCTGCTGCGGACTGGCAGCGCTCGCTTCGGCGCAGACGTTACGCATTGCCGCCAGCCAGGCGGCGTGGATATGCTTGCCGTACTCGCCTTCCAGTGTATTGATAGCACCATAGCCGCGTGCCGGCTGTGCATCTTCGGACGCCAGGTACCAGGGCAGGTTCTCCAGATAGTAGATGTCGGCGCCGGCATCGACCCTGAATACCGGCCCACGATCATCTCGCGCCGGCGCTGTTCGCTGATCGTAAACGGCCGCATTGCGCATCATGTGCGCGTACTGCTGCTCCATCCGCTCGGCCAGGCTGCGCCCGATCGCCTGCGCCAGCGCCTGCTGGTGGCAGGCGGCATGTCGGCTCCGGTCGGCTTCCTGATCCGCGCACGCGGCAGAGGCGGCTGCATTGGCGACAAGAAAATCATTCGGCGCATGCCTGCGCACCTCGGCCAGATCGGCGACCATGGTCCGGAAACTCCACAGACGGTCGAACGAACGGGTCAGAGCATCGCCGCCGCCGTGCAGTGCCAGCGCCACATCTGTGTCCATGAAAACGTACTTTTTGGTCAGCGGATTTGGTGCCATGTGGTATGAGTCCTCCACATTGCGCCCGCCGAGCATCAGTTCATCCTCGTCTGTCAGCAGAAACTTGTGGTGCAGAAATTCGGTCAGGTAGCGCCAGTCGCGGCGAGCGGCGTCGGCATCTGTTTGTCGTTCGGCGGGAAGATAGGCGGTGAAGGTGTCGAACACAGGATCGATCTGCTCGCCGAAGAACAAACCGGCAAGTCCGAGCTTGATCTTGCCTGCGAGACGGTCGACGCCGGCGCCGAAACGCGACTGCCAGTAGATTCTGCCCAGTTGCCTGAGCTGTTCCACGTTCTCGCTGCTGGACTGCCCTGCCCCCTGCTGGACTGCCGTCATGTCGATGTTCTGCCCCTGCGAGACCGCCATTGCCATCAGATTGGGGTTCTTGCCATAGAGTCCGGAAAGAAAGAGCCCGGAATTACCGATATCAAGATTGGAAATGTTCTGCTTCGCCGCGGCGGTACCGTTTATTTGCTCATCGGCGAACAAGCGTTCGATTTCGGCGAACTTGGCCTCGGCACAACCCGCCGTCTGTCCCTCCGGACGTACCTCGCCGCAACCCATGGTCAGGTACACCGCATCCTTTACGATGTTGCTGGTTGGACGATTGTACAGCCGCACCTGCAGACTTCCCGAGCCACTGTTGCCCTGCTCTTCCATCATCGAAAGCAGGTCCAGATGTTGATAGTTTGCGTGGTAGTCCAGCAGCATACGAACGGCCACGCCGCGCTGCGCTGCCTTGATCAGCGCGCGGCTCAGAGCGGATGAAGTGTAGTCGTCGGCGAAGATGTAATAGGCCAGGTCGATGCGCCTGTCAGCGCTGCGGACCATACGCAGTTTGTGCTCGAACGAATCGTCGTTGTCGCTCATAACCACTGCTTCGGCGACATTGAGCGGGGGCGCAGACGCGTTGAGTTGGAGACTGGCGTCCGAGAGCGTGTTGCTGTCGGCGCTGGTAGCGCTCAGGTATCGCGTTTGTGGGTGGCTACAGGCGCTTAGAATAACAATCGAGAGACCAAACCAGAATGCCCGATTCAACTTGCGCATTGTGCTTTCCCCAAACCGGCGGCACACCGGGATGGTGCCCATCTTCTGATTCAGTCAATCGCCCCGGCGCGAGTCTGTCAAGTCCCGTTCATCGCCGTAAGTTCAGAAATGGTATCTGGTTGAAATGCCGACCACATGGACCAGGTAATCAGGGCTCTCACGGCCAAGAGTCAGTACACTGTTGATGGTGTCCGGCGCTACCCCGTCAATGGCAAAGTCGTCCTGATCATAGCTTTCCACCAGATAGTCGAGCCGGAACGACCAGCGCTCTGAGTAGGCGTATTCACCATACAGCTGCAGGCTGATCCGGTCCGCTGTCAGGTCGGGGAATGCCTGTTCCGAAGTGCTGGTGCGGATGCCGATGTCACCCTCGGAGCGGGTAAAATTCAGATCCAGACCCATATCCAGGTCCGGCACAACGCCATTCGCCTGGACGCCACCGCCAAAGGTGCGAACCGTGTCCTTGTAATCCGCAAACCAGTCGGGACCGGCGAAATTGTTGCTGCCGGCGATATCTGAGCTGATGACCTGCCGGGTCAGGTACACATAACTGTTGAGATTATGGGTCGGTGACCAGGTTACGTCAGCGGAATAGAGCCGGTCCTTGGATTCGGTCAGACCGATCCCGGAGTTGTGGTAGTCATCCCGGGCATATTCCGCCTGCATGCCAACGCTGACAGCATCTGTGGGATAGAGGTTGACCCGAAGGCCAGCTTTATCCCGTTCGCGATCAGCAAGATTGTACTTGCGCAACAGCGGATTTTCCCCCGGAACGAGCCCCAGTGGCTCGTACTCGCCATCGATATCGCGGTCTTCATGCTCCAGACGCAGGCGCAGATCCGCATGCTCCCAGGCGCGGGTGCGGAGCTGGGCAAATACCGAGTCCGTATTGGTTGCATCCACTTCCTGAAGGGTTTGCTCCTTGCGCTCGCGGCCGTAGCCACCGGTCAGGGTCGTGCGCCTCATCAGGCGGTAATCTGCACTGAATTCGCCTCCGCTTTTCTCGAAGCTGTAGGGGCGATTCTCCTGTAAACCGGCAAGAAAAACATCGGTACTGACCTGCTGGTAGGCCTCCACCGGTGTTTTGTTATCCCTTTCGTCGTAGAAGCCTTCCGCATTGAGGGTCAGCCGGCGGCCGACCACACCGACCAGACGCAACCGGGCATTGAGGGTATCCACCTCGGCGTCCAGATTGTCCCGCGGCAGCGTAACGGCGGCGAGGTTGCCATTGATGGTGGCGGGTATAAACGTCTCATCCTGGCTCATCCGACCGATAGCCAGCTGGCCGGAACTCTGTAGCCAGCTCCAGGGCCGGTAGGCCCCCGACAGGGTCAGGCGATGGAACTGGTTATCAGGTGCCGCCGCCAGCCTGCCGCGGTCTTCGCCGTTAAAGTCGGAGAAGGGGTTGTCCCACACCAGCGGCTCGCGGTCATTACGGTAGAAGGAGCCATGGTAGGCCAGACGCACCTGCCACAGGTCTTCCAGGTAACCCACCGAGAGATCGAATCGATGGGTGATATCTTCCACCGGCTCGGCCAGCAGAGCGGAGTTGAATATGAAGCTGCCGCCTTTCTGCCGGGTACCGTCCCGCTCATCCCCGGTATACTGGAAGTTGTAGTCCCAGTGCTCTCCCTGCAGGAACTGGAAACCGGTAGCGAGGGTTTTGCGCTTCAGTTCCAGGGTGATGTTCCGCAGCGCACCATCCAGCTCGGTCATTCCGCCGGTACTGCTGGACCGCACCCAATTGTTGGGCAGCGTCAGGTTGGCGCTGCCAACACCAGAGAAAGGCGTGGCCGCGCTGCTGTCATAGCCGCTGGTCAGTTCCCGATAGTCGAGAAAGTAGCGGTAACTTCCCTGGTGTCCGGCTTCCAGGCCTGCACGACGGGACTCAACACCAAGGTCTTCGGCTTTGAGAGACCAGTAGTCCCCGGTTTCGCTACGGGAGCGGACAACGGCGCCGCCATTGGCGTAGAAGCCGTTATCGTCCAGGCCCTTGTAGCCTGTATAACCAACATCCTCGTTATCCGCCGCCAGCAGGCCGAGCTCCAGATAACCCCGGGTGCCCCAGTCGAAGTCGCAACCCTCACAGGTCTGCGGTTCCGTTCCACCTTGAGCCCAGACACCTGAGGCACCGGCGAGTAGCGCCAGATACAGGGAACCGGTCCATCGTTTCTTGGGTGCAGGCATGGCACTGTTCTCCTTTCTCAATGCGTTAACGACTCAGGTTCGCCCCGGAGGGGTGATTGGAACCATGCACCTGGGAGTGGCAGTTCAGGCAGCTACCGCCGAGCAGGAAGCCCGAGGAGTTTCCGGCGGGTAAACCGTCCGGGGTCTGGGCAATGCTGGGATGGCCCGCTCTGGAGTGACATTGCTGGCACAGCAGCGGTGGCCGCTGGGTCAGCAGTGCTGGCTGGTTCGAGCCATGGGGCTGGTGACAGCTGGTGCAGTCATCCGCCACCGGGGCGTGCTCCCAGAGGAAAGGCCCGCGTTTCTCCGCGTGACAGCCGTAGCAGGTGTCGTTGGAGGTCATTTCCTTGAGCATGGCCTCGTTCAGGGAACCGTGGGGCTCATGGCAGTCAGAACAGGCTATCTCACCAAACTTCATCGGATGGGATGACATCTGGTGGGCCTCGGACTGAATGTTCCGGTGGCAGTCGTAACAGACCCTGGCCTCTTCCTTGGCTACCGTTACCGGGTCTTCAGTCACGTGAACCTTATGACAGTCTGCGCACGCGACTTCCGAGCGTTGGTGGGTTCCTCCCTGCCAGTGCATCTGTTGATCACGCTGGTGACAGTCCAGGCAGATTCCGTTCTGTTTCTCCTCGGACCACATGGCGTTCTTGCCAAAGGCCGGGATCGGCGGCCGTTCCTGGCCAAAGCGTACCCGCTTGGCATGATCCGCGCCGGGGCCATGGCAGGACTCGCAGGATTTCTGGGCGAACGGTGTCCGTGAATCTGCAGCAACTGCGTGGGGGGTTTTCAGAATCGACAGTACCGGAAAGTCGCTGTCCTCATCGTGACAGCGCAGACAGGCGTCTGCGCCATCGCGGGAGTATTCCGGTTCTGCTTCATCACCCTCGGCAGCCAGCCCTGACGGGCTGGCTCCGAACAGGGCAATTACCAGCAGCAGTCCCAGTGCAAACCAGCGTACCGGCAGTTGCCATTTTCTGTGAAGCTTTGCGTTTATCATTGCCGTTTGTCGCTCCGATTCCATGTGGAAGTCAGAGCGGGGCAAGGCCCCGCTCATCGTGACGGTATTCAGTCACCGCGATGGACTTCGCCGAC
>NZ_DATFKH010000140.1:0-1678 GCF_035268745.1 Marinobacter sp.
CTGATCGGCATTGAACTCTGAAAGCTCTTCGCGAACATCGTCACCGTGATCGATTTTGGCGGCAATACCGAGGAGTATATTCTCCACGTGGTCGCGAATTTCCTCGCGGGACAGGTGATGTTTCGACAGGCTTTCCCGGGCGTCGTGCTCCCAGATCGCAAGAATATCCTCCATCTTGGCTTCGATAAACTGACTCAGACGCATGGGTTACATCCTGGCTACTCAGCATTGCCTCCGGGCTGTCAGATTCGAAAGCGTACTGTGTTGTTGAGTATGTCTGCCTTGTGGGCAGGGTGGGACACTAGTTCATTAAACCGTAAACCAGATGCTGAATTTTGCCAACAATACTCTTGGGTCAGTTCACGGAATGGTCCCGGGCTTTGCCCGGATCCGCATCCCGGTGATGAACGCGCCAGCGCTGATGCCCGGTTCCTGGCACGATGACAGGTGAGGGGCATCATTGCCCAATTTTCACCCCTGACTATCCTTAAGGTAAGATACACCTTCAAAGGAGGTTTTATGAAAGCGCTATTGATCAATACGTTACTGTTATTTTCCCTGCTCGCAAGTGCTCCAGTGCTCGCTCAGGAAAACCCGATCAGAGTCGGAATGTCCGGCCAGTATTTCCCGTTTACCTTCGTGGAACAGGATGAGCTCAAAGGCTTCGACGTGGAAGTCATGAACGCGCTGGGCAAAGAGATGGGGCGAGACATCAAATACGAAACCGCCAACTTCTCTGGCCTGTTCGGTATGCTCGAATCGGGGCGTATCGACACCGTTGCCAACCAGATCACCATTACTGAAGACCGGCAAAAGGCCTATATTTTCAGTGATCCCTACGTATACGACGGCGCCCAGGTGGTGACCAAAGAAGGCAACACCGAGGTAGAAAGTGTGGAAGACCTGAAAGGAAAAACCGTTGCCGTAAACCTGGGTTCCAACTTCGAAGCCCTGCTGCGGGAGCTTCCCTACGCTGATCAGATCAATATCAAGACCTACGAGAGCAATCTGGAGCGCGATACTGCGCTGGGTCGTGTGGATGCGTTCGTTATGGACCGTGTCAGCGCCAGCCAGATCATCAAGGAGAAACCGTTGCCACTGGAGTTGGCGGGCTCACCCTTCTCCCGGATCATCAATGCCTATCCATTCCGCGACACCGAAGCCGGCCGCGCCCTCCGGGAGGAGTTCAACAAGGCACTGGCAACCCTGCGGGATAAAGGAACCCTGGCCGCCATTTCCGAGAAGTGGTTCGGCACCGATATCACCCGGCCCTGAGGGGCACACCAAGGTCTGATTCGCTATGGACGTGCTGAACGTCGAATACATGCTTGGACTGGTACCGGTATTGCTCAGGTACCTGCCGCTCACCCTGCAACTGGCCGGCGTGGGCATGGTGCTTGCCCTGATCCTTGCCTGCCTGTTTGCCGTGGTCCGGGTACTTCGCATACCGGTTCTTAACCAGCTGACCATCGTGTTTATTTCTTTCTTCAGGGGCACGCCTCTGCTGGTACAGCTGTTCCTGTTCTATTACGGGCTTCCGCAGCTGGTCAGCGCACTGACGGTGATAGACGGCATTACGGCGACCATCATGGGCCTGACCATGCACTTTTCCGCCTACATGGCCGAATCCATCCGCGCTGCCATTATCGGTGTTGACCGCAGCCAGACCGAAGCCGCG
>NZ_DATFKH010000141.1:0-32160 GCF_035268745.1 Marinobacter sp.
CTTGCGCGCTTGCCCGTATCCGGATCAATACGGACGTTGACGATGCCGTTCGGGCGGGGCATCAATGACGAAGGTTGATCTTTCAGTGCCACTTCCATGTAATCAAGCCAGATCGGCAGTGCGGTACTGGCACCAAATTCGCCGCGGCCCAGTGGCGCGGGCTGGTCAAAGCCGACCCACACGGTTGTTGCGATATCGTGATTGAAACCGCCGAACCAGGTGTCGCGCTGTTCATTGGTGGTGCCGGTTTTGCCGCTGATGTCATCGCGGCCCAGCGCCAGCGCTCGGCGGCCAGTGCCCAGGCGAATAACGTCCCGCATCATGGAATGGAGGATGTAGACCGCGCGTTCATCTGCCAGTCGCGGTGCCAGCCTGGTCTGCGGCTCTTCGTTGTTTCCGGTATTTTCAGTGTTTCCGGTCGTCTGTTCCTGAGCGCAGTCGGTGTCACACAGAATCGTTTTCGGCGCGGTGTAAAGCTCCTCGCCATTAACGTCGGTAATCCGTTTGATGAAGTAGGGCTGAACGTCATAACCCCCGTTGGCGATTACCGCAAAGCCTCTTGCCAGGTCCATGGGTGTCAGCAGGCCACTCCCTAATGACAGGGAAAGATCCTTCTGCATGTTCTGGGTGGGAATACCCAACTGGTCAAGATAATCTATGGTTGACTGAATGCCCAGGTCGCGCAGAAGGCGAATGGATACCAGGTTGCGGGAGCGGTAAAGTGCTTCTCTCAGGCGGGTTGGGCCGTAAAACTGGCCGGAAGAGTTCTGCGGCCGCCAGGCGGTTTCCAGCTCGGAGTCATCGAACACAATGGGCGCGTCATTATAGATGGTGGCGGGGGTTTTGCCTTTTTCGAGCGCGCTCAGATAAAGAAACGGTTTGAACGTTGAGCCCGGCTGACGACGGGCCTGGGTGGCGCGGTTATATTTGGTCTGGCTGAAGCTGTAGCCGCCGGCCAGTGCTTCAACGGCTCCGGTTTTTGCTTTCAGCGAGATCAGCGCGCCCTGAGCCTTGGGAACCTGCGATAGCGCAAGTTCCAGCTTCGGCTCCGGGCCGGGAGTCTGGTCCTGAGCGGGTTCTGGCTGTGACCCGGGGTCCTGAGTCTCAATGGTCTTCACATAAACAATATCACCGACGCCGAGTACATCGGACGGTTGTTCCGGCTCCGGCCCCATAAGGTCTTCTGTCTTGTGGCGGCGAGCCCAGGTCATGGTCCCGAAAGGAATCACGGCCTGACCCAGAGTCCGCGCATAGACGTCCGCGACCATGTCCTCGTCCCGCACGGCTGTGACCACGGCAGGGATCAGGCTGGCTACCATGGGATAGCCGGCCATAAGTCCCGGCAGATTATCCGGTGCCAGAGCTTCGCCGGATACCTGGCCGATAGGGCCGCGGAAACCATGGCGCTGGTCATAGGCCTCAAGGCCTGCCCGGAGTGCTTCCGTAGCTTCCTGCTGTTTGCGACTGTTAACAGTCAAGGTGACGCTGTAACCGTCGGTGTAGGTGGCGTCGCCATACCGGCTGACCATTTCGTTGCGTGCCATTTCGGCCACATGGTCTGCGTCCACTTCGGTAGATGGAGCATTGTAGCTGGCTGTAATCGGTGCACTGGATGCCAGTTCGTAGGCGCTATCGGTGATGTAACCCAGGTCGCGCATGCGACTGAGGATCCAGTCCCGACGGATGCCTGCGCGCACGGGGTTGGCAATCGGGTTGTAGGCCGAGGGTGCTTTTGGCAATCCCGCCAGCATGGCCATCTGGGCAAGGGAAAGTTCGGCAACTGGTTTGTTGTAGTAAACCTGGGCCGCGGCCTCGATTCCGTAGGCCCGGTTACCCAGATAAATCTTGTTCAGATAAAGCTCCAGAATGCGATTTTTATCCAGTTCACGTTCGATCTGAAGAGCAAGAAGTATCTCGTTGAACTTGCGAATAAACGTCCTGTCGCGTGACAAAAAGTAATTTTTTGCAACCTGCATTGTGATGGTACTGCCGCCGGACTGAATCTCGCCAGTGGAGACCAGTTCAATTGCAGCCCGCATCAGGCCTCTTATGTCGACCCCGAAGTGCTCATAAAAACGGGCATCTTCCGCCGCCAGAAAGGCATGTAACTGAATTGTAGGGATCTGTTCTATTGTGACTGGTGCCCTTCTCTTTTCACCGAATTCTGCTATTAATCTGTCGTCTGCGCTGAAGACCCGCAACGGAGTCTGAAGTCTGATATCCAGAAGTTGCTCGACGGCGGGTAAGCCGGGCCGAAGGTAGAGATAGAATCCGGAAGCAATAAGAGTCGCTATACTGAGACCGACGACAAAGAACCAGGCAAAGAGGCGTGATGTGCGCAACAAATGAGACATTTTTTTCTGACAACTGTTGGATATAGGTCTATCATCTGAGAAATTGCTTTAGGAACGAAAAGACGCTTCCAGGCAGCAATTTCCACGATTAAAGAAGAAATGGCATTGTAGACGGAAAGATAAAGAAATTCTCTTAAATAAAAAATACATATGAAGCGGTTTTAACAAACCAATCATGACCCGGTGCGTCTAACCAGTTATAGGGTGAGCCAGTGTTCGGATTGTCAGGAAAAAAATCCAGTGCGGTCCTCGGTTTGGATATCAGTTCCAGCTCGGTAAAGCTCCTGGAGTTATCTAAGCAGGGTAACCGCTACAAGGTTGAAAGCTACGCGGTAGAGCCCTTGCCGGCCAATGCTGTTGTCGAGAAGAATATCACTGACGTCGAAGCGGTCGGAGAAGTCCTCAAACGGGTTGCGTCCAAGGCCCGCACCGGTGTCAAGCAGGTTGCAGTAGCCGTCTCCGGTTCAGCGGTAATCACCAAAGTGATCCAGATGGACCGCGGCCTTAACGAATTTGAAATGGAAGACCAGATTACCATGGAAGCGGACCAGTACATTCCTTATCCGCTGGATGAAGTGGCGATTGACTTTGAAGTGCAGGGCCCGTCCGACACCAACCCCGATCAGGTGGATGTATTGCTGGCTGCCTGCCGCAAGGAAAACGTCGACATCCGCGAAGATGCGTTGGAGATCGCCTCCCTCTCCTCCAAGGTGGTCGATGTCGAGGCTTACGCCCTTGAACGTGCCTATGCCCTGATCGAGCCACAACTGGATTCCCAGGGTGAGGAACTGGTGGTCGCCATTGTCGATATCGGTGCGACCATGACCACGCTGAGCGTTCTCTCCGAAGGCAGAACGGTGTACACCCGCGAACAGATTTTTGGCGGCAAACAGCTGACCGAAGAAATCCAGCGCCGCTATGGTCTGTCTCTGGAAGAAGCCGGTCTGGCGAAAAAGCAGGGCGGTCTTCCCGACGATTACGAGTCGGAAGTATTGAATCCATTCCGGGAAGCGGTAGTCCAGCAGGTTGCGCGGGCATTGCAGTTCTTCTTCGGTGCGAGCCAGTACAACGCGGTGGATTATGTTGTGCTCGCCGGTGGTGCGGCCTCCATTCTGGGGCTTACGGAAATGGTTGAGGAAAAGACAGGTACGCCGACACTGGTGGCGAACCCGTTTGCGGAAATGTCAATAGGGTCCCGTGTTAATGCCTCGTCCCTCAGTAACGATGCCCCATCGCTGATGATTGCGTGCGGTCTGGCAATGAGGAGCTTTGACTGATGGCAAAGATTAACCTCAGACCCTGGCGCGAAGAGCTAAGGGCCGAAAAGCAGAAACAGTTCGTCGTCATGATTCTCGGCGCCGCTATTATAGCGGGCGGTCTTGCCTTTCTCTGGAAAACCGATATGGATGGCCGGATCGCCTATCAGGAATCGCGCAATTCCTATATTCAGACCGCGACAAAACAGCTGGACCAGCAGATCAAGGAAATCGAGAGTCTCAAGCGCAAGCGCGACGAGCTGCTTGCGCGCATGACCGTTATCCAGGATCTGCAGGGTAAACGACCGGTCATTGTCCGGGTTTTCGACGAGCTGGTAAGGACGCTGCCGGATGGCCTTTACTACACCGAGCTTACCAAGCGTTCTGATCGGTTGAGTATCGTTGGCATGTCGGAATCGAATAGCAGAATTGCCTCGCTCATGCGTCGTTTCGAAGAGTCAGACTGGTTTACACAGCCCAACCTGTCGAATGTGGCGTCTGCCGAAAACCGCAGGGCAGGCTACAGTCAGTTCAATCTGACCGTTGAACAGAAAACGCCAGAGCCCGAAAAGGAGGATGAATAATGAGCCTCGCGGACTCGATGAAAAAGCTCAACGAATTTGATATCAACGATCTCGACATCAACAATGCCGGGATCTGGCCGGGCCCGGTCAAGGCGGTCGTCGCGCTGCTTGTTTTCGGCCTGATTCTCGGTGGTGGCTACTGGTTCTTCATCAAGGATCAGTACGCCCAGCTGGAAAGAGTGGAGCGAGAGGAACAACAGCTTCGCGAGCGGTATGAAAGCAAGGCCTATCAGGCCGCTAACCTGGAAGTTTTCAAGGCTCAGATGGTGGAAATGGAAGATACTTTCGGTGCACTGGTGCGTCAGCTGCCGAGCGAGACAGAAGTGCCCGGACTGCTTGAAGATATCACCAACACGGCCCGTGGCAGCGGGCTGGATCTCAGGGAAATCAAGCTTCAGGCTGAGCGTCAGCGGGATTTCTATTCCGAGCTTCCCATTAATATCCGTGTGACCGGCTCCTACCATGAGCTGGCAAGCTTCGTCAGCAGTGTGGCCGGGTTGCCGCGGATTGTGACGCTGCATGATTTGACCATTGCTCCGCTTGGCGGTGATGGCGAACGCCTGGATATGCAGGTTCTCGCGCGTACTTATCGATACCGGGCAGGGGAGTGAGCATGGGTCTGAAGCATGCAGTGAAAGCCTGTTCTGGAATTGGTCTGGTGGTGTTGCTGACGGCGTGTTCCCAGGACAGCGGATTTTCCGATCTCGACCAGTTCATGACGGAAACCCGGGCAAAGCCGAGGGGATTTGTTGAACCTCTGCCGGAATTCAAATCCTACGAGGCCTTTACCTATTCGGCAGCCGACCGCCGGTCGCCTTTTGAGCCACCGGTTGACGTCCAGTTGACAATGATGGACGAAGAACCGACCAGTAACGTGGAGCCGGATCTGGATCGTCCAAAAGAAGTGCTTGAGAATTTCGGACTGAAAGAACTCACCATGGTTGGCACCCTCAGTGGGGAATCAGACAATCTGTTTGCGTTGATCAGAGATAACGCTGGCGGTATTCATCGGGTCAGAACCGGCAATTATATGGGTCAGAATTACGGTCGTATTATTGGTGTCAATGAAACCCGGATAGAGTTGATCGAGATCGTTCCGAATGGTCGTGGCGGATGGGTAGAGCGTCCGCGTTCGCTGACGCTGGACGGTGGCGCAGAAGGCTGAGGGGCGACATATCAATGAATACTCAAAGAAACATGCATGAACAAAAAAGCTTAGGGTCGAGGCTAGCGATGTTTAGAAAACTCAATGTATACGTCAGCGTTATTGCTCTTGGGTTGTTGTCGGGCCTGGCCAAGGCGGTCACGTTGGAAGACGTGTCGTTTTCGTCGCTGTCCGGCGACAGGGTAGAAGTGGTCCTGTCTTTCGATGGCATGCCACCTGAGCCAACGGGATACACCATAGAGCGCCCTGCCCGTATTGCGGTGGATCTGCGGGATACCACCAGCGGGCTCAGTTCGAGAAATATTTCCCTGGGTTCCGGCAACGCCCAGAGCATGACCGTTGTCGAGACCAATGACCGTACCCGTCTGATCTTCAATCTGGCTGAACTGGTGCCTTACCAGACGGTTCGTAACCAGAACAGCCTGGTGATGACGATTGGCGCAGGTGGTTCGCCGTCGGTCGCCTCTTCGCCGTCTGCAACTGCCACCAGCGCCGCAGACAATAGCACCAGCTCTTCCGCTGCATCAGACCAGCTGGCCGGTGTTGATTTTCGCCGCGGCAAAGACGGCGAGGGTCGGATCATCGTTGATCTTGGTCGGGCGAATGCGCCGGTGGACCTGTCGGAACTGGGCGGCAAGATCCGGCTGACAATGGACAGCCTGACTGTGCCTGAAAACCTGCGTCGCCGGCTGGACGTCACCGATTTCGCAACGCCGGTAACCCGCATTGATACGTTTACAGAGGATGGCAGCGCCATTGTCGAGATCCGGCCGGAGGGTAACTATGACTACATTGCCTACCAGTCAGGAAGTGAATTTACCGTCAGCGTTGAGAGGCTGACGGAGCAGGAGGCGGAGTCACGTCGCGAGGACAAGTTCCCTTACACCGGCGACAAACTTTCCCTGAACTTCCAGGATATTGAGGTGCGTTCGGTACTGCAGCTGATTGCCGACTTTACCGGATTGAATCTGGTTGCCAGCGATACTGTCACCGGCAGCATTACCCTGCGCCTGCAGAATGTTCCCTGGGACCAGGCGCTTGATCTGATCCTCAAAACCAAGGGCCTGGACAAGCGCCAGATCGGCAATGTGTTGCTTGTTGCTCCGGCTGATGAAATCGCGGCGCGGGAAAGACTCGAGATTGAGACCAACAAGCAGATCGCCGAACTGGCGCCGGTTCGCCTGGACATCATTCAGGTGAACTATGCCAAAGCGGCCGATGTGGTTGCGCTGATTCAGGCGGATTCAGAGCTCATTTCCTCCAGGGGCTTCGTGTCCTCTGATGCGCGCACCAATACCATCAGTGTTCGGGAGACTTCGGAAAAACTGACCGAGATCCGTCGCCTGGTTACAACCTGGGACGTACCGGTGCGGCAGGTCTCGATTGAAGCCAGGATTGTCCGGGCCCAGACCAATGTGGCTGAAGATATTGGTGTTCGCTGGGGCGGCGCCGCGTACGATATCAACGGAGACGGCAGTGTCATTTCCGTCGGTGGCTCCCTTGACGGGGTTCAGGATGGTCGTGATTCCTCTGCGCCGGGTGTCGGGTTCGAGACCACATTTCCCGGAGCACTGGCGGTCGATCTTGGTGTAAGCGCCCAGGGTGCATCGTCCTTTGCGCTCGGTTGGGGCAGTGATGATTTTCTGGTCGATCTTGAGTTGTCCGCGCTGGAAAGCGATGGTCAGGCAGAGGTTGTCTCCCAGCCCAGAGTTGTGACGGCTGATCGCCAGACTGCGTCGATCAAGTCCGGTGAGGAAATTCCCTACCAGGAAGCATCGTCAAGCGGTGCAACCTCGGTCTCATTCAAGGAAGCTGCGCTTTCTCTTGAGGTGACGCCGCAGATTACCCCGGACGACAAAATCATCATGGATCTGGTTATCAACCAGGATTCCCGTGGCGAAGTGACTGCCGGTATTCCGTCCATCAATACCAATTCGGTCACTACCCAGGTACTGGTTGGTAATGGCGAGACGGTTGTGCTGGGTGGCATTTTCCAGTCTGAAGTGGCAACCACAACGACCAAAACGCCTTTCCTTGGCGATATTCCGTATATCGGGCGTTTGTTCAGGCGCACAGAGCATATTGACGAGCGCAGCGAGTTGTTGATCTTTATCACTCCGAAGATAGTCAAGAGCGACCTGATCCAGTAGCCGGTCGCCAGAACAAAAAAACCGCCGTCTTTACGGCGGTTTTTTTGTCACTTATTTGCAGAAACTTATGGAAAGACCTGCCCTGTGATATTCTCACCCGGCTGAATACACCTAGGCGGAATTTATGTCTTTGCCCAAACGAGTTGTCCTGGTCGGTCCGATGGGGGCTGGCAAAAGCACCATTGGCCGGATGCTGGCCAGGGAGCTGGGCTATCGTTTCATGGATTCGGACAGAATCATTGAAGAGCGATGTGGTGCAGACATTCCCTGGATTTTTGATGTGGAAGGCGAGGAAGGTTTCCGACACCGTGAGACGGCCATCCTGAGCGAGCTTTCCGGCCAGTCACAGACTGTTCTGGCCACGGGCGGCGGTGCCGTGATGCGGGAGGAAAATCACGCGCACCTCAAGCGGGACGCCCTGGTTGTTTACCTCAAAACATCCGTTGAGCAGCAGGTGGAACGAACCCGCAAAGACAGGAATCGCCCGCTTCTCCAGAGCGATGATCCCGAAGCCGTGCTTCGGCGGCTGTTTGCGTTAAGAGATCCGCTTTATACCAGACTGGCCGATATTGTGATGTTCACCGACCGAAAGAGCCCGCGCCTGGTGGTCCGCCAACTGGTCAACCGCATGGACCCAAAATCTCCCAGGCAAGTAAGAAAGGTTGGTAAAGAGGGCAGTAAACATGCGTGACACGGTTAAAGAGCTGAATGTTGATCTGGGTGACCGCAGCTACCCGATTGTCATTGGCCGGCAGTTATTGGCAAACTCGGATCTGTCTGCCTGGGTCGCGGGCTCGCAGGTCATGATTGTGACCAACGAAACGGTTGCGCCGCTCTACCTGGAGTCCGCACGTGCCTGCTTTCCCGGAAAACAGGTGGATACCGTGGTTCTGCCAGACGGAGAGCAATACAAGCACTGGCAGACCCTGAACCTGATCTTCGATGCTCTTCTGCAGCAGCGCCACTCTCGTCAGACCACACTGGTAGCTCTGGGTGGCGGTGTCGTCGGAGACACGGCGGGTTTTGCGGCCGCTTGCTACCAGCGTGGCGTTGCCTTTATCCAGATCCCGACCACCCTGTTGTCACAGGTGGATTCCTCCGTTGGTGGCAAAACCGGAATCAATCATCCTCTGGGCAAGAATATGATTGGTGCTTTCCATCAGCCACAAATGGTGCTGATTGACACGGAGAGCCTGAAATCGCTGCCCGCGCGTGAGGTTTCTGCGGGGCTTGCCGAGGTTATAAAGTATGGTCTGATCCGCGCACCAGAGTTCCTGGCCTGGCTGGAAGCCAATATTCCGGCTTTGCTCGATCTTGATCAGGCCGCACTGGCGGAAGCTATCTATCGCTCCTGCGCCTGCAAGGCCGAAGTGGTTGCGCTGGATGAACGGGAAGGTGGACTGAGGGCGATTCTCAACCTCGGGCATACCTTTGGTCATGCTATTGAGACCTTCGCAGGTTACGGCAAGGTTCTGCACGGGGAAGCTGTAGGCACCGGAATGATGATGGCGGCCGACCTCTCGGCGCGTCAGGGCTGGATCACAACGGCTGACCGGGACCGGGCCATACGGCTGATTGCCAGCGCACGATTACCCGGCCGGGCACCCGCCGGGATGACTCCTGAGGATTTTCTCAGGCTGATGGCCGTCGATAAAAAAAATGTCGATGGCAGCCTGAGGCTTGTGGTACTGCGGTCGCTGGGTGAAGCGGTGGTTACCGGCGAAGCTGACCTCCGGTGTCTCGGCGAGACTCTGACTGCCTACTGTTCCGGTTGAGGGGGCAGATACGTTGAGTTCTTTTACAACTGCGGCCGATAACGACCTGAACGGCCTTGATGGTGAAGATCTGGTTGCTGAGCTTGAAGCCCGGTACGGGCTCAAGGCAGATCCACTGGCGATGGAGGAGCCGTTTTTTCCCGGGGCATCCAGGCACCATGCCCTGGAAACCCTCAGGCATCTCTGTGGCTTCGGTGATCTCGCGCTCGTGGTGACCGGCGAAGACGGCGCCGGGAAAACCCGATTGCTCGCAGAGCTTGTCCGCAGCGAGTCCCCCGGGCTGGATTTCAAGCAGATTCCACCGGATTCGCTGAGCAGTACCCGGGCCCTGGCCAGTCTTTTAACAGCAATGGCCAGTCGGGGCCTGGAATCCACGGATGACCCGGAGGATACGGTCTACGGTTTTTTCCGGTGGTCTGAAGCGCGCACCGGAAAAGGTCGCCGGATGGTCCTGCTGATCGACGATGCAGAGCGTATCCCTGCGGATGTAGTGCAGTTGCTGGTCAGTGCCTATCAGGCCGCCGACAGGGCGTCTGCGGCCGCCCTTGTTTTCAGCGGCAGTAGTGAACTGGCGGATTTGCCGGGTCTGGCTGGCAGCAACGACGCTGTCTTCCGGATCCATCTGCAGCCCTTGTCCGAAACTGAAATTTTTTCCTATCTCGAACCACGGATCCATAGCGCCGGAGGTGATGTGAAAGCGCTTCTGTCTGCGCCCAGGCTGGCGACACTGCACCGCTTGAGCCAGGGCAACTTTGCCAGGCTGAAGCAGGTCGCCCCTGCAGTCTGGCTGGACAGAGCGTCGGTCCGGGGACCCCGGCCTCCCCGTTTCAGCTGGGTGTTGAGCGCGCGCTGGCCAGCGTTGGCGCTGGTCGTGCTGGCCGGGTCCTGGTGGCTGGTTTCCCGTCAGTATGATGCGTCGGTAGACCGCGCAGAAAATCGCGAGGAGGTGCGCACAAAGCCTGAGCCGGTGCGCAAGAGTGTTACCATCGGCCCCGACAGTCCGGTGGTCGGCGTCGGCGAAGAGTTGGGGGCGTATGTGCCAGAGCCGGAGTTACCGGCGGAACCAGAGTTTGGCCCAGAGCCTGAACCCGTAAAGCCTTCTCCAGAGCCAGAGCCAGAGCCAGAGCCAGAACCAGAACCAGAACCAGAACCCACTTTTGCCCCGATGAAACCGGAGGCCTTCATGCCTCTGGACGAAATTGTGGCCCAAACTGGCTGGACAATACAGGTAATTGCCGGTAATCAGGAGCAGACGGTTATCAATGTGATTGAGCAGTACGAATCTTCAATCAGTATCCGGTATACTGTAACGAAGCGTCAGGGCAAGGACTGGTACGTCGGATTTTTCGGAAATTTCGCCACCAAAGCGGCAGCCAGGGACGCGATCAGTGAATTACCGCGTGGTCTGGAGCGTCAGTCGCCCTGGGTAAAAAATCTTAGCGGATTCTGATGACCGTCTTGCTCCAGAATAAAAAACTGCATTAAAAACAAGAATGTCTACTCTGTGAGTGTGCAGGGTGCAACTCTTGGTCGCGCTCGTATTTGATCGCCAGTCGTCCTAGTATTGAAAGGCATTGGTTTGAGTACGTATTTGTACGCGTGTAAACTCATTTGCCCCGATTTTCAGTGTCAAAAGTTCCGAGATTGGCTATTTCCAACTTAACTTTTTGATTGAAAGGCATTTCTACGTGAGAGAACGGTTATGACGACAGGCTTGTATCACCCGGGTGAATTCAGGGACAACTGTGGCTTTGGCCTGATCGCCCATATCAAAGGCGAAGTCAGCCACAAGCTGTTACAAACTGCCATAGAGTCTCTTACCTGCATGACCCACCGTGGTGGCATCGCTGCCGACGGGAAGACCGGCGATGGTTGTGGTCTGCTGATTCAGAGCCCGGATACATTTCTGCGCAAGGCCGCCAAGGCATGCTTTGGCAGAGCGCCGGATGGCCTGTTTGCGGTTGGTCAGGTGTTTCTGAGCCCTGACGAGTCCAGAGCAGAAGCGGGTCGTGCCGCGGTGGAAAAACGGCTGACAGAGCAGGGCGCCGAAATCATGGGCTGGCGCAAGGTTCCGACGGACCAAAGCTGTCTGGGGCCCATGGCGCTCGATTGTCTGCCCTGGATTGAACAGGTTTTTGTGGTGCCGTCAGAACAGACCGAGCAGGAGTTTGCGATCAGTCTGTTCGTCGGACGTCGCCATGCCGAGAACGACATGGTGGACGATCCTGAATTTTATATCTGCAGCCTCTCGCACCGCACCCTGGCCTATAAAGGGCTGATGATGCCGGCAGATCTGGCCAATTTCTACAAGGATCTTGGCGACCCTGACCTGCAGACGGCCATCTGTGTCTTTCACCAGCGCTTCTCTACCAACACCGCGCCCCGGTGGCCGCTGGCCCAGCCGTTCCGTTATCTGGCGCATAATGGCGAGATCAATACCATTGACGGCAACCGCAACTGGGCCATTGCCCGTGCGGCCAAGTTCAGTTCGCCATCGTTGCCGGACCTGCAGACTCTGCAGCCGCTGGTAAACCTGTCGGGGTCGGATTCCTCCAGTATGGATAACATGCTTGAGGTTCTGCTTGCCGGGGGAGTTGATCTGTTTCGTGCAGTCAGAATGATGATTCCGCCTGCCTGGCAGAACGTGGACACAATGGATTCCCAGTTACGTGCCTTCTATGAATATAACTCCATGCACATGGAGCCCTGGGATGGCCCGGCCGGCGTGGTACTGTCAGACGGCCGTTACGCAGTCTGTATGCTGGACCGGAATGGCCTGCGACCGGCGCGCTGGGTTATTACCAAAGACGACTTCATTACCCTGGCCTCGGAAATCGGCACCTACGGCTACAAGCCTGAGGATGTGGTTGCCAAAGGCCGGGTTGGTCCCGGGCAGATACTGGCGATTGATACCCAGTCCGGGGAACTGCTGCATACCAAAGACATCGACCAGCGTCTGAAGGGTGCCCAGCCATACAAACAGTGGCTGCGGGAGAATGCGCTGCGGGTTGAGGCGACCCTGAACCGGGAAACACCACCTGAGTTCAGGCTGATGAAATCGGAAGACCTCAAGATTCACCAGAAGATGTTCATGGTGTCTTATGAGGAAAGGGATCAGATCCTGCGGCCGCTGGCTGAAAACGGCCAGGAAGCCGTCGGTTCCATGGGTGATGATACGCCCATGGCTGTGCTTTCAAGCCGTGTGCGCCATATTGCAGACTATTTCCGCCAGAGGTTCGCCCAGGTAACCAACCCTGCCATCGATCCATTGCGCGAATCCATCGTCATGTCTCTGGAGACCTGCATCGGGGCCGAGCGCAATGTCTTCGAGGAGTCTCCCGAACATGCTGACCGGATCATCCTGACCACGCCAGTGCTGTCGCCTGCGAAGTTCCTGCGGATCGCGAATAACGATCGGCCCGGTTTTGAGGTTGCCCGGGTTCCACTGGGTTACAGCCCGGAAGTGGGGCTGGAAAAGGCGATCGAGCAGGTCTGTCAGAAAGCCGAACAGATGGTTCGTGATGGCAAAGTCATTGTGATTCTCACGGACAAGGATCTCAACGAGGGGGAACTCCCGGTCAATGCCATGATGGCGACTGGCGCGGTACATCATCATCTGGGCAGGAAAGGGCTGCGCTGTGATTCCAATATCGTGGTGGAAACCGGCTGGGCCCGCGACCCTCATCACTTTGCTGTGCTCTTCGGTTTCGGTGCGACCGCCGTGTATCCCTATCTGGCCTTCCAGTTGCTGAACGATCTGATTCGCACCGGTGAAGTCATGATCGACCCGATCGACGCCAAGAATAACTACCGTAAGGGCATCAACAAGGGTCTGCTGAAGATTCTGTCCAAGATGGGCATCTCCACCATCACTTCCTACCGTGGAGCCCAGTTGTTCGAAGCGATCGGTCTGGCCGATGAAGTGGTCGATCTTTGCTTTACCGGTGTCCCCAGCCGTATTCAGGGTGCCGGATTCTACGACTTCCAGCAGGATCAGGAACAGCTGGCGAAGACCGCCTGGAAGGCCCGCAAGCCGATTACCCAGGGCGGTCTGCTGAAATATGTTCATGGCCAGGAATACCATGCCTTCAATCCGGATGTGATTGGCAAACTCAAGCAAGCGGTAACCAGCGGCGATTACGGCCAGTACATGGAATACGCAGGACTGGTGAATGAGCGTCCGGTTGCCACCCTTCGCGACCTGCTGGTGTTCCGCAAGGACATCAAGCCGATTGATCTGTCAGCAGTGGAGCCCGTGGAGAGCATCCTGCCACGCTTCGACTCGGCCGGTATGTCGCTGGGGGCCCTGTCACCAGAGGCCCACGAGGCGCTGGCGGTGGCGATGAATACCCTGGGCGGGCGATCCAATTCCGGCGAGGGCGGGGAAGACCCGGTCCGCTACGGCACCAATAAACGCTCCAAGATCAAGCAGATTGCTTCGGGTCGCTTTGGCGTGACCGCGGAGTACCTGCGCAGTGCCGATGTCCTGCAGATCAAGGTCGCCCAGGGTGCCAAGCCGGGCGAGGGCGGTCAGTTGCCCGGTGGCAAAGTCAACGAGCTGATTGCACGCTTGCGGTATTCGGTACCGGGCGTCACGCTGATTTCGCCGCCACCACACCATGATATCTATTCGATCGAGGATCTGGCACAGCTGATTTTTGACCTCAAACAGGTCAATCCGAACGCACTGGTGTCGGTCAAGCTGGTGTCCGAACCGGGGGTTGGTACCATTGCGGCGGGCGTTGCCAAAGCCTATGCCGACCTGATTACCGTATCCGGCTACGATGGTGGTACGGCGGCCAGCCCGCTGACCTCGATTCGCTATGCCGGCTCGCCCTGGGAGCTTGGTCTGTGTGAGACCCAGCAGGCACTGCGAGCCAACGATCTGCGCGGCAAGATCCGTCTGCAGACAGACGGTGGCATCAAGACAGGTCTGGATGTTGTGAAAGGCGCCATTATGGGTGCAGAAAGCTTCGGGTTCGGTACCACGCCCATGGTGGCGCTGGGCTGTATCTACCTGCGAGTCTGCCACCTGAATAATTGCGCCACCGGTGTTGCCACACAGAACGAGCATCTGCGCGAGGAGCACTTCAAGGGGACGGTGGAAATGGCCATGAACCTCTTCCGCTTTGTCGCGCAGGAAACCCGTGGCTGGCTGGCTCAGCTCGGTGTCCGGAGCCTTGAGGAGCTGGTAGGTCGTGTCGATCTGCTGGAGCGTCTGCCGGGCAATACGCCCCGGCAGAAGAAGCTGGATCTGTCGCGCCTGCTGTCCAATGACGATATCCCGGAAGACAAGCCGCATACCTGTCAGGTGGAGCGGAATCATCCGTTTGACCCGGGTACGCTGGCTGAAAAGATGGTCCAGGACATCGCGGAAACAATTGCGGCCAAGAAAGGCGGCGAGTTCAGCTATCGGGTCACCAACTGTGACCGCTCCATTGGTGCCCGGCTGTCGGGAGAAATTGCCGATCAGCATGGTAACCAGGGCATGGTGTCGGCACCGATCACGCTCAACCTGACTGGCACAGCAGGCCAGAGCTTCGGGGTCTGGAATGTTGGTGGCCTTAACCTGATCCTGGAAGGCGATGCCAACGACTATGTCGGTAAAGGCATGACCGGCGGCAAGCTGGTTTTGCGGCCACCGGCCGGCAGCAGCTTCGAATCCCAGGAAACGTCAATTGTCGGCAATACCTGCCTGTATGGCGCCACCGGGGGCAAGCTCTTCGCCGCTGGCAGGGCGGGTGAGCGCTTCGGCGTGAGAAACTCGGGCGCCCACGCCGTTGTCGAGGGGGCAGGCGATCACTGCTGCGAATATATGACCGGCGGGCTTATTACCGTGCTGGGCAGCACCGGACATAACTTCGGTGCAGGCATGACCGGCGGCTTCGCCTATGTATTGGACGTGAACAACACGTTTGTGGACAAATATAACCACGAACTTGTCGAGATTCAGCGGATCTCAAGCGAGGACATGGAGTCCTACCGCAACTATCTTCGCGGTGTTATCCGTGAACATGTTGCTGAAACTTCCAGCGCATGGGCAGAGCATATTCTGGAGGATTTCGACGACTACATCGGCCGCTTCTGGCTGGTGAAGCCCAAGGCCGCCAACCTGCGCAGCCTGTTGGCCACTACCCGGGCCCGTCCGGAGTAACTGCCGGGACTATCAGGGCAAGAGCGCTGCATAATCCGCAGCGCGAGCGTCGAAATCAAGTTTGAATGAGAGCGTCTTACATGAAAGAACGACTGAACAACGACTTCCAGTTTGTCGAGGTCGGGCGTGTTGACCCGAAGAAAGTACCGGCAAGAAAACGCAAGAAAGAGTTTGGTGAAATCTATCATCAGTATACTCAGGACGATGCCTCGTCCCAGGCCCATCGCTGCCTGGAATGCGGCAATCCTTATTGTGAGTGGAAGTGCCCGGTGCACAACTATATTCCGAACTGGCTCAAGCTGGTGTCGGAAGGCAACATCATGAAAGCCGTGGAGCTGTGTCACCATACCAACTCGCTGCCGGAAGTCTGCGGCCGGGTCTGTCCCCAGGATCGCCTGTGCGAAGGTGCCTGTACGCTGAATGATGGCTATGGAGCTGTGACCATTGGTTCCGTCGAGAAATACATCACCGATACCGCCTTCGCACTGGGCTGGAAACCGGACATGTCGGCGGTCGAGTGGACTGACAAGAAAGTCGCCGTCATCGGCGCGGGCCCCGCCGGTCTTGGCTGTGCCGACGTGCTTGTGCGTAACGGCGTCAAGGCTGTGGTGTTTGATATCTATCCGGAGATCGGCGGTCTGCTGACTTTTGGTATTCCCGAATTCAAGCTTGAAAAATCGGTGATGACGCGCCGGCGCAAGGTTTTCGAGGAAATGGGCATGGAATTCCGGCTGTCCACGGAAGTGGGCAAGGACGTGTCGATGGCCGATATTCTGCAAGACTATGACGCTGTGTTCATGGGCATGGGCACTTACACCTATATGAAGGGCGGCTTCCCGGGTGAAGATCTGGACGGTGTCCATGATGCACTTCCGTTTCTGGTCTCCAACGTCAATCGTCGCCTGGGTTTTGAAAAAGCGGCTGAAGACTTCATCGATATGAAAGGCAAACGCGTTGTGGTTCTCGGCGGTGGTGATACCGCAATGGACTGCAACCGCACCTCGATTCGCCAGCAGGCAGCCAGTGTGACCTGCGCTTATCGTCGTGATGAAGGCAATATGCCGGGTTCGCGCCGTGAAGTGTCGAATGCAAAAGAAGAGGGCGTAAAGTTCATGTTCAACCGCCAGCCAATTGCTGTTATCGGCGAGGACAAGGTAGAAGGCGTCAAGGTGGTGCGAACCCAGTTGGGCGAGCCCGATGAGAATGGCAGGCAGCGTCCCGAAGTGGTGCCGGGCAGTGAAGAAGTGGTACCTGCCGATGCTGTGCTGGTGGCGTTCGGGTTCCGCCCCAACCCGGCGGACTGGTTCGAGGAACAGCAAATAGCCACTGATGAATCCGGTCGTGTCAGTGCGCTGGAGGAAGTTGAATTTCCGTTTCAGACCAGCAATCCAAAAATTTTCGCCGGGGGCGATATGGTTCGGGGCTCTGACCTCGTAGTGACAGCAATCTGGGAAGGCCGTCAGGCCGCCGAGGGCATTATGGATTACCTTGACTTATGACTGAACTGAAAAATGATCGTCTTCTCCGCGCCCTGATGCGCCAACCTGTGGACCGCACCCCGGTGTGGATGATGCGCCAGGCCGGCCGGTATCTGCCGGAATACCGCGCCACCCGGGAAAAGGCAGGTGATTTTCTGAGCCTGTGCAAGAACACGCCCCTGGCCTGTGAGGTCACTTTGCAGCCTCTGGAGCGCTATCCGCTGGATGCAGCCATCCTGTTTTCAGACATACTGACTATTCCGGATGCCCTGGGCCTGGGGCTGTATTTTGAGACCGGCGAAGGGCCGAAATTCCGCAACACCATCCGGTCGGCGGCTGATGTCAGTGCCCTGCCAACGCTGAAGGCGGAAGCCGATCTTGATTACGTGATGAGTGCGGTATCGACCATCCGGAGTGCACTCGGTGGCTCTGTGCCGTTGATCGGATTTTCCGGAAGCCCCTGGACCCTGGCCACCTACATGATTGAAGGCGGCTCGTCGAAAGATTTCCGCGAGGCCAAAAAACTGATGTACGGCGATCCTGATTCGATGCATCGCCTGCTGGAGCATCTGGCCAGTGCAGTGACGGATTATCTCAACAGCCAGATCCGCGCCGGTGCCCAGGCCGTTCAGATCTTCGATACCTGGGGTGGGGTATTGACTGGCTGGGCCTACGACGAGTTCTCGCTTCGTTACATGAGGAAGATTGTGGACGGGCTGATCCGCGAGAACGAGGGCCGCCGGGTGCCCGTCATACTGTTCACCAAAAACGGTGGCCAGTGGCTGGAGTCCATTGCGGATTCGGGGGCCGATGCCGTTGGCCTGGACTGGACCACCGACATCGGCGAAGCCCGCAGGCGCGTCGGCGACAGAGTCGCCCTTCAGGGCAATATGGATCCGGCGATGCTGTTTGCCCCGCCGGAGCGGATTCGCGAGGAAGTGGCGGACATCCTGGCAAGGTATGGCAACGGGCCCGGACACATCTTCAATCTGGGCCACGGCATCACGCCGGATGTTGACCCTGAACATGCCGGGGCGTTTATCCGGGCGGTGACGGAGCTGAGCCCGGCTTACCACCGCGAGGGCTGACGGCTGGCTCCGGCTAGAAAGTTTGACCTGCGGGGTCTATAGTCCCTGAAGACCAGCGGTCTTTATGGATCACCCACTCCGCAGGCCGATAACATCAGCCAGGAGCAGTCTCATGCCAGGAAAGGCCCCGGAGAACCGCCGTTTTCACAGAATATCCTTCGATGCAGACTGCGAGTTACACTGCCAGGATTCGGTGTGGTCGAGCAAAGTGCTGGATATTTCCCTCAAGGGTATACTGGTGGAGCGTCCTGAGCACTGGGATGTGCCGCTTAATCAACCCTGTGAAGTCGTGATTCCTCTGGAAAACCAGGAAACCGGCATCGTTATGGCTGTTGAACTTCGCCATATCGAAGCCCGGCGGCTGGGTTTCAAATGCCAGTACATCGACCTTGAGACTGCCAGTCATCTCAAGAGGCTGGTTGAGCTGAATCTGGGGGACGAGGTACTGCTTGAGCGGGAATTTGCACACTTGATTGACTGATCAGTGTCCGGCATGGTCGCGGCTCGTCGTTCGTATCTTCGGGGCTTGGGTGTGGAGTTGGTCATGTCCTTCCAAAAATGTGCGGAGCCATGGATGGCGGAGCCCAAGCTCACAGGGATGTGCTTGAAGCGTTTTTTGGAAGGACATGACCAACTCCGCACATGCATTATACTGGCAGACCCGGGCCGTAAACTTTAAAGCTCTTCCAAAGCCGAAAGTGCATCACTCAGCTTGGCAACAGGAATCACCTTCATACCTTCAATAGCCTTCCGCGGCGCATTTGCCCTGGGTGCCAGAGCCCGGGTAAAGCCATGCTTGGAAGCCTCGTAAATCCGCTCCTGGCCACTGGGTACCGGCCGGATTTCGCCGGACAGCCCGACCTCGCCAAAAATCACCAGATCCTGCGGCAATGCCCGGTCCCGGAATGAGGAAACCACCGCCGCCAGCAGCGCAAGGTCGGCACTGGTCTCGTTGACCTTCACCCCGCCGACAACGTTCACGAATACATCCTGGTCCGACACATGCATGCCGCCATGTCGATGCAGCACCGCCAGCAGCATTGCCAGCCTGTTCTGATCCAGACCAACGGCAACCCGGCGGGGATAGCCGCCCTGGGCCATATCTACCAGTGCCTGGATCTCGACAAGCATCGGGCGGGTGCCTTCCCATACCACCATCACCACACTGCCCGGCGCAGCTTCTTCACCACGATTCAGAAAAATTGCACTGGGATTCTTAACTTCTTTCAGGCCCTGTTCCAGCATGGCAAACACACCCAGCTCGTTAACGGCACCGAACCGGTTCTTGATGCCCCGAAGCGTGCGGTAGCGGCTGTCGCTTGAGCCTTCCAGCAGTATCGAACAATCAATCATATGCTCCAGTACTTTCGGACCCGCCAGGCTGCCATCCTTGGTGACATGGCCGACAAGGAACAGAATGGTCCCGGTCTGCTTGGCAAACCGGGTCAAATAGGCGGCGCTTTCCCGCACCTGGGACACACTGCCCGGCGCCGATTCCGAGTCCGCCACGTGCATCACCTGAATACTGTCCACCACCAGAATCCTTGGCTTTGCGGCCTCTGCGACCTGAATCACCCGCTCCACGCTGGTTTCCGACAGCATTTTCAGGTCCCTGGTGGGCAGCCCCAGCCGCCTGGCCCGCATGGCGACCTGCTGCAGGGATTCCTCACCGGTCACATAGATCGCCGGAACACTGGCAGCCAGGTGACACACGGCCTGTAATAACAAGGTGCTCTTGCCCGCGCCGGGATGACCGCCCATAAGAACGGCAGAGCCTTCGACCAGCCCGCCGCCCAGCACCCGGTCAAACTCCTGCATACCGGAACTGATGCGGGGCTGCTCGGCCAGGCTGACATCCTCCAGGCTCTGGACTTCCGACAGGCTGCCGGCAAACCCCTCAAAGCGCTGCCCGCGATTGCCTCTGGCGTTGTGGCCACTGACTCCGCGGACTTCGCTGATGGTGTTCCAGGCCTGGCAGGCGGTGCACTGGCCCTGCCATTTGGAATAGTCGGCACCGCATTCGGTGCAGACAAACGCGGTTCTGGCTTTTGCCATCAGGCCAGCTTCTTGTACTTCATGCGCTGGGGCACCATGGCGGAATCCCCTTTGCGTTTGCGGTGGTCTTCATCGTACTCGCTGAAGTTGCCTTCGAAGTACACTACCTCGCCATCATCCTCAAACGCCAGGATATGCGTGGCTACCCGGTCCAGGAACCAGCGGTCGTGTGAAATCACCAGCGCGGAGCCGGGAAAATTCAGTAAAGCTTCCTCCAGCGCCCGCAGGGTTTCCACATCCAGGTCGTTGGTGGGTTCGTCCAGCAGCAACACATTGCCGCCCTCTTTCAGGAGCTTGGCCAGGTGCAGGCGGTTGCGTTCACCCCCGGACAGGTCGCCCACCCGCTTCTGCTGGTCAGAACCCTTGAAGTTGAAGCGCCCCACGTAAGCGCGGGAAGGAGTCTCGTAGTTACCGATCCTGATGATGTCATTGCCATCGCTGAGCTCTTCCCAGACCGTGTTGTCGTCATTCAGGTCCCGCATCTGGTCGACATAGGCGAGCTTGACGGTCTCACCCACGGTGATGTCACCGGAGTCTGGCTGGTCGTGACCGGCAATCATCCGGAACAGGGTGGACTTGCCGGCGCCGTTACCACCGATAATGCCCACAATAGCGCCGGGGGGCACACTGAAAGAGACATTTTCGTAAAGCAGGCGGTCGTCGAAGGATTTGCTGATGCTGTCAACCTCAATCACCTTGTCGCCCAGGCGGGGGCCCGGCGGAATGTAGATTTCGTTGGTTTCGTTGCGCTTCTGGAACTCTTGCGAGTTCATTTCCTCGAAGCGTGCCAGGCGGGCCTTGCTCTTGGACTGACGGCCCTTGGCGTTGCTGCGAACCCACTCCAGTTCATGCTTGACGGCTTTCTGGTGGGATGCTTCCTGCTTGGATTCCATTTCCAGGCGCTTTTCCTTGTTCTCCAGCCATTGGCTGTAATTGCCCTCGAACGGGATGCCCTGACCGCGGTCCAGTTCCAGAATCCAGCCGGCCACGTTGTCGAGGAAGTAGCGGTCGTGGGTAATCGCGACCACCGTGCCGGTGTAGTCGTGAAGGAATCGTTCCAGCCAGGCCACGGATTCCGCGTCCAGGTGGTTTGTCGGCTCGTCCAGCAACAGCATGTCAGGGCCGGAAAGCAGCAGTCGGCACAGGGCGACACGGCGGCGCTCACCACCGGACAGGTTCTTGACCATCGCGTCCCACGCCGGCAGTCGCAGTGCGTCCGCCGCTACTTCCATTTTCCGCTCAATGTCATGGCCATCGGTGGCCTGAATGACTGCTTCCAGTTCGCCCTGCTTCTTGGCGAGGGCATCAAAATCAGCATCCGGTTCGGCATAATCCGCGTACACCTGATCAAGCTCGGCTAGCGCGTTATGAACGTTGGCAACGGCTTCATCAACGATTTCCTTGACGGTTTTGGTTTCCTCCAGCTCCGGCTCCTGAGGCAGATAACCTACGTTGATACCGGGCTGCGGGCGGGCTTCGCCAATGTAATCCTGGTCGATTCCCGCCATAATGCGCAAAAGGGTCGACTTGCCCGAGCCATTAAGGCCGAGAACACCGATTTTGGCACCGGGAAAGAAGCTCAGTGAAATATCCTTGAGAATCTGGCGCTTGGGGGGAACGACCTTCCCGACGCGATTCATAGTGTAGACGTATTGGGCCATAGTGGCAGGATCCTTCTTGCGAGTTGTATTTCGAAGCCACTGAGGATGTCTGACCAGGGTCGTCGGGCTGGGCGATCAGGGACCGTCAAAATCAGGGATGATTTTGTCGAGCTTACAGGGACGTATTCACAGCGTATCCCGGATAGCCCAGCCCGACGACCGTGACTCCAGTGGCAGCAACCAACGAATATTGACCGGGTAAGGTATCGAAACCTATCGGTGATAGCAATTGAGAGAAAACGGGAGCTGGCTTCATGCCGGTTTTTACGGAATGTCTGAAAGATGATTTTACACCCATTTATAAGCTAGAATAGGCGCCTTTTTCGGGCAGCTACGCACATAGAGGCAGCGCATCCATGTTTAATCGTGATATGAAAATCGCCGGCTACGACGACGAACTCTGGAACGCCATGCAGGCGGAAACCGAGCGGCAGGAAGCCCACATAGAGCTGATCGCATCGGAGAACTACACCAGCCCCCGGGTTATGGAAGCGCAGGGCAGTGTGCTGACCAACAAGTATGCCGAAGGTTATCCCGGCAAGCGCTATTACGGCGGCTGCGAGTTTGTAGATATCGCTGAAGATCTGGCTATCAGCCGCGCCAAAGAGCTTTTCGGAGCAGCCTACGCCAACGTACAGCCCCATTCCGGCTCCCAGGCCAACTCCGCCGTATTCATGGCCCTGCTCAAGCCGGGCGATACCGTACTGGGGATGAGCCTGGCCCACGGTGGCCACCTGACTCACGGTGCCAGCGTTAACTTCTCCGGCAAGATCTACAACGCCGTTCAGTATGGCATCGATACCGATACCGGACTGATTGATTACGACGATGTCGAACGCCTGGCAGTCGAACACAAACCGAAGATGATTATTGCCGGTTTTTCGGCCTACTCGCAGGCACTGGATTTCGGCCGCTTCCGCGCCATCGCCGACAAGGTAGGTGCCTACCTGTTCGTCGACATGGCGCACGTGGCTGGCCTGGTGGCAGCAGGGGTCTACCCCGACCCGATCCCTCACGCCCATGTTGTGGCGACAACCACCCACAAGACCCTGCGCGGCCCCCGTGGTGGCCTGATTCTGGCCTGCGATGACGCCGATTTGCAGAAAAAGCTGAACTCTTCGGTGTTCCCCGGCGGCCAGGGTGGCCCGCTGATGCACGTAATTGCGGCCAAGGCCGTGTGCTTCAAAGAAGCCATGAGTGATGATTTCAGGGCCTACCAGAAGCAGGTCATCAAAAATGCCAAGGCCATGGCCGACGTGTTTATTGCCCGTGGCTTTGACGTCATCTCCGGCGGTACCGAGAACCACCTGTTCCTGGTCAGCCTGATCCGGCAGGACATCACCGGCAAGGATGCCGACGCCGCACTGGGCAAAGCCCATATCACGGTCAACAAGAACGCCGTGCCCAACGACCCGCGCTCGCCGTTTGTCACCTCGGGCCTGCGTATTGGTACCCCTGCGGTGACGACGCGGGGCTTTGGTGAATCCGAGTGTCGCGATCTGGCAGGGTGGATGTGCGATATTCTGGATAACCTCGAGGACGATTCTGTCAACGATCAGGTCCGCGAACAGGTCGTGGGCCTGTGCAGGCGATTCCCGGTTTACGCGGGCTGACCAGGCCCGGGGCCCTCCGGAGTTGTGACTTATGCATTGTCCTTTCTGTGGTGAAGCAGATACCAAAGTGATTGACTCCCGGCTGGTGGCGGAAGGGGATCAGGTGCGTCGTCGCAGGGAGTGTCTGTCCTGTCGCGAACGGTTCACTACCTTTGAGTCTGCCGAGCTGGTGATGCCAAGGGTGGTCAAGCAGGATGGCACTCGTCAGCCTTTCGATGAAGACAAACTTCGCTCGGGGCTGATGAAGGCGCTGGAAAAACGGCCCGTCAGCATTGAGGAAATCGAGGCAGCACTGAACCGGATCAGGTTCCGCCTGCGGGCTACCGGTGAGCGGGAAATCAAATCCATGCATCTGGGTGAAGAAGTGATGACCGAGTTGCGGCAACTGGATAAAGTCGCTTACGTCAGGTTTGCCTCGGTTTATCGCAGCTTTCAGGACATCAATGAGTTCAAGGAAGAGATTGAGCGCCTGTCAGCGAACTCTGGCGAGGATCCAGTCGACGTGGCCAAGGCGTTGGCGGATACCGGGCGTCCGAAGGGACGGGCATGACCGATCGCCTGGATACGGCAATGATGGCCCGGGCCTTGCAGCTGGCGTGGCGTGGGCGCTATTCCACCCATCCGAACCCGCGGGTCGGCTGTGTAATCGCCCAGGGTGACCGTATTCTGGGTGAGGGCTGGCATGAGCGCGCGGGGGAGGCACACGCTGAAATAAAGGCGTTGAGCCAGGCGGGTCCGCAAGCCCGGGGGGCGACAGCCTACGTCACTCTTGAGCCCTGCAGCCATTTCGGGCGCACTCCTCCCTGTGCCAAGGCGCTGGTCGAAGCCGGGGTGGCCCATGTCTATGCCGCCACCGAGGACCCTAACCCCGCCGTTTCCGGGCGAGGTCTGGCGATGCTGCGCGATTCCGGTGTTAGCGTGACTATGGGCCTGCTGGCGGACGAAGCCATGCGCCTGAACCCGGGTTTCATGAAGCGCATGCATACCGGCAGGCCTTTTGTCCGTCTGAAAATGGCGGCAAGTCTGGATGGGCGCACCGCCATGGCTTCCGGCGAAAGCCAGTGGATTACCGGCGCCCGGGCACGGCAGGATGTTCAGCGCCTGCGGGCGGTCAGCGACGCCATTCTTACGGGTGTGGGTACAGTGCTTGCTGACAACCCGTCGCTGACGGTACGGCGGGAGGAACTGGGAGAGATTGGCGATGCCACAGAGCCTTCCCGGCAGCCGCTGCGGGTGATTGCTGACCGGGATGCCAGAACCCCGGCAGACTCCACCATACTCAGGGGTGGCAATGTTCAGATTTTCTGCGCGTCCCCCACCCTGGACACGGCACCGGCGCAGGATCTGGCAGCGCTTGGTATCAGCCTTAGCGGTGTGGCCTGGAAAGACAACGGCATTGATGTAGGTGAGCTACTGGACAGTCTTGGCGAACTTGGCATCAACGAGTTACTGGTTGAGGCGGGCCCGACGCTTGCGGGCACTTTCATCAACGAGCGCCTGGTAGACGAGCTCTGGCTTTACCAGGCCCCGGTTTTTCTGGGCAGCACCGGCAGGCCGACAGCGAAGTTACCACTGGAGTCGATGGCAGACAAGGTGCAATGGAAGGTGCTGGACCGGCGTCAGGTCGGCGACGATCAGAGACTGATTCTTGCTCCGGTCTGAAGCAATTTCACAAAGGCAGTCAAACAGTATGGCACTGAACAGTATTGAAGAGATGATCGCGGATATCCGTCAGGGCAAAATGGTTATTCTGATGGACGATGAGGATCGGGAAAACGAAGGTGATCTGGTCATGGCGGCCGAACACTGTACGCCCGAAGCGATCAATTTTATGGCGCGCTTCGGGCGTGGTCTGATATGTATGCCCATGACGCGCCAGCGCTGTGAACAGCTTGGCCTGCCATTGATGGTCGAGCGCAACGCCTCCGGGTTCGGCACCAAGTTCACCCTGTCTATTGAAGCGACAGAGGGTGTTACCACCGGTATCTCAGCCGCGGATCGTGCCCGCACGGTGCAGGCGGCGGTTGGGCGTGATGCCAGGGCTTCCGACCTGGTCCAGCCGGGCCACATCTTTCCGCTGATGTCGGATCCGGGCGGTGTGCTCAGCCGCGCAGGGCACACCGAAGCCTCCTGCGATCTGGCAGCTCTGGCAGGCAGCGAGCCCGCTGGTGTTATCTGCGAAATCATGAATGACGACGGTTCAATGGCCCGGCGCGAAGACCTTGAACGTTTTGCCCGGCAGCACGATCTGAAAATCGGTACCATTGCCGACCTGATCCATTACCGGACCATGAATGAGCGTACCGTAGAGTGCGTCAAGCAGAATGATCTTGACACCGAATATGGTGTGTTCAGTTTGCGGACGTATCGTGACACCATTCAGGGTTCAACCCACCTGGCGATGGTGATGGGCAGGATTTCGCCCGATGAGCCGGTCCTGGTTCGGGTCCATATTACCGATACGCTGCGGGATCTTCTGGGCGCGCGCCGGGTGGATTCGCGCAGCTGGCCATTGCATCGGGCACTGGAAAAGGTGGCCGCCGAGGGGCAGGGCGTTGTGGTGCTTCTCAACAGTGCCGAGGACAGCTATAACCTTGAGGACCGGATCCAGGAATTCTTCGAACAGGGGAATAAATCCGCGGCCAAAGGCAGTTCCGGTGTCTATTTCACAGTGGGGACAGGCTCCCAGATCCTGCGGGATCTTGGAGTGGGCAAAATGCGTCTGTTGAGCCCGCCGATCAAATTCTCCGCGATCTCCGGGTTTGATCTGGAAGTCGTGGAGTATGTGCCTTACAACCCCCAATGAAGGAGCCATGCATGGCAGACATAAAAGTAATTGAAGGCGATTTCAGAAACTGCAGCGGCCGCTACGCCCTGGTCGTGGGCCGGTTCAACGGATTCGTGGTGGAAAGCC
Organism: Marinobacter sp.; assembly: GCF_035268745.1. Lineage (GTDB taxonomy): Bacteria > Pseudomonadota > Gammaproteobacteria > Pseudomonadales > Oleiphilaceae > Marinobacter. Next base: position 26,248 of record NZ_DATFKH010000141.1, read on the forward strand.
TGGTTGAGGGCGCGCTGGATACCCTTCGCCGCCATGGCATTGCGGATACCGACGTCACCATTATCCGGGTGCCGGGAGCCTACGAGATGCCGCTGGCAGTCAAGCGGGTGGCTGATACCGGAAACTTTGACGCCATTATAGCCCTGGGTGCTGTTATTCGTGGAGGTACACCGCATTTTGAATACGTCGCCGGCGAAGCTTCCAGTGGTCTTGGCGCCGTCAGCCTGGACAGTGACATTCCGGTCACTTTTGGCGTACTGACGGTGGATTCCATTGAGCAGGCAATTGAACGGTCCGGCACAAAAGCTGGCAACAAGGGTGTCGATGCCGCTATTACCGCGCTGGAAATGGTCAGTCTGTTCAATAAGTTGGGCGAGTGATGAGTGCATCTGACGAAAGCGCAGCTAAACCCGCTGCTACCGGGCAGCCAAAAGCCGGTGATCGCCGCCGTGCCCGGGCACTGGCAATGCAGGGTCTGTACCAGCGCCATTTCACCAAAAGCTACATTACCGATATCGAATCCGAGTTCATTGTCGATAATGATATGTCCAGGGTCGATACCGCCTATTTTCGTGATCTGCTCAGGGGGGTACACCGTGAGCAGGCGGAGCTTGACCGGTTGCTGGAGCCTTTCCTGGAAAGGCCGATTCATGAGGTGGATGCCATAGAGCTGGCCATTGTGAGGATAGGCACCTATGAACTGAAACACCGGCTGGATGTGCCCTACCGGGTCGTTATTAACGAAGGCATTGAAATGGCAAAAAAGTTTGGCGGCACCGAAGGCCACAAATTTGTCAACAGCCTGCTGGACAAACTGAGCCAGCGCCTGCGCCTGGCCGAAACCCGCAAACGCTGAGTGATGGGCGAATTTGAACTGATTCGGCGGTATTTTTTTCCGCTTGCCGATGCCGGGCGGCACCCGGATATTGTGCTGGGGCCCGGAGATGACTGCGCAGTTCAGCGGCTGCGGGAAGGTGTCGACCTGGTCTTTTCTGTCGACACGCTGGTTGAGGGTGTTCATTTCCCGCAACACTATGCACCGGAAAAACTCGCCTGGCGAGGCCTGGCGGTCGCCGCCAGCGACCTTGCCGCCATGGGGGCTGATCCGGTCTGTTTTACCCTGGCGATTACGCTGCCTGAAGCCAGCCCCGTCTGGCTTCAGGATTTCAGTACAGGGCTCGCTGCCGCTTCCCGGCAATTCGGGCTGAGCCTGGCCGGTGGCGATACCACCCGCGGGCCGCTCACGCTCACGCTTCAGGTTCACGGCACGGTTCCGAGAGGGGGCGAGATACGGCGCTCCGGGGCAAAGCCCGGTGATCTCATCTGTGTGTCCGGGACGCTTGGCAATGCCGGAGCCGCGCTGGAATTTCTCGATGAGGGTTCGCCGACGCCGGCGCAGGCGGAGCTGCTGAGCCATTATCATGCGCCTCAGCCGGGAATTGCATTGGGTCAGGCGCTGCGGGGAAGCGCATCGGCCGCTGTGGATATTTCCGATGGCCTGGCGGCGGACCTCGGGCACCTGCTGGAAGAATCCGGCGTAGGAGGCACAATCAATGTTGATTGCCTGCCAATATCCGATACGCTGATCGCTCTCAGGCCGGACGCAATCGATCTCGCACTTTACGCGGGGGATGACTATCAGTTGTGTGTCACCTTGCCGGAGTCGTCCTATGAAAAGCTGGAAGGCACGGTTCGGGACCAGTTGACGGCAATCGGCAGAATTACAGCGGGGAGCGGATTGTCAGTCGAAGGCGCCGGCCAACCGGGATCAGAGCGGCGCAGGCAGGGCTACGATCATTTCGGAAGCCAGTGAATGCAGCAGGGGAGCGACGAAGGCTGGCAGCTGACCCCTGAACATGGGAACAAGGCGGTGTCAGTGGACCCGCCGTTCGGCCGGCAGCAATTTTACCACGTGCAGGAAGCGTTGAAGTCCGGTTTCTGCCCGCCCGCGCGAGGCGAAAGGCCCGCTGTCAAAGCCCTCTCTGGTCGTGAAGTACCACTTTCCACCGACGCAGAAATAGCGACTGCTGCGGAACGGCGCCCTGCCTTCTTCACCTTCGCGACGCTGGATATCCATGGTTCCTCCCCGGTCCGTAATTGCATCTTTTTGACAACGAACCTGTTGTTGTAGTTTTGTTTAAAAATAAATCAATTGTCGCCAAATTGAAATTTTTTTGCATTTCTTTTTTCAGGGATCGCCGGTTCAATGGGTTGTTGCCTGGCCCTGGAATGTGTCCGGCCTTGCTCTCCCGCGTCGGTCTGGTCAGAATGCGGTCCCAGTGAGTTGTAACTATAGCCAGCAGGCCCGGCTGATAAACCGGCAGGAGAAAACCATGAAAAGACAAGGTGAAGCGCCTGGTGCAGGGCGGCTGCGGACTGGCCTGATGGTCATTGCCGGCCTGATTCTGTTGTCTGGCTGCAGTTCCAGTATGACCCGGGTGCAGACCTGGGAAGGTGAGGCTGCGGATGCCGGCCAGGTGGCTATCCTTGAGGCACCCGGTGCGATCAGGGTCGAGGAGGTGAATGGTCGCCCCATGCCCAGTTTCCTGATCGATGACCTCAGCCTGGATTACGAACTGCTCCCCGGAGAGAACCGGGTGGTATTTACCTACAGGACGATCTGGGCCCGGTCGGGCGTGGTAGATAACGACGAGTCCAAAGTCCATGTGGTTGAAACACCGCAACAGATATTGACCATTGATGCTGAACCAGGGGCAAGGTATCAGTTCGAGATTGACAAACCCGGCACCCGTGCGCAGGCGGAAGCAATGGCCAGTGACTTTTCGGTCAGGCTGCTGGACTCCGGCGGCGAGGTCGTTGCAACATCGGCGCCCCGGGTTGACGCAGACGCTCGCACCAGGGCCGCTCGTGTGCCGTTGCCCGATTCCCGCCCCGGCAATGTGCCAGCAGGTGCATCAGCACCGACTCTGGACCGGTTAAAATCCTTGTGGGGCGAAGCGTCCGAGGAAGAAAAGCGCGAATTCCTGCGCTGGGCGTTTGAGTGATACGACCGGTTTGGGCCCCAGGAGGCTAATTGCGAAAACGTGAAATGGTCTTGCGAATTGTTGCTTCCATGAACGTCAGGGCATCATCCACCAGGGTCGGCTGGGCCCCGTTATCGAAGTGAGTCTCCATCGGTTCCTCTGCGAGCTCGGCGGCCGCCGCTTCAATGGCGTCGAGACTCTGCGCCAGAAGTGACTTCAGTGACTGACCCTGGGCCACCACGTCCGGACACAGGGTGAAGTTGATGGTCAGACGCCCCTGGTAGCTAACCGCAACAATCACCAGTCCCATGCTGTCGAAAAGCGGAGCAGTATTGAACTGGGCGGCCAGTTTCGCACCCTGAAGATAAAGCGGAACCTGGGGACCGGGCACGTTGGTAATGGGCAGGTTGAATACCGGCTGATAACGCTGGGCAATCTGGAGCTCGGAATAGAGCCGGGCTGAAAGTGCCAGCATGGTGGACGGCAGTAACTCGGTCAGGCGGTCAGCCGCGATGGCTTCCCGGTAGGGCTCGGACTCGGCCGCATTGCGGTGAATCCGGCGGATCCGGTTTGCCGGGTTCGGCTCGTTAGTGGCCAGATCCAGCAGTATCGCCGACATCTGGTTGCCGGTCGCCTTGCGAAGGCTGCTGGATCGCACCGAAATGGGGGTCATGGCGATCAGCGACCGGTCGGTTTTTATATTCTGCTCAAGCATATAGCGCCGCAGCGTTTCGGTGCATAACCCCAGCACCACATCGTTGAGAGTGACACTGCCCAGCATTGCCTTGATGGTTTTCAGGCGCGAGAGATCGACACTGCCGGCGACAATCTGGCGATTGGCCGTGATCTTTCGGTTAAATGGGCTGTGGGGTGCTGAAAACAGGGGAAATGGCAGTGGCAGCCTGCGCATGTGCTTGTGGATAATACCGCGAGCGGTAGCTTCAGCGGCGCTGAAAGCAATAGAGGTGACCTGCAGGGGCTTGCGGATCAGGTTGGCACCAGTCTGCAGTATCACTCGCTCATCTGAAGGCGCCGGCGCCGGTGCCCAGTTTCTGGGCGGGTCAATGTGGCGGGGCCTGGGGCTGTATTCAAGCAGCTTGGCAATGATTTCCTCGCCGCTGAAGGCATCTATGGCGGCATGGTGAAGTTTTACAATCAGGGCAAAATCACCCTGTTTCTCCGGCTCGTCAGAATTTCGGAAACCATCCACAAAGGTAATGTGCCACAGCGGCCGGTCACGTTTGAGGGGTTGCTCCAGGATTCGTGATGCCAGCCTCATCAGGCTGGCCTGATCACTGTTTTCACCCAGATTTACGTAGGCAAGATGGCGCTCGATGCTGAAATCAGCGTCGTCTATCCAGTAGGGGCGCCCGAGTCTGAAGGGAATCTCTTTCAGGCGCTGGCGGAAAAGCGGAACGACGTGCAGCCGGCTGTTCAGATAGGCCACGAAGGTACTGAAAGCCAGTGGTGTATCGCGGTCTGAAGCATCAAAAAGATAGATGCCGCCGATGTGCATGGGGGCGGTTTCGGATTCCAGATAAAGAAAAGATGCGTCCAGTTCCGACAGCTGCCGCATGTTTTAGAACTCCATTCCGGTTACGCGCGTCAGCGCAGTATAAACGACTCGAAGCATGACCCGTTAATCAGCCGCTCCCAGAACCACATCAGCGCCTTGCCACGGTCTTCGGAATGGCGCGCCAGGTGCAGCATGATCGGTTGCCGGGGTTCGTGGACCTTCAGGGCCTTGAGCTCGCCCCGTTCCAGCGCAAGCCGGACCCGGGGTTCTGGCAGCCAGCCGACAGCCAGCCCGGCTTTCTGGATGGCGATCTTCTGGTCAATGTTGGACACGGTCAGGGTTCGCTGACGGCGGAAAATACCGGCATTGCCCGGCGGCAGCGAGCGGGACGTGTCCGCCGCAACGGCTGCCGGAAAGGCTGCGATATCGGCCTCTGTCAATGGCCGTTCGGCACTGGCCAGAGGATGGTCCGGCGACACAGCGTAAACAAACGACATTTCGCCCAGGGGGCTGGTGGTGAATGCGCCGGCGGGTTTGCTGATCTGGTCGGCGCCCACAATCAGGTCAATTCGTCTGCTTTGCAGGGCGTCCCAGGAACCGGCAAATACTTCTTCGACCAGTTGCACCTCTACCGGTACGCCAAGCTCATAAAATTCTCTGACCGGTTCAAACAGGCAGTCTACCGGCAGTAGCGAGTTGAATCCGATGCGCAGGCGGGTTTCCCAGCCTTTGGCGACCTGTTGGGTGGTATGGGCAAGGGTTTCGGCGGCTTCAAGCAGGCTGCGGCCTTCCTCCAGCAGGTAACCGCCAGCGGGAGTCAATGCGGCCCGGTGTCCGGTGCGGTCGAAGATGGCGACGTTGAGATCCTCTTCCAGTTTCTGGACGGTATAACTGATGGCCGACGGCACCCTGAACAGTTCATTGGCGGCACCGGCAAAGCTGCCTTTGCGGTCGATGGCATCGAGGACTTTGAGGGCGTCTATGGTAATGGCTGTGTGCATGTTCGAATTATCTGATTGAGTTGGCCAGAATTGATTGTTTGAGAGCGTAGCAGGCTCGCCGGTATTCTGCTCTCTATTTCCTGCGATCTTGAGTTTGGGGGCGCGGGCATTGGGGCAGGCCTCCTCAAACACGCCGTAAACCCTTCCATGGGGGCTCGGCATTGCCATCCATGGCAATGCACGGTTTGCGGAGGCCTGCCCCAATACCCTTGATCAGCAAAGTTCCTGCCTTCCCTGGATCGCCAAACAAATTATTAGGCTGAAAGAAAGTAGGCGGACACGTCCATTCAGGACCGTATGCAGCAGGGATGCTGCATCCGAGCCTACATGGGTGAAGCCGAGCGCTTATGAAGCAAAGCTTCATGCGACAGCTGAACGACAGCAATCTGTGATTGCTGGCTGGACCCCGCAG
>NZ_DATFKH010000142.1:0-1075 GCF_035268745.1 Marinobacter sp.
GCCCGGGTAAGGTTCTTCGCGTTGCATCGAATTAAGCCACATGCTCCACCGCTTGTGCGGGCCCCCGTCAATTCCTTTGAGTTTCATTCTTGCGAACGTACTCCCCAGGTGGTATGCTTACTGCGTTAACTGCGTCACTGAACCCATAGGCCCAACAACTAGCATACATCGTTTACAGCGTGGACTACCAGGGTATCTAATCCTGTTCGCTCCCCACGCTCTCGTGCCTCAGCGTCAATACTGACCCAGCCGGCCGCCTTCGCCACTGGTGTTCTTCGTAATATCTATGCATTTCACCGCTACACTACGAATTCCACCGACCTCTGTCAGATTCAAGACACCCAGTATCCAAGGCCATTTTACCGTTAAGCGGCAAGATTTCACCTCAGACTTAGGCGCCAGCCTACGCACCCTTTACACCCAATGATTCCGGACAACGCTTGCACCCTCCGTATTACCGCGGCTGCTGGCACGGAGTTAGCCGGTGCTGATTCAATTGGTACCGTCAATACTGGTCGAAACCTGTACTTTCTTCCCAAACAAAAGCCGTTTACAACCCATAGGGCCGTCTTCCGGCACGCGGCGTGGCTGCGTCAGGGTTTCCCCCATTGCGCAAGATTCCTCACTGCTGCCTCCCGTAGGAGTCTGGACCGTGTCTCAGTTCCAGTGTGGGGGATCATCCTCTCAGACCCCCTAGCCATCATCGCCTTGGTAGGCTTTTACCCTACCAACTAGCTAATGGCACGCAGACCCATCTATAACCGTCCGAAGACTTTAACAACTGTGGCCATGCGGCCCCGCTGCATTATGCGGTCTTAGCCACCCTTTCGAGTGGTTATCCCCCTGTTATAGGCAGGTTGTCTACGCGTTACTCACCCGTGCGCCAGTCTCCAGGAAGTGCAAGCACCTCCCTTCTCCTTCGACTTGCATGTGTTAGGCCCGCCGCCAGCGTTCGTCCTGAGCCAGGATCAAACTCTCCATTGTAATAATTAAACTACATTCTTCAAGTCCTGCTCCAAGGCTCACTCAATAATCTGTCTATACTTCACTACCTTCAAAGAACAATTTTTTCCCG
>NZ_DATFKH010000143.1:0-15594 GCF_035268745.1 Marinobacter sp.
CCCAGGACTCCTCCTCGTTGAGGTCCACTGGCAACATGATCTTGCTGTACATGGCAAACTCCTTCAGGCAGTAGCATTAGCCGCCGTGTTGTCACGGCGCCTTCGCTGCATCAGTACTATCAGTCCAAAGACCAGGAAGGCAGGAATCCACATCAGCTCCTTGGTCCAACGGTCTACAGGCGACAGCACCTCAATAATTTCCTGATCGAAATCGAAGCCAAGTTCCTTTGCCTGGCTGCCATAGGCGACCATATCGACGATCGCCCTGCCGTCCTTGATCAACAGGTCCATGCCCATGTTATCGAGCCGCTCCTGTCCGGTCTCGCCGTCCGGCACTGGCACGGTCATGTAGGTGGTCATGGGATCGCCATACGCATCAACACCTGCAATCTCCAGGCGCAAGCTAGAGTCTTCATCGGCATTGCCCAGCGCCTCGACGAATTGTGCCGGAGGCACGGACTCATAGGGATCATGGATCATGTCCATCCAGAACCCGGGCCGGAACAGCGTGAACGCAATCAGCAGCAACACCATGGATTCATACCAGCGGTTGCGGGTGATCATGAAGCCCTGGGTCGCGGCCGCGAAGATCAGCATGGCGATGGTCGACACCACGAAGATCAGGATGCCCTGCGTGAAGGTGACATCGATCAGCAGCAAATCGGTATTGAAAATGAACAGGAACGGCAGCGCCGCGGTACGGAGGCTGTAGTAGAAGGCCTGAAAACCGGTCCGGATGGGATCGCCAGCCGAAACGGCCGCCGCCGCGAAGGATGCCAGCCCCACCGGCGGCGTAACGTCGGCCATAATGCCAAAGTAGAACACGAACAGATGCACCGCAATCAGCGGTACCAGCAGGCCGTTCTCGGCCCCCAGTTGAACAATGACCGGCGCCAGCAGCGCCGAGACCACGATGTAGTTGGCCGTGGTGGGCAGCCCCATGCCGAGAATCAGGCTCAGCACCGCCGTAAGCATCAGGATCAGCAGCAGGTTCCCCATGGAGAGGATCTCCACCATTTCCGCCAGCACCAGCCCGACCCCGGTCTGCGACACAGCCCCGACGATGATGCCAGCGGTGGCGGTGGCAATACCAATGCCGATCATGTTGCGGGCACCGGTGACCAGGCCGGTCCACAGATCCATCGCGCCCTCACGAAGGTCCGCGCTCATATCGCTGCGGCCCCGGAAGATCGAGGTAATCGGGCGCTGGGTAATAATGATGAAGATCATGAACACTGTGGCCCAGAAGGCCGACAGCCCCGGCGACAGGCGCTCCACCATCAGACACCAGATCAGCACGATCACCGGCAGGATGTACTGCAACCCTACCAGCACCGTGGGCTTGGTTTGCGGCAGCGTATAGATCGGCTGGTTGGGGTCGTCCAGCTCGAGCTCGGGGTAACCGGCTGCCAGCTTGAGCAGAGCGATGTAGATTACGGTCAGGCCAACCGCGACCACCCAGGGTGTCGCATCGCCAAGGACCGGCTTCAGCCAGCCAAGGCCGTAATAGACGGCCATAGCCGTCACCATCATCAACAGCAGACCACCCAGAAAGCCCAGCACCTTGTTCAACAGCGGCTTGTACGGATTGCTGCTTTCAAGACCCTGCATATTGGCTTTCAGGGCCTCCAGGTGAACGATATAGACCAGGGCGATATACGAGATCAGCGCCGGCAGGAAGGCATGCTTGATGACCTCGACATAGGAGATGCCGACATACTCGACCATCAGGAAAGCAGCAGCGCCCATGACCGGTGGCATGATCTGACCGTTAACCGAAGACGCCACCTCGACGGCACCGGCCTTCTCGGCGGAAAAGCCGACGCGCTTCATCATCGGAATGGTAAAGGTGCCGGTAGTTACCACATTGGCGATCGACGAACCGGAAATCAGACCAGTCATGGCCGACGCCACCACAGCAGCCTTCGCCGGCCCACCCTTGTAGTGGCCAAGCAGCGAAAACGCCACCTTGATGAAATAGTTACCCGCACCGGCCTTATCGAGCAAGGCGCCGAATAACACGAACAGGAACACGAAACTGGTCGAAACCCCCAGGGCGATACCGAAGACCCCCTGGGTGGTCAACCACTGGTGATTGATCAGCCCATAGAGGCTGACCCCGCCATGAGAGAGGATACCCGGCATCCATGGGCCAGCAAGACTGTAGATAAGAAAGACCGATGCCACGATCATCAGCGGCGGGCCAAGCGCTCGGCGGGTCGCCTCGAGCAGCAGCAGGATCCCCGCCACCCCGATGATCACATCCTGCGTGATCGGCGCACCGGGGCGCTGAGACAGCTGCTCGTAGAACATGAACATGTAGGCGCCGCAGAAGGCCGCCACCGTGGCAAGCACCCAATCCTGGATGGGGATGCGGTCGCGGGGCGAACGCTTGAGTGCCGGATAGGCCATATAGGCCAGGAAAAGCGCAAAGGCCAGGTGAATGGAACGCGCTTCCGTGGCGCTGAACACGCCAAAGCCCAGCATGAAGGGCACTGGCGAAGCGATCCATAACTGGAAGAGTGACCATGCGGCCGCAATGCTCACCAGTAGCTTGCCGGGCATGCCGGCTGGTTTGCGGGCCCCCGTGTCACTGGAAGCGACCATGTCATCGAGGTCGACACTCGAATCGCCAGGTCTTGTGTTGTCGTCAGTCATAGTCAGCCCTGCAGCCGTCGATGTTGTTATTGCGCCTGGAAAAGTCGGGGGAAACGGCATTACCAACGCAATGCGCGGATACTTGAAGGCATCCGCGCATCAGTCACCAATTTGTAACAACCATCAAATCAGGATCACTCGATCCAGCCCTGTTCCCGGTAGTAACGGGCAGCGCCTTCATGCAGTGGTGCGGAAAGCCCCTGGGTGGCCATCTCCTCGGCAACCAGGTTCTCGAAGGCGGGGTGTAGCTGTTTGAAGCGATTAAAGTTGTCGAAGACCGCCTTGACCGTCTGGTAGATAACTTCATCATCCGCCTCGGCGGTGGTCACGAAAGTCGCCGCTACCCCGAAGGTCTCGACATCGTCCGGGTTACCCTTGTACAGGCCGCCTGGAATGACGGAATTGCTGTAATAGGGATACTCGTTAACGATGCCTTCGATGTCCTCGTCATTCAGTGGAATCAGGCGGGCATCAACGGTGGTGGTGGCTTCCTGAATGGACCCATTGGGGTGGCCAACCACATAGACCATGGCGTCGATGTTGTTATCGGACAGGGCCGAGGCCTGCTCAGCGGCATCCAGTTGGGAAGCCAGGGAGAACGTGTCCGTGGTCCAGCCCTTGGCGTCCATCACTACCTGCATGGTGTTGCGCTGGCCAGAGCCGGGATTACCGATATTGACGCGCTTGCCCTTCAGGTCATCCAGGGTCTCAATGCCGGAATCGGCACGCGCCAGCAACGTCAGCGGCTCGCCATGGACCCGGAACACGGCACGCAGCTCCGGGTAGGGATTGTCCTCGAAATTGCCGGTGCCGTTATAGGCCTGATACTGGACATCGGACTGGGCGACACCCATGTCCAGTTCGCCGGACTTGATGCCATTGATGTTGGCAACAGAACCGCCGGTGGACGGTGCATTACACTTGATATTGGCGTCATCGAGGCGATTGACCAGGCGACAGATCGACTGGCCTACCACGTAGTAGACTCCAGTCTGGCCACCGGTGCCAATGGTGATGAACTTTTCTTTGTCCTGAGCAATTGCAGGTGAGGCGAACATGGCAGCACACAGCAGGCTGCCGGTAAATGCGGCAGATAACGAATGGCGTTTCATAAACACACCTTGATAGTTGTCATTGTGGTCGAAGGAAGGTGGCAAAAGCTACACCCAGCAGATTTACCAACGGTGTAATGAGGTATTTTCCCGTTGTTTCTCAGTCTAGCCCGGAGTTAGGTTTAGTAAAGGTGAATTTTCAGATCTCAGACAACGATGCGGGTGAACTGACAAACCGGGACACCCTGCCCCGTTCCAGTCTGTTAGAATCCACCCCGAAACCCCACTTTGTGAACACCGAACCAGACCTGTTTGATTGATGAGTCTCCACCAGCAGGCCAAAGACCCAACAATGCGGAGATGCCATAAATGAGCAATTCCCCGACCAGCGACACTGATCAAGCGTTTCTCCAGCAAGCCATCCAGTTGGCCTTCGAATCGGTCGACACTGGCGGCGCCCCGTTTGGCGCCGTGGTGGTCATCAATGGCAAGGTTATTGCCAGCGCCGGTAACCGGGCAAAGCTGGATTGCGACCCTACCGCCCACGCCGAGGTCGCGGCCATTCGTATGGCCGGCAAGGCACTGCGCAACCAGCATATGCGGGAAGCTACCCTGTACGCCAGTTGCGAGCCATGCCCCATGTGCCTGGCCGCTGCTCACTGGGCTCGTATTCCCCGTATCGTGTTTGCTGCACCTCAGGAAACCGCAAACGATGCCGGCTTTGCCGACGGCAATATTGCAGAGCAGCTCTACGGCCAGACCCATCCCGCCAGGCCCGAAGAGCTGGGATTGACCCGGATCGAAATGGACGACTCGGCGGCGCCTTTTCGGGCCTGGCTGACAAAACAAAACGGGGCGTCATAGCGACGGCAAATCCTTGGTCGGAGCTGACAAACACAAAAACCTGGACAGGCCTGTTTTCATTTGAAACGGGTCCCGGCGCATGTCGGGAAGAGAGAACCTATGATTGACCGCAAACATCACCGCATTGTGTTTTCGTTTTTCATGTCGTTATTGATGTCCGGCATCATGTCGCTGGTGATCAGTCTGTTTAACGTGGGGCTGGTCGATAATATTGTGTCGATCTGGCTGAATGCCTGGGCGTTTGCCTTTGCGGTGGCGTTTCCCACCATTCTGGCGGTCACGCCCCTGGTTCATAAACTTGTCAGTCTGGTGTTAAAGGAAGACACCTAGTGTCCCGCCATTGACAAACAGCAGCCTATCCAGCGCTAGAACAGAACCAGGTGCAGCACGGCCCGCAACAGAATACCCACCACTGCCCCCAGTAACGCTGGCTTGAGAACACTGGCCACCCGCCGCCCGGCAGCGATCAGGATGGCGATACCGGCAAGATCGAAGGGATGGATCAGAAAGCCGGCCAGGCGGTTGAATTCGGCGGTGCTGATCAGACCCTGGTTAATATAATCCACGGCAACCCCCATCATTGCCGTACCGCCTGCGATGTATTTGGAAACGATCGGCAACAGCGCGGCGCTCGGCAAACCGAGGCCCTCGAACAGCGGCGCCAGCGCCCCTTCCAATAGCCCGATCACGCCCAGCGCCCGAAAAACATAAACCACCACCAGAGCCAGCACCAGCATCGGTATCGCGCCAACGGCAATCTCGAAGGCATCACGGCCGGCACGGTTAATCACCGCCATCAGTCCGGCCGGGGCGTCGTCTGGATCCTGATCGTCCCTGGTAGAGGCTTCTTCATTGCTCAGATTGCGCCCGAACAAGTGGAAGGTCAGCGCAGCGGCAACCAGGCTGCACAGCAGTGAGATACCCAGGACCGCCCAGACATTAAGGCCCACTGCCGCCATGGGAAAGGCCACATTGGCCTGGGCCAGGGTAAGCACCATCGCCAGGGTGGCAGCGATATGCCGCGCCGAAATACCGCCCCGGTCCATCATCGCCAGGGTGGCGACGGGGGCGGCAAAACTGACCAGAAGAATCTGGATCATGGCAAAAACCCCCAGCCCCGGGATTCCCAGCGGGCGCAGAACGGGGCTCGCGCCCCGCACCACCCAGCCCAGCAGTCCCTGGTACTCAAGCAGGCGCATGATGGTGAGCATCACTATCATCACCGGCAGCAGCACGAAAAGCGCAAGTTCAATACCGGCCCGACCGGCATCAAGAATCAGCTCAGCAATATCAGCCATGGCTTCCCTTCATCAGCAAGAATACGAAAGCCGCAAGTTTAGCAAAGTTGGGGAAACCATGGGAAAACCGCGACCAATTCGGTTGAATTGAGATTAATTACCCGGCTCGGTGGTCAGGCAGTTCAGAGACAGGTCTTTCTGCAGCCGGTAACTGGCAAAATCCCGGGCCAGGAACAGCCGGCCCCGATAGTGTTGCAACGCCTCGGCTGCCAACTGGTTGATGTGGGGCGTACCGTCCGGCCCGGACTGATAGCGGGAGCTGAAGTGGGTCAGCACCAGGTTGGGCAGGCGTGCCTGTTGGGCGAACCGGGCTACCTGTCCGGCGGAGCTGTGTTGGGGCCAGGGGCCGACCCGATCGGCCACCTCCTGGGTGTAGGTGGCCTCGTGAATCAGCACATGGCTGCCGTTGCAGGCCTCGCTCAGCAGGGTCGGATCGTCATTGTCACCGGCGACGACCAGGCGGCGGGCAACGCGGGGAATCCGGGTGTAGTCGTCACTCCTGAGCAGGCAGCCGTCTTCCAGCATCACGTCATTGCCTTTCTGCAACTCACCCCAGCCGGGGCCGGGTGCGATGCCCTCCTCGTTCAGCTTGTCCTGCAACAGTTGTCGCTCCACATTTTGTTCGGTAAACACGTAGGCGCGACAGGGCACCCGGTGGGAGAGTGCCACGTTCGTCACCCCGACGTGCTCATCCCGCCAGACGAAGTCGGGTGCCTCGGAATCGATGAAGTTCAGGGTATAGTTGAGGCTGGAGTCGCTGTTTTCGAGCGTCGCGTGGATGAGGTTTTGGGTCTGGACGGGGGCGATGACGTCCAGCGGCTCTGTGCGGCCCAGCATGGAGGCACTGGTGAGCAGCCCCGGCAGGCCGAAGGTGTGGTCGCCGTGGACATGGGTGATGAATATCGCCCGCAATTGCATGACCGAGTAGTGGGCGCGAAGTAGCTGGTGCTGGGTGCCTTCGCCACAGTCCACCAGATACCAGGGTCTGTGGCCCGAGTGCGACAGCGCGAGAGCGCTTACGTTGCGTGAACGTGTCGGTGTTCCGGCCGACGTGCCCAGAAAGGTGAATTCCATCGGTTCTGGTTCCCCGCCATTTGAAGTGGTTTACTGTAAATCATTCCCGCGCCGGAACGTAACCGGTGAAAAGCCGGGACGGATCTGTTTCCCGGAGACCCAAGGTAACGCTGGGGTCCCTTGCCGGGTATACGGTTTACCAGCCGAGCCTGATACTCCCCACAAGCGCATCGCCCAGACGCAGATCCAGGGTTCCCGCTTGAAGATCCCGGTACCGCACACGGGTATCCACACTCGCGCCGATTCCCAGCACCATCGCTGGCCCGGAACCTTCGCCTGAGCTGACCCGGTAGCTCAGTTCCGCTCGCCACTCGCGCAGATAAAGTGCACTTTCAACGGCCCGGGCCTGATCAAGCGTGGCCCAACGATCCCCTTTCCGGGCGATTCGAAATTGCCAACGGTCACCAGTGCTTTGCCATCGCAGCATGACCGGCAAATCCACCAGCCAGTGACCGCTAATCCCGGTGTGCTGCCAACGCACTCTGGGAAGCCAGCGGAAAGAACCGAAACGATGGTCGCCGCCAATCCCCAGGCCCAGGGGCGAACCCTGGCCCAGGGCCCGGAACACCGCCACACGACCATTCACCACATCGCGATGAAATGTCTGATACTTGAACATATTGGAGGTACCGGCAACGCCCGCCCGTGCTTCCAGACGGTAAAGCCGGTGCTGCCATTGGCCCTCGACCGTCAACCGGTGCAAGTGGCCGTTGTGCGCCGGGTCACCGGTGCGCAGGCGCAGGGGCTGGTAATCGTAATCAACGCCCCAACCGCCGGAAGCGCTCTGGCGACGCCAGCCCAGCCCACGCTGGGACCGGCTCACTTCGCGGGCAGACGGCACATCCTGCGGCCAGCTGTAGGGCTGCCACTGACGGTACAGCAGGTAGACTTCACTTGTGGCCCGGGCGCTGTGCGGCAGGACCAGGGCGGCTATCAGAAGAGCCACCCGAAGGCAGAACCACAGGGTCGCAGGATCGATGGTTTGAAAGTAACGCGTTTTGAACACGACACTGGCCCCCAGTCAGGGCTGCCAGTTGGGAGCCCCTCCCCTTTTTGTATGCAGTGCCCTATCCAACACGCACTGCCGTTCACTGCATTTTTGTTGCAGGATCAATGAAACGGCCACGCAGATCTGCGGGCACTTTTCTTCTCATTTAATAACAACGGTCGTCCTGTCGATTCCCGTATTGCCATTTTGTGGGTCATAAGCATGGACGATCACATCGTATACACCCGGTCCTGTGACTGGAATTTCACCGTTATACATACTGGCTTTCCCAGCGTAGGACATTTCCTCTTCACCCACCTTTTCTCCATCTTTGGATATCGTCATACCAACCTCGAACTGATTCGCGTCCCACAGGCCGTCTGGAGTAATGGGACAACCACACATCATCATGACATTGGCACTGACTGAAATGCTGTCGACCTCCGAAGCCGATACTTTCTGGGCCGCCGCCGGTTCCAGCACATTGACAACAAGGCCTGGCAGTTCAATCACCCAACCATCTCCAACCGAAAGGTGACCACCGGGAATAACCCATTGGGTCGCACTCGCCACATGGGCAGCTTGCGGCTGGGCCAGTGGACCATAAACTTCCGCTTCAATCATGCGCGGGCGGTCGAGATCCAGCGTTGTATTGAAAGAGGCAGCAGATTCGTCTGCCATAGCAGTGCGGCGACCACCATTTTCATGCATGATTTTGCCTGTGTTGCCGGTGCCACCAGCGGTTACACCCTGGGCCAGAACCTCACCGGTTTCTTTGTCGCGCAGAATTACCCGGGTTCCCCCCATGCTGGTGCCTACGAATTTGGCATCCTTGCTCATGACTCGAACCGTGATGTCAGTGTTTTCAGCCACGACCGCGCCCGGAATCATGGCCAAAGCGAAGCTGGTCGCTATAATAATCGCTTTTAATTTCATAGCCTGTTACTCCTTGAATATCAGTTTTAGAAATCTTCATGACCGGAACATATCAGCCTGGCCAGGCTCATGTTAATCAGCCATAAATTCCCTTCATAGGCTACACCGTCACCGGCGTCGCTTCAGTGACCAAGTCACTTTCATTCCCGGGCTGCGCCCTCCAGCGCATCGAGAGGAATTTTCAGGTACCGTTGCACAAAAACCGGGACAGAGCTCTTTTTCCGCTAATGTGTGTCTCGTGTCCTAATGCACTCCAACTTTGACACTGGAGAGTGTTGTGAAATAGTGAACTCAGGATTTTCCGCTTAATAATCAGGCCATCCAGGTGTTATGGGTATGCATGGAGAAAGTTACATCTGAGTGGTCAGTGGCAAATATATGGTGGGGCCGCCCAAGGGACATTCTGAGGTTCAGCCTGGTCAATAAAAATGGCGAGCAGGGGGCTTGCTAAAGGCTCGTTAGATGGGGGAGAGATGAGCGACTTTATAACACCGTTGGCGACCTGGTGCGCGGCGATAATTGAGGGGATTGGAGTAGGCATTATTACCTTGATTGCGCTCTATGCGCTGTTTCATGCTCTGGGACGGTTAGTCAAAAAAGATGATAAAAATTCAGTCATTCAGGAGCTTCGCCAGTTCCTTGGGCATGGCATCTTGCTGGGACTGGAGTTTCTCGTTGCAGCAGACATAATCTATACGGTTGCTGTCGATTTGACCTTTGAATCAATTGGGGTTCTGGCCATCGTTGTACTTATACGTACATTCCTGAGCTTTACGCTGGAAGTAGAGGTCACAGGCAGATGGCCTTGGAACAGTAAGCAGTAGTGTGCAAACCTGAGATCTGTCTTTTCGAACCGTCGCTGCCCAGGAAAAGCCGGTTGTAATCGTTTTCGGGGGCCGTCAGTTTAATTGACCCATGTCAGCGGGCGTTGATACGGATACCTGTAATATTTATGCAGTAAGCTTTATGGTTATTGATACCCTCAACGCGAACAAGGAGATCTCTATGAACCGTTTGAAAAATAAAGTTGCAATGGTTACAGGTGCCGCCCTTGGCATTGGCCGCGCGTCCGCCATCCGGATGGCGGAAGAAGGCGCAGTGGTGGCTGTCACCGATGTCGACAAGGAAGCGGGTGAAGCCGTTGCGGCAACCATCAACGACAATGGCGGGATGGCCCGGTACTGGCACTGCGATGTTTCTGCCGAGGATGATGTCGCGAAAACCATCGCTGCTGTAATCGAAGAATTCGGACATCTGGATGTAATGCTGAACAATGCCGGTATTGCGGGCACAAACAAACCAACCCATGAGATCACGGAAGAGGAATGGGACAAGGTTCAGGCTATCAATGTCAAAGGTGTGTTCTTTTGCACCAAACATGCCATCGAGCCCATGCGAAAGGCGGGCGGTGGCAGCATTATAAATCTTTCCTCGATTTATGGTCTGGTGAGCGCGCCGGACCTGCCGGCTTATCATGCGTCCAAGGGCTCTGTCAGCTTGATGACCAAAACAGATGCACTGCTTTATGCTCCGGACAAAATCCGGGTGAACTCCATCCACCCCGGTTTTATCTGGACGCCCCTGGTGGACAATTTCCTGAGTGAGCAGGGCGACGTTGAGGAAGGCCGGCGTGCACTCGATCGCAGGCATCCGCTGGGCCATGTGGGCGAGCCGGACGATATTGCCTGGGGCGCGGTATTCCTGGCGTCCGACGAGTCCAAATTCGTCACCGGCGCCCAGTTGGTAATTGATGGCGGCTATACTGCCCAATAGGCATGAACCATTCGCGCGATCAAAAAAGCGAAACAGGTTTATTTTGTCGATTCGCAACCCGATGACTCCAGGCAGGTCTTCAACGTACCTCCGCAGCAACCTTGGCAAGAGTTTTCTGACCTCGCCTTTTCAGGTCCCGTTGAAGGCCTGGGCACTGGTGCCGGCGTTCGCAATCATAGCGGCATCCGTCGGTTTCGGCGCCGGTTTGTTACAGTTTGGCTGGCTGGATTCGCCAATCACGCCCTTGTTACCGCTCATATTGTTCGTGTTCCCGGCGCTGCTTGAAGAAGCCTTTTTCCGGGGCGTACTCATACCGCGAAACATATTGGCGGCCGGGCATGCAAAGGCTGCCTGGAGTGTGGCAATCAGCACTCTGGTATTCGTGGTGTGGCATCCATTCAATGCGTTGACGTTTAACCCCACCGCTACTTCGCTTTTCCTGAACCCGTGGTTTCTGGTTATCGTTTGCGCCATGGGGGTTACTTGTGGCTACGCTTATGTTCTTTCCCGGTCTATATGGGTGCCGGTGCTCATTCACTGGGCCGCGGTAACGGTCTGGGTGCTTTTTCTGGGCGGCAGAAACCTGGTACTGGAACTGTGAATGTTCAGAGGAGAAGACCAATGCCATACGATAGCAATGCGGAATTACCAGACAGTGTACGCAATAATCTGCCAGCCCATGCCCAGGAGATTTATCGTAAGGCGTTCAATTCCGCCTGGGATAAATACAGCGATTCTGAAGATCGCCGTGGCAACTCAGGCCGGGAAAAAACAGCTCATAAGGTGGCCTGGGCGGCGGTAAAAAAGGAATACCACAAGCAAGGTGACAGGTGGGTGAAAGGTAAAACCGACGGATAAACCGGACTCTGTCTCTCTTTGAAAAACGCCGGCAGGAGATGCCCCCACTAGGGGAACCGGGATGAGCACCATGGTCTCACTGCAACTGTAGCTGTGCATTTCACGCCCTTCCAGCCACTTATCCGCCAGTAGCCCAGGGTTCCCAAATCACTGGTTTTCAGGGTATTTATCGTCCCTATTCGTTGAAGCTGACCGGCCTTTGCTGCCGGGTGTTCACCTGCAGTGAAAAAATGTCCGGTCGGGCATAGTGACCGGCGATATCAAGACTGCGCCTTGCCGCATTCACTTCACCCAGGTCGATCTCCGCCAGCAGGAGCCCGGTTTGTTGCCGTAACGGACCCGCGACTATCTCCCCGGCGGGTGAAATGACCACCGAGTCACCCGAATTGATCCACTCGTCCTTGTCCGGATACAACCGTTCGACGTCCGGAAAGTCCTCGGGCAGATCGCCTGTACGCAATACGTTGCCTGCGCCCAGAACCCAGCAGCCACCTTCCCGCGCTATGTGCTGCAGCGTCCGAAGCCAGCGGTCGCCACTGTCGTAGGTCGGGGCGATGTAGATGTCGATGCCCTGGGCGAACAATGCATAGCGCGCCAAAGGCATATAGTTTTCCCAGCACACCAGAGAGCCCACCCGGCCAACGGGCGTGTCGACGACTTTCAGGCCGCTGGCATCGCCGAAGCCCCAGACCATGCGTTCCGGGTTGGTCGGCATGAGTTTACGGTGGCAATTCTGCACGACGCCTTCCGCACTGATAGTCAGTACCGAGTTGTAGAGAGTGGTGCGGCTGTTATCCCCGTCGCGTTCCTCAATGCCGCAGACAATCGTCACCTGCATTTCCTTGGCAATATCCAGAAGCGGGCGCAACTGGTCAGATTCAATCCGGACAGCGTTGTCTAACAGGCGCCCGTGTAACTGCTCCGATAAACCCCAGTCGCCGCCGGGTTTCAATCGCCAGATCCAGGCGGGGTAGCCCGGAATGAATGTCTCCGAGAAAACCACCAGCTCCGCTCCCTTGCTGGCGGCTTCCCGGACCAGTTGGACTGCCCTTTCAATGGTTTTTTCCCGGTCCAGAAATACCGGTGGTTCCTGAACTATTGCTATCTTCGTCATGATTTTGTCCTTTTGCGGATCGCAGGCCGTTTTTGTGCTCATGGCACGGCTCCATTATCGGGAACGGCAAAGCGAATTGCCGGCCCTGGGATTACTATCTCCCCGACAGGCGGCTGGCGATAGTCCAGAAAATGGAGCGCCAGACGGAGAAGAAAGGAATAAGATGGAATACCGGGGCGTACGCCCTTCTTCCAACCCTACCCATGGAATCGACGCTCATGACCAACTATGGACAGTTCTGCACCGTGGCCCGGGGCTCGGAAATACTTGGAGAACGATGGACGCCGCTGGTGGTGCGGGAGCTGCTTTGCGGCAGCACGCATTTCAATGAGATCCGGCGGGGAGTCCCGAGAATATCGGCAACGCTTTTGGCTCAGCGCCTCAAAAAACTTGAAGATGTGGGTGTGCTCCACCGTGTTCATAGTGACAATAACGTGGAGTATCTGCTTACCCCGGCGGGAGAGGAACTACGCCCGATCATCCTGGCCGTCGGTCACTGGGGCGCGCGCTGGATTGGCAGCCGGCTGCAGGCAAACCAGCTGGATGCCGGCTTTTTGATGTGGGATATTCGCCGGTTCGCGCACATCGACAAATTTCCCACTGACCGCAGGGTAGTCATCCACTTTTTTCTGAACGATGCCCGACCGCGGGAGCGCCACTGGTGGCTCGTTGTGGTGGACGGAGAGATTGATCTGTGCCGGGAGAACCCGGGACATGAGTTGACCCTGGTACTGGAGGCCAGTGTTTTGAGTCTGACTGAGATCTGGACCGGTGACAGTGACCCGGACACCGAACAGAAGGCTCACCGCCTTATGGTCCGCGGCAGCAGGGCCGACTCCACTGATCTCTGGCACTGGCTGGGCAGAAGCGTGTTTGCCCCCAGCAGAAAAGCGACTGTCTGATGCCGGGGTAAAGCCAGGCCGACCCCGGTGGCCATACCCACCGCTAGCGGGATAACCGGTCCGGTTCGCCGCTCACTTCCAGTATCGTTTGCCGGGCGGCGTCCCGTAGCCGGACCGCGGACTTCCAGTCATCGCCTTCCGGCTCGGTCGGCTCTCCCACAACCACGCTTATCGGGCCGGGCCTGGGGTTCCAGCGGTCCGAGGGAAGCTTGTGCTGGGTGCCTTTGATGGTAAGGGGTATGACTTTCTCACCCAACACCGCGGCCGTCATGAAAGCGCCCATGTGAAACGGGCGCAGACCGGGCGCCGCATCAAAACCACCCTCGGGGAAAAACACGAGTCGGCGGCCGTCGGCGTTCTCGGCAATCCGATTGGAATCACCGACACTGCTCCTGGCGTCAGCGCGCCCCACGGGTTCAATCTCCATGCGCGTCAGAAAACGCTTCAGGCCGCGAACGTTCATCAGCTCCGCTTTGGCGATGAAGCTCACCGGCACGGGAATCACCGCCGCCAACACCAGAGAGTCGAGGTAGCTGGAGTGATTGGCAACAATGATACAACCCTCCGGCAGCTTCCTGAGCCTGTCGGTGGTCTCCACCTTGAGCCTGGTTCCGGTCAGCAGTGCCAGCAATCTGCCACCCCAATGGACAACCTGCCATCGCAGCGAGCGACCTGGAAGGATATTGACCAGACTCCAGACCGGTATGGAGATCAACACCATCACCACCCAGGCCCAGGCCGAGTAAAGCCAGCGGCCAGCGTTTTTCAGGCTACGTTTCGCCTGCTGGCGCCAGGTCGCGGCAGCTAACCTGGCCAGTTGCCGCCACACAGGCTCGCTTTTGCGCTCAAGTTCGCCCCGCTCATAACGCAGCCGGCAGTCATTGCGCCGCAATTTGCCACTGGAGGTCTTTGGCACTGTGTGAGGGCTGACCATGAGGATTTCGTCTACCTCGATGCCCAGGGCGTCCATGGCGATGTGATGGATTTTTTCTTTGACCTCGTCCAGTTTGTCCTGATCCTTTTCTGCGGTCTCCGCAACCACGACCAGCCTTTCGCCGGCGCTTTCCCCCATTCCTGATGCAAACGCGGCAACACAACCGGCCCGGACCAGATCAAGATCGCCCACGGCCTCCTCGATTTCCCCGGGATAAATATTGCGTCCAGCCCGAACGATCAGATCCTTGTTGCGGCCGCTCAAATACAGTTCCTCGTCGGCGATATAGCCCCTGTCGCCTGTATTCAGCCATTTGCCGTCGAAAAGCTCTTCGGTCTTCTCGTCATTCCGGTAATACCCGCTGGTCGCCGAGGGGCCGGTAAACTGCAGGTTGCCCTCCTGTCGTTCACCAAGCTCATTGCCGTCGTCGTCCACCATGCGTATTTCATGGTTGGGAATGGCCTTGCCGCAGGACACAAAGCGGAGGGCTGTTTCGTCATCCCGGGAAACCGGTTTTGCCTCGCCGCTTTTCTGGAAGCGGTCCCGTTCAACGTAGTCGATGACCGGTTCCCGCTGCTCCTCGGGAAAGGTCAGGGCCACACAGTTCTCGGCCAGGCCGTAGACCGGTGCCATGGACTCAGGCCGGAACCCCCATTCGCCGAAGCGTTCGATAAAACGCTCCACCGTATCCGGGCTGACCGCCTCGGCGCCGTTGAAGGCCACGCGCCAGGAGCTCAGGTCCAGTCCTTCCATGTCCTCATCGCTGATGCGTTTCAGGCACAGCTCGTAACCGAAGTTGGGCGACGGCGACAGCGTGCCGCCAAACCGGTCGATAGCCCAGAGCCAGTAATGGGGCCTGGTAAGAAAAAGCAGTGGCGAGAGGATGACCAGATGCATGCCATACCAGAGGCTGGACAAACAGGTGCCGATAAGGCCCATGTCGTGATAGAGGGGCAGCCAGCTTACGAACACATCGTCCTGATCCACCTGCAGCACTTCATTGCCGGCGCCAATGTTGGCGAACAGATTGCGGTGGCTGAGACTGACGCCTTTGGGGCTTCCGGTACTGCCCGAGGTAAACTGCAGAAAAGCAATATCGTCGCCCCTGATTCCGGCGGACGGCCGTTCCAAAGGTTTCGCCCA
>NZ_DATFKH010000144.1:0-1579 GCF_035268745.1 Marinobacter sp.
TCTCGGTCCCTGAAGCAATCCCGGTGTTTTTCCGATTACTTCATCTGCAGAATAGCCGGTTAAATTGCTGAAGGCCTGGTTTACATAGATGATCACAGAGTTTGTATGATCAGAAGTCGCTTTGGTCACCATGATCGATTCAAAAGCCAAGTCGGCGACGGTTTGAAACAGTGGAGATTGAAGAATGTCTTCAGAATTGTCCATACATGTACCTCTGCGTTAAAAATGGTTTTGTTTGATGACCCAACCCTGACCTACGAACCGCATCTGTCACCGTATCAGTTCGGGAGCAAACCAAACCCGACCAACTAAGCTAATCGCTGGCTTTTGGCTTAATAACCACGCAGGCGGTTGCGCTGGCGGAACTGTACTATTCGTTTCGTTATAGACAGGCCATATCAGGCTCATGGCGCGCTCTTGAAGTGATCTGGGGTTTCTTTCTACTCGTTATCGTTTAAAAAGATCAAACGCTGAATACAGGGAAACTGATTGTGTTTCAAAGTAAACGAAAGCAGGAATTGCAGGCCGCTCTGGAAAGGCTGGAGGCCGCCGAGAACCGGGTGTCTGAACTGGAAGCCGATTGGCAGGCAATTCAACGGTCCGTGGCGCTTGCGGTAATGAGCGGCGATGGATTGCTTGAGTCAGTCAGCGATGTCTTTCTGGATATGCTTGGCTACCAGGAGCAACAGCTGATTGGTAAGCATCACAGGGTGCTCTGCAAATCTGAGGATGCGCGTGGTGAGGAGTACATTAGGTTCTGGCGTGAACTGGTTACAGGCCATGTGAAAGAGGGACGATTCCTGAATCTTGGCGCAGACGGCCAGCCGATCTGGCTGGAAGCTCGCTATTTACCGGTTCTGTCCGATAAGGGCATCGTAAAGCGCATTATCATGCTGGCCAGCAGAACTACTGAAGCCTTGCCGGCTTAGCTCCTGAAAAGCCGCCAGTCCTGCATGATCAGCTTGAACTCACCGGCCTGGCGGTCTGACATCAACAGGCTCACGTATGCCAGGTACCGGGTGTCCAGAGGACCCGGTAAATATACAAGGTAATCATTTTCTTACCGTCCATAGTTAAAAATATATTAAGTCTTGATCGTCGCAATATCTCACTGGCGATGCAGTAATTCCGCAGTCAGTGGATGGCGAGCTGGAAAACCATCATGCCCAGAAAGGCCAGGACAATCACAACACCAACGGAAGCCGGATCCAGCTTTTTATTGGCATCCGGCAGAAGCTCGGCGAACACCATCCATATCATGGCACCCGCGGCCAAACCAAAGCCAAACGGAAGCATGGGTTTGAAGGCACTTACGAACAGGTAAGCCGGAATGGCCATCAGAGGTTGCGGTAAACTGCTGAAAACACTCCAGCCGGCCGCCTTGGTGACGGACATGCCTCTTGGCACCAGGATAAGTGCAATGGCAAGCCCCTCAGGAATGTTATGGACGGCGATGGCAGCGGTAATAAAAACGCCGAGATCCTGGCTGCCGCCGTAGGAAACGCCAACGCCAATGCCTTCTGCAAAGGAGTGGGCGGTCATAACGCCGACAATGAGCAGTGCCTTTTTAGCGTCAGCA
>NZ_DATFKH010000145.1:0-3229 GCF_035268745.1 Marinobacter sp.
TCTTTAAAAATTTGGACCAAGTAATTTGTGTGGGGGCTCGTGTCGATGCCTGCAATCGCAGACATTGGTCGAGCACCAATTTAGTCAGTAACTATTGAGTGAATGGTGGATCGACGTTTTCAGCTCATAACTTTGAACTGAAGAGTTTGATCCTGGCTCAGATTGAACGCTGGCGGCATGCCTAACACATGCAAGTCGAACGGCAGCGCGGGCTTCGGCCTGGCGGCGAGTGGCGGACGGGTGAGTAATGCTTGGGAATCTGCCCAGTAGTGGGGGACAACACGGGGAAACTCGTGCTAATACCGCATACGTCCTACGGGAGAAAGCAGGGGATCTTCGGACCTTGCGCTATTGGATGAGCCCAAGTCGGATTAGCTAGTTGGTAGGGTAACGGCCTACCAAGGCGACGATCCGTAGCTGGTCTGAGAGGACGATCAGCCACACCGGAACTGAGACACGGTCCGGACTCCTACGGGAGGCAGCAGTGGGGAATATTGGACAATGGGCGAAAGCCTGATCCAGCAATGCCGCGTGTGTGAAGAAGGCCTGCGGGTTGTAAAGCACTTTCAGCAGGGAAGAACAGCACGGGGATAATACCCCCGTGTCCTGACGTCACCTGCAGAAGAAGCACCGGCTAACTCCGTGCCAGCAGCCGCGGTAATACGGAGGGTGCAAGCGTTAATCGGAATTACTGGGCGTAAAGCGCACGTAGGCGGCCTTGTATGTCGGATGTGAAAGCCCTGGGCTTAACCTGGGAACTGCATCCGAAACTGCGGGGCTAGAGTAAGGGAGAGGGAAGCGGAATTTCCGGTGTAGCGGTGAAATGCGTAGATATCGGAAGGAACACCAGTGGCGAAGGCGGCTTCCTGGCCCATTACTGACGCTGAGGTGCGAAAGCGTGGGGAGCAAACAGGATTAGATACCCTGGTAGTCCACGCCGTAAACGATGAGAACTAGATGTTGGACGCATCGGGCGTTCAGTGTCGCAGCTAACGCGTTAAGTTCTCCGCCTGGGGAGTACGGCCGCAAGGTTGAAACTCAAAGGAATTGACGGGGACCCGCACAAGCGGTGGAGCATGTGGTTTAATTCGATGCAACGCGAAGAACCTTACCTGGCCTTGACATCCCAGGAACCCCTCAGAAATGAGGGGGTGCCTTCGGGAACCTGGAGACAGGTGCTGCATGGCTGTCGTCAGCTCGTGTCGTGAGATGTTGGGTTAAGTCCCGCAACGAGCGCAACCCTTGTCCGTAGTTGCCAGCGAGTAAAGTCGGGAACTCTACGGAGACCGCCAGTGACAAACTGGAGGAAGGTGGGGATGACGTCAAGTCATCATGGCCCTTATGGCCAGGGCTACACACGTGCTACAATGGTCGGTACAGAGGGTTGCCAACCCGCAAGGGGGAGCCAATCCCGAAAAGCCGGTCGTAGTCCGGATCGGAGTCTGCAACTCGACTCCGTGAAGTCGGAATCGCTAGTAATCGCGAATCAGCATTGTCGCGGTGAATACGTTCCCGGGTCTTGTACACACCGCCCGTCACACCATGGGAGTTGGTTGCACCAGAAGTAGGTAGCTTAACCTTCGGGAGAGCGCTTACCACGGTGTGGCTAATGACTGGGGTGAAGTCGTAACAAGGTAGCCGTACGGGAACGTGCGGCTGGATCACCTCCTTTAAGAGAAAAGCGTGCGCAGTCGCGGCGCGAGCTCCCAACACAAGTTACTTGGTCCTCGGGCTGGAGATTTCAGCCTCGAGGTCTGGCCAGGCCTGAAGTCTGGCGCCGGCGACACGCAACCGACATCGGGTCTGTAGCTCAGTTGGTCAGAGCGCACCCCTGATAAGGGTGAGGTCGGAAGTTCAAATCTTCCCAGACCCACCACGGTTGTGGTGTGCGTGGAGCAGGCATCCTTGAGAGAGGGGCCATAGCTCAGCTGGGAGAGCGCCTGCTTTGCAAGCAGGAGGTCGCCGGTTCGATCCCGGCTGGCTCCACCAACCAGCCGCCAGGCCTGAGAAGCGGAACCACGGGTGTGCATGCGAGACATGTATAGCGGTGGTTCCGTTCGCTGTCGGGGTTGCCCGGCAGTCCGTTCTTTAACAATTCGGAAAGTTTTGACGTCTAGCGATTAGTGTCCGTTGTTCCAACGGCGGACACGCAATCCAAGGTGTCGCATTCGTAAGAGAGAGTAACCAGCGCCGTATGGTCCCGAGAGTGTTTGGGGTTATATGGTCAAGCGAATAAGCGCACGTGGTGGATGCCTAGGCGGTAGGAGGCGATGAAGGACGTAGTAGCCTGCGATAAGCTTCGGGGAGCTGGCAAACAAGCTTCGATCCGGAGATTTCCGAATGGGGAAACCCACCGCTTCGGCGGTATCCCTGCCTGAATACATAGGGCAGTGGAGGCGAACCCGGAGAACTGAAATATCTAAGTACCCGGAGGAAAAGAAATCAACCGAGATTCTCTAAGTAGCGACGAGCGAACGGGGAACAGCCCTGTGCCCGTATCGGGCAAATGCATAGCAAAACGGCCTGGGAAGGCCGGCCATAGAAGGTGATAGCCCTGTATGCGAAATGCTTTTGCCAGTTAGGCACGATGAGTAGGCCGGGACACGTGACATCCTGGTTGAAGATGGGGGGACCATCCTCCAAGGCTAAATACTACCTACCGACCGATAGTGAACCAGTACCGTGAGGGAAAGGCGAAAAGAACCCCGGAGAGGGGAGTGAAATAGAACCTGAAACCGCGTGCGTACAAGCAGTGGGAGCCTGGCTACGGCCGGGTGACCGCGTACCTTTTGTATAATGGGTCAGCGAGTTACTTTCAGTGGCAAGCTTAACCGAATAGGGGAGGCGTAGGGAAACCGAGTCCTAAATGGGCGTCTTAGTCGCTGGGAGTAGACCCGAAACCGGGCGATCTATCCATGGCCAGGGTGAAGGCAAGGTAATACTTGCTGGAGGCCCGAACCCACTAATGTTGAAAAATTAGGGGATGAGTTGTGGATCGGAGTGAAAGGCTAATCAAGCCCGGAGATAGCTGGTTCTCCCCGAAAGCTATTGAGGTAGTGCCTCGTGTCTCACTCCTGGGGGTAGAGCACTGTTTCGGCTAGGGGGCCATCCCGGCTTACCAAACCGATGCAAACTCCGAATACCAGGAAGTGCAATCACGGGAGACACACGGCGGGTGCTAACGTCCGTCGTGGAGAGGGAAACAACCCAGACCGCCAGCTAAGGTCCC
>NZ_DATFKH010000146.1:0-1555 GCF_035268745.1 Marinobacter sp.
TGGACCTGTCACATATTTGTTCCGCCCCAAGTGCTCGTTTAAGCCACTTTCCGTTCGAAGGCGACCGGGCTTTTCCAGCCCAATGCTGAGTGCCGTCGACTTGGATTGTAGAAGCCATTGATGTATTCGAAGATGGCCATCTCGGCTTGCCGCCTGGTTGCCCATGACCGCCGCCAGATCAGCTCGGCCTTGATGGTTTTGAAGAACGTCTCGACGGCTGCATTGTCATAACAATTACCTTTGCCGCTCATGGAGACTTTGAAGCCATTCTGGCGCAGGATCTTCTGGTAGTCATGGGAACAGTATTGGCTGCCGCGATCGCTGTGGAAGATGCAGCCTTTGGGTGGCGCTCGGAAAGCGATGGCCATTTTCAAGGCCCGGATCGCAAGGTCACGCTTCATGCGATTGCTGACAGCCCAACCAATGACACGCCGGGAATGCAGATCGAGGATGACGGCCAGATACAGCCAGCCCTCACGGGTCCAGATATAGCTGATGTCGCCCGCCCATTTCTGGTTCGGCTGATCTGCTTTGAAGTCGCGATCCAGTAGGTTCGGGGCGATGTTGAAGGTATGATTGCTGTCTGTGGTCGCCTTGAACTTGCGCGTTCTTTCAACGGTGATCCCATTCTCGCGCATCAGGCGGCCCACCCGGCGGTGCCCCACATCGATGCCAACCTCCTTCAGCTCTTCGGTCATTCGGGGCCTGCCGTAGCTGCCCAAGCTCAGACGAGACTGTTCCTTGATGTGGGCCAGGACGACCATATCAGTGCGCTGCCTGCGGCTGGCCGGACGGCTGCGGAACGCCCGCAAACCGCGCGGGCTGACGTTCATGACCTGGCACAGCCGGTCGATCGGGAAGGCCCCACACTGTTCTTCAACGAACCGAAACCTCATGGCTTTTGGCTCGCGAAGAACTGGGTGGCTTTTTTTAATATATCCCTCTCCTCCTTGAGGATGCGGTTCTCACGACGAAGCCGTTCGTTCTCCCGCGCAAGCTCGCGATCCTCGGGCGATACCACATCCGTATCCCGATGCGCCGTCACCCATTTGTTCAGGGTCGAAAGCCCAACACCAAGATCGTCGGCAACCTGACGCCGTGTCAGCCCGCTGGTCAGTGCAATTCGCACCGCGTCTTTGCGAAATTCATCAGTTCTTACTGTGCCCATAGCTCGTCTCCTTTGCTGCACATTATGCTATCAAAGGAGCGGCACCAAACCGCGACAGGTCCAAAATGAAAAGGGTGAGGAATGGAGCAGAGACTATTTGTTGGCTTGGACGTTCACAAACGCAACGTCTCGGTTGGATTGGCCGAAGATGGGCGCACTGGTGAGGTGCGCTTTCTTGGGGATATTGAAAACACACCGGTTGCCGTAGAAAGCCTGATGCGACGATTGTCTGAGCGCGGTCGTGCGCTGGATTTTTGCTATGAAGCTGGACCTTGTGGTTACGGCATCTATCGGCAGGACATGACTGCAGTGTCGTCGCCCCGACCAAGATCGCAGTAGCACCCGGGGACAAGGTCAAAACAGATCGACGGGATGCACAGCGGTTGG
>NZ_DATFKH010000147.1:0-1892 GCF_035268745.1 Marinobacter sp.
CGCCATTCCTCCATACCTTCACGGATGACCTGCCAGGCGGAGTGCAGGAAAAGCGCGGCAATGGCGAGGCCCACAATGATATCCGGCCAGAGGGTATTGGTGAGGGCGACCAGTCCAGCCGCAATGATGACACTGCTGTTGGCGAACAGATCGTTCCTGGAACACATCCAGGTGGAACGCATATTGAGGTCGTCCGCGCGATGGCGATAGAGCAACATGAAACAGACCCCGTTTGCAGCCAGGGCAAGAGCGCCGACAGCCCCCATCCACTCAGCGGCGGGGACTTCCTGTATCACCAGTTTGCGAATCGCATCGGCGACAACAACAAGCCCGAACAACAGCATAAAGCCGCCTTTGAACAGCGCCGCCCCGGCGCGTGCGCGACGGCTTCTGTCCAGCACGAACAGTGTCAGCGCATAGACAGACGCGTCGCCGAACATATCCAGCGAATCGCCCAGTAACGCGGTAGAGCTTGCAATCCAGCCGGCGCTGAATTCCACCACAAACATCACCGCATTGATGGCAAGCGCAATGTAAAGCACCCGGCTTTGGCTGGCCCTCAGTTGTGCCAGTTCACCGGCCTTGTTCTCACAGCAGCTGTCCACGACGGAGTCTCCCAAAATTGGCAATTCGACGATACACTAATGGTTATAGTAACTATAAGGTCAATGACGATGAGCGAAAAAAGTTACACAGTCGGTCGGCTGGCCGATGATACGGGCATCAAGCCCGTGACCATCCGCTACTACGAAAAAATTGGGCTGTTACCGAAAGCGACCCGCTCGGAATCCGGCTATCGTCTTTATTTCGAAGCGGATCATTCACGGCTGCTGTTTATCCGACGAAGCCGCGGGCTCGGATTCAGCCTTGACGATATCCGTGAACTGTTATCGCTGGCTGACCGGCAGCAGGAGTCATGTGCGGGCGTGGACACCAAAGTTGAACAACAATTGGAACAGGTGCGCTCTCGACTGAAAGATCTGCGTGCAATGGAATACGAGCTGGAAAGACTGAGTGCGTGTTGTGAGGGCGGGGTTATCATGGACTGCCGTATTATCGAGACGCTGTCTGGCGAGGCTTAGGCGCTTTCGTCCAGATACAGCATCGAAAGGGGGAATTACTGCATTCGCGTCCATTGGCCGTAGCCACTGATGGAAAGCAGGAAAACGGCGGTTTTCAAGACGGGCTTTTTCCAAAAATGTAGTGTCGACGAAAGCGCCTTCCCTCCCCATTCACAGAGGTAACTCCTATGTCTGTAAAATGCCCCAACTGCCTGTCCGTCCGGATCGGCACGAACAATTACGGCAAGATCACCGACTCTGGTGGCCCCCTGGGCGAGATTCCGTCCTATCCGGATTCCAAGGTGCTTTATCGCTCGGATACAAGGCACCGATCAAACCAATGCCTACGTCCTGCTGGCCACCGCCTGTGACGGCACCATTGCAACCACCGCTCAGTTCACCAGTATTCGTGTGGTGTGCAACGAAACGCTGGCTGTTGCTCTGAAGGGCTCCACGGCTAATGTTGTCAAGGTGAAGCACAATACCGCTTTTGATGCGGATCTGGAGAAGAAGCAACCTGGTATCTCCGTGTTGCCTGGGACGAGTTCATGTGCCGCCTGAAGACTCTGAGCGAACGGAAAGTGAAAATCACCGAGGCCAGGAACTACTTCCTCAAGGTGTTCACTGACGACTCCGGTACCGGAGTTGGCAAAACCAACGAACGCTCCATGGCGAAGGCCCTGGGTCTGTATGAAGGCGAGGGCATGAGTGCAATCACAATTCAGAAACAGCGACCGGCATTGCGCCTGGTCTCCACCAAGGGCCCTAGCCGGAACGAATGGCTGAAGGTCCGCAAGCAGGGCATCGGCAGTAGTGACGCCGCTGCAGCCG
>NZ_DATFKH010000148.1:0-5258 GCF_035268745.1 Marinobacter sp.
TGTAAGTGATTGAGCTTGAAAGAGGCAGGCAAGCCGTTTAGATTAAGAAAAACGGGTTGTTACCAACGTGTCATAAAAATGACATGGGCAGCTCTCAGAATGGGGCACAACCAGCCCGACTGGTGAAGTCTGAAGACCGGGTATATAACCCATCTCAAAAACCTGAGTTAACTCAAAAAGGAAGACGCAAAATGAAGAAAACGCTCCTCGCTTCTGCAATTGCCGCCGCGACCTTTTCCGGCAGCGTAATGGCCCAGACCACTGCCACTGCTGCCGAACTGGCGGCACGCATGGATTCAATGCCGACTGTTTACGGCAACATCCAGTATGCTATTGCCCATGACAACGTCGATGGCGGCGGTTCAGAACTGAGCCATTTCGACAACGGTTCCACTCTGGGTATCAAGCACGATCACGAAATTGCAGGCGGTATCACCGGGTTTTTCAAGCTTGAACTGGAAGGTCTGGCTGCGGATGACAAAGACCGCGAAAGCGGACTGGAAGATCTCGACGAGGCTTACATCGGTATCAAAGGCGACAGCTTCGGTCAGATCTGGGTTGGTTCTGATGACTCTACCTACGAACGTGCTGTTACCGAGATTTCTGAGTACTATGAAGTGGCCACTCTGAGCCAGGGCGTGGACTACACTACTGGCGAAGGTGATCTGATTCAGTACAGCTCTCCGTCGTTCGGTGGTCTTACCCTGATGGCTGCTCTCCAGATCAATGGCCAGGGCGACGACGCCTCGTTGCCGGACAAGGGCAAGAAATCCTATCCGTATCAGCTGGCTGCAGTTTATGCCATGGACGCGCTGGAATTCGCTGTTGCCATGGATTCGAACGAAAATGCTTCCAGCGCCAGCAACGAAAACACTTACGGTCTGCGCGCCAGCTATGACATGGGTGATCTGCGTGTAACTGGCGAATACCACACCCGTAAGGACTTCAGTGATACTTTTGGTGTGATCGGCTACTACGCGCTAGGTGCGAATCAATTTGCTCTGTCGTATGAGGTGACCCAGTATGATGACCAGTACGCTGGTGATCGCGCAGGAGTTTTGGCTGGCAACGATGTAGACACAATCACCCTGCAGGCCGTGCACAATCTGTCCGATCACATGTATGTCTACTTTGAAGGCTACCTGGGTGGCGGTGACGACGGTGTTTACGATGTTGCCGGCGAGAGCGAGCGCTCTATCGCCTCTGTTGGTGGTGTTTACTACTTCTGATCAGCTGACCAGCTAGTCAATAAGTAGTCCAAAACCGGCGGCCTTCGGGTCGCCGGTTTTTTTCGTGTATGGTGATATCAGAATCCCAAGTCAGGAGAGGCTATCTATGGCCCGGGAACTGGAGATCAAACTCAGCATCGCGCAATCGGAACTTGATCGTGCCCTGGACTGGCTGCTGGGCCAGCCGGATACCGGCCAGTCCGAGACCCTGCAATTGGCTAACACCTATTACGATACCCCGGAAGGTGATCTGAACCGGCAGAAAATAGCCCTGCGAATCCGCAGGATGGGTGACCAGTACATCCAGACCCTGAAAACCCGTGGGGAGTTTGTCAATGGTGCTCTCCAAAGGCAGGAATGGGAGTGGCCGTTAATGGGCACACGTCTCCAGATGGGGCTGATTGCAGACACGCCTGTGGCACAAAGTGTTAACCCGGCAGAGTTGCGGCCAGTCTTCGAGACCAACTTTGAGCGCCGGGTGGTAATGATCGGGCAGGGCGAAAACCTGATTGAGGTGGCGATTGACTCCGGAGCAATCATTGCCGGGGGCCGGTCATGCCCGCTCCACGAGATAGAGTTCGAACTCAAGGCCGGAGATGCCTCGTCCCTGCTGGCCTGGGCAAGGCGGCTGGCCGAGGAAGTGCCGGTATTCCTGAATGTGATCAGCAAGGCCGAGCAGGGCTATTACCTGGCAGGCGTGTCATCTCCCGAGCCGGATGCTGCGAGCATACGCAGCCTCTACGATTTCTTTCATTGCCTGAGCGCATGCTGGCTACGCCGGACGAGTTTCCCGGTAGACAGGGCCGACTTTTCCGTGGTTCGTCATGCCGCCGAAGCCATGGGTGTAAAAGCGGATCTTGAAAAGCTTGTAGCTCAGCTTTCGTCGGATCAGCCTGTTAATGCGCTGATAGCCAGCGGCCTGCCGGGTCGGGTTCAGCTGGCGCTTGCGGGTTTTTCACCAACCTGATCCCGCGCGGCCTGCTCCTCCTGCAGGCTGTGCCATTTCCGTATAAACGCCCGGTAGCTGGTCAGAGCCTGCTCAAGGGTCTCGACGCTGGGGGTTTCGCTGGATTTCACCAGCACGATCAGGCCCTTGCCGTGAATTTCCTGGATGGTGTAGGGGTGACAGATGATTTCGTTATTGTTGTCTATATACGCCAGAGCAGTTCCGATGCCGTGGCGTATCAACGCGCTGACAATGTCGGCCCAGGTCAGGTCATCCAGTTCGATTTCGTAGCGGTGAGGATGATCCTGCTGATAGTTGAAGAGGTCCTCCAGAACCTTCTCTGACCCGGGAGCAACGACAGAGCGCACCATGATTTCCGGATAGGTGCGCACCGGTCGCAGGATGGTTCTCACTCCCAGGGCTTTGAATCGTGCCCTGTTTTCGTCCCTCACGCATTCAACCGTGACGTGATGACAAAGATTGGATTCGCTCAATCGATGGGCGATATCAAAGGTCAGGCTGTCTGAAGCAGGGTCTGACTCGTCTGCGGCCAGCACAATGATGTGGCGGGCGCTGCCGGCATGTACCGCTTTGAATGCGGCGGGGTCGCTCCCGGAGCCATGAAAGTGGACCAGGCCCTGGTCGGAAAGCTCCGCTGGCAGTCCGTCCGGGAACTGCCGGGTCAGAATCATGATGGGGATAGTTTCGTAGCCGGGCACGGCTCGCATTTGCGAGGCAAAGCGTGAGAAGTACTGTTCGCCCCCTTTCTGCGGGGTATTGATAATCACGATGTGGTTTTGCATGGGGTATATCCAGCGTCCGGTTAAGATGCGTTCCCGGCGATAGAACCGGTATTCGATAAAGTCGCTGACGATCAGCGTCATAATGGTGATGGCCGCCACAAACATCATCAGGATCGTGCTGATTCGGCCAACAGTCGTTGCCGGTGCGAAATCACCATAACCAACGGTGACCAGGGTGGTCATGGTCATCCAGGCCGACTCGAACAGGGTCAGGTCTTCCACCAGCCATATCAGCAGCGTCTGGGCGAACAGCAGCGCGAGCAGAATGATGAACAGCCGCTTGATACGCGTCCGGATAATGCCCGACATAGGAAGATGGGCAAGCTGATGCTCCGGATTCAGCGGCCTGCGGTATCTCTGCATGGAATTCCCCGGGGCGGTTCAGTCGGCGGAGTGTTCGGTATACAGTACGCAAAATATAACAGAGATACAGGGGATTGTATTATGTCTGAGCCTTGGCGCGCGCTGCCACATCCGCTGGCGGAAGAGGTTGCTGGTGTCTGGCCGTCAGTGTTCCCGGACGGCGTGCCGGATTTTCTCCTGACGGCGGGGAATGTTTCCGCGGTGGATACGGCGCAGGCTCTGGCCCGGAGCATTTTCCTGCGCCGTACCCTTGAGGCTCATCCGGAGTGTGTCGAGAACCTGTGCAGATCCCGGCCTCTGACCGAGCGAACCGATGAGCATTATCTCCGGCAACGCTGGACGGAATGGCTGGATGATGTCAGTAGCGAACAGGATCTTCAGGCGGCGCTGCGGCAATTCCGCATGGAAATCCAGTTCCGGATTATCTGGCGGGACCTGATGCGCTGGTCGGACCTGCACGAGACCATGGCGGCGGCGAGTGATTTTGCGGATGTCTGTATTCAGGGCGGGCTGGAGTGGTTATACCAGGACTGCTGCCGGCAGTACGGCACTCCCTGGGGTGTCAGTCCTGCTACCGGGGAGGAAGGCCCGCAACCATTGATTGTGCTGGGCATGGGCAAGCTTGGTGGCCATGAGCTCAACGTGTCATCGGACATCGACCTTATCTTTGCCTACCCGGGAAAGGGCGAAACCCGGGGTGCCCGGCGGACCATTGATAACCAGCGATTCTTTACCCGGCTGGGGCAGCGGCTGATTCAGGCGCTTGACCAGATTACCGCGGATGGTTTTGTGTTCAGGGTGGATATGCGGCTACGCCCTTATGGCCAGAGCGGGGCTCTGGCGCTGAGTTTTGCCGCTCTGGAAACCTACTATCAGGATCAGGGGCGCGACTGGGAGCGCTATGCCATGGTCAAGGCCAGGGTTGTTGCCGGTGACCCGCGGGAGGGCCAGGTGCTGATGGAGAGTCTGCGGCCATTTGTCTATCGCAAATACATTGATTTCAGCGCCTTTGAATCGCTGCGCAGTATGAAATCCATGATCAGCCGTGAAGTCCGCCGCCGGGGGCTGGAGAACAACATCAAGCTTGGCAGCGGTGGCATTCGCGAAATCGAATTTGTGGTTCAGGCCTTCCAGCTTATCCGCGGCGGCCGGGATCGTGAGCTGCAGCAGCGGCAGTTGCTGACCATTCTGAGTGAACTTGAGGCGCTGGAGCTATTGCCCTCGGTAGTCGTCAACGAACTGGCGGCCGCCTATGGATTCCTGCGCAATCTTGAACATGCGCTGCAGGGTATCGAGGACAAGCAGACCCAGCTGCTGCCGGATAACGATACCGACCGGGCAAGAGTGGCTCTGATCATGGGTTTTGAGAACTGGTCAGGCTGTCAGGAAGCTCTGGACAGGCACAGGCAGAGAGTGTCCACCCATTTCGCCGATATCATTGCCACCGAGGAAGGTGAAGATGGAGACCGGATGGATCTTGCCGAGGAATGGCAGGAACTCTGGATGGGGGAAATGGACGAGTCTGCCGCTGCCGGGTGGTTGCACGATTGTCGGTTCGAGGCGCCCGAAGCCAGCTACCGGGAACTCGACACACTGCGCAATTCGCGCACAGTGCAGTCACTGCAATCCCAGGGCCGTCAGCGCCTGGACCTGTTTATGCCGGTGTTGCTGGAAGCGCTCAGTCATGTGGAAGAGCCGTCACAGACTCTGGCCCGGGTTCTGCAGCTTGTTGAAGCCATTCTCCGCCGCACGGCCTACATGGTTCTGCTGCTGGAGAATCCTGGTGCCCGTGCCCAACTGGTCCGGTTGTGCAGTGAAAGCCCGTGGATAGCCAGCCAGCTTGCCGAAACACCGTTGCTGCTGGATGAGTTGCTCAATGCCGAGAGTCTCTACAGTCCTCCGGCGAAAGAAGAACTG
>NZ_DATFKH010000149.1:0-1819 GCF_035268745.1 Marinobacter sp.
CCCGGTCTTCAGACTTCACCAGTCGGGCTGGTTGTGCCCCATTCTGAGAGCTGCCCATGTCATTTTTATGACACGTTGGTAACAACCCGTTTTTCTTAATCTAAACGGCTTGCCTGCCTCTTTCAAGCTCAATCACTTACATTCTTTTTTTGATAATCTGCCTGATGAATGCGTTTTAATATATTGATTTGTATTTTGCAAATTTTAAATTCAGTCTTTTTAGCTCAATAAGGCTTAAAAGGGAAGAGTTATATGCTTTTAAATTGCGATTGCTTCAGTGGCCATTCCGTTCAAATCCAATGCCATAATATTATAAGATACATAATATCAGTAGGTTGGGAGGATACTGACCCTCTATCGCCAAACTGACAATTCGACTGAAAGCCCGATCTTGCACCACAAAAGATCACCTAGGGCACAGATGTGCCAAAAAGGGGCGCTTTTAACCCCGCTTAGCGACACCACCTACCTGCAGCAGAAACGTTACCGGACCATCATTGACCAGTGCCACTTTCATATCCGCACCAAACCGCCCTTCACCAACCCGCTCTGCACCCAGCAACGCTTGCGACTCCGCCACAAACTCATGGAACAGCGCTTGCGCGCATTCCGGGCTGGCGGCACGAGAGAAGCCCGGTCGGGATCCTGAGCGGGTGTCAGCAGCTAGCGTAAACTGGGGAACAACAAGAAGAGAGCCATTTATATCCTGCAAGCAACGGTTCATACGCCCCTGGTCATCCGGGAATACCCGATAACCCAGTATTTTCCGGCAAAGTGTCTTCACCGTCGTTGAGTCATCCGGTTTTTCCACCGCTAACAGCAGAAGCAGTCCTGCGGGGATCTCCGCGATGGTTTCACCAGCAACCGTGACGCTGGCGTGAGAAACCCGTTGTAACAGCCCTTTCATCGAACTCCCGGCGGAAGAGGTCAGAAAACAAAATATTATCCATGCAGAAGATCCGCTGCAACCTGTGCCAACGGATTATTCGCCACCATCCTCGAGTCGCTCAGCAACTTCCTCGACGCCCCGCATCAGCGCATCAACAATCGCGGGCTCGGAGGCCGAATGCCCGGCGTCCCGGATAATTCTCAGCTCGGCCTCGGGCCAGGACTGGCTGAGCGCCAACGCATTATCGAGAGGACAGATCATGTCGTAACGCCCGTGGATGATTATCCCGGGAATGTCCCTGAGTTTCTTCCCATTGCGGACAATCTGGTCAGGCTCCAGAAAAGCCTGATTCATGAAGTAATGGCATTCAATACGTGCCAGGGCTATCGCAACATGGGGGTGACCGAAGTGTTCTACGATTCGCGGATTGGGATGAAGCGTGGCACAGCGGCCTTCCCAGACCGACCAGGCTTTTGCTGCCTGGATCTGCTCCAGTTCGTTGCTGCTGGTCAGTTTGCGGTAGTAGGCGCTCACCAGGTCATTACGCTCACCGGTGGGAATCTGGGCAAGAAAATCCTGCCAGTAATCCGGAAATACGCGGCTGGCACCAGATTGGTAAAACCACTGGATGTCTTCGGGACGGCAGAGAAAGATACCCCTCAGGACCAGTCCGGAAACGCGCTCCGGATAGGTCTGCGCATAAACCAGCGAAAGCGTGGAGCCCCAACTGCCACCAAACAGAATCCATTGCTCTATGCCAAGGAAATGACGCACCACTTCCATATCCGCAACAAGAGCCTGGGTGGTGTTGCCCTCGAGCTCGGCAAGAGGACGGGACCGCCCTGCTCCGCGCTGGTCCATCAGAATAATGCGGAAACGCTCGGCATCAAAAAAACGCCGGTGATAATCCTCACAGCCACCACCAGGCCC
>NZ_DATFKH010000150.1:0-1184 GCF_035268745.1 Marinobacter sp.
GTATCCACCCGACCAACTACATCTTCCGTGTGATTAATGATGGTGGTAGTTTGCTTGTCAAAAAACGATGACAGCAAAAATAAAGACCGAGACCATGTTAGTCCTGGTCGATCAATGGAAGTCCTCCCAAAGTACTCAGAAACAGTTTTGCGCCGACCATGACCTCAAAGCCAGTACGTTTGCCTATTGGATTGCCAAGCATAAACGAGCTGGCTCAAATAGTGAGCCAGCCGGTGGGTTTGTAGGCGTAGATGTCTCCGGGCCGTCGGGCTCTGACCCGGTCCGTATTACCTACCCCAATGGCGTTGTGGTCAGCTGCCCGGCCGACCTGCCATTGATCAGCCAGCTTATCCGGCTGGCGTAATGTTTAGTTTGAGTTCGTCCCACCGCTACCATTTGTACCGTGGGGTCTGCGATATGCGCAAAAGTTTCAATGGGCTGTCCGGGCTGGTGCGCTCGGAACTGGGCCGCGATCCGGCCAGCGGAGAGGTGTTCGTGTTCCTCAACCGCCGCCGTACGCTGATGAAGCTGCTGCACTGGGAGGCCGGCGGGTTTGTTCTCTACTACAAACGACTCGAAGAAGGCACCTTCACTCCGCCCGTTTTACAGGGCGATCAAACGGTGGTCCGCTGGCCCGAGCTGGTGCTTATGGTGGAGGGAATCCAGGTGCAGTCTTCCCGACAAACCCGCCGATATGAACGATAAAAAAGTGCATTTTTTTGCTAAAAAAGACGCGTTCAAGTAGTTTATAATCAGTTAGTTGCGTATATTTCTGCATGTCAACAGGCCTGCATATCCTACCCAAATCTGAGCTGATTGAACGGCTGGCTGCCGAGCAAAAAACAGCGCAATCCCGCCTGGAGAAGGTTACTGAATTGCAGCAGCGACTGTCTAAAAAAGATCAGATTATTGCCCAGCTTCAGCGAATGCTCTTCGGCCAGAGCCGCGAGCGTTTTGACCGCGACCCCGACCAGGGGCGTCTTCCGTTCGACAGTGATCCCATCGTGGAAAAGGCCCGCGAAGTTGAGCACGAGCAGGCCGCCGAGGGCGTTCGAAAGAAAGCGTCCCGCCCCAATCACAACGGACGCGGTCCACTACCGGACCACCTGCCGGTTGAGGAAGTCCATATCTACCCGGATGGTGACTACTCGGCGATGGTCTGCATTGGTCAAGAAGTGACCGAC
>NZ_DATFKH010000151.1:0-16263 GCF_035268745.1 Marinobacter sp.
CGTCCGGGGGCTGTGGCACTGGAACGCCGGGAGGCACCCTTGAAACCCGCGCCAATGGCTTTCAGCTCTGACAGCAGGGCCATGGGCGAGGGATAGGCCAGACTCACGGTTTCCTGTGTCAGAGTCGGAGCCGGCAGAGTCTCATCGGCCCAGCGCTGGTAATCCCCGGCAGAGTCGAAACGATTCACGTGCTGGTGGCCAGGGTCAGCCAGGCCCCAGGCCTCTTTAAGCTCAGCCAGGGTGCCATCAAGCAGCGTGGAGATCAGCAGCTGCCCGCCGGGCCGGAGCACCCGCCGGCATTCCGACAGCACACGGCAGGGGTTTTGCGACCACTGAATCATCAGGTTGCTGAAAATCAGATCCACACTGCTATTGGCCAGCGGCAGCGCCTCGGCGTCGGCCACCAGCCATTGCAGCCCCGGGGAGCAGGCCGAACGGGCAAACTGAAGCATGCCGGGGGCAAGATCCGCTCCGATGGTCTGCCCCGCCATCGAGCGCTCGCCCAGTTCACCGGTGAACCAGCCGGTGCCACAACCAAGATCCAGGGCCACAGGGGTGAGATCGCCGCTGGCGGGAAGCTCGGTGACCTGATCAAGCATCACCTGGCCCATATAGCGCTGGAGTCTGGCCGCGGGGTTGTAGGTTGCTGATGCCGCCCCGAAGTCCCGTGCGATCGCCGCTTTGCCTGGCGCCACCCGGGCTGCAGATCCGGTCTCTGCAAGGGCGTCGGAATTCGCTGAACCGGTCATACCGCCTGCTCTTCGCCGGTCTGCAGGAGATGACGGCACTGCGCCAACCCGTTCAGCAACTGCTGCAGATCATCCCGGCTGTGGGCAGCGCTGAGCGTCACCCGCAAACGCGCCTGCCCTTCCGGCACGGTCGGCGGGCGAATCGCAGTAACCAGAAGACCCCGCTCCTCAAGCGCCTGGCTTAACGCCAGTGCGGTCCAGTTATCACCAACCATAATGGGCTGAATGGGGGTTCGCGACGGCATCAGCTCATACCCCAGAGCCAGTGCGCCCTGACGGAAAGTGGCAATCAGCGTGGCCAGGTGATCCCGGCGATGCTGCTCCTGCTCGATCAGATCAATGCTTGCGCAGGTTGCAGCGGCGATGGCCGGTGGCATGGCGGTGGTATAAATATAGGTGCGGGCCTTCTGTACCAGATAATCCATCAGCAGTGCCGGGCCCGCCACGAAAGCGCCACTGCTTCCAACCGCCTTGCCCAGGGTGCCAATCAACACCGGTACATCGTCTTCAGTGAGCCCGAGTTCGGCAAGGCTGCCCCGCCCTTCAGGCCCGAGAACACCGATTCCGTGAGCGTCGTCGACAACCAGCAAGGCATCGTGGGCGCGACACAGACGGGAAAGTTCTGCCAGTGGCGCAATATCACCGTCCATGCTGAAGACACCGTCGGTGACCACCAGTTTGTGGCCACCGGTCCGGCTCAGCATGGATTCCAGGGATTCCGGGTCGCCATGGCCAAAACGCCGCACCCGGGCCCGGCTGAGAATGCAGCCATCAATAATGGAGGCGTGATTGAGCCGGTCGGAAAAAATGGTATCGCCGCGACCTGCCAGGGCCGATATCACGCCCATATTGGCCATGTAGCCAGTGGAGAAAAACAGCGCCGCGCTGCGACCGGTAAAAGCCGCCAGCCGCTGTTCAAGCCGGTGATGGGCATCGTGATGACCGCAGACCAGATGGGAAGCGGCGCCACCCAGACCGTTGCCTTGCATGGCGTCGGCGGCCGCACGGGAGAGCTCTGGCCGGGAGGCCATCCCCAGGTAATCATTACTGCAGAACGAGAGCAGAGACCGTCCATCAGCCACCAGCAACGGCTGCTGGGGCCCGCTGATCTGACGGCGCACCCGGTAGAGCCCCGAGTGTTTCCGTTGTTCCAGCTCCGCCACAAAATCACGCATGACTGACCTCTACCGACATGAATATCAGCACTGCGGCCTTATGCGGATTCGCGGGTGGCATCGTAGAACAGGTGGCGGTTCTGCTCGTACTCCACGGCCTCGACAATCGCCTCTTCTTCAGCTTCCTCCGGGTGCGCCTGCTGCCGCTGCTCAGGACGGATGCCCAGGCGCCGGAACAGGGCCATATCGGCATCGGCACCCGGATTGGCGGTGGTCAGCAGTTTCTCACCGTAGAAAATGGAATTGGCGCCCGCCAGGAAACACAGCGACTGCATCTGTTCGTTCATATCTTCCCGGCCAGCAGAAAGGCGCACATGGGAGGCCGGCATCATGATCCGGGCCACGGCGATGGTGCGGATGAAATCAAACGGATCCAGATCCTCCACGTCTTCCATGGGCGTGCCGGGAACTTTCACCAGCATGTTTACCGGAACACTTTCCGGTTGTTGCGGAAGATTGGCAAGCTGGACCAGCAGCCCTACCCGGTCGTCCGGATTTTCGCCCATTCCCACGATGCCGCCGCAGCAGACCTTCATGCCTGCTTTACGGACATTATCCAGCGTGTCCAGACGGTCCTGATAGGTGCGGGTGGTGATAATGTGGCTGTAGTATTTCTCGGAAGTGTCGAGGTTATGGTTGTAATAATCCAGGCCCGCGTTGGCCAGTTCATCAGCCTGCTCCTGTTTCAGCATACCCAGGGTCATGCAGGTTTCCAGACCCAGCGCCTTGACCTGGCGAACCATGTCCACCACGTAGCCCATGTCTTTCCTGGACGGACTGCGCCAGGCAGCGCCCATGCAGAATCTCGACGCGCCCCTGGCCCTGGCTGCCCTGGCTTCGGCAATCACTTTTTCGATTTCCAGAAGTTTTTCTTTTTCCAGACCGGTGTTGTAATGACCGCTCTGGGGACAGTACTTGCAGTCCTCCGGACAGGCGCCGGTCTTGATGGAAAGCAGGGTGCTCACCTGAACCTCATTGGGGTCGAAGTTTTCCCGGTGGACGCTCTGGGCCCGGAACATGAGGTCATTGAAAGGCAGCTCGAACAGAGCGCGGGCTTCCTGCATGGTCCAGTCGCGGCGTGGCTCGGAAAAGGGAGCGGTGGCGGTCATGATTCGGTCCTGTTAGATTTATCGTTATTACTAATGAACTGGAAAGTAGGCGGACACGTCCATTCAGGACCGTATGCAGCAGGGATGCTGCATCCGAGCCTACATGGATGTATTCACGGCGTGTCCTGAATGGACGTGTCCGCCTACTTTCTTTCAGCCTAGTATGTGAACCGCTATGGATAGCGAATAAACGAATGATAAAGGGACTGAAAGCGCTGTCAACCTTGCTGGCACTAAAGGTTAACAGCGGAGGAGTCTGTGTGGCCTGCCTGGATCCGGCCGCCAGCTTTGGGCTGTGCACCCGATGCCACGGGGAATTGCCCTGGAACCGCTGGCAGTGCCGACAGTGTGCCTTGCCCCTGGCCTTTGCCAGTGATCAGATGACCTGCGGTGAATGCCAGCGCAACCCACCTCCGTTCACCCGGGTTATTGCACCCTGGCATTACCGGTTCCCCATCGACCGCATGATTCACCGCTACAAGGACTCGGGCCAGAGAGCCTTTGCTCGCCCCCTGCTGAGAGGTCTGGGCCAACATCTGACGGCAACTCTTACAACTCACCCGGAATGGCGACCCGAACTGCTCCTTCCCACTCCCATGCATCCTTCCAGGCGGCGGGCCCGGGGATTCAATCAGGCCTGCGACATCGCCGAACACCTGAGCCATGAGCTTGCCCTGCCCTGGTCATCCAGCCTGGCCGTCAGAACCCGCCAGGCGCCGTCACAACGTGGGCTTGACCGCAATGCGCGGCTGACCAATCTGGCGGGAATGTTCAAACTGGTCGGACAACCACCCGCCCGGGTGGCAATCATCGACGACGTGGTCACCACCGGCGCTACCATCCGGCTGCTTGCCCAGACCCTGAAAAACGCCGGCACGACCGAGATCCAGGTCTGGGCGTTAGCGCGCACACCGGGCTAAAACCCGATCACCGAGCAAGCATATCCGCCACCCGGTCGGCGATGGCAAGGGCAGCGGTCAGACCGGGTGACTCAATTCCGAACAGATGCACCACGCCTGGGAGCCCGTGCATTTCCGGCCCCTGGATCTGAAAATCCGCAAATGTTTCATCGGGCCCATGGAGCTTTGGCCGGACCCCGGCATAGGCGGGCTGAAGCCTGTCCGGCTCGAGCTGCGGCCACCACTGGCTGATGCTTTGCGCGAAGGTCCCGGCACGCTGCGGGTCAACGCTGTACTCCGGCGAATCAATCCATTCCACATCGGGCCCGAACCGCGCCTGGCCAGCCATATCCAGGGTCAGATGAACCCCGAGGCCACCGGATTCCGGCACCGGATAAATCAGGGATCTGAAGGGATGTTGCCCGCTATAGCTGAAATAGACCCCACGGGCAAAGTACTGGGCCGGCACCCGGTCCGGCGGCATCCCTTCCCAGCCCTGCGCCAGAGGCACTGCTCCGAGCCCTGCCGAATTGACAACGTTGGATGCCTTCAGCCAGCAGGGTTCCGACCCGCCGACTTCCACCCGGTAACCATCGGCCCCGGTCATTACCCCTGCCACCGGTGCCTGGCAGATCAGTTGCCCACCGGCGTCCTCCAGCTCCCCCAGCAGCGCCGTCATGAAAGCATGGCTGTCGACAATACCGGTCTCCGGCGAATACAGCGCGGCGTCGGCAACGATATCCGGAAGCTGCCGTGACATCGACTGACCGCTGAATAGCGCAAGCGGCACGCCGTTCTTCTCTGCCTGATCGCGGATCTGCATGAGGCGCTCTGCTTCGTTCTCGCGGGCAACAATCCATTTGCCGCATTTCCAGA
Source organism: Marinobacter sp. (assembly GCF_035268745.1). Taxonomy (GTDB): domain Bacteria; phylum Pseudomonadota; class Gammaproteobacteria; order Pseudomonadales; family Oleiphilaceae; genus Marinobacter. Next base: position 4,809 of record NZ_DATFKH010000151.1, read on the forward strand.
AGCCAAGGTGCCGCTGGTCACAGAACTCGTAGATGGCTTGGCGTCCCTGTACGCACAGCTCCGCCTTCAGGGAGCCTTGCGGATAATAGAGCCCGCCATGGATCACTTCGCTGTTGCGGGAGGATATCCCTTCACCAAACCGCTGACCGGCTTCCAGCACCAGCACTTCCCGGCCTTGCCGGGCCAGAGCCCGGGCCGTGGCAAGCCCGACCACACCGGCGCCGATGACAACTGTGTGGGTCTGGAAAGTTTCAGGGTTTGCCATATCAGAGCCTTGGCCCCTTGTATTTACCGATATGAGTATCGTACAAGCCTTCGCGCCGTAAAAACATCCAATCGCATTCCGGAGAGACCCTTAAAAAAGTTATACTCGCCAGCCAGGAAAGTGCCCGGAGCCGAAAATCAATGTCTGACAGGAAGCAGTTCATCATCGTGATGCTGGTAGCCGCCATATTCGTAAGCTGGCTCGGATGGCGCGGGTTTGAGGTTATCAGCCTCAACCAGACGCTGACGGCGGACCCTGTTGTGGCCAGCTATCCCTATCAGCATCGGGTGGTCAGGGTAGAGGGGAGCACCGCCATCATGACCTCTCTGCGCTCTCTGGATACCCCCACCCGGGAGGCCCTGAACGCCATTTTCCCCAGCATGCGGAATCTCGCCGATACCAGCCGGGAGTGGCAGCGGGCAGAACGCGAACTGGCCCAGGTCCAGGCCCGTGCCGGAGACATCGTTCTGGGCCAGAGCGGCATTGACCGCATCCGCTGGGAGCTGGACGAAAACTGGTACCACCTCAGCAGCATGCAAGCCCGCCAGGAAGCAAGGCGCTAGAGCTTTTTATGACCGAAACCAGCAGCCATCCCTATGACGCCCTGAAACCGGACACCATCCTGGACGCCATGGAAGACGCCGGCTTTGTGGTGAACGGCCGGCTGTTTGCGTTGAACAGCTATGAGAATCGTGTCTACCAGATCGGCCTGGAAGACAAGCCTCCGGTTATTACCAAATTCTACCGGCCGGGGCGCTGGAGCGAAGCCCAGATCCGTGAAGAGCATGACTTCACCTACCAGCTTCTGGAGGCCGACATCCCTGTTGTTGCACCAATGAAACTGGCCTCCGGCGATACCCTGGCACGCGGTGGCGACTTCCTGTTTGCCGTGTTTCCCCAGCGTGGCGGCCAGGCACCGGACACCAGCGTCACCGATACCCTGTATCGCCTGGGTCAGCGGCTGGGACAGCTTCACAACCAGGGGGATACCGCCAGATTCGCGGCGCGCCCCACCCTTGATCTGCTTGAAGGTATGGTGGCGAATACCCGGTTTCTGGTTGCTGAGAACTGGGTTCCCGATGATCTCCGGCCGGCCTGGGATTCCCTGATCCCTGACCTGATCGAGCACTGCAGGCGCCGCATGGAGGATGCAGGCGACGTCCACCACCTGAGAATTCACGGCGATTGCCACGCCGGCAATATTCTCTGTCGCGACGAACAGATGCTGTTCGTGGACCTTGACGACTGCCGCAATGGACCAGCCATCCAGGACCTCTGGCTGCTGCTGAACGGCGACGATACTGAGCGGGGCCAGCAATTCGGGGAACTGCTGGAAGGCTACGAGATGTTCCGTGATTTTAACCGGCGGGAAAGACACCTGATTGAACCGCTGCGTTGTTACCGTCAGATTTCCCACTGTGCCTGGCTGGCAAAACGCTGGGATGACCCGGCCTTTCCCCGGTTTTTCCCCTGGTTCGCCCAGCCAAGGTTCTGGTCGGATCAGATCCTGTCACTGCGGGAGCAGCTTTCAGCCCTGCAGAGTCCGTCCATCAGTATTCCGGGCCAATTCTGAGGGAGTCTTTTTACTGATGAATAACAAAGTAAGCGGATCAATAAGAGTATCCTGAATTTTGGAGACAACGTTGAGCCAGACTGAAGCCAGATTTACCATCCACAGCCTCATTGTCACCGCTGTCGTCACTCTGCTGGCGACCGTTCTGGTGCTTGAAATCAACGGCAAAATCGACCACTCGGACAATAAGGATCATGTGCCGGTCGGCGAATTCGAAGCGATACATATCGAACCCGGTGAGGCTTTTCGTATGTCCCCCAAGTCTTCCGAGCTTCATGCCGTCTGCGAACAGGGGTTTCTGGCGATTGCGGCGGACGCCGACCCGTCCTTCCGCGGTATCCTGGTTGACTACAAGAACCGTGGGGTGCGTTGCAGCCGTGGTCCTGCGCCGGTCCACGACCGGCCGGTCAGTGACAACTCCAGCCACGACAGGAAATCCGACTGATGCCCTCTACTCCAAAGCGCCCGGCGCAGGCTCAGGACAGGCTGTTTACCGGCACGCAGGAATCCGGCGAGTTCCGCTTCGATGCTGCGGTTGCCCGGGTTTTTCCCGACATGATCCGGCGCTCAGTGCCCGGCTATACCACCATCATTCCGATGATCGAAGTGATCACCGATCAGTATGCCCGGCCCGGCAGCAACTGCTACGACCTCGGGTGCTCTCTGGGAGCTTCTACCCTGGCCATGCGGCACGGCATCAACCACCGCAACTGCACCCTGACTGGTGTCGATAATTCCCCGGCCATGATCGAGCGTGCCGAACACCATATCGCTCTGGATGACCACTCGCTGCCGGTGTCTCTGCGCTGCGAAGATATTCTGCATACCGAACTGCAACAGGCCTCGGTAACCACCCTCAACTTCACCCTGCAGTTTGTACCACCGGATCGCCGGACGGATCTGATCAGGCGCATTGCCGGTGCCTCGATCCCCGGCGGCGCCCTGATTCTGTCGGAGAAGATCCGCTTTGAGTCCGACGCAGAACAGGCAATCCAGACCCGCCTGCATCACGAATTCAAGCGTGCAAATGGCTACTCCAGCCTGGAAATCAGCCGCAAGCGCTCGGCGCTTGAGCGGGTTCTGGTGCCGGAAACCCTGGCGCAACACCAGGATCGGTTACACGCAGCAGGATTTTCAGAAGTCATTGTCTGGTATCAGTGCTTCAATTTTGTTTCCATGCTGGCCATCAAATCGCCCTGAACGGAATCCCCAGCCCCATGACCCGCTTTAACTGGCAAGACTGCTACGCGTCCCTGTTCGCGGAACTGACCCGGAGCGGCCTGCAGGACTGGCGCAACCTGCTTGAGCGCCAGCTTCAGCAACGCTTTGATGAAAGCCCGCACGGGGACATCACTCGCTGGCTCACCGCGCTGGAGACTCTCCCGGAAATCAACGATGCCCGTCCTGCGCTCGATCGGTCTGCCGTCGCTCTGATCAGCGATGAATGGCTGTCGGAACCGGTTCAGCAGCAACTGACAACGGGCCTGCGGGGCCTGATGCCCTGGCGCAAGGGACCCTTCGATTTTTTTGGAATTCACATTGATACCGAATGGCGGTCGGACTGGAAATGGGACCGGCTGCGGCCCCATCTTTCGGACCTGAGAGGGCGTCAGATTCTGGATGTGGGTTGTGGCTCCGGATACCATCTCTGGCGCATGCTGGGAGAAGGTGCCGGTCGGGTTATCGGGGTCGATCCGGGACTGCTTTTTCTGTTCCAGTTTCTGGCGGTTAAACGCTATATCGAGCCAGAACCCAGGGCCGACCTGCTGCCGATTCGTCTGGAAGACCTGCCCCGCAAGCTGGAAACCTTCGACACGACCTTCTCCATGGGCGTTCTCTATCACCGTCGGTCACCGCTGGATCATCTTCTGGAACTCAGGGATACCCTCAGGCCCGGTGGTGAACTGGTACTGGAAACGCTGGTGGTGGATGGCCCCGAAGGCTACAGCCTGATGCCCGAAGATCGCTACGGGCAGATGCGCAATGTCTGGTTTCTGCCCAGTTGCGACACCCTCCTGAGATGGCTGGACCGGACAGGGTTCCGCAATGCCCGGGTGGTGGATGTGAGCGTCACCACAACCGCAGAACAGCGCCGGACCGACTGGATGCGGTTTCAGTCACTGGCGGACTTCATGGACCCGGACGACCCCGGGAAAACCATCGAAGGTTATCCCGGGCCAGAACGGGCAACACTGATTGCGACCAGGCCGTGATCAGCCGGTATTCCCGAGTTATTCCCCGAAAGGGTGCCGGAGAATAATCGTCTCGACCCGGTCGGGGCCGGTAGAAATGATGTCAATGGGCGCTTCGATCTGCTCTTCCAGGAAGCGGATATAAGCCAGGGCATTTTCCGGCAGCTGCTCCAGCGAGGTCAGGCCGAAAGTGCTTTGCTGCCAGCCGGGCAATTCGACAAACACCGGCTCAATGTCTTTGTAGGTATCGCAGCCGATCGGCGGACGAAATATTTCACCATCCGGAGTCCCGTATCCGATGCATACCTTTACGGTGTCCATACCATCCAGCACATCCAGCTTGGTCAGACAGATACCGGACACGCTGTTGATCTGAATGGCGTGGCGCAGTGCCACCGCATCAAACCAGCCACAGCGGCGGGAGCGGCCAGTCGTGGTGCCGACCTCATTGCCCTTGACTGCCAGATGCCTGCCCATATCGTCAAACAGTTCGGTGGGAAACGGGCCTGACCCCACCCGGGTGGTGTAAGCCTTGGTAATGCCCAGAACATAGTCGAGAAACAGCGGGCCGAAGCCGGTGCCCGTCGCGGTGCCGCCCGCAGTGGTGTTGGATGAGGTGACATAGGGATAGGTACCCAGATCGATATCCAGCAGCGAGCCCTGAGCGCCCTCGAACAGGATGTGGTCGCCGTGCTTGCGCAGATCGTGCAGGATATCGGTAACATCTGCTGACATCGGCAGGATTTCCGCACCCATGGCCATCAGCTCAGACAGTGCCTGATTGATATCTTCCGGCTCCTCACGAAAATATTCGGTCAGCACGAAATTGTGGTAGCTCATGATCTCGAGCAGCTTTGCCCTGAAACTCTGCGGATCACAGAGATCGCCCAGCCGGACGCCCCGGCGACTGACCTTGTCCTCATAGGCCGGACCAATGCCACGACCGGTGGTGCCGATTCTGTCAACGCCACGGGCCCGCTCTCTGGCCTGATCAATGCGCACGTGGGTTTTCAGGATAAGCGGGCAGGCCAGGCTGATTTTCAGCCGCTCACGAACGGCTACGCCGTTGGTTTCCAGCTCGCGGACTTCCTTGAGTAGCGCTTCCGGAGATAACACCACGCCATTACCAATCAGGCACTGGACATCCTTGCGAAGAATACCTGACGGGATCAGATGCAGCGCTGTCCTCTTGCCCTCAATCACCAGCGTATGCCCGGCATTGTGGCCACCCTGGAAGCGGACGACGGCGGCCACCTTATCAGTGAGCAGGTCGACGATCTTGCCTTTGCCTTCGTCACCCCATTGGGTGCCAAGTACTACCACGTTCTTACCCATGATTCTCTCTCGATTCGTTCAGCTCGGTTAGTCCAGGTGTCCCACGACCCACTGGCCGTCCTGCTTTACAAGTATTCGGTCGCACCCCCGGGAACGGGGATCCGTGTCGCTGTCTTCCGGCAGGGCGCGGACCACCGTTTCCGTCAACCGCAGCCCGGAGACGACGCCAGCCAGAGCGGGGTCATCGTCTGACGGTGCCCAGATCATGCCGGCCGGGCAGCGGACACGCTGCGCCAGGGATGCCAGGGAGCGGATATCCAGGCTGAACCCCGTCGCCGGTCGCGCTCTGCCGAAGTCACTGCCAATGGCGTCATACCGGCCGCCTTTGCCAACTGCGTCACCATGGCCGGGCACATAGGCGGAAAAGACCAGGCCGGTATGGTAGTTGTAGCCCCGCAGCTCGCAGAAATCGAAACCGAAAGTCACTTCCGGAAAATGCGTGACCAGCATATCCGCAACCCGCTCCAGTTGCTCCAGAGCCTGCTGCAACGCGGCCGGCGCACCGGCAAGAATGCTTTTTGCCTCAGCGAGGGCGTCCAGGCCACCACTGACCCGGGCCAGTTTCCGCAGCATTTCGCCGGCGGAGCCTGCCGGACAGTCAGCCAGCCACTGGTCCAGTTCCGGTACCGATTTCCGCGCCATGGCATCGAAAATTGCCTCACCGGACGCCCGGTCAAAGCCGGCCTCGCGCACCAGGTTTTCATAAATGGCCACGTGTGCCAGATCCAGGTGCACATGGTGCAGACCGGCCACTCTCAGGCTCTCCAGCATCAGGCTGATCACTTCCATGTCCGCCGACTCGGAACTGCTGCCAAAGAGCTCACAACCGGCCTGAATCGGCGTACGACCTGTCAGCATGTGTCGTGGGCGGGTATGCAGCACATGCCCGGCGTAGCACAAGCGGGTGATCCCGTTCTGGCCCAGCGTATGGGCGTCAATGCGGGCAGCCTGGGGGGTCATGTCGGCCCTCAGCCCCATCATTCTGCCCGTCAGCTGGTCGGTCAGCTTGAAGGTCTGGAGCTCCAGGTCATGGCCGGTGCCGGTAAACAGGGATTCCAGATATTCAATCAGTGGTGGAATGACCAGCTGATACCCCCAGCGCTGGCAGGTGTCCATTACATTCCGGCGCAGGGATTCGATCTGTCCGGCCAGAGGCGGCAGAATATCCTCGACGCCATCCGGCAACAGCCAGCGATCAGATACTGTCATGAGATTCGGTTGTCCGTAAACAGGATTCAGGGCGATACCGGGACACAATAAAACCCGGGACAAAACCGCCGAGATTTTACACTGTTGGCAGACACAAAAAAACCGGAATGCCGAAGCATTCCGGTTTTCACCGGGCCAGGTCCGCTATCAGCGGCCGCCCATCGGGTCCTTCAGATACTTGAGGAAGTCGCTTTCCGTGTCGATCACCATGATATCGCCCTTGTCGGCGAAAGTGTTCTGATACGCCTCGAGGCTGCGATAGAAGGTATAGAACTCACTGTTGGAACCATACGCGTCGGCGTAAATACGGGCGGCCTCGGCGTCACCCTCACCACGAATTGTTTCAGCCTTCGAGAAAGCTTCGGCCAGGGTCACCGTGCGCTGACGATCGGCGTCAGCACGAATGCCTTCCGCCAGCTCATTGCCTCGCGAGCGGAATTCCTGGGCCAGCGCCTCGCGCTCTGTACCCATGCGCCGGAACACGTTCGAACTGACCTGTCCCGGGAATTCGATGGCCTTGACGCGGATATCAACCACATCAATACCGAATTCTTTCTGCGACGTTTCGTTCACCCGCTCGGTCAGGGTGGTCATCAGCTCATCCCGCTGACCAGAAACCACTTCCACCATGGTGCGTACACCGAACTCGTCCCGCAGGCCGTTATCAACCCGTGACAACAGCAGTGAAGACGCCCGGAATTCATCGCCACCCGTGGCACGGTAGAACTGGTCTACATCCCGGATTTTCCAGGCAATGTAGGAATCCACATCCAGCGGCTTCTTCTCGACGGTCAGATACTGCCGCGATGGCAGATCCGTGGTCAGCAGCCGCACGTCGAATTCGCGGACCCGGTCAATGACCGGCACCTTGAAATGAATGCCCGCCTGGATATCAGTCTCAATCAGTTCCCCGAACCGCAGCAACACGCCACGATGGGTCTCCGGAATGATGTAAACGCTGGACAAAACCACCAGCACGACGATCAGGGCGCCCGCAAGGCCCAATACACCTTTAGCTCCCATAATTAACGACTCCTCCGAACGCCTGAGTTCTGACGGCTCTGCAGTTCCTGCATGACCTGATCAGCCAGTGCCTTGATATCTGACTGGCTATTCCCGGACCCGTCACTGCTTCCACTCCGGGTGCTGCCACCAGCACGATTGGTTAGCCGGTCAAGCGGCAAATACATGATGTTGTCACTGCTCTCGGTGTCCACCATGATCTTGCTGGAATTGGACAGTACGGCTTCCAGCGCCTGAATGTACATCCGCTCGCGGGTCACTTCCGGAGCCTGGTTATAGACATCCAGAACCGCCAGGAACCGCGAGGTTTCACCACGGGCCCGTTCGATCACTTCTTCCTTGTAAGCGGCCGCTTCTTCAGTCAGACGCTGGGCGCGGCCCCGTGCTTCCGGAACCACCTTGTTACGATAACGCTCAGCCTCTTCCTTGACCTGCTGCTCATCCTCACGGGCACGCTGTACTTCACGAAACGCGTCCTGGACCGGCTCCGGCGGCTGGGTGCTCTCGACGTTGACCCGCACCAGCTCCAGGCCGGTACCGTACTCTTCGAGAAAATTCTGCAGTCGCTGCTCAACCCTGACGGCCAGTTCGGCCCGGCCTTCGGTCAGCACATCATCAAGCCCGGCACTGCCGACCTCGTGACGCAGGGCACTGTCGGTGGCAAACGCCAGGGCCTGGTTCGAGTCCCGAACGTTCAGCACATAAGCCCGGGCATCGCCGACGCGGTACTGAACCTGCAGGTCAACCGAAACCAGGTTTTCATCCTCGGTCAGCATCTGGCCCGAGGATTCGGCATTTCGTACGTTGGTAACACGCACCAGGGTCACGCTGTCTATCAACGGCACCTTGAAACGCAGGCCCGGGGTTTCGGTGCGGCTGTATTCACCGAAGCGCAGCACCACCGCCCGCTCCTGCTCGTCCACCGTATAGAAGGACTGGAATATGACATAGCCGACAAAAACGATGGCGGCAATGGCCAGAACGGCTCCGAAGCCACCACTGCCGCCTGACGACGACCCGCTACCACCGGAATTGCTGCCTTTCCCTTTGCCGCCCAGAAGCTTGTTAAGCTTGTCGAGGCCCTTTTTCAGCGCCTCGTCCAGATCAGGCGGCCCCTGATCCTTACCACCGCGACCGCCTCCGGTTCCCCAGGGGTCATTGTCATTGCGGTTTCCACCCGGTTCATTCCAGGCCATATCGTTCTCCGTTCCAAACTGATCGAATGGCTGCAGATACTAGGGATTTATAAACGCCCCGGCAATAGCGCAGCCTGCCTATCTGTAACTAGTCCCCGTGACTAGTCCAGTCTAACATCGTTTTCTTTCATTCCGGCCCGGCTCAGCAGCTGCAGCCAGTCCCGCTGCTGAAGCCGGACTTCGAGTACGGAATCTCCATTATTCCGGTGGGTTTCCCCGATAACCGAACCCGCGTTGTGGAGGAGCGCCCGCAACTTGCCATCAACCGGGCGAAGGCAGACGAAATGATGCACCACATCCTCGGAAAGCCGCTCGACCAGGGCGTCGAAAAGCTCGTCCATGCCCTGCCCTGACACCGCCGAAACCCAGACACGAACGGGCATACCCTCTTCATTACGTTCAGTACGGGGTAAAAAGTTCTCCAGCAGGTCAATTTTATTGAAAACCTGAAGAACCGGAACCTCGTCGGCACCGATCTCCGCCAGCACATTTTCGACCTGCTCGATGTTGTCTTCGCGATGGTCGTCATGGCAGTCAACAACATGCAACAGGATCGACGCCTCGGTGGTTTCCTCAAGCGTGGCCCGGAAAGCCTCGACCAGCTTGTGTGGCAAATGGCGGATAAAACCGACCGTGTCCGCCATAACGACAGGACCAATGTCCGGAAGTTCCAGACGACGCAGGGTCGGATCCAGGGTGGCGAATAACTGATCGGCCGCATATACCGTTGACGTGGTAAGCCGGTTGAACAGTGTGGATTTGCCTGCGTTGGTATAGCCCACCAGTGAAACCGTCGGAATGTCGGCTTTGGTGCGGGCGCGACGACCCTGATTACGCTGCCTGCGCACTTTTTCCAGACGTTTGTGGATCGACTTGATACGTTCCCGCAACAGGCGACGGTCAGTCTCCAACTGGGTTTCACCCGGCCCGCGCAGACCGATACCGCCTTTCTGGCGTTCAAGGTGGGTCCAGCCACGGATTAACCGGGTAGACATATGCTCAAGCTGCGCCAGCTCGACCTGGAGCTTGCCTTCGTGGGTGCGGGCCCGCTGGGCAAAAATATCGAGGATGACACCGGTGCGGTCCAGCACCCGGCACTGAAGTTCGCGCTCGACGTTCCGCTCCTGACTGGGGCTGAGGGCGTGGTTGAACAATACCACATCGGCGTCACTGGCGCTGATGGCGCTGCGGATTTCATCCAGCTTGCCCGACCCCACAAACAGCCGCGGACTGGGCTGTTTCCGGGTTCCGGTCACCACACCGACGGGTTCCACACCCGCGGACCATACCAATTCGCGGAATTCGTCCGGGTCTTCGGTATCGTCATGGGAGGAGAAATCAATGTGAACGAGAATCGCCCGTTCACCGACTTCGGGGCGTTCAAACAAGTAGTATCAACTCCGGATCAGTCCTCTGATTCCTCGCCACCAGGTGCCTGGGGCGGAATACGAACATTGCGCGCCGGTACCACGGTTGAAATGGCGTGTTTATAGACCATCTGGCTGACGGTATTCTTCAGCAGGATGACAAACTGGTCGAAAGATTCAATCTGGCCCTGCAGTTTGATGCCGTTGACGAGAAAGATGGAAACCGGAATGCGTTCCTTGCGTAAGGCATTGAGGTAAGGGTCTTGTAAAGACTGCCCTTTTGACATGTTTATTCTCCTTTTTATGGGAAGACCAGATTTTATTCAGTACTTCAATGTGGTTCGGGACCCGGTTATTTTCAAGGCCGAATCAACCATTTCCGGGTCATTGCTATCCAGCCAGTGCAGATCTGACCACTTTCGCAACCAGGTCAGTTGCCGTTTTGCAAGCTGCCGGGTGGCGGCCACCCCTTTATCTACCAGTTCCCGCTCGTCAAACTCGCCGGCCAGATGGGCCCAGGCCTGACGGTACCCGACACATCGCATGGAGGGTAGCTCAGAGTGTAGGTCATCTCTGGTCATCAGCGCCCTGACTTCATCAAGAAAACCTTGCTCCAGCATTAACTGGAACCGCCGGTAAATCCGGTCATGAAGTATTCGCCTCGCGGAGGGCGCTACCGCAATCTGAACAACAGTATACGGAAGCGCGGGCGATTCGTCTGCCTGCCAGCGCGTAAAATAAGTGTAATCCTCACCCCCTTCCACCGCGCCCTTCGCCTGACCGCCGCCAGTGGTCTCTGTCCAGAGCCGGGAAATTGGCTTGCCGGTCAGGCGGATCACTTCAATCGCGCGCATCAGGCGCTGGCGGTTGTGGGGGTGAATTAACCGGGCTGCCACCGGGTCTTCTGACTCCAGTTCGGCATAAAGGGCTGTCCAGCCCTCTTCGTCAGCCTGATTTTCGATCTGCCGCCGCAATACCGGGTCGGCCGGTGGCAGCGCCGACATACCCTGCAGCAGCGCCTTGAAATACATCATGGTGCCGCCAACAAGCAGCGGAACCCTGCCGCTGGCGGAAATGGCGGCCATGGCATTCAGGGCGTCGCGCCGGAAATCGGCCACCGAATAGGTTTCTGCCGGGTCGCAGATGTCAATCAACCGGTGGGGCGCCGCCGCCAGCTCTTGCGGCGAGGGCTTGGCTGTGCCGATATCCATGCCCCGGTAAATCATTGCCGAATCCACGCTGATGATGTCACAGGGCAACCTGCGGCAGAGTTCAACCGCAAGATCGGTCTTGCC
>NZ_DATFKH010000152.1:0-2238 GCF_035268745.1 Marinobacter sp.
TATGTGGCCGTTCAGAGAGCTATCGGGTAGGACTTATAAACGCGTTCAAGCAGAGAGCGACCGAAAGAAAGCCAATGAAAGACACGCACAGCACCAGCAGTGCCAGCTCCACCCTGGTTTCGTTCGATTGTCGAGACGAACGATTGGAATGGAACTCACTCGGTGACCAGGTAATGGGCGGACAATCGGACGGAGCGCTGGTTCACTCTACGGAAGGAGTCGGCCTCTTTCACGGCACTGTGCGACTGGATAACGGCGGTGGCTTTGCCTCTGTCAAAGCAGACTTACCGGAACCCGTCGATGCAACCCGATGGACAGGCATTGAATTGCTCGCACAAGGCGACGGCAAAACCTACAAGATCGGCCTTCGCAACAGCACCAACCGACGCAGCATTGTGTACCAGCATGCGTTCACTCCGGACACAGAAGACTGGAGCCGCATACGCCTTCCGTTCAGTGAATTCATTCCGACCTGGCGCGGCAAGACAGTGACCGACGCGGAACCACTGAATCTTGAGCACCTGGCTTCAGTGAGCCTTTTCGTATCCGGGCGACAGGTTGGTGAATTTCAACTGAAGATGCAGGACTGGAGGTTGATCCGGTGACCAAACTCGCCCTGATAACCGGTGCCAGCGCAGGCATTGGCCATGAAGCCTGCGCCCTCTTTGCCCGGAAAGGTTACAGGGTGATCGCCCTGTCCCGACAGCCAACCGGCGTCGAGTCTGCAGATCTGGAGCTGGCGCTGGATCTCGAATCCTTTGAGCAGATTGAAGGGCTTGCGGGCTCGCTGGACACGGAAATTGCGGCAGCCGAGCGGGTTATTCTGGTCAACAACTCCGGTTACGGGCAATTCGGCGCACTTCGCGACCTCTCCGAATCCATGTGGCAAAAGCAATTCAGCACCCACGTATTCGGCCCCATCAAGCTGGCTGCTGTCTGCCTGAGACTCTGCGAACAACACGGCATACCCTTGCGGGTCATCGCGGTTAGCTCTGTCCTCTCCATCGCGCCCCAAAAAATGAAAGGCGCCTACTGTGCCGCCAAATCCGCGATGAACACGGCCCATGAAAGCTTCTGGTTTGATGAACAGGGCAGCAACAGCCTGGAAAGTGTCTCGCTGGTGCTTCCGGGCCCCGTAGTGACCCGGTTCAGAGAACATGCCCTTGCTGCTTTGCAGCCCGTGCTTGGCCGGGCAAGCGCCGTGCACCGGGAAAAGTACAAAGCCATGGAAGCAGCACTGGCGCCAGGCGCCAGCATCAAGCCGTTTACAGCCAGTGCGTCGGACGTTGCCGAAAAGATTGTCAGGGCGGCAGAAGCGACACGCCCCAAGCCTCGGTATCTGGTTACGCCGCAGACTTACGTTGCCGAATTTATCACCCGGTTTATTCCCCGGTCGATCCAGAGAATCTTATTGAGGTAGGCAACCATCCCCTAAAGCCGGCCCTGTGTGGGCTGCAAGCCGAATAGCAACATATATATTGCAAAAACCCTAAATAGCAACTAATGTGTTTCATATGGACTAATAGCAACCTATAAGCTTCATCATGAATTCACTACTCGAACAGATAAAAACTCGCCGTAAAGCCTTAGCGCTAAAGCAACACGACATGATGCTGCGCATGGGGATGTCCCGCCAGCAATATCAGCGGCTGGAATCCAAAGGCAATCCGAGGCTCGACACTCTTGAGCTGGTAGCCAAAGGACTTAAAAGCGAATTGCTGCTTATTCCGCAGGAAAAGCTGAGCGCCGTGTTGGCTGCACTCGCGGAAGATTCAACGACACCTGGCGGGCCAGATCAATCCACCAGGAAAAAAAGTGAATCACTAGCCGATGATCCATGGCAAGGATTGCTGGGAGAAAACGAGTGAGCCCAAACGCCAACGATGAAGTCAATGTATTGCAGCTCACCATCCATGGCGTTCTGGTAGGCTACCTCGCGGGCTTTCAGAATGGTCGCAATGTATTGAGCATTGCGGATACCTTCAGAAATAATCCCGCACGCCCGACATTCAGTTTAATTACCCAATCCACGTTTCCGAATGCAGCCAGGCTAATGTCGGAACCGTGGGCACGAAATCAACGGCTGCACCCTGTGCTGTCTAATCTGCTCCCAGAAGGCGCCCTACGTGAACTCATAGCGCAAGTCCTGAAGGTGCATGTCGATAATGAATTTCAGATACTCTCGTATCTCGGAAAAGATTTGCCGGGGGCTATCGAAGCCACCCCCATGGACCCTCA
>NZ_DATFKH010000153.1:0-4786 GCF_035268745.1 Marinobacter sp.
TGGGCGATCATTTTTGTCTGCTCCTTGCTTTGCCCGGGCCGCTGAGTCGCCTTTGCCATGGTCAAGGCTTCCTCCCGGATTTGCGGTGACGGTGGCTGCTTTTTGATTTTTGCCATAGCGGTCAGCTCGGGTTGTTGGCGAATGGGCTATTTGAGCGCATCACAGGGGTCGGCGTCGAATGTTTCCTCGGGCGGTTTTAAAATGGCCAAAGTGATTAAGCCTGGTTGTTACAGCTGTCGGAAAAAGTCTGAGCCCTCTGAGCTCTCGGGGTTGCTGGCTTGTTGTTATGGGTTTTGACCGGCGGGCCGTGACCGCTCAGAATCGGGGCAGGTTTATCAACATGTACTTCATTGCTGTGGGCGCGGGCCGGCCGGGCATCATTGAGGGGCTAGAAAGGGCGTAAGCATGCAAATCGGAGTGATCGCAGACACCCACAGCAAAATGCGTCCTGAAGCCCTGGCCGTTCTGAAAGGCTCGGATGTGATCCTGCACGCCGGCGACGTGGGGCGGGACGAGGTTCTGGAGGCGCTGGAGGCGATTGCCCCCCTGATTGCGATCCGGGGCAATATCGACAACACAGGCCGCGCAGCGACGCTTCCCGATGTTCTTGATCTGGAATTCCTCGGCCACGCTTTCTACATGCTCCATGACGTCAAAACCCTCGACATCGATCCGCAAGGCCGTTACCGCGTGGTGATCGCCGGCCATTCCCACAAACCCCGTCATGAGTGGATTGGCGATGTGCTTTATTTCAATCCAGGTGGCGCCGGCCCGCGGCGCTTTACGCTGCCGATCACGGTGGGGCGGCTGCAGGTGAGTGAATGCGGCGTGACTGGTGAGATTATTGAGCTGCCGGTTTGATCCGGTGGGGAAACTGGCACAGATCTGTTTTTTGAAGGATACAAGGGCGTAGACTTGGTGAATGGTATCGACTGGGTGCTGATGTGCGCCCAGATAACAATCGCAGCGACAGGCCCCCATCATGCATGTGGATAAAGCTAAAAAGCGTATTGCAAAGCAGGTCAAGAAAGGCTTTCACGGCTATCCGTTGGTTGCGCTAGAGTACTTTGGTAAAACGCCGGATTCAGCCAGCGAGGTTGTTATTTCATATACCGAGGAAGAGGGCGCAGAGCCCCAGAAGCAAAGGTTCGCAAGTGCCGGTGATGCCCGGGAAGATGAAACGATTCAATCCACCCTCCTCAAAATCATTGAGCGGGCGGATGCCAAAACGGTGACTGAGATCGAGGGCATTTCCACCCTCAGTGAAAGCTGCAGTTCGAAAACCGGGACAAGAAGCTGATGCCAGTACAAGCCAGGGTGATCGTGCCAACCTTTAGACAATAGGGCGCAATTCTCCGTTTCAAGCGAGTAATGGCTGTACGAGCTATTTGTAGTTGCCCCTGCTGATCTTTGCCGCGCTTTGGCGATCGATCAGATCATTCTGTTACTCGTTACCAGTTCAGACCATTGCGCCAGGCGCTCGTGCGCGCGATGGATTTGATCACGCCGATTGGCATGGGGCAGCGAGGTTTGATCATTGCGCCGGGCGCTTAGCGGTCTCAAACCGCTGGAGGGCACGAGAAAGCTGGTTGAGCTGCTTGAGAAGTACCCCACAAATGCCGAACTTCTGAACAGCATCCCCGGGGCGCCCATCAATTGAATCTGCGCTACGGAGTCCGACTCCGGGGGTAACGGGGTCAGTTCTTGTCTTTGCCCCTATTGCCGGCACAAAAAACAAGACCTGATCCCAGAGCCACTGGGGTGGCTAATCCGCAGGCACAGAATAACGCCAAACCTGTGCTACCTGATCGGCATAGTCTTTCCACGAAAAGGAATTTTCGGCCCGTAGAGCCTGTTTCAATTTTTCCAATGCATCCGGTTGTCCCACCACCGAGGCGGGTAAGTACACGAGACTTTGCAACAGTTGCTGTCGAGTACTCGCTGGCAAACTGTGGTTCGAATCAGCATGCTCAAGAGGATTAGCAGGCGGCGTCAGCAGATTTGCCTGCTTCCCAGGATTTGTTTGCTTCCCGAGACTGACCGTTTTTGACGTTTCCCGGAAATTGGCAAAGCTATGCTTCCAGGCTTTCTCTCCGGGCCAGTGATACGACATGGTTCCACTCACTGGTTTGTAAACAGCGGTGTAAACCGTACCGAACTGTTGCGGATAGTTGCCAGAGAGCAATGGCGCGGCTAAGAATGCTTCGCGAAGGTGCTGTTCACTCATCTTGCCGCTTGCCAGCAATTTATCCAGAAACTGTTTGCGCTCAAGCGTTCTGGAAAACGCTGCCTGCTGTGGCCAGGTTATTCGTGTCTGGTGATTGGTGGTACAGCGTTCGCGGGTAACATTTGCGGGTTGATCAGGGGCTAACATCACGGTGGCAAAATCCCCCCGCTTGTCGACAAGGGTGACGTTGTATGCCATGTGTGACGGTACCCTTTGCAGTACCTTTATAGCCTGCTTGACGTTCTCGCAGGTCTGCAGCACATAGCGCACTATGAATGGGATGCCGAAACCTTTTCCCACCTTGTTACTGCCGCCAAAGGTCAGCGAAGCGACAAGCCCTGACTTGTTCATGCCGTCATCCAGTCCCCAAAGACACTCATTGGTACCAATAACCTCTTGCCCCAACCAGTTCGATTGGGTCAGCAGGTTCTCGGACAGATCTGGACTGAGGTCATAGTTACGTATGAGTGACGGCTCTTCATTCAGTAAAACCGCTTGTGAACAGCTCACCAGATAGGCTGGTGGCTGATAACCCGTCAAAAACTGGGCGGCGACAGGGCAATCATTACTGGCCTCCCGAAAGCTTTCGTAGAGCGGCTGCATTTCCGGCATAACCGTCACGAGCTGTCGATGCCCCTTTTTGAGTGCACTCGGGTTGATGTCATCACGCTTTTTCTGCCCGTACCAGGCTTCATAAGCCGGCCAGTAGTCATCAAAAACAGCTTGCCATTGCGAATCGATCGTCCCGATTTTACGTGCGCGAAAAGTAGTAGGTAGCATTTCCTTCCCCTGGCAATTGCGTAACAGGTTTTCTGTCACTATGATTCATACTGTTGTAAATTATGAGGAGCTTGTCAACACTATGATCCATATTGATTTCGAGGTCCCGGTACAGCGACGCGTAAAGTCGACTGATATTGCTGGCCTTTTTAGTGTATGGCGCATCCAGAACACCGCCACGGTTTACCGTATTGAACGCGAGTACCAGAGCGGCGGTTTCGGCAATCCGGAGAAACATCCGTATGTCTGGGCAGTGGCCTTACTGGTCGATGGACTTTGGGCGCGCGTGCACAATACGCGTGACCAGGGTCGTGAATGGAGTACTCTGGACCGGCTGGAAGTATGGTTGCGTGAGCAGGGGATCTCGCGCTGGCAAGTCGTTAATGATTTGGAAGACGTAGGAGTCAGAAGGCTGGGGGAAGCTTATTACAAGGCACCAAACTAGTATTCGAAAATTGTTTCACTACAGCGTCCGTGATGCAATCGAAAACCGGGACAGATTTATTTTCATTCTTTCCGCCAGGCGCTGAAGCGGCCTTATGGGCTTTTGCCGAACTATCTCACGGACGAGGAATGCCTTGGGCTCCAAACGTACCGTTTGCAGAAGCCTGACGCGGGTAGCCTGATAAAAGGTTCTGGTGGTGTGCGGAAAGTCCGATGGGCACCAGTGGGTTCTGGGAAGAGCTGAGGCGATCAAAAATGGCTGACAGAAACCTTGGGGCAGAGATTGTCGACGGTATCAATGAGATTCAACAATTCAAGAAGGGTAAATTAGCTCTGCGGACGCATATGCTGGCCATTGGCATGGCTGTGGATAAGGTGTTTGTGCTGGCAGAAAAAAACAAGGAGGAGTTAATGGTCAGACAGACCAAGCCAAGCAATGTGGCAACGAGAACTTCGACGCAGCCAGGAAGTTTTCCTCACTCAGCAAGCCACACGCCATTTCAAGGTTTTTCCTGGCTCAGGGTCAGAACGCCCGATTGTTGGGAGAAGTCGAGCTGTCCAAGCACGCTCATTCCCAGCAACACAATGTTGGGGTCCATGGCGGGGTTGATGGTGCCGGATACATTATTGAACGTCATATCGCCCAGGCGAAGTTCCTGAATGGTAGTACTCCAGACATTTACTGTGCCAGCCGCAGTGATTGCACGGCCGGACTGTTCCCGGGTAAGGCCTGCTTTTTGGGCGAGAGATTCTGAGACTGACACGGTTGTGGCGCCGGTATCCAGAATGAAGGTGACATCCTGGTTGTTGATGGTGCCGTATGCCAGATAATGACCCTGGCGGTTGGCCTGTAGTTCAATTTCAGTGGAGCTGCCTCGGGTGTGACTGACCAGTTGCTGGTTGGGGTTGTTTTTTCGGGAGTCCCAATGGCTGAATAAATACGCCACAACGGCGAGCAATACAGCCCAGAAAACAGCGAAGTAAAGTAGATATCGGATTTCGGGGCTGATGATGCCAGATTTACTCATCCCATTCCTTGTTGTGGGTCGCTGACGGACTGTATCAACTCTATCTCTTTATACGCTTCGTTTGTTCACACCCGATCAATAATCCCAGGCCCAGTATATAGAAACCGATTCCAGCCCAGGTGGTCAGTAGCAGCGCCCAGGGTAGCCATGGGGTTCGATAGCGGATCTCGGGTTGTTGGCGAATGGGCTATTGGAGCGCATCGCAGGGGTCGGCGTCGAATGTTTCCACTAGGAAAATAGATCTGTCCCGGTTTTCCCACATCTACTAGAGTTAGGAACAGGAGCTTATGAATTCAGTCACAACCAA
>NZ_DATFKH010000154.1:0-29148 GCF_035268745.1 Marinobacter sp.
AGATGTTTTTCACCTTTGCAGATATGTCCACTGGGAATGGCAAAAATAAACTGCCTTTATGCGTTTGTTGGTTAAGATGTGGGGCAAATAAAAAAAGCACCCGTAGGTGCTTGATTTAAGTGCTTGTTTGGTGGAGACGGCGGGAATTGAACCCGCGTCCGCCAGTACTCAGCCTTGAGCTCTACATGTTTAGCGTCTCTCTATTGATTTAAGTCCAGGCGACCCGAGAGCCAGGGTGCAAGGACCGATCCCTTTGAATCTTAGCCGATAGTCAGTGGGATCTGGCTATCGGAGCATCCCGTAATCGATGACGTCCTGAGATGTTGCTTCCGGGCTACGGGCGACCCGGTCAGGACGACTAGCAGCTTACGCTGCTAGTGCGTAGTTATCGTCGTTTGCGACTATTGCGTTGCAGCTTTGGATTAACGAGATTGGCTGCCATCTCGACATGCACTCAAGGGTTCGCCACCGGCGTCGAAGCCATGTCGTCCCCTTATGCTCAGTATATGGGTCCGGGTCAGACAACTTCAAGGGCTTTCGGTGGCTTGTTGTCGATGGGGTCAGAGATTGGTTTCCCGCAGAATACGCTGCTTCTGCCGGTTCCAGTCCCGTTCCTTTTCGGTGGCGCGCTTGTCGAACAGTTTTTTGCCCTTTACCAGCGCGATCTCGCACTTTACCTTGTTTTTCTTCCAGTAAAGCGCCAGCGGAATGCAGGTGTAGCCGGCCTGATTGACCTTGCCGACAATTTTGGCGATTTCCTTGGCGTGCAACAGCAGCTTGCGGGTGCGGGTCGGGTCTGCGATGACATGGGTCGAGGCTGCGATGAGGGGTGTGATATGGGAGCCCAGCAGCCAGGCCTCGCCGCCCTTGAGAAGCACGTAGGCGTCGGTAAGCTGTGCCTTGCCGGCCCGCAGGGATTTCACCTCCCAGCCGAGGAGCGACAGGCCCGCTTCGAAGCGTTCCTCGATGTGATATTCGTGTTTCGCCTTTTTGTTCAGGGCAATGGTGGCGCTTGGGGCGCCGGGTTTCTTCTTGCTCATGAAGCGATAATCCGGAGTCCGATAAGAATTTGCCGGTCAGGTCAGTCGCCGGAAAAGCGGGCATTGTAGCTCAGGACTGCCAGAGTGGTCACGAAATTGAGGCGATGAGGCGGGGTTGCGGTCGAATGCTCGTCGGATCATCCGCTACAATAATCGCTTCAGATGTCAGGAAGGTATGGAATGCCAGCCCTCTACGGACCCCCTTACGAGACCCACCTCGGGTCATGGATTCGCCCGACTACCTTTTTCTGGGCCGCTCTTGGTGCAACCTTCGGTCTCGCCAATGTGTGGCAGTTTCCGTATCTTGCCAGCCAGCATGGTGGCGGTCTGTTTGTTGTACTTTACCTTGCCTGTCTGTTGCTGGTCACGCTGCCGCTGATGGTTACCGAGGCTACCATGGGCCGCTATGCCCGCCACGGGCTGGTGTTGGCCATGGACGGTTTTGTCCGCAGAGCCCGCTGTTCGCGAGGGTGGCTGTGGGCGGGACGCCTGGGAATTCTGGCGGCGTTCCTGGTGCTGTCTTTTACCACAGTGTTTGGCGCTATCTCCCTTGCCTATGTTTTTTTCGGGGCCATGGGCCGGTTTCTCGACGCCGGGCCGTCTGATGCATCCGCCATTCTGGCAGCACTGGTTCTGGAGCCCGAGCACTACCGGTCTTTCATGGCGTGGCATGGCTGTTTTTTACTGCTGGTGGTCTGGGTCTCCATGCAGGGCGTGGTTCACGGGCTTGAGCGGGCCACTCGCGCCGTCACGCCGACGATGATCCTGCTGGTTGCAGCATTCTTTGCGGTCGGGGTATGGCAGGGAGACTTTGCCCGGGCGGCCAATCAGCTGCTTAGTTTCAACTCCGCAGCATTGACCTGGCAGAGTCTGGAATCGGCGCTGTTTCACGCATTTTTTACCCTGGGGCTGGGGTTGGGCGTGTGGACACTGTTCGGCGCTTATACGCCGGCAGGTACACGGCTCAAGCGCTCTGTCCTGGCGGTTGTGCTGATGGATACGCTGGTTGCGATTGTTGCCGGCCTGGCGATATTTTCACTGGTGCCCGGTGGCCCGGAAGTGGCGAGCGAACGGGGTTTTAATCTGCTGTTTCTGGCCCTGCCTGTCGCCATATCGGATTTGCCCGGCAGCCAGTTTCTGCTGGCAGCGATCTATCTGCTGATGGTGATGGTGGTCTGGAGTACCTCCCTGGCACTGCTGGAACCGGTGGTGGGCTGGCTCAGGGAGTGGACAGGGGCACCCCGGCCCCTGTCGGTATTTATAGTTGCTGTGGGGGTGTGGCTGGTTGGGCTGGGCTCGCTCTGGTCATTCAATATCTGGTCAGATCTGCAGTTTGGCGGGGGCACGTTCTTCCGCTGGGTTGAGCTGCTTTCCGGCGGTCTTCTGGTGCCTCTGGTCAGCGTTCTTATTGCCATATTTGCCGGCTGGCATCTGACGCGGACCCTGGCGCTCAAGGTGCTTGGTGACACCCCGCGCCTGTTCAGCAGGATCTGGTTCTGGGTAATGCGGCTGGTGTTGCCGGTGGTGGTGGCGTATATCGGCCTGCAGCACAGTTGGTCCGGAGCAATGGCCATGTGCGGCCGATCATCGGATGCAATCTGGTGCCAGGCGGACTGGCAGAAACCGGCCATTACCCGCAGCGATGATAAACCGGCAGGCAGCCCGGAAGGGGACGCCAGCAAAAAAGCGCACAGCACGACGGAACAGACAGACTCGCCGCCGACGGAGCCTTCGCCATCTTCCGGAGAGGAAACGGACAAAGGCCCGGCACCGGACAGTGACGATGTGCTATACCAGAGCACCTGAAGATACTAATGAATAACAAGGTAAGCGGACAGGGAGTTATTTCCAGCGTGTTCTGGAAAGATCTGTCCGCATGCTTGCGCGCGGATTACCAGGTCGCCGATGGCAAGCAGACTGGGTATGATTGCATCCTCAGTCAGTAATCAGGACCCAGGTCTCAATGCCCCATCAGATTGATAAGACAGCACTGGTCATGCACTCCGCTGAACGCATGTTTCGACTGGTTAACGACGTCGCCCGTTATCCGGAGTTTCTGCCCTGGTGTGCGCACACTGAAATTCTGGAGCAGTCCGATGAGCAGATCACCGCTTCGATGGATATCGCCAGGAGCGGAATCCGTCAGCGGTTGACTACGCGAAACCGGCTTTGGTCCCCGGAGGTTATCGATATTACGCTGGTCGACGGACCTTTCCGGAACCTGGCCGGGCGCTGGCACTTCAAGCCGCTGGGCGCCAATGCCTGCAAGGTGATCCTGACGCTGGATTTCGAGTTCTCCGGATCACTCGCGCGCATGACCTTCGGACAGGTTTTCAGTCACGCCGCCAATACCATGGTCGATGCGTTTTGCCGCAGGGCTGATCAGCTGTACGCCGGGGGTGCCTGATGATCCGGGTAGAGGTGGCGTTTGCGCGACCTGATAAACAGAAAATCATTGCGCTGAACGTTGAGCAAGGAACCACCGCAGTTGATGCGGTCAGGCGTTCCGGGATCGTTACGGTGTTTCCGGAAATCGACCCGGACACGAACAATATGGGAATTTTTGGCAAGGCTATCAAAAATCCCGCATCCCATGAACTGCGTGACGGCGACAGGGTGGAGATTTACCGGCCCCTCAGGATTGACCCAAAACAGGCCCGGCTGAACAGGGCGAAGAAAAAAGGCTGAGTCAGTAAGCCGGAGTGGTCTCCAGTAATTCCGCCTCGTAATGGGAAAAGCGGTCGTTCTCATAATACATGACTACCCGTTGCTCCCTGATTTCACCGCCGCTGCGCTGGAACGTGAAAATGTAGTAGTCGCGGGTGGGGTCAACCGGATTTACCATCAGCGGCGTTCCCAGAATTGAACGGACCTGGCCCTTGGACATGCCCTCGGACAGAGAAGTGAGCTCTTCCTCGGTCAGAATGTTGCCCTGCTGGACATTGATCTTGTAGACGCCGGGAAACGCGCAACCCGCGATCAGAAGGGTAAGGACAAGCGCTGTGAGATTTTGCATCGCCGGGGGAAATCCTCTATCTTGGAAACGCCTGCGCGAGGCAGGTTTCACACGGGTTAAGCACCTGAAAAACTGAGTGCGGCATCATCATACCGGAAGCCGCTGGGCACACCAAAGGGCGAATTATAAACATGGCATCCGAAAACTCTGAATTGCGCAAAGTGGGCCTGAAAGTGACGCTCCCGAGGGTGAAAATCTTCAATATTCTGCAGAATGCAGTAGAAGAGCATCATCTGAGTGCAGAAGATGTGTACAAGAAGTTGCTGGATCAGGGCGACGATGTCGGGCTCGCCACGGTTTACCGAGTGCTGACGCAGTTCGAAGCGGCCGGGCTGGTTCTGCGGCATAACTTCGAGGGTGGTCACGCCGTGTTTGAAATGGCCGGTGATGATCATCACGATCACATGGTGTGCCTGCAGACGGGTGAGGTTATCGAGTTTGTCGATGAAGTGATCGAAGAGCGCCAGAAGAAAATCGCTGAAGAACATGGCTTTGAACTGGTGGACCACAGCCTGATTCTTTACGTCAAGCCGCTTGAATCGAAGTAATTCCGGATAAAAAGCGGCGGGAATCTGCCCGCCCTGCGAAACTCCCGGGACCGGGAGGGCAATGGGGTTGCGGGTCAGTGATGAGTTGCCTGACCCTTGCTGAACATTTCGCGGGCATGCGCGATGGTGTGCTCGGTCATATCGACACCACCCAGCATTCTTGCCACCTCCGAAATTCTTCCGGTGTCGTCAAGGCTTTCAATTCTGGAGAAGGTGGCTTCCGAGTCTGTAAATTTACTGACAAACAGATGTTGATGGCACTGGGCAGCGACCTGGGCCAGGTGGGTGACGCACAGTACCTGGCCATTGTTGCCAAGGCTGCGCAACAGCCGCCCGACCACTTCTGCGGTACCGCCACCGATGCCCACATCCACTTCATCAAAGACCAGCGTCGGCGTTGTCGACGTTTGCGCGACGACTACCTGTATCGCCAGGCTGATTCGTGAGAGCTCGCCACCGGAGGCCACTTTGGCGAGCGGGCGTGCCGGTTGTCCGGGGTTGGCGCTGACCAGAAATTCGACTTCTTCCAGGCCATGGGCTGCCGGCTCGCCCTCCCTGTTACGGGTCAGGTGGGTTACAAACTGCACTGCGGGCATACTTAACTGCGCAAGTTCGCCAGCAATGCGCTGGTCAAGATCGGCTGCGGCTGCCTCGCGGGCCCTGGATAATTGTTCTGCCACCTTGTCAAAATCCGCTCGCTGAGCTTCCAGCTCCGCTTCCAGTTTCTCGAGACTGCCTTCACCGTCATCCAGTGATGCCAGCTCACTGGCCAGTGACTGATGCAGTTCGGGCAGGTTTTCCGGGGCAATACGATGCTTCCGGCCCATCTGGTAAATGGCACTGAGTCGTTCTTCCACCTCCGCCAGCCTGGCCGGATCGGCCTCGTAATCGTCCACAAAGTGGCGCAGGTTGTCGCCGGCTTCACTGATCTGGATCTGGGCCTCGTTCAGCATCTGGATGGTTTCTGCCAGCGCGGGTATTTCCACCGGCAGTTGCTCGAGCTGCTGGAGCGCCTGACGGACCAGCGCCGCAGCACTGGTATCGTCTTCCGTACAGATCAGGCTTGCCTGATGACAGTTGTGAAGTACGCCCTCGGCGTGGCTGAGCTGCGACTGTTCTTCCTCAAGTCGTTGCTGTTCGTTTTCCTCCAGTGCCAGACGGTCCAGTTCTTCCACCTGATAACGCAATAACTGGATCCGGGCCTCTGCCTCGTCGGCGTTCTGCTGGCGCTCGTGAACACGCTGGCGGGTGGTGTTCCAGGCTTGCCATGCGCGACGGGTGGCATCGGCCAGGTTTTCCGCACCGGTGAATTCGTCCAGCAGTCTGCGATGGGTGTCCTTGCGCAGCAGGGATTGATGCTGATGCTGGCTGTGAATGTCCATCAGGATGCTGCCCAGGTCCTTGAGGTGGGCAAGCGGGCAGGGCTGGCCGTTAATAAAGGCGCGGGAACGGCCGTCCCTGCTGATCACGCGGCGGAGAATGCAGTCGTTGTCGTCATCCAGTTCGTGCTCTTCCAGCCATTGTCTGGCCTCGCTGATACGGGAAACATCGAAGCTTGCGGTAATGTCCGCCCGCTTTGCGCCATGGCGGACGGTACCGGCATCAGCACGCCCTCCCATTGCCAGCCCCAGGGCATCAAGCACAATCGATTTGCCCGCACCTGTTTCACCGGTAAGCGCAGTCATCCCCTGGTCGAACTGCAGTTCGACCCGCTCTGCGATGGCGTAATTGGAAACGGTGAGCTGGGTGAGCATCTGATTAACCTCCGTCGGACAGCTTACTACTGTTAATACATACAGTAACTGTGAATATATACAGGCTTTTCATGGTTTGCAAATTTCCTGGCCGATTTGCCGGCTAATGCGCCGGTGAAAGGTTGAAACGTTAAGCAGGGACCCCATATCCATCGGCAAACGATCTTTCCCTGCCCGGGCGCAGGGTTTACACATAATCCGGTGGGTATCAGTCCCCGCGGCGAATAAGCAGGAGTGGCTATGAGCGCTGACAAGAATCCCAACCAGCAGGGTGAAGAAGGACAGAATGAAGCGGCAGCTTTTGCTGGCGGTGACGGGCAGGCAGAACGCGCAAACAGCGCGGAGTCGGCAGAGACTGCTGAAAAAAGTGCAAAAACAGGCGGGGAAAAGAGTGACGACAGGCCGGGCGGCTCCGGCACTGCCGTCGAGGCGCTGGAAGCGCGGGTAAAGGAGTACCAGGAACAGCTTCTTCGGTCCCAGGCGGAAATGCAGAATGTCCGCCGCCGGGCTGAAATCGATGTGGAAAAGGCCCACAAGTTCGCCCTGGAAAAATTTGTCAAGGAGCTTCTGCCAGTCGCTGACAGCCTTGAAAAAGCGGTTGAAAGCACCGAGGGACACGAGGAAGCGGGTGAGGTAGTTGCCAACATCCGCGAAGGGGTAGAAATGACCCTGTCGCTGTTCATGAACAGCCTGAGCAAATTCAATGTCAGGCAACTGAACCCGGTGGGTGAGCCCTTTGACCCCCAGCAGCACGAGGCAATGTCCATGGTGTCGGCACCGAATGCGGAGCCTAACAGCGTGGTCGCGGTGGTCCAGAAAGGTTACACCCTGAATGACCGTCTTGTTCGGCCTGCCATGGTTGTCATCGCGAAGGCGGAAAGTGGACCAAAAGTTGACGAGCAGGCTTGAAAAGTCAGGCAACGAGCCAATATAGCCAGTAAATAGATCGCAAGCCGGGTTTCTGAAGAGTTTCTGAACAGATTCCGGAAGCTTCAAAAAGAGCCCCGGTAACGCTTAAGACCGACAGCTACTGAACTGAACAGACGAATTGGAGTGGTATAGATGAGTAAAATTATTGGTATTGACCTGGGAACCACGAACTCCTGTGTTGCCATCATGGATGGTAACAAGGTCAAGGTAATCGAAAACGCAGAGGGTGATCGCACCACCCCGTCTATCGTCGCGTACACCGAGGATGGCGAAACCCTGGTTGGCCAGTCTGCCAAGCGTCAGGCGGTGACCAACCCGAATAATACCCTGTACGCCATCAAGCGTCTGATCGGCCGTCGTTTCGAGGACGATGTTGTCCAGAAAGACATCAAGATGGTGCCCTACAAGATAGCCAAGGCAGACAATGGTGATGCCTGGGTCGAAGTGAAGGGTGAGAAAATGGCGCCGCCGCAGGTGTCTGCGGAAATCATCAAGAAGATGAAGAAAACCGCCGAAGACTACCTGGGCGAGAAAGTGACCGAAGCGGTAATCACCGTTCCGGCCTACTTCAACGACAGCCAGCGTCAGGCGACCAAAGACGCAGGCAAGATTGCCGGCCTGGATGTGAAGCGCATCATCAACGAGCCCACTGCGGCTGCCCTGGCCTACGGCCTGGACAAGAAGAGCGGTGATCGCACCGTAGCGGTCTACGACCTGGGCGGCGGTACTTTCGATATTTCCATCATCGAGATTGCCGATGTAGACGGTGAGCACCAGTTTGAGGTGTTGGCCACCAACGGTGACACCTTCCTCGGTGGTGAAGACTTCGACATGAAGCTGATCGAATACCTTGCCGATCAGTTCAAGAAAGACAGCGGCATTGATCTGCGCGGCGACTCCCTGGCCATGCAGCGTCTGAAAGAGGCTGCCGAGAAGGCCAAGATCGAGCTGTCCAGCAGTCAGCAGACGGACGTTAACCTGCCCTATGTCACGGCAGACGCCAGCGGTCCCAAGCACATGAATGTGAAAGTGACCCGTGCCAAGCTGGAGTCACTGGTTGAAGAGCTGGTCGAGCGCAGTCTCGCGCCCTGCCGCACCGCGCTGGAAGATTCCGGTGCCAAGATCGGTGAAATCGACGAAGTGATCCTGGTCGGTGGTCAGACCCGCATGCCGCTGGTTCAGGAAAAGGTCAAGAACTTCTTCGGCAAGGAAGCACGTAAGGACGTGAATCCGGACGAAGCTGTGGCCATGGGCGCAGCGATTCAGGCGGCCGTGCTTTCCGGCGACGTCAAGGACGTTCTGCTGCTGGACGTAACCCCGCTGACCCTGGGTATCGAAACCATGGGTGGCGTGGCGACACCGCTGATCGACAAGAACACCACGATCCCGACCAAGAAGTCGCAGACCTTCTCGACAGCGGATGACAACCAGACAGCCGTGACTATTCACGTCGTCCAGGGTGAGCGCAAGCAGGCGTCCCAGAACAAGTCACTGGGTCGTTTCGACCTGGCAGACATTCCGCCGGCACCCCGTGGCACGCCGCAGATCGAAGTGACCTTCGACATCGATGCCAACGGCATCCTCAACGTGTCCGCCAAAGACAAGGCGACCGGCAAGGAGCAGTCCATCGTGATCAAGGCGTCTTCAGGCCTGAACGAAGATGAAATCGAGAAAATGGTTCAGGACGCTGAAGCCAACGCCGAAGATGACCGCAAGTTCGAAGAGCTGGTCCAGGCCCGCAACCAGGGTGACGCGATGGTCCACACCGTTCGCAAGACCCTGGCCGATGCCGGCGACAAGATAAGCGACAGCGAGAAGGAGTCCATCGAGGCTTCTATCAAAGAGCTGGAAGAGGCGCTGGCCGGTTCTGACAAGGACGATATTGAGGCCAAAACCCAGAAGCTGACCGAGGCATCGTCTGAAATGGCCCAGAAGATGTACGCGGATCAGGCCGAGCAGGCTGGCGGAGCCGAAGCTGAACAGGCTCAGGGCGAAACCGGCAAGAGCGATGATGCTGTTGACGCTGAGTTCGAAGAAGTCAAAGACGAAGACAAGCGATAAAAGCGTCGTACATCAGGTAGTTGGAAAACGCGGGGTTGCTCCCGCGTTTTCCGCGTTTTAAAAACAGGGTTTGAAACATGGCCAAGCGCGACTATTACGAAATTCTCGGGGTTGCCCGGGAAGCGGATGAAAAAGAGATCAAGCGAGCCTACCGGAAGCTTGCAATGAAGTATCATCCTGACCGGAACTCGGATGACGAAGACGCCGATCATAAATTCAAGGAAGCCAGCGAGGCCTACGAGGTGCTGTCGGATCCATCCAGGCGCGGCGCTTACGACCAGTTTGGTCACGCCGGTGTTGATGGCCAGGCCGGTGGCGGCTTCGGAGGCGGCGGAGCCAGCTTCTCCGACATCTTTGGTGACGTCTTTGGTGATATCTTCGGCGGTCGCGGTGGTCGTGGCCGCAACACCCGCGGTGCGGACCTTCGTTACACCCTGGAACTGGATCTGGAAGAGGCGGTAAAAGGCAAGACGGTACAGATCCAGATTCCCGGTCACCGGGAATGCGAAAGCTGCGACGGCAGCGGTGCTGAAAAAGGCTCCAGCGCGGAAACCTGCAGCACCTGTTCAGGCATGGGTCAGGTTCGCATGCAGCAGGGTTTCTTTACCGTTCAGCAGGCCTGTCCGACCTGCCGGGGCTCCGGCCAGGTCATCAAGAATCCCTGCAAGAGCTGCCGCGGTGCAGGCCGGGTCCGGGAAGAGAAAACACTGTCGGTTAAAGTGCCCCCGGGAGTGGATACCGGTGACCGGATCCGCCTGTCCGGTGAAGGGGAGATGGGCGTCGATGGCGGGCCGCCGGGGGATCTGTATGTCCAGGTGGCGGTACGCGAACATTCGATCTTTAACCGTGACGGCCGCAACCTGTATTGCGAAGTCCCCATCAGCATCGTGGACGCCTCACTGGGCGGTGAACTGGAAGTGCCGACCCTGGATGGCCGGGTCAAACTGAAGATCCCACCGGAAACCCAGACCGGAAAACTTTTCCGCCTGCGAAACAAGGGCGTCAGCCCGGTTCGTGGCGGTCCATCGGGGGATCTTCTCTGCCGGGTTACGGTAGAGACGCCGGTCAACCTCACCAAGCGTCAGAAAGAGCTGCTTGAAGAGTTTCAGGAGACCCTGGATGGTGGCCATGGTGACCACCACGGGCCGAAAAAGAGTTCCTGGTTTGAAGGGGTGAAAAGCTTCTTCGACGAAATGAAATTCTGAGGGAATGCACGATGAGGGTAGCAGTCATCGGCGCCGCCGGGCGCATGGGTAAAGTGCTGATTGAAGCTGTGGACGGTACCGAAGGCCTGGAACTCGGTGCCGCCATTGTGGAGCCCGGCAGTAGCCTGGTCGGGGCCGATGCCGGGGAAATGGCCGGCATCGGAAAAACCGGTGTGAAAATGGCTGACAGCCTGACGGAGGTGAAAGACGATTTCGATGTACTTATCGACTTCACCTTCCCGGACCTGACCCTGGAAAATGCCGAATTCTGCAAAACCAGCGGCAAGATGATGGTCATCGGCACCACCGGCCTGACCGACGCCGAGAAAGCACAGCTGGCGGTCGCTGCAGAATCCGCCCCGGTGGTATTTGCTCCGAACATGAGCGTCGGCGTCAATGTCACCCTGAACCTGTTGCGCACGGCCGCCGCTGCCCTTGGCGACGACTACGATGTGGAAATCATCGAGGCCCACCACCGCCACAAGAAAGACGCCCCCTCCGGCACTGCCCTGCGCATGGGCGAAGTTGTGGCCGACGCACTGGGCCGCGACCTCAAGGAATGTGCGGTTTATGGCCGGGAGGGTTTCACCGGCGAGCGTACCCGCAGGGAAATCGGCTTTGAAACCATTCGTGCCGGTGATGTGGTGGGTGACCATACGGTCATGTTTGCCACCGAAGGTGAGCGCATTGAAATCACCCACAAGGCCAGCAGCCGGATGACCTTTGCCAAGGGTGCGATGCGGGCGGCGTTGTGGCTGGAAGGCAAGTCTGCGGGTCTCTACGATATGCAGGATGTGCTGAATCTGAAGTAACGCGTTTGTTTGAGGTTGTTGGCAGGTTGACTCTGAGGTTGCTGGCCGGGCGCCTCCTCCGGGGATGTCTTCGGCCATGGATGGCCGAAGTCAAGCGCACATGGATGTGCTCGTAGCGTTCCCCGGAGGAGGCGCCCGGCCAGCAACCGGTGTAGCGTCAAACCCAAATCCCCATGGACACAAAATGCCGCATTTCGTACAATACGGCGGTTTAACTGCACCAAGCGTATCATCGCAACGTTTTTTAAAGGCGGGACCGGGTTTTGACCCAGTCTCGCTTTTTTGCAACCTGAATTTGCGCTTGCGTTCCCGTTCGTGACGAACCTGTACGCCACTCGATGAGGATACAAGCCTTGAGTACACCAGCCATTCTAGCGCTCGCAGACGGAAGCCTGTTTTACGGCACCGCCATAGGTGCGGAAGGGGAGACCAGTGGAGAGGTGGTATTCAACACTGCCATGACCGGTTACCAGGAGATCCTGACCGACCCCTCCTATTCCCGCCAGATCGTAACCCTCACCTACCCCCACATCGGCAATACCGGCGTCAACGAAGAAGACATTGAGTCGGATCGCCCTCAGGCCGCCGGCCTGGTGATTCGCGATCTGCCGCTGATGGTCAGCAACTGGCGCAGCCAGGGCTCGCTGAAAGACTACCTCCAGCGCAACAATATCGTTGGCATTGCCGATATCGACACCCGTCGCCTGACCCGGATACTGCGGGACAAAGGCTCCCAGAACGGCGCAGTCGTGGCGGGTGCCGACGCCACCGCAGAGCGTGCGCTGGAACTGGCGAAAGCCTTTCCGGGCCTGAAAGGCATGGACCTGGCAAAAGCGGTGACCAGTGACCGGATCTGGAGCTGGAGCCAGAGTGAATGGACAATTGCAAACGGCTACGGCGAGCGCACTGAATCCCGGTTTAAAGTGGTGGCCTGGGACTACGGCATCAAGCTGAATATCCTCCGGATGCTGGCAAGCCGCCACTGCGACATTACCGTTGTGCCGGCGCAGACCCCGGCCGCGGAAGTGCTGGCGATGAAGCCGGACGGCATCTTTCTGTCCAATGGCCCCGGCGACCCTGAGCCCTGCAATTACGCCATCACCGCCATCCGTGAAGTGCTGGAAACCGACATTCCGGTCTTCGGGATCTGTCTGGGCCACCAGCTTCTGGCCCTGGCCAGTGGGGCAAAGAGCGTTAAAATGGGTCATGGCCACCACGGCGCCAACCACCCGGTCCAGAATCTCAAAGACGGCACCGTCATGATCACCAGCCAGAACCACGGTTTTGCGGTGGATGAAGACAGCCTGCCAGCCAATCTGGAGGCAACCCACAAATCATTGTTCGATGGTTCGCTTCAGGGCATCCGCCGCACCGACAAGCCCGCTTACAGTTTTCAGGGCCATCCCGAGGCCAGCCCCGGGCCGCACGATGTGGCGCCACTGTTTGATGAATTTATCCGCCTGATGGAGGCACGTTGATGCCGAAACGTACCGACATTGAAAGTATTCTGATCCTGGGCGCCGGCCCTATTGTGATCGGCCAGGCGTGCGAGTTTGACTACTCCGGAGCCCAGGCCTGCAAGGCCCTGCGGGAAGAGGGCTACCGGGTCATTCTGGTCAACTCCAACCCGGCCACCATCATGACCGACCCGGTCATGGCCGACGCCACCTATATCGAACCGATTACCTGGAAAACCGTTGCCAAGATCATCGAGAAAGAGAAGCCGGATGCGCTTCTGCCGACCATGGGTGGCCAGACGGCACTGAACTGCGCCCTGGATCTGGAGCGTCACGGTGTCCTGGGCGAGCACGGCGTGGAAATGATCGGCGCCAATGCCGACACCATCGATAAGGCCGAAGACCGGGACCGTTTTGACAAGGCGATGAAAAAGATCGGGCTGGAATGCCCCCGGGCAACCATCGCTCACAGTATGGCCGAAGCCTGGGAAGTGGCCGACGACATCGGTTTTCCCTGCATTATCCGGCCGTCCTTCACCATGGGTGGCTCCGGTGGTGGTATCGCCTATAACCGTGATGAATTCGAGGAAATCTGTACCCGCGGCCTGGACCTGTCGCCGACCAACGAATTGTTGATCGACGAATCGCTGATTGGCTGGAAAGAATATGAGACCGAAGTTGTCCGGGACAAGAATGACAACTGCATCATTGTCTGTGCCATCGAGAACTTCGACGCCATGGGCGTGCATACGGGTGATTCCATCACCGTGGCGCCGGCACAGACTCTGACCGACAAGGAATACCAGATCCTGCGCAACGCCTCGCTGGCGGTTCTGCGTGAGATCGGCGTGGAAACCGGCGGTTCGAACGTCCAGTTCGGGGTGAACCCGGATAACGGACGGGTGGTGGTTATCGAGATGAATCCGCGGGTTTCCCGCTCTTCAGCCCTGGCATCCAAGGCGACGGGGTTTCCGATTGCCAAGGTCGCAGCCAAGCTGGCTGTGGGTTACACCCTGGATGAACTGCGTAATGAAATCACCGGTGGTGTGACACCGGCGTCTTTTGAGCCAAGCATCGACTATGTTGTCACCAAGATCCCCCGGTTCACCTTCGAGAAATTTCCCCAGGCGGATGCCCGCCTGACCACCCAGATGAAATCTGTCGGTGAGGTAATGGCCATTGGCCGGACTTTCCAGGAATCCCTGCAGAAAGCCATGCGTGGCCTGGAAGTGGGCTCGGACGGATTTGAAGAGAAAGTGGATCTGAACACCACCGATGGCCGGGAAACGCTGACCCAGGAACTGAACGTGCCTGGCGCCGAGCGTCTGTGGTACATCGGTGATGCTTTCCGTGCGGGCATGACCGTTGACGATGTGCATCGTAACACCCATGTCGATCCCTGGTATCTGGTTCAGATCGAAGACCTGATCCGCGAGGAAAATGCCCTCAGATCCGCCGGTAAGGCCGATATTGACCGCAATACCATGTTCCGCCTCAAGCGCAAGGGCTTCTCGGATGCGCGGCTGGCGAAACTGTTGGGCATTTCGGAAGCCAGCCTTCGCAATTTGCGGCATGAGATGGAAATCCGTCCGGTCTACAAGCGGGTGGATACCTGTGCGGCTGAGTTTGCCTCGTCCACTGCCTACATGTACTCATCCTATGAAGAAGAATGCGAGGCAGCGCCCTCGGATCGTCAAAAGATTGTGGTGATCGGCGGTGGCCCCAACCGCATCGGCCAGGGCATAGAGTTCGACTACTGCTGTGTGCATGCCGCGCTGGCAATGCGTGATGATGGTTACGAAACCATCATGATTAACTGCAACCCGGAGACGGTATCGACGGACTACGACACCTCGGACCGGCTGTATTTCGAGCCTGTCACCCTGGAAGACGTGCTGGAAATCATCCATATCGAGAAACCCAGGGGTGTGATCGTGCAGTACGGTGGCCAGACCCCGCTGAAGCTGGCCCGTGGCCTGGAGGCAGCGGGCGTGCCCATCATCGGCACCAGTCCGGATGCCATTGACCGCGCGGAAGACCGCGAACGCTTTCAGCAGATGATCAACCGGCTGGGTCTGCTGCAGCCTGAAAATGCCACGGTGCGCAGCTATGAAGAGGGCGTTGTCGCTGCCCGGGAAATCGGATACCCGCTTGTGGTTCGCCCTTCTTACGTGCTGGGCGGCCGTGCCATGGAAATTGTTTACGAGGAGGAAGAACTGATTCGCTACATGCGTAGTGCGGTTCTGGTGTCCAACGACAGCCCGGTGCTGCTGGACCACTTCCTCAACGCCGCCATCGAGGTGGATATAGACGCCATCAGCGACGGTGAAACAGTGGTGATAGGCGGCATCATGCAGCACATTGAACAGGCTGGCGTGCATTCCGGTGATTCCGCCTGTTCGCTGCCGCCATACAGCCTGCCGAAAGCGGTCCAGGGCGAAATGCGTGAGGTCGTGAGAAAGATGGCGATTGAGCTGGATGTTGTCGGCCTGATGAATGTCCAGTTGGCGTGGCAGGACGATCTGATCTACGTTATCGAAGTCAACCCGCGAGCTTCGCGTACCGTGCCGTTCGTCTCCAAGGCCATCGGCGTTTCACTGGCCAAGGTGGCGGCGAAGGTGATGGCCGGAACATCCCTGGCGGAGCA
Organism: Marinobacter sp.; assembly: GCF_035268745.1. GTDB lineage: Bacteria > Pseudomonadota > Gammaproteobacteria > Pseudomonadales > Oleiphilaceae > Marinobacter. Next base: position 15,471 of record NZ_DATFKH010000154.1, read on the forward strand.
GGGGTTCACGGCAGAAGTGGTGCCGAACCATTTTTCGGTAAAAGAATCGGTATTTCCGTTCAACAAGTTCCCGGCGGTCGATCCGATTCTGGGGCCGGAGATGAAGTCTACCGGTGAGGTTATGGGAATCGGTGACAGCTTTGATGAAGCGTTTGCCAAGGCGGCACTGGGTTCCGGTGAGCGTCTGCCGGCCCAGGGTACGGCGTTCATGTCGGTCCGGGATGTTGATAAGCCGGCTGCCGCCAAAGTGGCCCGGGACCTGGTCGATGCCGGTTTCCAGCTGCTCGCAACCACCGGAACAGCAGAGGCATTGCGGGAAGCGGGCATTGCATCCACGCGGGTCAACAAGGTGCGTGAGGGCCGGCCGCACATCGTGGATGCTATCAAGAACGGCCAGGTTCAACTGATCATCAACACTACCGAGGGTCGCAAAGCCATTGCAGATTCGGCGCAGATCCGTCAGTCCGCATTGCAGAGCAAAGTGACCTACGCAACAACACTGGCAGGCGGCGAAGCTTTCTGCCGGGCCATCAAGTTCGGCCCGGAGCGCACTGTCCGTCGTCTCCAGGATCTTCATTCAGGGAAGTAATATCATGGCTGACAGAGTACCAATGACCGTGGCGGGGGAAGCCAGCCTTCGCGCTGAGCTCAAAAAGCTGAAATCCGAGGACCGCCCCCGGGTGATCGCGGCTATTGCTGATGCGCGGGAACATGGCGATCTGAAAGAAAACGCCGAGTACCATGCGGCCCGAGAGCAGCAGAGCTTTATCGAAGGACGCATTCAGGAGATTGAAGGCAAGCTCTCGGCGGCGCAGGTAATCGATGTCCACACCATAGAGAACACTGGCAAGGTGATCTTCGGTACGACAGTGCACCTGCTGAATCTGGATACTGATGAGCAGGTCGTCTACCGGATTGTGGGTGAGGATGAAGCCGACATCAAAGCAGGCATGCTGTCGATTTCATCGCCAATTGCCAGAGCCCTGGTGGGCAAGAGCGAGGATGACGTGGTTGCCATCCGCATACCGTCGGGAACGGTCGAGTACGAAATCGAGAAGGTGGAGCACATCTGAAGGCGCAAAAGCGCTTTTGCCACGGAAGACACGGAATATAAAAAACTGAAATAAGATTTTTATTTTTGTCCGTGAAATTCCGTGTCTTCCGTGGCAAGTCTTTATTTGTTCCGGAGAAGATTGGACAGTTTCGGATTCGGTTTCGGGGCACGACGCATAATCACGGCGATTTTGCCGATGGTCTGGATCAGTTCCGCCCCGCTGGCCTCGCACAGTGCTGCTACCGCTTCCTGACGGGTTTCGCGGTCGGGGCTGGCCACCTTGATCTTGATCAGTTCGTGGTCATTCAGGGCCCGCTCCAGCTCTTCCTGAAGGCCTTCGGTCAGGCCTTTGTCGCCAACAATGATGATGGGCTTCAGATTATGGGCAATGCCCCGGTACTCCCGGCGCTGTTCCGGTGAAAGGCTCATGATGGACTCACTTTGATCGGTTCAATAAGCCGCAATTGTAACAGACCAGCCCGGAGGTGACATTTGGCCCGCTCCAAAACCAGTGATCGCTGGCTCAAGGAACATTTTGATGATGTCTGGGTCCAAAAGTCCCGTGAAGACGGCTATCGGTCCCGGGCCAGTTACAAGCTGATTGAACTGGACAAAAAAGACCGGCTTTTCCGGCCCGGGCAGACAGTAGTTGACCTGGGCGCGGCACCGGGCGGCTGGTCCCAGGTGGCGGCTGAACGGGTCGGCGATCAGGGCCGGGTGATTGCCAGTGATATTCTGGCGATGAGCGCGATCGCAGGCGTGGACTTCGTGCAGGGGGATTTTACCGAGCAGTCTGTGCTTGATGAGCTGTTGGGTTTGTTGGGCGATCGACGCGCCGACGTTGTAATTTCAGATATGGCACCCAATATGAGTGGTATGGCTGCGGTGGATATCCCCACTGCCATGGGGCTCGTTGAGCTGGCTCTGGATATGGCGCAGCAGGTGCTCAGGCCGGGTGGTATCTTCGTTGCCAAAGTGTTTCAGGGTGAGGGCTTTGATGACCTGCTGGCCGGGATGAGAAAGAGTTTTGCATCGGTTGTCAGCAGGAAACCCGAGGCTTCCCGGGCAAGATCCCGGGAGATTTATCAGGTCTGTAAAGGATTTAACGGGTGACCCGCAGGTCGGGCGCCTTGATAGAGAGTGGGCCAGTTGTGGTGAGCAGACGTACAATTGGTGTATGGTGACAACAAGGGGTTTCTTCTCGCGGAGCGGCTCTTCAATTCACAGGTGATGATCCTTGAACGATATGGCAAAAAATCTGGTTCTCTGGCTAATTATAGCCGCTGTTCTACTGATGGTATTTCAGAACTTTACCCCCACCACCAGTGGTCAACAGGTCAATTATTCGCAGTTCGTGGAAATGGTGCAGGACGGACAGGTAAACCGTGTCACCATCGACGGGCTTGAAATTCAGGGTACTCGCAGCGACGGCTCACAATTCCAGACCGTGCGTCCCCAGGTCAGTGACAACAAGCTTATGGACGACCTGCTGGCGAACAACGTGGAGGTGATCGGCAAAGAACCCGACCGCCAGTCGTTGTGGACCCAGTTGTTGGTGGCTGCATTCCCGATCCTGATCATCATTGCGCTGTTCGTGTTCTTCATGCGGCAGATGCAGGGTGGTGGCGGTGGCAAAGGGCCCATGTCCTTTGGCAAGAGCAAAGCCAAGCTGATGAGTGAAGACCAGATCAAGACCACCTTTGGCGATGTGGCCGGCGTGGACGAGGCCAAGGAAGACGTCAAGGAACTGGTGGATTTCCTGAAGGATCCCAGCAAGTTCCAGCGTCTTGGTGGCAGTATTCCGAAAGGTGTCCTGATGGTGGGGCAACCGGGTACCGGTAAAACCCTGCTGGCCAAGGCCATCGCTGGTGAAGCCAAGGTACCGTTCTTCTCTATTTCCGGTTCCGACTTTGTCGAAATGTTCGTGGGCGTGGGCGCTTCCCGGGTCCGTGACATGTTCGAACAGGCCAAGAAACAGAGCCCCTGTATCATCTTTATCGATGAGATTGACGCCGTCGGTCGCCATCGTGGCGCCGGTATGGGTGGTGGTCACGATGAACGTGAGCAGACCCTGAACGCGTTGCTGGTCGAGATGGACGGTTTCGAAGGTAATGAGGGCGTTATCGTTATCGCCGCCACCAACCGGCCGGACGTGCTCGACCCTGCGCTACTGCGCCCGGGTCGTTTTGACCGTCAGGTGGTTGTTGGTCTGCCTGACATCATCGGCCGTGAGCAGATTCTGAAAGTGCACATGAAGAAGGTGCCGCTGTCTGACGGCGTTGAGCCACAACTGATTGCCCGTGGCACCCCCGGCTTTTCCGGTGCGGATCTGGCCAACCTGGTCAACGAAGCGGCGCTGTTCGCGGCGCGTCGCAACCAGCGCCTGGTCTCGATGGAAGAATTTGAGCTGGCCAAAGACAAGATCATGATGGGGGCTGAGCGCAAGTCCATGGTCATGAGCGAAAAAGAGAAGCGGAACACCGCCTACCACGAATCCGGGCACGCCATTGTGGGTCGCCTGATGCCGGAGCATGATCCTGTCTATAAGGTCAGCATCATTCCCCGTGGTCGGGCACTGGGTGTCACCATGTTTCTGCCCGAAGAAGACAAATACAGTCACAGCAAACGGTTTCTGATCAGTTCCATCAGCAGCCTGTTCGGTGGCCGTATCGCGGAAGAGCTGACTCTCGGCTTTGACGGCGTGACCACTGGCGCTTCGAATGATATTGAAAGGGCGACGAGTCTGGCCCGTAACATGGTTACCCGCTGGGGCCTTTCCGAGAAACTTGGTCCGCTTCAGTATGATACTGACAGCGAGGAACCGTTCCTCGGGCGCTCCGCTGGTCAGTCCCAGACCATCTACTCACCGGAAACAGCCCAGCGTATTGACGAAGAGGTTCGCAACATTATCGACAGCTGCTACGAGACAGCGAAGCAGCTTCTGGTCGATAATCGCGAGAAACTCGACCTGATGGCCGAAGCCCTGATCAAGTACGAAACCATTGATCGTCATATGATCGACGACATCATGGAAGGTCGTGTTCCGCGCCCGCCGAAGGGCTGGGGCGACAGCGGTCCGGGCGGTGGCGTGGCATCTGAAGAGTCGGGGCAGGAAGCGGCTCCGAAAAACTCTGATGATGGACGGCGCCCGGATATCGGTCGTCCTGCCGGCGAACACTGACTTCAGAGAGTCAGGCCGGAATGTACTGACGCCGCCCCTGCCGGGGCGGCGTTTCTGTTTGTGTAAGGTTGATTGTTAAAAAATGCCAAAGGATATGCCCATGAACTTTGCCGGTAAGACCCTTGATATGGCGGCCTGCCACGTTATGGGTGTGCTGAATGTGACCCCGGATTCCTTTTCCGACGGCGGTTGTTTCAGCCGGGTTGACTCGGCATTGGCGCGGGCCCGGCAGATGGTGGCGGATGGCGCCGCGCTTATAGATGTCGGCGGCGAATCCACTCGCCCCGGCGCAACACCGGTGCCTCTGCAGGAGGAGCTTGATCGGGTATGCCCGGTGGTTGAGGCAATTGCCAGAGAGCTGGATGTGATTGTTTCTGTGGATACCAGTGCCCCGGAAGTCATGCGCAGAACGGTCTCGCTCGGTGCCGGACTGATCAATGATGTCCGGGCCCTCCAGCGGCCGGGCGCAGTGGAGGTAGTGGCTGAAACAGAGGTACCGGTATGCATCATGCATATCCAGGGTGAGCCTGATCATATGCAGGACAACCCTCACTACCGCAATGTCCGCCGGGAGGTGTCCGCATTTCTGAGTGAGCGTCTGAGAGTGATTGAGGCAGCGGGCGTCCAGCGCGAGCGGGTAATTCTTGACCCCGGGTTCGGATTCGGTAAGACGGCCCGGCACAATTTCGAGCTTCTGAATGCGCTTGAACAGTTGCAGCAACTGGGTCACCCATTACTGGTCGGCATGTCCAGAAAGAGCATGCTGGGTCATGTTACCGGCCGGGATGTGGGCGAACGCTTGTCCGCAAGCATTGCAGCGGCGACAATAGCAGCTCTAAACGGGGCATCGATTATTCGTGCCCACGATGTCAGGGAAACGGTTGATGCCGTAAAAGTGGTTGCGGCAGTGGAGGAAGCCGGCTTATGAGCGACAGAAAATATTTTGGTACAGACGGTATCCGGGGCCGGGTCGGGGAATATCCTATTACGCCGGAATTCATGCTGCGCCTGGGCTGGGCAGCAGGGCAGGCGTTCAAGCGCGATGGTCACCACAACAGTGTGCTCATCGGCAAGGACACCCGCCTTTCCGGTTACATGTTCGAGTCGGCGCTGGAATCGGGGCTCTCCGCGGCAGGGGCCGATGTGAAGCTGCTCGGTCCCATGCCGACGCCGGCTATCGCTTATCTCACCCGCACCTTCCGGGCGTCAGCGGGCATTGTCATCAGTGCCTCCCATAACCCCCATGAGGACAACGGCATCAAGTTCTTCTCTCCGGACGGTACCAAACTCTGTGATGCCCTGGAGCTGGAAATCGAGCGCTGGCTGGATAGGCCGGTAGAGGTCTGCAGTGCCCGGGAGCTGGGCAAGGCCAGCCGCATCGATGATGCCGTGGGGCGATACGTCGAGTTTTGCAAAAGCACGGTGCCGAACTCGTTTTCACTGGACGGCATTCACCTGGTTCTGGACTGTGCGCACGGAGCTACCTATCAGGTTGCGCCCAAGGTATTCCGGGAGCTCGGCGCCCGTATTTCCCTGGTCGGCTCTGATCCGGATGGTCTGAATATCAACCTGAATGTCGGGTCGACGCATCTCGACACCCTCAAGAAGTCGGTAGTAGAGCAAGGTGCCGATCTCGGAATTGCCTTTGACGGCGACGGTGACCGGGTGCTGATGGTTGATCGCGACGGCTCGGAAGTGGATGGCGACGAACTGCTTTTCATTATTGCCGCGCAGCGCCACGCAGCGGGCACATTGAATGGCGGCGTGGTGGGAACGCTGATGACCAACCTGGGAGTTGAGCTTGCTCTGGTTGAGCAGGGTATCGAGTTTGAGCGGGCAAAAGTCGGTGACCGGTTTGTGATGGACCGGCTGGTAAACAGGAACTGGCTGGTTGGTGGTGAAGGTTCCGGCCATCTGGTCATCCGTGACTGCACCAGCACGGGAGACGGAATCGTCTCTGCACTTCAGGTGTTACTGGCCCTGAGTCGCGCCGACAAGTCCCTTGCCGAGGCTCGGAGGGGCATGAGCAAGCTGCCACAGAAAATGATCAATGTGCGGGTGGATGCCCGCTATGACCCTTCCCGGAGGGAAGACATCCAGGCGGCGGTACGCAGGGCCGAGAAAAAGCTTGGCAGCAGCGGCCGCATTCTGCTGCGTGCATCCGGAACCGAACCATTGATACGGGTTATGGCAGAAGGCCAGGATGAGTCGGATATTACCCAAGTAGTTGAAGAATTGGCGGTTGTTGTGCAGAATTCCAGAGCCTGAGGCGAGGCTGCGGTAGTTGTCTGCAGCCGGGGTCTGCTGTATAGTTCGCCGTCCCCGGAAGTTGCCGGAACCCGGACCATGACAGAGGTCGGTATGCGACGCAAAATCGTAGCTGGAAACTGGAAAATGAACGGCTCCAGGGCGCTGGTGAAGCAACTGATGGCGCCAGTCGGATCAGAGTTGGCCGCTCTCGATAACGGCGTCGGGGTTGTGATCATTCCGCCCGCTCTCTATGTGGCGGATGTTCTCGAATCGGCGGTTCCGGGTGTCGAGGTGGGTGTTCAGAACATTGCCCGTTGGAATTCCGGTGCCTACACCGGTGAAATTTCTGGCGCGATGGCCAGAGACAGTGGTTGTGGTTATGTTCTTGTCGGTCACTCGGAGCGCCGGCAGCTGTTCGATGAAACCGATGAGCAGATTGCGGCAAAGGTAGGCCAGGCTCTCGACAGCGGCTTGACCGCCATCCTGTGCGTGGGTGAAACCCTTGCGCAGAGAAATGCCGGAACGGCAGAGCATGTCGTTGCCGGGCAGTTGCGGGCCGGTCTTGTCAATGTTGGCGACAATCAGTGGCCGGGAATTGTGGTTGCCTATGAGCCGGTATGGGCTATCGGAACCGGTGAAACCGCGACTGCGGAAGATGCGCAGGCAATGCATGCCGCGATCCGGAACGAGCTGGAAAAACTCGGGGCGCCAGCCGATGAACTGTCGCTACTTTACGGCGGCAGTGTAAAAGCGGATAATGCTGCCGCTCTGTTCGCACAGCAGGACATTGATGGTGGCCTGATTGGCGGGGCATCGTTGAAAGCAGAAGAATTTATGAGTATCTGCCGTGCCGTACCCGGCAGCTACTGAAGATATACAGTATTCAAGAATGATTCGAGAGTCGTTATGGATTGGGTAGAAACACTGATTGTCGTACTTCACGTGGTGATTGCTGTCGCTCTGGTCGGTCTTGTTCTGATTCAGCAGGGTAAGGGTGCGGACGCTGGTGCGGCATTTGGCGGCGGCGCGTCTCAGACCGTGTTTGGCAGCCAGGGCAGCGGTAACTTTCTGACCCGGGCCACCACACTGCTTGCTATCGTATTTTTTGTCACCAGCTTTTCGCTCGCCGTGTTTGCGAAGCAGCGTGCTGAAGTCGCTGGTGAAGCCGGCATTCCACAGGTTCAGCAGCCGGCCGCCGAGGAATCCCCGGCGCCCGCTGGCGCCGGCGAAAGTGCCGCTGGCAGCAGCGAAAATGAATCACAGGGCGGGGACGATAACGCACTCCCCGACCTTGAGTAAGGTTTTGGCCCGGGTGGTGGAACTGGTAGACACGCTATCTTGAGGGGGTAGTGGCGAAAGCCGTGCCGGTTCGAGTCCGGCCCCGGGCACCATTTATCTGCAAGAACCCCGCCCTGTGCGGGGTTCTTGCGTTTTCAGTTCCGCCATCCCGCTCACTAATTACTAAGCTGAAAGAAAGTAGGCGGACGTGTCTGCCTACTTTCGTACTCATCAGTAAATATCACAAGGTTACTGCGAGGCGAGTCGGGCAGAGATGATACGTGCTGGTTTCGCTGGTCGCCTCTTGACCAGAGAAAGCGTCATCACTATACTCTCGCCTCTATTGGAGTGGGCCCTGAGCAATTTTTTCAGCCCCATTTCTGGCAGGCCAGGTGTCTGTCAGCAGAAGACGCGGTTTGTGGGTTTGTCTTCTGCGAGTTCTTGCAACAAAAAGCCCCAGTTTTTACGGGGCTTTTTGATTAAGGGGCCTGGCGCATCAGGCCCTGGTGCTTAAAAAGGGCTGATAAACAGCCCTTTTTTTGTTTTCGGGTTTCGAAAAATACGCAGCGGAGACGTCAACGCCTTGTCAGCAAAGTTGAAACAGCTGGAAGAAATACTGAGGCCCGTCGTGGAAGGGCTCGGGTATGAGTTCTGGGGAGTCGAGTTTCGCTCTCAGGGCCACCAGTCGCTACTGCGACTCTTTATCGATCATGCCGAGAACGGCATCGGTATTGAAGACTGCGAATCAGTCAGCCGTCAGGCCAGTGGCGTGATGGATGTAGAGGACCCGATCCAGACCGAATACACCCTGGAGGTGTCCTCGCCGGGCATGGATCGGCCACTGTTTCGCCTTGAACAATACGAGGCGTTTGCCGGTCACCAGGTTCAGCTCCGGTTGCGAATGGCTTTTGAGGGGCGTCGCAAGTTCCAGGGTCTGATCAAAGGCGTTGAGGGTGACGATGTGGTGGTAGTGGTAGACGATGATGAATATCTGCTGCCGTTTGACAGTATTGAGAAAGCCAACATCGTTCCGGTATTTGAGTAGAGCCAGCAACCCATGTTGAATAAGTCAGAAGACGCAATGTTTAAATCTAGAGGCAGGGCAATCCGATGAGTAAAGAGATTCTGATGGTGGTTGAGGCGGTCTCGAACGAAAAGGGAGTCGAGAAGGACGTCATCTTTGAAGCCATTGAGCTGGCGCTGGCCACCGCTGCCAAGAAACGCTACGACGATGAGGAAGCGGATATCCGTGTCTCTATTGATCGCCGTACCGGTGAGTATGAGACTTTCCGCCGCTGGCTGGTGGTCGATAACGACGCTGTTCCGGCGCTGGGTACAGAGCTGACCTTGCAGGAAGCGGAAGAAATCGACCCCAACCTGAAGCCGGGTGACATTCACGAGGAAAAAGTCGAGTCTGTTGCCTTCGGACGCATCGGTGCCCAGGCCGCCAAGCAGATCATCTTCCAGAAAGTGCGTGAAGCGGAGCGCACGAAAATTGTCGACAGTTACCGTGACCGGGTCGGTGAGCTGGTGTCCGGTACCGTAAAGAAAGTGACGCGTGACAACGTCATCGTGGATCTCGGCGCCAACGCTGAGGCGCTGTTGCCCCGGGAACAACTTATCCCGCGGGAGACGTTCCGCATGGGCGACCGGGTACGCTCGCTGCTGCTGGAAATCCGTACTGACCATCGTGGTCCGCAGCTCATTCTGAGCCGGTCCGATTCGCAGATGCTGATCGAGCTGTTTCGCATTGAAGTGCCCGAAATCGCCGAAGAACTTATCGAGATTCGCGGTGCCGCGCGGGACCCCGGTTCCCGCGCGAAGATTGCGGTTAAAACCAATGATCGCCGGATCGATCCGGTGGGTGCCTGCGTGGGCATGCGTGGTTCCCGGGTTCAGGCTGTTTCCAATGAGCTCGGTGGTGAGCGCGTCGACATTGTGCTCTGGGATGATAACCCGGCACAGCTGGTCATTAACGCCATGGCCCCTGCCGAAGTGGCGTCCATCGTGATGGATGAAGACCGGCACACCATGGAAGTGGCCGTCGCCGAGGACAACCTGGCGCAGGCCATTGGCCGAAATGGCCAGAACGTACGCCTGGCGACAGAACTCACCGGCTGGACCCTGAATGTCATGACGGAAGAGGAAGCCGGTGAGCGCCAGGAGCAGGAGCATAATTCACTGCTCGAGCATTTCACCGGTAACCTCGATGTTGACGAAGAATTTGCCAGCGTCCTTATTGAGGAAGGCTTTACCTCGATCGAAGAGGTGGCATACATCCCCATGGAAGAGATGCTCGCGATTGAGGGGTTCGACGAAGAGACGGTCACTGAACTGCGACGTCGCGCCAAGGATGCCCTGTTGAACCAGGCCCTGGCGAGTGAAGAAGCGCTGGATGGTGCCGAGCCGGCAGAGGATCTTCTGGCAATGGACGGAATGGAGCGGGGCCTGGCCTTCAAGCTTGCCGGCATGGGCGTTCGTACCATGGAGGATCTTGCCGAGCAATCGGTCGATGACCTGATGGACATCGAAGGTATGAATGAAGAGCGCGCCGGCACATTGATTATGGCGGCACGCGCACCCTGGTTTGAAGACCAGGCTTAATCGGGAGGAGGACCAGTATGGCTGATGTAACGGTAAAACAACTGGCCGCAGATATAGACGCTCCCGTGGATCGTTTGCTGCGACAGATCGTGGAGGCTGGCCTGAAAGCCCGCTCCGAGGCAGATTCTGTCACCAGTGATGAAAAGCAACAATTGCTGACTTATCTGAGAAAGAACCACGGCGAGAGTGAGGCAGAGCCCAAGAAAATCACTCTCAAGCGTAAAACCACGACCACGCTCAAGGCGGGTCGGGCCAAGACTGTCAATGTTGAGGTCCGCAAGCGGCGCACCTATGTAAAGCGTGCTGAAATCGAGCCGGAAGCGGCGAAACCGGAAGAATCTCCGGCGGCGACCGCACCGGATCAGGCGGATGCGTCTGGTCAGGCGGCAACACCGGTGGCAGATACGGCGCCGGTGAGTGAGGCGCCGAAGCCGGAGACGGCGGCAGCGCCGGCAACCACGGAAAAGCCTGCGGAAGAAGAAAAACCGGCGGATGCGGCGGTGCCGGAAGCGAAATCCTCGAACAAGGCTGCAGAGCCGGAGCCTGCGCCGGATCTGGCACCGGAAGATATGCCGATACCGCCACCTGAAGAAGGTGAAGGCAAAGATCGCAAGGCGAAGAAAAAGAAAGAAAAGGAGAAGTCGCGCAGCCGCGGTGATGAACCTGAAGAAGGCAAGCCGAAGAAGAAGTCGGCAGGACATCGGGGTCCGCGCAACCGTCCGGTGGAAGAGCCTCTTATCATCAGTGATGAAGAGGAAGACACCACGCTGCGCAAGCCGCTTCGAGCCAAAAAGAAACCCAAGGAAAAGCGTCACGCTTTCGAGAGGCCGACCAAGCCCATGGTACGAGAAGTCGATATTCCGGAAACCATCACCGTGGGCGATCTCGCCCAGCGGATGGCTGTCAAGTCCGCAGATGTCATCAAGAAACTGATGGGCATGGGGGTAATGGCGACGATCAACCAGGCTCTCGATCAGGAAACCGCTGTGTTGATCACTGAGGAGCTCGGCCACAAGGCCCGCACGGTCAGTGAGGATGCGTTCGAGGAGGAAGTTCTCAGTGAGTTCTCCTTCGAAGGCAAGGACAGGTCCAAGCGGGCGCCGGTCGTCAGCGTGATGGGTCACGTCGACCACGGCAAGACGTCACTGCTTGACTATATCCGTCGCACCAAGGTGGCCTCGGGCGAGTCCGGTGGTATCACCCAGCACATCGGTGCTTACCACGTGGAAACTGACCACGGCATGGTGTCCTTCCTGGATACCCCCGGCCACGCCGCCTTCACGGCCATGCGTGCCCGTGGTGCCCAGTGTACCGACATCGTTATCCTGGTGGTGGCCGCCGATGATGGCGTCATGCCCCAGACCAAGGAGGCGGTGGAGCACGCCCGTTCCGCCGGGGTTCCGATCGTGGTTGCCATCAACAAGATGGACAAGGAAGGCGCTGATCCGGAAAAGATCAAGGGCGAGCTGGCTGGCCTGGAAGTGATTCCGGAAGAATACGGCGGCGACGTCCAGTTCATTCCGGTATCGGCTCACACTGGTGAGGGTATCGACAACCTGATCGAGGCGTTGCTGCTGCAGGCCGAAATTCTGGAACTGGAGGCATCAGAGGATGCGCCGGCCAAGGGTGTGGTGGTTGAGTCGAGCCTCGAACGTGGCCGTGGTTCGGTCGCAACTGTGCTGGTTCAGAACGGTACTCTGCGCCAGGGCGAAATGGTCGTGGCCGGTGGGTTCTTTGGCAAGATCCGCGCCATGACCGACGAAGCTGGCAAGCAGGTCAGGCAGGCGGGTCCGTCCATTCCGGTGGAGATTCTGGGTCTGAACGGCACGCCGAACGCCGGGGACGAGTTCTTCGCGGTGGCCGACGAGAAGAAAGCCAAAGAGCTGGCAGAATTCCGTCAGAGCCGTGAGCGGGAGCAGCGTCTGCACAGACAGCAGGCGGCCAAGCTTGAGAACCTGTTCGAGAACATGGGCAAGGATGAGGTCAAGACCCTCAATATTGTCCTCAAGACCGACGTTCGTGGTTCTCTGGAAGCCATTACCAAGTCGCTCAAGGATCTGGGTAACGAAGAAGTGCAGGTCAAGATCGTATCTTCCGGCGTTGGTGGTATTGCCGAGACAGACGTGAGTCTGGCGATGGCAACCGATGCGGTTATATTCGGCTTCAACGTGCGGGCGGATACTGCATCCAAGCGCCTGGTCGAGCAGGAAGGTCTGGATCTGCGCTACTACAGCATCATCTACAACCTGATCGATGACGTCAAAGCAGCACTGACCGGCATGCTGGCACCTGAGTACCGCGAGGATATCATCGGTATCGCCGATGTCCGTGATGTGTTCCGTTCGCCGAAGTATGGCCAGGTGGCAGGCTGCATGGTCACCGAGGGTACCGTCTACCGTAACAAGCCCATCCGGGTGTTGCGGGACAACGTGGTGATCTTTGAGGGCGAGCTGGAATCCCTGCGTCGTTTCAAGGACGACGTGCCCGAAGTCCGCAACGGCATGGAATGTGGTATCGGCGTTAAAGGCTATGACGTCAAGGTTGGTGACCAGATCGAAGTATTCGACCGCACACGGGTCGAGCGCAAGCTTGAATCCACAGGAGCCTGAGGCTCCCGCTGTCAAGAGAAGCTTAATGCCAAAAGAGTTCAGTCGTATTGATCGCATTGGCGATCAGATGCAGCGGGAGTTGGCCCAGCTCATCCAGCGGGAGGTCAAAGACCCGCGGGTGGGCATGGTCACCGTCAATGCCGTCAAGGTCAGTCGTGACCTGGGCTATGCAGACATTTACGTGTCGCTTTTAACCACGGAAGAGCTTACGGAGGATTCGCCCCGGGTTCAGGAATCCCTGTCGGTACTGAATAAGGCGTCGGGTTTTCTGAAGGGCCAGGTGGGCCGTGCCATGAAGCTGCGGGTTACCCCCCAGCTGCGATTCCATTTCGATGCTCTGCTGAACCACAGCAGGCATATGGACAACCTGATCCGTGAGGCGGTAGGTGATAAGCCCGCCGTTACCGGTGATGGACCGGCGGGTCCGGATAATTCGGAGAAAGGCGTTTGAGCCGACGGCGCAAGGGCCGCGATGTCAATGGCATCCTGGTGATCGACAAGCCCATGGATATTACCTCCAACGGTATCCTGCAGCAGGTCAAGCGCCTGTTTGGTGCCGCCAAGGCGGGCCATACCGGGGCACTTGATCCACTGGCGACCGGCGTTCTGCCGCTTTGCTTTGGTGAAGCAACCAAGTTCTCCCAGATGATGCTGGACAGCGACAAAGCCTACATCGCGACAGCAAAACTCGGTGTCCGCACG
>NZ_DATFKH010000155.1:0-3635 GCF_035268745.1 Marinobacter sp.
TTGGTGGTAATCATAAAGGTTCTGATGGCCTGGGCGGGGTAGATCTGTCCATCCCTGACCTCAAGCACCCGCTCCATGTTTTCGGTGCGGTTGTGGCCGATCGCGGTGAGTATGCCAAGGCCTTTGTTGCCAATCCAGCCGAGAGGCTCACCCGGGGAAACAATTCCGAAATTGCGGTGTTCGATGTCCGGCGGAAACGTGAGGTCAGCATGACCGCTTGGCTCCGGGCGATATTCTATGGTCGCTTCAGGCGCCAGCTCCACGCGGATCGGATTTCGCAGAACCGCAACGTTCCACTCTGCTTCTTCCAGTGTCAACACGTCCGGTTTCGAGGTGTATCGCACGAGTCCCTCATAGGCCAGTTGATGAGCCTGATCGTCCTGGGACCCACCACACTCGATGGTTACCGTGGGTACGTCCTGTTCAGAGTATTCCATCAACGCTCCCAGACGAAGATCCGTCATTATCAGGCGGTCGGTGAAGAGCGAGGTCAACGCCTGGTGTGCGGCGTCATTGGTGATGGTTACAGCGAAGGACGGGCCTGTGCCAGAGGTGTTGTGCAGGTCCAGCAGGCATTCAGGATTCACTTTTCGAAGCTCTGCCAGCATGGCCTGTGCGATGGCGCCTTCTTCCCCCTCGAAAGGTTCCTTGAAACAGCGGTTGAGGTCGAGCCCATCGGGCAACTGGCGAAGTGAGAAGGTGGGTGGAACCTTCGCCGGATAGACGCCGCCGAGGAGAAACAGCATGTTGACTTCGGGGGTGTGCTGTTCAAGGAGCCAGCGGTGAAGCGCAAACAGACCCGAGGGTTCATTGCCGTGCAGAAGCGTTGCCATGGCCCGGGTACGGGAGCGGTCGCAACCGGTAACATGAACAACCGTAGGCCTGTGCAGGCGGTCCAGCCACTCAAGGGGTGAGCGGCCCAGGGTCCGGGGTGACGGGTCATTCAGATAGTCAAGTACGTTCGGGTTGCTCACGGTGACAGTGTCCATTCATGGAGCGGGATGTTCTGTTTCTGGTTGGCCATGTAAAGAGCCAGCATACTCCGGAAAGCGTCATCGGAACTCCGGGATCTGAAAAAACATTCGGTGATCTGGCGCTGCCATCGGGCGCCTGTCATGCCGGTTTCGATGCGGCCCTCGATGATTGCCAGCAGGCGGTGAATTTCCGCGTCGTCGACAGCTGTTCGCGTTAATGCTTCCCGGGCTCGGGGCAGCAGCTCACGGGCCACGGTCAACAGGGGTCTGTCCTGCAACTGGATCTGATCCTTGTGCGGCCAGATGATGTCCGCGCCAATGCCATATTTGGCGGCGCGGTAGAAATTATGTTCGGTGTAATGGAAGGGCAGTATCGACGTCAGATGCCGGATGTCGTCGAGTACTGCCAGCGCTGCGCCGATTATGAACAGTCCGTTCGCGCACATATCAACCGGAGTGGGGCCTGCGGGCATCGAGCGAATCTCGATGCGCAGATGACCACCGTCTGTGTGATCAAAGATGACCCGGTTCCAGGGCCAGGTGGTTCCATGGTGCAGGCGCAGTTCGGTCAGTTCCGGCACTTCCCCCCGGTCAATCACGGCCATCGGATCCTCATCCGACATCAGCGGAATGATCGGAGGGTAAAGCGATGCGGAGGCCGCAAACAGTTCCCAGGCGTTGCGGGCCCAGCCGTTGCCGTAATAGACCCTGGACGGGTGGCGCCAGTTTTTCTTGGTGGTGGGTCGGCTGTCGATGGATTGCTTGAACAGGGCAATACGGGTTTCGTCCCAGAGGTGGTGACCAAACAGGCTGGGCGAATTGCTGGCCAGAGCCAGGACTATCGGCGTGACCAGCTGGACGGCATTGAAGTAATCGGCGAAACGGTTGGTCGGGACACGCCAGTGCAGCTGGAACGAGGTATTGGCCCCTTCCATGGTGACGTCGTCGGCCTCCAGATCAATGACGTCGTTGCCACCGATATGGATACTGAAGGGCTCGCCACGCTGCTGGAGCAGGGCCTTGGACAGGGCATGGTAGCGGGGTTCGTCTGTCATTACCTGCGCACCCATATCGGCCTGGCGCAGTGTGGGCAGAATGCCGATTGGCACCAGCTCCCCGCCCAGAGGTGCGGCGTGCTGGTCGATCCGCCTGATGGCAGCGAGCAGCTCCCGCTCGGTTCTGGCAAACGGGTCACCCCTGAAAGCCTGGGGGCTGAGATTGTATTCGAGATTGAAGCGGTTGAGCTCAACCGTCAGTTGGGGGTCCTGAACGCTGGCGGCGATTTCCGTGTTGATGGGCTGGACGCGCAGTTCAGGATTGACAATGTAGAACTCCACCTCGGCACCAACGGAGCTCTGGCCCTCGCCAAAGCCGGGCCGGTCCAGAAGGCGGGTAAGTGCGGTAAGGTCAATCCGGACCTTGGCAGCAAAACGCTCGAACTCTTCCGCCGTAAATTCCGAGTTTTTGATCGATAGTCCCACGGTTACGTCTTCTTTTGGGCTAATTTACCTTGATAGTAGTCATTTCTGGCATTCCTGCTTTACTCCAACCCCGGTGGCGCGATCCCCGGCTGAAAGTGGGGTTCCGCGGCAAGTGCTGCAAGGCGTTCACGGTCGATGCTCATGAAGCGGGGCCGCTAGTGGGCAATGATCTTACACAATGCATCCGGCCCATCCGTTGGAAATAATTCATGGCTGCACTATAGCGTCGTAAGCTGGATTGCCAAAACCTCAAATCTGATTGAAGCGCAGGCAATGTCGGTTCACCATAAAGGGAATCATTTCAGCAGTGGAGGCACAGTTATGCCAACAATAGGATGGGTTTTTGTTCTGGGCGCTATTGCCCTGGTGCTTGGCGGGCTGTTCATGTTGCGCGATAGCGGCAAAATGCCAATATCAAAGGAAAAGATGAGAAAGATCGAAGCGCGAAAGGCCGAGGTTGAGGCCGAGGAAAGCGCGGAGGACCGGGAGAAGTGGTAAAGCATTCGGTCAGTTTGTGATCTGCCGGGGCAAGTCCAGAGCCAGAAATTCCCGCAGCATGCTGTAGCTCAGTCCCCAGATGCAGTAACCCTGATACCGGCAACAGGGAAGATTTATAGTTGCTATCGGTGTGCGCAAGGGCAGTCGGCCCTGGTTTTCGGCAGCGACAAGATAGTCGCAACGGGGGGGCCGCTTGATTTCTTTCCATATGCCCTGATTATCCCTGCAACTAACCAATCAGAGGCGGACCAATAATGACTGACGTTCGACACCTGGTGTGTCCCCATTGCCACAAAGTGAACCGTGTACCTGCTGAAAGGCTGTTATCCGGCGGGAACTGCGGCGCCTGCAAACAATCGCTGTGGCCGGATCAGGTTCTGGAACTGACAGAACAGAGCTTTGCTGCCCACACCGGGCGCAGTGATGTGCCCGTGCTGGTGGACTTCTGGGCCAGCTGGTGTGGTCCCTGCAAAGCCATGGCACCCCAGTTCGAGAAAGCTGCAAAGGAGTGGCAGGGTAAAGTGCGCTTTGCCAAGCTTAACACCGAGCAGGCGCCGGGGCCGGCCGGTCAGTTCGGGATTCGCAGCATACCCACCATGATCCTGTTTCAGAATGGCCGGGAAGTTGCACGCCAGAGCGGTGCCATGAACCAGGCTCAGATCAGTCAGTGGCTGCAATCGAA
>NZ_DATFKH010000156.1:0-30881 GCF_035268745.1 Marinobacter sp.
CTGACCGACGTGGGGCTGGACCCGGAGGCCCGGCACCGTTATCCCCACGAATTCTCCGGCGGCCAGCGCCAGCGTATCGCCATTGCCCGCGCCCTGGTGCTGCAGCCCGAACTGATCATCCTCGACGAGCCCACCTCTGCGCTCGACCGGACGGTCCAGAAACAGGTAATTAACCTGCTGCGGGATCTGCAGGACAAATATGGTCTAAGCTATGTGTTTATCAGCCACGACCTGGCCGTGGTGCGGGCGCTCAGTCATAAACTGCTGGTGCTGAAAAACGGCCGTATCGTCGAATATGGAGACGCCAGGGATATTTTCATGCGTCCGCAGCACGACTACACCAGAGAGTTGCTGAACGCAGCGTTGTTCTACAGTTGAGCCCAGAGCCAGAGAGTAAGCGTAAAGGGCTTTCCAGAACCGTCCGGAGCCATGGATGGCGGAGGCCGAGCGTACACGGACGTATTCACAGCGTGTTCTGGAAAGCTTTTTACGCTTACGACAGCACGGATTACGAACTACGACCAATTGAGCGTTACTTACCAGAAACCGGTTCAGGGATAATGCCCTGAACTGCACTAAAGGGAGAATCATTATGGGGTTACTCAGCGGCAAACGCGCCTTGATTGTTGGCGTGGCCAGCAAACTTTCCATTGCCCATGGCATCGCCGAAGCATTTCATCAGCAAGGCGCCGAACTGGCGCTCACTTACCAGAATGAAAAGCTTAAGCCCCGCGTCGCACAGTTTGCTGAGGGCTGGGGCAGCGAACTCATTTTCCCCTGCGATGTGGCCAGTGATGATGAAATTGAAAACCTGTTTACCGAGCTGAACAAACACTGGGACAACATCGATATCATCGTGCACTCGGTCGGTTTTGCCCCGGGTGACCAGCTCGACGGCAACTATGTGGACGTGACCACCCGTGAGGGTTTCAGGATTGCCCACGATATCAGTTCCTACAGCTTCGTGGCGCTGGCGAAGGCCGGCAAGTCAATGTTGCATGAAAACAGCTCTCTGCTGACCCTCAGCTACCTCGGAGCCGAAAAAGTGCTGCAGAACTATAACGTGATGGGGCTTGCCAAAGCATCGCTGGAAGCCAACGTCCGCTACATGGCTGGCAGCCTTGGCCGGGAGGGCATCCGGGTCAATGCGATTTCTGCAGGTCCGATCAGAACCCTGGCGGCATCCGGTATCAAGAGCTTCCGCAAGATGCTTGCGGAAAATGCCCGGCGTGCGCCCTTGCGCCGCAATGTGACCACCGAGGAAGTCGGCAACGCAGCGGCTTTCCTGTGCTCGGACATGGCCAGTGGCATCACCGGTGAGATCATGTACGTCGACGGTGGTTTCAACATCACCGGCATGGGTGAGCTGGAGGAGTAATTCACTCCACGGACATGACCCTAGCCACTGCTTCGGCCCACTCCAGGCAGGAGGTGTCATCCGAGTCCTGAATACTGAGGCCGACCAGCCATTCCCCCGGGGAAGCTGGTTGGCACCAGACCACATCCACCGTAAGCTGGAACGTCTCCGGTTCCCCATCCAGCCGGATCCAGGCCCTGAGCAGTGCAGTTGGCATCAGCGGCTCCCGGGTGGTCACACTCAGGCCCTGGGCCGACAGATCCCGGGTTCGTGCAACCAGGATTCTGCCTCCGGAACCATCGCTGTTGTCCGGCTCAGAGGATTCCAGTTCCAGCCTGACCTGGGTGCTGCCAGCCAACCTGAATTCTGAACGGTTGTCACCGGACTCCGGGGGATCATCGTTGCCGAAGCTGTAGTCGATATCGTTCATAGCCTTTCCCGCCCCTGAAGGGTCCTGTTAGCTTTTTCCAACCCGAATGCGACCGACAACCCGTGACAGGGTGTCATCAAATTCCGCCGATGCACCAAGCACCCTGACATTGCCGGCGACCACTTCCCTGATCAGCGCATCCTCGATAAATTCACGGCGGTTCAGTCCCAGCCTGTCAACGAACACCAGCTTGCGCGAGGCATTAATCCGTATCGCAAGCTTCAGTCGCCGGGGCTCTTCAGGGGAATTGCAGTTTTCAATCACAATCCAGCCACCCAGCTTGATGCCCTCGACCAGGCGGCGCGCTGTCGCCTCCTCATCAGCCTGCAGGCGGGCTTCTGCTGCAAGGCGCTGTTCTTCCTTTTCGGCGTCTCTGTGAGCCTGCTCTTCGGCCCGCTTCTGCTCAGCCTGTGCTTTCTCCCTGCGCAATGTCGCCGCTCGCAGCCTGGCGTCCTCAGCCGCTTTCCGGCGCTGCTGAACCTGGCGCTCAAGGGCCGCAGACAACACGGTTACGGTCCCGGCCAGAGCCTCGCCAAACGGCATAATCGGTGGTAACCGCCGCAGAAGATCACGCTCAAGATCAGCCCTGAACCGGGCCCAGGGTGAAATCCCGAGTTTCACGCCGGCGCCGTTGGTCCAGAGCACCTCCCGGGTGTCTTCAAGCAGGGCGAGGAAAAACCGCCGCTGTTCTTTTGCCCCCTCGCCTTCGACATACCACTTGCGCTGAAAATCCTGGTACTGCTCCGCTGGCACTGGCTCCAGAGCCAGCCAGGAGGTATCCCAGGAAAATCTGTCCGGGGGCGGCAAGGCGCAAACCAGTTCAGGTGTTTCACCCCGCAGCCGCTGAATAATGGTCGACTGGATACCGGCTACTGCGGCCTCCGGCAGCGGGTCCTTTTGTACCCGGCTCCAGAGATCAATAATGCGGTCACCAATCTGTTCGCCAACGGTGTACAGCCGGTCCTGGTCCGTGTCGGACAGATTCGGGTCACCGATCCAGACCAGCCATTCCAGCAATTTTGTGCCGTGGCGCCAGTTTGTGCCGTCCACACCTTCCTGCCAGATGATCTGTTTCAGCAACGGCAACCAGTTATTCATCACGAACTGGACAATGGGCACGGGCAACTCCCGCCCCGTCATCGCGCGACCGATCAGTGCCCGGGCTGTGTGCTCGGCGCGGCGCTGACGGGCAGCGCCCTGTTCCGTTTGCAGTAATCTTTCCCGCAGGCGCCCGCTCTGCTGTTCCCGTTTTTCGGCATCCTGCTGCCACTGCCGGCAAAAGGCCATAACCGGTTCAATATCACCAGACTCGAAGCTGTCGCTCACCTTGACAGTGAAGGTATCAAGCTGGTCCGGCAGGATCCGTGACGAACGCCCACCATTGGCGCTCCAGCCGCGGTGGTCCTGAAAACTGTCGAGCCAGCCCAGCAGGGTGTCATTGAACACATCGCCGCCTTCCCGGTTCATCCGCCAGGCCAGGAAAAAGCGCAGTCGCGCAAGACGCTTGGCCAGTTCCGGATGCAGGCCACTGGCAGTTAGGAAAAGGTCCATTATGCGGTCAGCCACATAGGCCGCATTGACCTGACGGACCGACCAGGTCAGCGAAACCGAACGGATAACATGACTGACCGGCTCATCCCGCTGTTCTGTCCAGCAGGACAAAAGCAGAGGCGTCCAGTCACTGATGGCGTCTTTTTCAGGCTTGCCGACCGGATACGGGAGGTCAGGCACCCGGATACCTGACAGCACGTCACCAATCCGTTTTGTAGCCTGTTCCAGCGACAGTAATTCGCGTTTGTTCCGCCTGCCTTGCTGCATCCATTCTCCGCGTGTCAGAAGCGTTGAAAAGGTTCGGTAAATAACGCAGTATAACCAGCTCGCAGGGGTACGCCACAAGCTTACCCCGCCTAACCAGATTTCATGCCTCGGGGTTCCGGTAAATTGTACCGGACAGTTGCCGGACCCGGTTATGCACCATCCCCGATGGCAACGGTCAGAATCAGGGATATTACAAACATGTCGGGCACCAGACTAGAGAATGTGAACGTGGCGAGTCAGGAACAACTGATCACACCTGAGGCGCTCAAACAGGAATTACCGCTGTCGGAAAAAGCCGCACAGACCGTGGAACAGGGTCGCCAGGCGATCTACGACATTATGGATGGCAAGGACCACCGGCTGTTCATTGTGGTCGGGCCCTGCTCTATCCACGACGTTGATGCCGCCCGCGAATACGCCGGTAGGCTCAGAAAGCTCGCCGACGAAGTAAGCGATACCCTGCTGATTGTAATGCGCGTTTATTTCGAGAAGCCCCGCACAACGGTGGGCTGGAAAGGTCTGATCAACGACCCGCACCTGAACGATACCTTCGATATCGAGCAGGGCCTTCACATTGGTCGCAGACTGCTGCTGGATATTTCCGAGCTGGGCCTGCCAACGGCCACAGAAGCACTTGATCCGATTTCGCCGCAATACCTGCAGGACACCATTTCCTGGTCAGCGATTGGTGCCCGAACAACGGAATCCCAGACTCACCGGGAAATGAGCAGCGGCCTGTCCATGGCCATCGGCTTCAAGAATGGCACCGACGGCAGTCTGGATGTGGCCGTTAATGCCATGAAGTCGGTCTCCCACCCCCACAGCTTTCTGGGCATCAACCAGCAGGGACAGGTAGCCATCATCCGTACCCGGGGCAATAACTACGGCCATGTGGTTCTGCGCGGCGGAGGCGGCAAGCCCAATTACGATTCGGTCAGCGTTGCCCTGTGC
Organism: Marinobacter sp.; assembly: GCF_035268745.1. Taxonomy (GTDB): domain Bacteria; phylum Pseudomonadota; class Gammaproteobacteria; order Pseudomonadales; family Oleiphilaceae; genus Marinobacter. Next base: position 4,557 of record NZ_DATFKH010000156.1, read on the forward strand.
GAGCGGGCACTGGAAAAGGCCAGTCTGCGTCAGTCCATTATGGTGGACTGCAGCCACGCCAATTCCAGCAAGGATCCCGCCATTCAGCCGCTGGTGATCCAGGATATTGCCCATCAGATCCTTGAGGGCAATCAGTCCATTCAGGGCCTGATGGTGGAAAGCCATCTGAACTGGGGTAACCAGTCAATTCCGGCAAACCTCGACGACCTGAAATACGGCGTTTCCGTCACTGATGCCTGTATTGACTGGGAAACCACGGAGAAGGCGCTGCGCGAGATGCGTGAAAAACTGAAGGACGTGTTGCCCAAGCGCAGGGCATAAAGCCGCCCTGTTTACTAACTTGAGTAGGAAAGTAGGCGGACACGTCTATTCAGGACCGTATGCAGCAGGGATGCTGCATCCGAGCCTACATGGATGTATCCACGGCGTGTCCTGAATAGGCGTGTCCGCCTACTTTCATTCAGCTTAGTAAGTGGCTTACTTGAGCTCCGAAGCGATAGTGAGGAGCGCTTTCGCCTGGGGGCTGAGGGTTCGGTCTTTCAACCCGATGGCGCCGAGCAGACGGCTGACCCGGTAATTTACCGGGAGCCTGATCAGCGTTGAATCCATCATCCTCACGGGCAGCACACTCCAGCCCAGGCCAACGCCGGCCATCACCTTGATGGTCTCGAGATAATTGGTTGGCATCTGCAGTTGCAGGGCCAGGCCCTGGTCCAGGAACAGGCGGCTGACAGTCCGATAGGTTGCGGTTCCGGCCTCCGGCAACAGGGCATCGTAGTGGGAAAGATCGGCCAGGGTGGGTGCTGCAAGTGTTGCCAGCGGGTGCTCAGGTGACACCACAAATGCCATCTCGTCTTCCCACCGCGCCTGGACCGCAAAGGATGGACCCATGCTCTCGCTCAGGGTGACAAAGGCGAGTTCTGCGGTACGCTTCTCCATCATGTCCAGAGCACTTTCCGAATCCATGAATTTGAGCTCAAGTGACACCTCCGGAAATTCCCGGTTGAGCCGCCTCAGCCAGGCAGGCAGGTGATGAAGTCCGATGTGGTGGCTGGCAATGACCGACAACCGCCCGGAGACGCTGTCGCGGCGGTCAGACAGCGCCAACCTGGCGTTATGGACCTCATCAATGATGCGGCGGGCGTGAGGCAACAACCTTGCGCCGGCGTCTGTTAACCGGATTTTGCGGTTACTGCGGTCGATCAGGCGGTTACCCGTGAGGTTTTCCAGGGCCGACAGACGCTTGCTGATTGCGGGCTGGGTCAGGTGCAGTTGTTCCGCCGCTTCCGAGAAGGATTCCTGATCAATGATCGTGACAAAGGCCTGAAGCAGGTGGGCGTCCATCCTGTAAACTCCGTGTATGCCGTAAAAGAATGCTTTGTATAAAAAACATGAATTGAGGTTATTCTGGTGCCGGGGTTAGAATAGGTCAACCTAAGGTACAAACAGAACCAGTGAGCGAGAGAGACATGGCGGGTAAAACCTTATACGACAAATTGTGGGACGATCATCTGGTCAAGCAACGGGACGATGGCTCGGCGCTGATCTATATCGATCGTCAGCTCCTCCACGAAGTAACTTCCCCCCAGGCTTTTGAAGGGTTACGACTGGCCAACCGGAAACCCTGGCGGCTTGATGCCAATCTGGCGGTGCCCGACCATAATGTGCCGACCACCGATCGTGAAAAGGGGGTCGAAGGCATTGTCGACCCGGTATCGCGGATTCAGGTGGAAACCCTGGACAAGAACTGCGATGAATTCGGCATCCTGGAATTCAAGATCAAGGATCAGCGTCAGGGTATTGTTCACGTGATTGGTCCCGAGCAGGGGGCAACGCTGCCTGGCATGTCGATTGTCTGCGGCGACTCGCACACCTCTACCCACGGTGCCTTCGGCTGTCTTGCCCACGGTATCGGCACCTCGGAAGTGGAGCATGTGCTGGCCACCCAGTGCCTGGTCCAGCAGAAGATGAAAAACATGCTGGTGCGGGTCGATGGTGAACTTGGCCCGGGAGTCACCGGTAAAGATGTGGTGCTGGCGATTATTGGCAGGATCGGCACCGCCGGCGGGACTGGTTATGCCATTGAATTTGGCGGTGAGGCGATCCATGGACTTTCGATGGAAGGCCGCATGACCATCTGCAACATGTCCATCGAGGCGGGTGCCCGGGTGGGCATGGTAGCGGTGGATCAGACCACCATTGATTACGTCAAAGACCGCCCGTTTGCCCCGACAGGCGAGATGCGGGATAAAGCCATCAGCTACTGGCATACGCTGCACAGTGACGATGACGCGGTTTTCGACAAGGTGGTGGAACTGGACGGGTCGGCCATTGAGCCGCAGGTCAGTTGGGGCACGTCACCGGAAATGGTGTCCAACGTGGGTGGCAAGATTCCTGACCCGGCGGCGGAAGCCGATCCGATCAAACGGGAAGGCATGGTGCGGGCGCTTGCCTATATGGGCCTGAAGCCCAACACCCCCATTTCGGAGATTCAGCTGGACCGGGTATTTATCGGCTCCTGCACCAACAGCCGGATTGAAGATCTCCGGGAAGCGGCGAAGGTGGTGAAGGGACGTAAAGTATCGGCCTCCCTGAAGCAGGCCATGGTGGTTCCCGGTTCCGGTCTGGTGAAAGTCCAGGCCGAGCAGGAAGGACTGGACAGGGTTTTCCTCGAGGCCGGTCTGGAATGGCGTGACCCGGGCTGCTCCATGTGCCTGGCGATGAATGCCGACAAACTGGGTCAGGGCGAGCACTGTGCGTCCACGTCCAACCGCAATTTCGAGGGCCGTCAGGGATTCGGCGGGCGTACCCATCTCGTCAGTCCGGCCATGGCTGCGGCCGCCGCGATCCATGGCCATTTTGTTGATGTCCGCGAGATGATGAATGGAGAACGACCATGAGAGCGTTAACACAGCACACCGGCATTGTTGCCCCCCTGGACCGGTCCAATGTGGATACGGACATGATCATTCCCAAGCAGTTTCTGAAATCGATCAAGCGCACGGGTTTTGGCCCGAACCTGTTTGATGAACTGCGCTACCTGGATGAAGGCCAGCCCGATCAGGACAGCTCCCAACGGCCGATCAACAGCGATTTCGTGCTTAACCAGGACAGGTACAAGGCCGCCAGCATTCTTCTGACCCGCAGTAACTTTGGTTGTGGTTCCAGCCGCGAGCACGCTCCCTGGGCGTTGGAAGACTTCGGTTTCAGGGTCATTATCGCGCCCAGTTTTGCCGATATCTTCTACAATAACTGCTTTAAGAATGGCTTGCTTCCGGTTGTTCTGGATGAAGAAATTGTTGACCAGCTGTTCTCGGAGGTGGAAAACCAACCGGGCTACGAACTGGCAGTGGATCTGGAGGCAAACACCGTGACCACGCCTTCGGGCGAGGTTTTCGAGTTCGATACAGACGACTTCCGGCGGCACTGTCTGCTCAACGGTCTGGACGACATCGGCGTCACCCTTGAAGACGCGGATGCCATCAGGGCCTACGAGGAGAGTCGTCGCAAGACCGCGCCCTGGTTATTCAGCAGCTAAGGAAAGATTATGTCCAGAAATGTTTTATTGTTGCCGGGAGACGGCATCGGTACGGAAATTGTCGCGGAAGCTGAGAAAGTGCTCCACAGGGTCAATGACAGGTTTCGCCTCAACCTGAATTTTGAAACCGCCCCGGTGGGCGGCGCCGCGATCGATGAATATGATACGCCCCTGCCGGACCCGACCCTGGCAAAGGCCAGGGCCGCCGATGCCATCATCCTCGGTGCCGTGGGCGGTCCGCAATGGGATAAACGCCCGATGGCGAGCCGCCCGGAGAAAGGCCTGCTGGGGCTGCGCTCCAATCTTGATCTGTTTGCCAACCTGCGCCCCGCCATTCTGTATCCGCAACTGGCATCGGCATCGTCGCTGAAGCCGGAGGTCGTGTCCGGGCTGGATATCATGATTGTCCGTGAGCTGACCGGCGGCATCTATTTCGGCCAGCCGCGGGGCGTGCGGGAACTGGAAAGCGGCGAACGCCAGGGCTACAACACCTATGCCTATACCGAATCCGAAATTCGCCGTATCGGCCGGGTCGCATATGAAGCCGCCCAGCAACGCGGCAAGAAGCTGTGCTCGGTCGACAAGGCCAATGTGCTTGAGGTCACAGTGCTCTGGCGAGAGGTGATGGAAGACCTGCGGCGGGAGTATCCCGATGTCGAGCTGTCCCACATGTATGTGGATAATGCTGCCATGCAACTGGTGCGCGCGCCCAAGCAGTTCGATGTGATTGTGACGGGCAACATGTTTGGTGATATTCTCTCGGACGAAGCGGCCATGCTCACCGGCTCGATCGGCATGTTGCCCTCGGCGTCGCTGAACGCCGAGAAGCAGGGTATGTACGAGCCCTGTCACGGTTCAGCGCCGGATATTGCGGGCCGGGGTATTGCCAACCCACTGGCAACCATACTCAGTGGGGCGATGATGCTTCGCTATAGCCTGAAGGAAGAAAAGGCGGCTGAAGCTATTGAGGCAGCGGTGAGCAGGGTTCTGGATCAGGGCCTTCGTACCGCCGATATCATGTCGCCGGAAAGCCGGAAAGTGTCCACCCGCGAAATGGGTGATGCGGTGCTGGCGGCGCTCTGACTGCAATGATCAGGGTCAGATTATTCATCTCCCGATGGCGGCGTGATGCGGCTGCTGCGGGATAATCCATCCCGTCCCTGGCAGCGATAGAGACAGCGGGCGGGCATAAAGCGAGGTTCAAAGGTCGCATGAAGCGGGTTGGACTTATAGGTTGGCGCGGCATGGTGGGCTCAGTCCTCATGCAGCGCATGCGTGAAGAAAACGATTTTGCCAATATCGAACCGATCTTTTTTACCACTTCCCAGGCTGGCAAGCCGGCTCCTGACGTGGGTAAGGAAGGCGTGCCCCCGCTGCAGGAGGCCTTCGATATCGACATTCTGAAAACCCTGGACGTAGTCATCACCTGCCAGGGCGGCGATTACACCGGCGCGGTCTATCAGCAGCTCCGTGATGCGGGCTGGCAGGGTTACTGGATTGACGCAGCCTCCACATTGCGGATGGTTGATCACTCTGTGATCGTGCTGGACCCGGTCAACCGCAAGGTGATCGACGATGCCCTGGCACGGGGCGTGAAGGATTTTATCGGTGGTAACTGCACTGTCAGTCTGATGATGCTGGCCCTCGGTGGCCTGCTGGAGCAGGATCTGATCGAGTGGATTTCGCCGATGACCTATCAGGCCGCTTCCGGCTCTGGTGCCCAGAACATGCGGGAACTGCTGAACCAGATGGGTGAATTGCACGGTGGCGTCAGCGAGGAACTGGCAGATCCGTCCTCGGCTATCCTGGAAATTGATCGCAAGGTCACTGAAACCATGCGCTCGGCCAGCTTCCCCACCGAGCACTTCGAAGTGCCACTGGCAGGCAGTCTGATTCCGTTTATCGACAAGCAGCTTGAAAACGGCATGAGCAAGGAAGAGTGGAAAGCAGGGGTCGAGACCAACAAGATCCTCGGTCGCAGTGACAGCCCTATTCCCATTGATGGTATCTGTGTGCGGATCGGAGCCATGCGCTCTCACAGTCAGGCCCTGACCATCAAGCTGAAAAAAGACCTTCCGGTTGCTGAAATCGAGTCGATTCTGGCTGGTGCCAATGACTGGGTCAAAGTGGTGCCGAATGAAAGGGACGCGACCATTCAGGAACTGACGCCGGCAAAGGTAACGGGTACTTTGAGTGTGCCCATCGGGCGCATCCGCAAACTGGCCATGGGGCCGGAGTATATTTCCGCGTTTACCGCAGGCGACCAGTTGCTGTGGGGTGCCGCAGAGCCGCTTCGCAGAATGTTGCGGATTCTGCAGGAACGGTAAGTTGACGCGCGGTGGGCGTTACTTTTGCCAACTGCGTTCGATTTCCGGAAAAATAACAGGGGCGATGCCGTCGCCCCTGTTATTTTTTGTCGCAATCATTGTTGTCTAACAATGTCTTCCACCACATAAGTGACGAAACGGTGCAAGGAGTGCGGCTGATTGATTGATAAAAGAGGTTTTATCAACAATACTTGGCGAACTTAATGTTCAAAACATTACATAATAACAATAGAAAATTCGGCGGAAGTCAGCCAACCTCGTCCGTTACTGTTATACAGAACTGTAACGAAAACGGAGACTGGTAAGGAAACAGCATGAAGGTACGCAAGCTTGCGGTTGCTCTGGCTCTGGCAGGAGGGCTTGGTTCAGGTGTCGCACAGGCACTCGGACTTGGGGAAATAGACCTGAAGTCCTTCCTGAATGAGCCTCTGGACGCAGAAATCGATCTGCGGAAAAGCGAGGGGATCTCGCCGGATGATGTGTTTGTCAACATCGCACCCCAGTCCGCTTTTGAAAGAGTGGGCATAGACCGGAGCTTCTTTCTTACCAAACTGAATTTCCAGGTAACGACCGCCCCAGACGGTAATCTTGTCGTCAATGTTTCAACACGGGAACCGCTGCGTGAACCGTATCTCAACTTCCTGGTTGAAGTAACCTGGCCCAATGGCCGGTTAATGCGCGAATACGCGGTTCTGGTTGATCCGCCGGTCTACGCCGAAGAATCCGGCATGCAGGAGCAGGTGGCCGCGCCCGCTACCGGGCAGACCAGTCAGCCGCAGCAGCAGTCGCGACAGACATCTCCGGCACCGACGCCGCAACGCAGCTCGCAAACCCGCACCTCTGATGTGCGCACACTTGGACCGACCAATTCCGCTGACAATCTCTGGACTATTGCTGCCAATGTCCGCCCCAATAACAGTGTGAGCATGCAGCAGACAATGCTGGCCATCCAGGACCTCAATCCGGATGCCTTCATAAATGGCAACATCAACCGCCTGAAGCGGGGCGAGATTCTGCGGATTCCGGATGAAGACCAGATCCGCAGCCGCAGCCGTGCTCAGGCCGTTCAGCAAGTCGCCGCGCAGAACAGTGCCATGTCAAGGCCGGCCCGGACCGTGGACGCTACGGCCGACGCAGCCGCCGACGCGCGCCGGCAGGAACAGGCGGGCAGCAACGGCGGTGATCAGCTGCGTCTGATTGCGGCAGATGACGCTTCCTCCCGGGACGCTGACGAGGGTGGCTCTGCCGGGGGTGACAGCCAGACTGCTGGTGGCGCTGACGCAGGTACAGCCGTTGCCATGGAACAGCTTGAAAGCACCCGCCGTGAGAATGACGAGCTTTCCGGACGGGTCGATGACCTGCAGGAACAGGTCGAGACACTTCAGCGTCTGCTTGAATTGAAGAACAACCAGCTTGCCGAAATGCAGAGCGCTCAGCTTGATTCGCCAGACGGCGATGGAGCCGGAGGCGATACAGCAGCCGGCGCCGAGCCGGCACAGACCGGCTCTGAACCCGGAGCATCCTCGGATCCGGCTTCGCAGGCGGACCCCGACGCCTCGGATATGGCCTCAGAGGTTGCTGGCGAGCAACCGCAAATGGCATCCGATACCGCGGCAGCCGAGCAGACCGAAGCCGGGACAGCGCCTGCGGCTGAGCAACCAGAGTCCATGACTGAGCAGCCAGACGCCATGGCCGAACAGTCAGACTCCATGGCTGAGCAACCGGACTCCGCCGCTGAAACGTCAGATCCTGCAGCCGGACAGACAGGCTCGGCTGCTGATGAGCCTGCAGCGGCAGAGCCGCCCGAGCCCGTTCAGAAACCCTTCCCTGGCAATATCATTGATGCCGTTACCGGTAATCCGCTCTACCAGATTGCCCTTGGTGGCGGTCTGATTGTGCTTTTGCTGCTGCTTTTGCTGCTCTCCCGCCGCAACTCCAAACGGGAAAAGGCATTCTACGATCAGTTGAATGATGAGACGGCCGATGACGACACTGACTCGTTCGATCTTACCTTTGAAGAGGATGACGATAACGCCCCGGTAGCGGCGGACGATGACGCCATGGCCGAAGCGGATGCCTATATCGCCTATGGTCGTAATGATCAGGCCGCCCATACGCTGGAAACGGCCATTTCCCGTGAGCCAAGCCGGACTGACCTGCGCCTGAAACTGCTCGCCGTTTATGCCGACCTTCAGGACCGGGAGTCTTTCGATAAACAGTTCCGCGAGATCGAAGCGCTTGATGACGAAGCCGTCACCGCCGAAGCGGCCAGAATCCAGGCCAGTCTGGAAGAAGCCGAAGCAATGCCCAGCATTGATGATCTGGAATCCGAGCTCAGATCCAGTGGCTTTGACCAAGCGGACGATGCTGACCGGGAGGCCGGGGATCTGGATCTGGAGTTCCCGGATGACGATTCGGATGACAATTTCTTTGAAGAGAGCTCTGAAGACAGAACCGAAGGAAAACCTGTTGACAGGCCCGGCGACGAATCCGGTGCGGATGACAATGACGGGATTGAATATGACATCTCTGATTTTGAACTGGATGAAGCGGAAACCTCTGAATCTGCTCGGTCTGAAGAGCCTGAAGAGCCTGAAGAGCCCGACGAGGCCTTTGAATACACGCTGGACGAATCCGAAACAGACTCCGACGAGCTTGAACTGGATGAATATGAGGATGACGATGATCTGAGTCTTGATTTCGAATCCCTGGAAACCGAGCTTGAGGATGAAGTTGATTCGCCTGCCGACACCCGTTCCGAGCCGTCTGCAGAGGCAAAGGAAAGCGAGCCGGTGGCTGAATCTGACCGGGATGATCTGGATGATGACGTCGAACTGGATGAGTCTTTCTTTGAGGAACTCGATGCCGAGCTTGATAAGGTCGCCGGCGAGGATGAGCCTTCGGAAGATGTCGAGGGCTCGGAGCTGGACGATCTCGAGCTGGATGTGTCTGACGAAGACCTCGCCTTGATGGAGGAATTCTCGGAATCCGATGATGACAGTCCATCGGAAAAGCCGGAAAGCGAGGACGAGGATGATATTCTGCCGCCGGTAGCGTCGGATAAAGTCGCCGGCGACGATGCTGATCTTGACGAGGCGGATCTGGGTGATGACGATGATTTCGAGTTCCTGTCCGGAACTGATGAGGCTGCTACCAAACTCGACCTTGCCAGAGCCTATGTTGAAATGGGCGATGTGGACGGTGCGAAGGACATCCTCGAGGAAGTCGCGCTGGAGGGCAGTGACGAGCAGAAGGCCGAAGCACAGGACCTGCTCAAGAACCTGTCCTGATTTGTTATAATCTGTCCGTGCAGAAAACGAAACGCAGACGGCCCGTGCAGCAGTACGGGCCGTCTGCGTTTATCGTGTTTGATTCATCAATTCAGGAAATCCATTGTTTCAGCAAGCTCAGGCACTGACGACGGACATCTCCATCGGGGCTGGCCGTGTGGCTCTCGCCTTTGAATATGATGGGCGGAATTTTCACGGCTGGCAGTTCCAGAAGTCCGGTGTCCGGACAGTCGAGGATGCGCTGAACCGGGCGGTGGCAAAAGTTGCCAATCATCCGGTGGATCTTGTCTGTGCCGGCCGGACCGATGCCGGAGTGCATGCCAGTTATCAGGTTGCCCACTTCGAGACCTCTTCGGTCCGGACTCTCCGGTCCTGGGTCATGGGTATCAATACCGCATTACCCCCGGATATCGCCGTGCACTGGGCGGGCGCGGGCAGCGGCGATTTCCATGCAAGATTTTCTGCGGTTTACCGGCGTTACCGGTACATCATTTACAGTAATCCGGTCAGGCCCGGCATTCAGCAGGGCCAGGTTTCCTGGACCTACCGACCGCTGGATGCCCTCAGGATGCACCAGGCAGCCCAGTACCTCGTTGGCGAACATGATTTCTCGGCATTTCGTGCCGCCGGTTGCCAGTCGCGCTCCCCGGTCCGGTTTCTGGAAGCGATCAGCGTGACCCGGAAAGGACATTTTGTCGTTATTGACGTACAGGCCAATGCGTTTTTGCATCACATGGTCCGCAACATCGCCGGCGCATTGATGGCGGTGGGCAGGGATGATAAGCGTGCCGCATGGATTCGTGAGATACTCCAGTCTGGTGACCGGCGGCTTGCCGGGGTGACTGCACCTCCGCACGGCCTCTATCTGGTTGACGTAGGCTATCCTGCCGGGTTCGGTATTCCTGCTGTCGAGTGCGGCCCCGGATTTGCCAGGCCCTGGTTCAGCCCTGAACAGAACCAGTCTATCGAGCCGACACACATTCACCGCAAACAGCGAAACTGATATGAGAACACGGGTAAAAATCTGTGGGCTGACCAGGCCGGAGGATGTTGTCGCCGCGGCCAGCGCCGGAGCCGACGCGGTTGGTTTTGTGTTTTATGAGCCCAGTCCGAGAGGTGTTTCGATAGCCAAAGCAGCAGAGCTGCTGCGGTCGGTACCGCCGTTTGTGGTGGCTACCGGGCTGTTCGTCAATCCTGATCGTAAGTATGTCGAAGAAGTGCTGTCGAGGGTGCCGCTTGACCTGCTCCAGTTTCACGGTGACGAGAGTCCGGAATTCTGTCAGAGTTTTTCCGCGCGCTGGATCAAGGCCATCCGGGTCAGGGCACCGGGCGATATCGAGCAGGCATTCAGGGACTATTCCGGTGCCAGCGGCCTGCTGGTCGACGCCTGGGTTGCGGATAAATACGGCGGTACCGGCGAATCCTTTAACTGGGACCTGATTCCCTCTGCGCGCCCGCTGCCGCTTATATTGGCCGGGGGGCTGGGTTCTGGTAATGTGGCCGCCGCTGTGAAACAGGTCCGTCCATGGGGTGTCGACGTAAGCGGTGGGGTAGAGTTGAGTAAAGGCACCAAAGATGCCGCCAAAATCACTGAGTTTATTAATGAGGTACGCCGTGTCGATGAAACTGACTGAAGAAATGTTGAGTGGGCTTCCCGATGCCCGGGGTCATTTCGGCGCCTACGGTGGCCGGTTCGTATCCGAGACCCTGTTCGACTCGCTGATGACCCTGGAAAAGGAATATAAGCGGTTAAAGGACGATCCGGAGTTTCAGGCCAGCTTTGACAAGGATCTTGCCCACTACGTGGGCCGCCCGTCGCCGCTCTATCTCGCCGAACGCCTGACCCGGGAAACCGGTGGTGCCCAGATCTGGTTAAAGCGCGAAGACCTGAACCATACCGGCGCCCATAAAGTGAATAACACCATCGGCCAGGCCCTGCTGGCCAGTTTTCTGGGCAAGAAGCGCATCATCGCAGAAACCGGCGCGGGCCAGCACGGTGTGGCAACAGCCACTGTCTGTGCCCGCCTGGGCCTGGAATGCCACGTGTTCATGGGAGCAGAGGACGTTCAGCGCCAGTCCCTGAACGTCTACCGCATGAAGTTGCTGGGTGCGACCGTGCACTCGGTCCAGAGCGGTACAAAAACCCTCAAGGATGCGATGAACGACGCCATGCGCGACTGGGTGGCGAACGTGGACGATACCTTCTATATCATTGGTACGGTTGCCGGGCCTCACCCCTATCCCCTGCTGGTGCGCGACTTCCAGTCTGTGATCGGCCGGGAAACCCGCCAGCAGTGCCTGTCCCAGGCGGGCAAGTTACCCGATGCCCTGGTGGCCTGTGTTGGCGGCGGCTCCAATGCCATCGGTATGTTCTATCCGTTCCTGATGGATGAATCGGTGCAGATGTACGGGGTTGAGGCCGGCGGTCTTGGTATCGAGACCGGTCAGCACGCAGCGCCACTGAGCGCAGGGCGGCCCGGGGTTCTGCACGGAAATCGCACCTACCTGATGGAAGATGAAAATGGCCAGATCGCCGGTACCCATTCGGTCAGTGCCGGCCTCGACTATCCCGGGGTGGGTCCCGAGCACAGCTGGCTGAAAGATATCGGCCGGGCCAGTTATGTTTCGGTAACCGACGACGAGGCGCTGGACGGTTTCCGCAAGCTTACCCGTGTTGAGGGTATCATGCCCGCGCTGGAAACGGCCCACGCCGTGGCTTATACGATCAAACTTGCGGCTACCATGGACAAGGATCAGGTGGTGGTCATCAACGTCTCGGGCCGCGGTGATAAAGACATCCAGACCATTGCGAAGCTTGATGGCATCGAGATGTAATTGCAGCAAAGGATGAACAGGAGAGCGCATGAGTCGAATTGAAAGGGTTCTGAAATCCCTCAAAGCCCGGGGTCGTAAAGCCTTGATCCCGTACATTACCGCGGGGGACCCACACCCGGACCAGACCGTCGATCTTATGCATACGCTGGTGGACGCGGGTGCGGATATTATCGAACTCGGGGTGCCTTTCTCGGACCCGATGGCCGATGGCCCGGTTATCCAGCAGGCCTGCGAGCGGGCACTGGTACACGGCACCTCCCTGCGGCAGGTTATTGCGATGGTGAAGAGCTTCCGCGAGCAGGACGACACCACACCTGTCGTGCTTATGGGCTATCTTAATCCCATGGAGGCAATGGGTTATGAACAGTTTGCCAATACCGCAAGAGACGCCGGCATTGACGGCATCCTGACCGTGGATCTGCCTCCCGAGGAAGCCGATGAAGTCGCACCGCTGTTCACTGAAAGGGGTCTGGATGCCATTTTTCTGCTGGCACCAACGACCACGGATGACCGGATTCGTCTGATCAGCCAACACTGTTCCGGATATGTGTACTATGTTTCATTCAAGGGAGTTACCGGATCGGGCAAGATCGATATCCCCGAAGTGGCCGCGAAAGTCGCTCATATCCATGAGCTGACGGCGCTTCCGGTCGGTGTCGGCTTCGGCATTCGCGACGCTGAAACCGCCGCTGCGGTGGGCCGGGTATCCGATGGTGTAATTGTCGGTAGCGTGCTGGTGGATACAATAGCGCGTAACCAGACCGACCGGGAACAGTTGAAGGGTGCGCTGACGGAACTGCTCCATCCGATGCGTGTCGCGCTGGACAATCTGACGTTCGTACCAGAATGCGGGTCTGAGGATCACAGGATAGGATGAAACCATGAGTAACTGGCTGGATAAAATCATGCCGAGCAAGATTCGCTCGGAATCCAAGCAGAGAACGGGGGTGCCTGAGGGGCTGTGGAAGAAGTGCCCCAAATGTGGTGCTTTTCTCTACAAGCCTGAACTGGACAAGAATCTGGACGTCTGTCCCAAGTGCAATCACCATCTGCGGATCACCGCCCGCCGCCGGCTTGATGTGTTTCTCGACCCCGAGGGCAGGGAAGAGATCGGTGCCGAGCTTGAGCCCTGGGACCGCCTCAAGTTCAAGGACAGCAAACGCTACAAGGACCGCCTTTCCAGTAACCAGAAAGCAACGGGCGAGAAAGACGCCCTGGTTGCCATGCGTGGCAGAACACTGGATATCCCGCTGGTGGCGGTGGCCTTCGAGTTCAGCTTCCTTGGTGGCTCGATGGGGCAGGTTGTTGGCGAGCGTTTTGTGCGCGCGGCCAATGTGTGCCTGGAAGAGCGGATTCCACTGGTCTGTTTTTCTGCCAGCGGCGGCGCGCGGATGCAGGAAGCCATTTTTTCGCTGATGCAGATGGCCAAAACAGCCGCGGTCCTCGAGCGGATGAAGCAGGAGGGCATTCCCTACGTATCGGTGATGACCGACCCGGTGTTCGGCGGTGTTTCTGCCAGTCTGGCGATGCTTGGCGATCTCAATATCGCAGAGCCCCACGCGCTGATCGGGTTTGCCGGCCCTCGGGTCATTGAGCAGACGGTTCGTGAGAAGTTGCCGGAAGGTTTTCAGCGCAGCGAATTTCTGCTTGAGCATGGCGCGATCGACATGATTCTGCACCGGCACCAGATGCGCGAGCGTATTGCCGCCCTGCTGGCAAAGCTTGAGGGCCTTGAGCAAACCGCCAAAGAGCAGCCTATCGAATTCGAGGTCTCCGAAAAACCGGAATCCGATGTCCCCACCGAGTGAACCCCCGGCCCGGTCGCTGTCGGCACCGGGCCGCAGTGCCTCCCTTGACGACTGGCTGGGTTACCTTGAATCCATCCATCCGGCGGAAATTGACCTGGGCCTTGACCGGGTATTGGTTGTCTTCAGGCGACTTTTTCGCACTAATCCGCAGGTCCGTATCGTCACGGTTGGCGGAACCAATGGCAAGGGCAGCACAGTCGTCGCTCTTGAAAAGCTGCTGGCCAGTGCCGGCAGAACAGTCGGTGCCTATACATCGCCCCACCTGCAGCGCTACAACGAGCGGGTACGCATCAACGGTACCGAGGTTTGTGACCAGACCCTGGTTGACGCCTTCGACACGGTAGAGGCAGCCCGGGGTTCGACCACACTGACCTATTTTGAATTCGGCACCCTTGCGGCATTTGTTGTTTTCAGTGAGTCGGGTGTTGAGGACTGGGTTCTGGAAGTGGGTCTGGGAGGACGCCTGGATGCGGTCAATGTTCTGGACGCAGACCTTGCCATCATAACCTCGGTCGATATCGACCACGTCAGTTTCCTGGGCGATAACCGCGAGAGCATCGGCTTCGAGAAGGCCGGAATATTGCGCCCCAACCGACCCGCCATCTTCGCAGATGTTGACCCTCCAAGGTCTGTCCTGCAGCAGGCGAAGGCGCAGGGTGTCCGCCTGTTACGGCCCGGAGATGGCTACCAGATCGCGCAGTCAGCGGACAACAGGCCCGGGAGCTGGCTGCAGATTGACGACGACCCCACTGTCATCAGTTTGCCGGATCTGGGGTTGCCGGTGCAAAGCCTGGCTGCAGCCGTGGTCGCCATCCGCAGGCTGGAGCCCGGGCTGTCGGAGGAGGTGATAGCAGAGGCGCTTGGTGATCTGATCCTGCCGGGACGGTTCGAACAGTTGCGCAGGGAACCACTGATCATCGCCGATGTCGGCCACAACCCCCATGCGGCACGCTGGCTGTGCTCAAGGATCGGGGCTGTCCGACAGCCGGGGCAAAGGCTTCTCGCCATTTACGGTGCGCTGGCAGACAAGGACGTGGAGGGCGTTGTCGGTGCCATGTCGGGACAGGTGGACCAGTGGTTTTTTACCGCTCTCGATGTGCCCCGGGGTCTGAATTGCAGCGAATTGACACAAAGAGCCGGCGTGGTGGCGGAAGCGGGGATCTGCGGTTGCTCCGGCTCTGTGCAAGAGGCCCTCTGCGCTGCGCTTGCCATGGCCCGCGAGAATGACATTGTGTTGATTTTCGGGTCTTTTTTCACGGTAGCCGCAGCCCGGGATGCGCTTTTATAGCGCAACCCTGAACCCGGCCTGCGGAATTTTTGAGTTAAACGACAGTGGCGGTTAGTATCAGCGGTCAGGCACTGGCTGAAACCGGCAAGAACAGGGGAAACTGAACGTGAACGGACTGAAGCAGCGTATCATCGGCGCACTGGTACTGGTCTCTCTGGCCGTGATATTTGTGCCCATGATGTTCGACGAGCCGCACTCGGAGCGCGAAACCACGACCATCCAGATCCCCGAAGAGCCGCCATTTCCGGAAGTGGAAATGCCCGAACCAGAGACCACGAAAGTTCCCCCGTACCGTATCGAGGAAACCGCGCCGGCCGGCCCGGATGATTCGGTGGCAGAGGCCCCGGAACCTCCTGACACCACCGAGTCGTCCGCCGCCGCTGGCGCATCACAATCTGAACCCTCTGCGCAGACTGAGCCCGGGGCTGCGGAGTTTACCCGTTCCCTGGAAGGGGCATGGGTTGTCCAGTTGGGCAGTTTTGGCAGCGCTGACAACGCCAGACGGCTGAGGGAAAAGGTAAGGGAAAAGGGTTACAGCTCCCATCTGCAGAGCGTTATCCGCGGAGACACTGAGCTTACCCGGGTATTCAGCGGCCCCTTTGCTGAAAAAGCCGAAGCCGAAAAAGCCAAGCAGGCTCTGGACAAGGCTTTTGGCCTCAACAGTCTGGTCACGTCGGGCGGGAAGTGACCGGTCTGTTGTGGTAATGATCCTGCCGAAAACGATACTGTTCGCAAAAGTGCGGTTTGGTCAGGTAACGTTTCCTGATAGACTTCGTGCTTCTTTATTTTCACCGGATATCCCATGGTAGCGCTGATCTGGATCGACTGGGTCATCATAGCCCTTATAGCGGTATCCACGCTTGTCAGTCTGAAGCGGGGCTTCATTAAAGAAGCACTGTCACTGGTGACCTGGGTTGGCGCTTTCATTCTGGCCCGGACTTTTCATCCGCAAATGCAGTCTCTTCTTGAAGGCACGGTTGAAACACCGCTTGTGCGATTGATTGCGGCGTTTGCCATCCTTTTCTTCAGTACTCTGATCGTCGGAGCGTTGATCAACAACATGATCGGGCACCTTGTGCGGGTGACCGGTCTATCGGCAACGGACCGGGTGCTGGGGATGGGATTCGGGCTGTTGCGCGGACTGGTGGTGGTGGTTGTAGCCATTGCGTTCACCCGGTACACGCCGCTGTCCGAAGATACCTGGTGGCGAACATCGGTGATGATTAACCACCTGGCGGTGGTGGAGGACTGGTCCAGAAGAACCCTTGGTGACGAATTTGCCCGGTTTCTTGGCCCGGCTGGAGGGAGCACGGAGATTCCCGATCTGCAAACGGACGACGCGGTGACGCCTGCGTCTGCGTCCGGTTAATTTTCAGTACAAACGCCTGGGAGTATACCTTAGCCATGTGTGGCATTGTCGGCATAGTCAGCACCTCTAACGTCAATCAGTCGCTTTACGATGCGCTGACGGTTCTTCAGCACCGGGGGCAGGACGCGGCCGGTATCGTGACCTTTCAGAACGAGCGTTTCTATCTGCGCAAAGACAATGGTCTTGTGCGGGACGTATTCCGTACCCGGCACATGCACCGCCTGGTAGGCAACGTGGGTATTGGTCACGTGCGCTATCCCACAGCCGGCAGTTCAAGCTCTGCCGAAGCCCAACCTTTCTATGTCAACAGCCCCTATGGCATTACCCTGGCGCACAACGGTAACCTGACCAACGCCGACGAACTCAGCCGTGACCTGTTCCGCACGGACCTCAGGCATATCAATACCAACTCGGACTCCGAGGTGCTGCTGAACGTTTTCGCCCATGAGCTTCAGAAGCTGGGCAAGCTCGACCCGACCAAGGACGACATTTTTGCGGCGGTCCGTGCTGTTCACCAGCGTTGCAAGGGTGCCTATGCGGTAATTGCCATGATTACCGGCTATGGCATTGTCGGTTTCCGGGACCCGAACGGTATCCGCCCGGCCTGTTACGGGGTGCGGCATACCGAAAATGGCAATGAGTACATGATTGCCTCCGAGAGCGTTGCCCTCAGTGCGGCAGGCTGCAAGCTGGTTCGCGACATTGCGCCGGGCGAGGCGGTCTACATTGAAACAGACGGGACTCTCTACACCCAACAGTGTGCGGACGATCCCCATCTGTTTCCCTGCATTTTCGAGCACGTCTATTTTGCCCGGCCGGATTCGATCATTGATGATGTATCGGTTTACAAGGCGCGTCTGCGCATGGGCGAGACCCTGGCCGAGAAGGTGCTGAGAGAAAATCCCGACCATGATATCGACGTGGTCATTCCCATTCCTGATACCAGCCGGACCTCGGCCATGCAGATGGCTCACCGGCTGGGGGTCAAATTCCGGGAAGGTTTCATCAAGAACCGCTATATCGGCCGCACCTTTATCATGCCTGGTCAGAAAATGCGGAAGAAGTCCGTGCGCCAGAAGCTGAATCCCATTGATCTTGAATTCCGCGGCAAGAACGTGATGCTGGTAGATGATTCCATCGTGCGGGGTACTACCTGCAAGGAAATCGTCCAGATGGCCCGGGATGCGGGCGCAAGCAAGGTCTATTTTGCGTCAGCCGCGCCACCCGTTCGCTATCCCAACGTCTATGGTATCGACATGCCCTCGGTGAATGAGCTGATTGCCCACAACCAGAGCGTTGAGCAGATTGGCAAGACCATTGGCGCAGACTGGCTGCTGTATCAGGACCTGGAAGACCTGATTGCCTGTGTCAGTGATGTGAACCCCAACATCGAGGGCTGGGAATGCTCGGTGTTTACCGGTGATTATATCGCCGGCGATGTTGACGCTGCCTACCTTGACAAGCTCGAAGCCGCAAGGAATGACGGGCAGCGCTTTAATCCGGGCACTGTGGATTCCTGCGACAATGGTATTATTGATCTCTACAACGATGAAGACTGAATCATGACCCACTATCGCGACCAGCATGTTCTGATTCCCGAATCGGATCTTGAGGGCATGTCCGTGGATACGCTTGCGGTCAGGGCCGGGCAGATCCGCACCGGTGAGCTGGAGCACAGCGACGCCATTTTTCCCACCTCCAGTTTCGTTTACGGCAGCGCCGCCCAGGCCGCCGCGAGGTTTGGCGGTGACGAGCCGGGCAATATCTACAGCCGCTTTACCAATCCCACGGTGCAGGCATTTGAAGCAAGGCTGGCCGCCATGGAAGGCGGCGAAAGGGCCGTGGCAACCGCCTCCGGTATGTCGGCGATACTGGCGACCTGCATGGCGCTGCTGAAATCCGGCGATCACGTTATCTGCTCACGGGGTGTGTTCGGTACCACCAATGTGCTGTTTCAGAAATATCTGGCACGGTTCGGCGTGGATACCTCTTTTGTCAGGCTGACAGATCACCACCAGTGGCAAGCGGCAATCCGGCCGGAAACCCGGATGATCTTTATAGAAACGCCGTCCAACCCGCTTTGTGAAGTGGCGGACATGGCAACACTGGCGGATCTTGCCCACCGCAATGACGCCCTGTTTGTGGTGGATAACTGCTTCTGCACACCGGTATTGCAGCGGCCACTGGAGCAGGGCGCCGATCTTGTTATTCACTCGGCGACCAAGTATCTGGACGGCCAGGGCCGCTGTGTCGGGGGCGCGGTTGTCGGCTCTGCAAAAATGCTGGAGGAAATCTACGGATTCCTGCGCTCCGCCGGCCCTACCATGAGCCCGTTCAACGCCTGGGTGTTCCAGAAGGGACTGGAAACCTTACCAATCCGTATGCGCGCCCACTGTGATAATGCGCTAGAGTTGGCGACCTGGCTGCAAACGCAGGATGCGGTGGAAGAGATACATTACGCCGGACTGACCAGCCACCCCCAGCACGCTCTGGCCAGAAAACAGCAGAGCGGTTTTGGCGGAGTGCTGTCATTCCGGCTCAGGGGCGGCCGGGAACAGGCCTGGGCTTTTATTGACGCCACCCGGATGATTTCCATAACAGCCAACCTGGGCGATGTAAAAACCACCATCACCCATCCTGCAACCACTACCCACGGCCGGCTGTCAGAAGAAGACAAGCAACAGGCCGGGATTACCGAAAATCTGTTGCGGATTTCGGTCGGGATTGAAGCTGTTGCTGACCTCAAAACCGATCTTCAGAGAGGCTTCGAGGTGCTCGAAAATCATCGTCAAAGAACCGTCTGAGCATTCATGGCCGAGAGCGAAAAAGCGAAGAAAAATCAGGAAAAATCTGCGCGACAGAACCAGAAGCAGGAAAAGTTCCGCCGGTTTGTGGCGCAGGGCATGCGGGAAGGTGCTGTTATCGCGCTGGTCGCACTCTGTATTTACCTTGGTATGGCGCTGGGGACCTTCAGTGCGACCGACCCCGGGTGGGCATCCATCGGCCACGAAACCACTGTGCAGAACCATGCAGGGCGCTCTGGTGCCTGGCTTGCCAGCCTGCTGCGTGATTTTTTCGGTGACGTGGCCTTTCTGTTCCCGGTCATGGTGGCCGGCTATGCGCTGATGCTCATCCGGCTGCGCAGCCAGCCAATTGATCCTCATATTCCGTTGTTTCTGGTGCGCTTCGGCGGCTTCCTGCTGATCCTGTTATCGGCGACCAGCCTGTTGTCCCTGTACTCGGTATTCGGTCTGGGGGTGTCATCAGGCGGAGTTCTGGGCGCCGCGGTTTCCGAAGCCATGGTGAGATTCTTTAATCTTCCGGCCACCACGCTGTTGCTGATCGCCATTTTTCTGTTTGCCCTCACCGTCAGCACCGGGTTGTCCTGGTTCTGGCTGATGGACAGGATCGGCGCAGCGACGCTCAGGCTGGGTACCGGCATCGCGGATTTTTTCCGCAAAGCCGGCAGAGGCAAGCCAGACGACCACAAACAGTCTGCTAACCGGCCGGCACCGAAAGCCAACATGGCCGTTGAGCCACCCATAGTCAGCGACGAGCTGACCCACTACCCGGGCGCGGACAGCAGCCGCAAAAAACTGCCCTGGTGGAAAAAACTGATGCCCGGTTCCGGCACCGCAGCCGCAACTGCCCGCAAACAGCGGGTAGAGCCGGGCATTGACGGTCGCGCGCCCGGGGCCCTGGACGATCAGCCACGCCTGGAAAGTTTCAGTTCCCGAGAAACTGAAGCGCCCCGGCAGCCCGGCGTCGTGCCATCGGCTGCAACAGACAGCAAACCGGCAAAATCCCTGAAAATTTCGCCGTTCAAGCGGGATGAGCCGGGGAAGACCAGCAAAACGACCGGAAAACAGGGCTCGCTGCTGGAAGATATCGAGAGCCCGCTGCCACCCATTTCCCTGCTGGATCCGCCGGAACAGCGCAAGGAAAAGGGGTATTCGGAAGAGTCCCTGCAACACATGTCGCGCCTGGTGGAAGAAAAACTCGCTGACTTCGGGGTGACAGTTGAAGTGGTTGAGGTAAACCCCGGCCCGGTCATTACCCGCTTTGAAATCAAGCCGGCAGCGGGAGTGAAAGTCAGCAAGATCTCCAATCTGGCGAAGGATCTGGCCCGGTCTCTGGCCGTGCTCAGTGTGCGGGTGGTGGAAGTCATTCCGGGCAAGTCGGTGGTTGGCATCGAGATTCCCAATGAGGAGCGGGAAATGGTCCGGCTCAGTGAAGTGCTGAGCGCCAAGGTCTTCCAGGAATCATCTTCGGCACTGACCATGGCGCTCGGCAACGACATCGGTGGCAATCCGATGGTGGCCAATCTCTCCAAGATGCCGCACCTGCTTGTTGCCGGTACGACCGGCTCCGGCAAGTCGGTGGGTGTGAACGCCATGATTCTGAGCATTCTGCTGAAGGCCACGCCGGAGGAAGTCCGCTTCATCATGGTAGACCCCAAGATGCTCGAACTGAGCATCTACGATGGCATACCCCACCTGCTGGCTCCGGTGGTCACCGACATGAAAGACGCAGCCAATGCCCTGCGCTGGTGTGTGGCGGAAATGGAGCGGCGTTACCGGCTGCTGGCCAGCCTGGGGGTAAGAAACCTGGCGGGTTACAACCGCAAGATCCGGGATGCGGCTGCTGCAGGAGAGCCGCTTCTGGATCCGACCTGGAAGCCGGACGAGTATCTGGCCAGTGATGAGCAGGAGCGCCCGGAACTGGATACCCTGCCGTTTATCGTGGTGGTGATTGACGAGTTTGCCGACATGATGATGATTGTCGGCAAGAAAGTGGAGGAACTGATTGCCCGCATAGCCCAGAAGGCACGGGCGGCGGGTATCCACCTGATTCTGGCGACGCAGCGGCCATCGGTCGATGTCATTACCGGGCTTATCAAGGCAAACATCCCCACCCGGATGTCCTTCCAGGTGTCGTCCAAGATCGATTCGCGCACCGTACTGGACCAGGGTGGTGCGGAACAGCTTCTTGGCCATGGTGATATGTTGTATCTGCCACCCGGATCAGGCCTGCCGGTGCGGGTGCATGGTGCCTTTGTCGACGATGATGAGGTCCATCGTGTGGTGAAAGCCTGGAAGGCCCGCGGTGAACCTGTCTATGTGGACGACGTGCTTAACGGCGCCGAGGGCGAGAGCCTGCCCGGCGTCCCCAGCCTGGGTGACGGCGGTGGCGACAGCGAAGGGGATGCCTTGTTTGATGAGGCTGTGGCGTTTGTCACCGAGGGCCGTCGCGTTTCGATTTCATCAGTCCAGCGAAAATTCAAGATCGGATACAACCGGGCCGCCAATCTGGTCGAAGCCATGGAGGCCTCGGGTGTAGTCAGCGCCGCTGGCAATAATGGCGCTCGTGAAGTTCTGGCGGCACCGCCCCCAAGAGACTAGGAGATTATCTGTGAAAGCAAGTCTGAAGCGCTTTGGTTCCCTGCCGGCACTGCTGGTGCTATGTCTGTTTCCGGCAGCGGTTGTGAACGCCCAGCAAAGCATTGACAGCGCGGCATCAGAGTTGGCTGGCCTGCTCCAGAGCTATCAATCCTTTGCAGCCTCGTTCGTCCAGATTGTGGTTAACGAAAATGGTGGCCAGGTGCAGGAAAGTCGCGGCCAGCTGAAGGCGAAACGGCCGGGTCTTTTCTATTGGGAAACCACCTCACCCCATTCCCAGTTCATAGCCAGCGACGGCAGCCATGTCGAGGTTTACGATCCGGACCTGGAGCAGGTAACCGTTCACAAACTGGATGACCGGGTTGCCACCACCCCGGCCCTGTTGTTGAGCGGGGAAGTGGAGAACCTGGATGAAAGCTATCGTATATCCGGCCGTATACTCGGTGGAAAAACCCGCGAGTTTACCCTTGAGCCCCGGGCCGAGGATTCACTGTTCGTGTCGCTGCGGCTGACATTTCACGGTGACGAACTTCAGGAAATGCGCATGCAGGACTCGCTGGGCCAGTTGAGTGTGCTGAGTTTCCAGGATATCCGGGTCAATGGCGCTGTGCCCGACACGGCCTTCTCGCTGGAATACCCGGACACCGTTGATGTGATCCGGGACGGCGCCTGATGCAGGAAAGCCTGTTCCAAGCCACCCCCGGCTTCCAGCCGCTGGCGGCGCGGATGCGCCCGGACAGTCTTGATGAGTATGTTGGCCAGAGCCACCTTGTGGGACCGGGAAAGCCCTTGCGGCGGGCCGTGGAGCAGCGCCAGCTTCACTCCATGATTCTGTGGGGGCCACCCGGCGTTGGCAAGACCACGTTTGCCCGGCTGCTTGCCAACCTCAGTGAGCTGAGTTTCGAGACGTTGTCCGCGGTTCTCAGTGGCGTCAGGGATATCCGTGCCGTGGTTGACCGGGCGAAGGACCGAAAGCATTCCCAGGGCAGGGATACGCTGCTGTTCGTGGATGAAGTCCATCGCTTCAATAAAAGCCAGCAGGATGCGTTCCTGCCCCATATTGAAGATGGCACCTTTATTTTTGTCGGCGCCACTACTGAAAATCCGTCTTTCGAACTGAACAGCGCGCTGTTGTCGCGAACGCGGGTTTACGTTCTCAAAAACCTGACCGACACTGAACTGATTGAACTCCTTGACCGGGCGATTGCGTCCGCACAGGGCCTGAAAGGCGAGATCCGGGTCGATCATCATGTGCTGGCAATGGTTGCTGCGGCTGCCGGCGGTGATGCCCGCCGCGCGCTGAATATCCTTGAGGTGGCGACGGATCTCGCTGAACCGGACCCGGATGGCCATGAGCGGATATCCCCGGAACACCTTGAGCAGGTGCTGCAGACCAGCCTGCGGCGGTTCGACAAGGGCGGAGATGTTTTCTACGATCAGATTTCGGCGCTGCACAAAGCCGTCAGGGGCTCGGATCCGGATGGGTCCCTCTATTGGCTGTGCCGGATGCTGGATGGCGGCTGTGATCCGCTTTATGTGGCACGGCGCCTGGCCCGTATCGCCAGTGAGGATATTGGCAACGCCGACCCCAGGGCCCTGCAACTGGCCATGGATGCCTGGGAGGCCCAGGAGCGCCTGGGTTCCCCGGAAGGTGAGCTGGCCCTGGCGCAGGCCGTTACCTATCTGGCAATGGCGCCAAAAAGTAACGCTGTCTATAACGCTTTCAATCAGTGTATGGCGGATATCCGCAGCGATCCGGACCATGAAGTACCGGTGCATCTGCGCAATGCGCCCACCGCTCTGCTGAAAAGCATGGGCCACGGTAACGAATACCGCTATGCCCACGACGAGCCAGAGGGTTTTGCGGCCGGGGAGTCCTACCTGCCGGAAGCCATTCATCAGCGTCGTTACTATCAGCCGCTGCCACGGGGTCTGGAAATAAAACTGGCTGAAAAACGTGAGCGTCTGGACGAAAAAAACCGGAACAGCCCGCAAAAACGCTATCACCGGGACTGAAACCCGACCGTCTCCGCGCCCGGCTGTGGCCAGAGGCCCCGTCAGAGGTATAATGCGCCATCTGAATACCTGTCATCAGACCGGATTCCCATCAGAAACGACCAATTCAGGATAATCATGCTCGATCCCAAACTTGTTCGCTCGCAGACTGAAGATATTGCCCGTCGATTGCAGGTCAAGGGCTTCACCTTTGACCGGGCCACCTTTGACCAGCTGGAGGAGCGTCGCCGGGCGCTCCAGGTCAAGACCGAAAATCTCCAGGGTGAACAGAACCGTCGCTCCAGATCGATCGGTAAAGCCAAGGCCGCGGGCGAGGATATCCAGCCGTTGCTGGATGAAGTCGAGCAACTGAAAGCTGAACGGTCAGCGGCAGAGGACGAGCTCAGGATTCTCCAGGAAGAGCTGAACGGATTCCTGGCCAACATACCCAATGTGCCGGATGGAGGTGTGCCCGAGGGCGACAGCGAAGACGACAACGTGCAGGTCCGGGTCTGGGGCGAGCCCGGCTCCTTTGCCTTCGAACCCAAAGATCATGTGGCTCTGGGCGAGCAACTGGGTGGACTGGATTTTGAAACGGCGACACGCCTTGCCCACTCCCGCTTTGCCGTCATGCGTGGTCCGGTGGCCAGGCTGCATCGTGCCCTTACCCAGTTCATGCTCAACCTGCATACCGAGGAGCATGGATATACCGAGACTTATGTCCCCTATCTGGTAAATCCCGACGCGCTTTATGGCACCGGTCAGTTGCCCAAATTTGAAGAAGACCTGTTCCGGATGGCCGGCGATAACCCGCTTTACCTGATTCCCACGGCAGAGGTGCCGCTGACCAACCTGATCAGTGACACGATTCTCGCCGCAGAAGAGCTGCCGCTCAAACTGGTTGCCCATACCCCCTGTTTCCGCAGTGAAGCCGGGTCTTACGGCCGTGACACCCGCGGCATGATCCGTCAGCATCAGTTCGACAAGGTGGAACTGGTCCAGATTGTTCGTGGGGAAGACTCAGAGGCGGCACTTGAGGCGCTGACGGGCCATGCTGAAAAGGTTCTGCAACTGCTTGAGCTGCCGTATCGGCTGGTGGATCTGTGCGGCGGAGACATGGGCTTTGCCGCTGCCCGCACCTATGACCTGGAAGTCTGGCTGCCGGGGCAGGGCAGGTATCGGGAAATTTCTTCCTGCTCCAACGCCCGCGACTTTCAGGCACGCCGGATGCATGCAAGATGGCGTAACCCGGAAACCAGAAAGCCGGAGCCGGTCCATACCCTGAACGGATCCGGTCTCGCGGTGGGCAGGGCACTGATCGCAGTGCTTGAGAATTACCAGCAGCAGGACGGCAGCGTTGTGGTGCCGGAAGTTCTGAAACCTTATATGGGGGGCGTGGAAAAAATCCAATGAGTCACACCGCCAGTGATGCCCCATGGAAGAGCATCAGCGCCAGACCCGCACCGAGCCGATACAGCAAGAACCCGGTCACCGGTAACCCGAACAGCTCCACGGGGGAAGTGGCGCTGGTCGGCGCCGGTCCCGGTGACCCGGAACTGCTGACGCTCAAGGCATGGCGTCTGATCCGTTCCGCAGAGGTGGTGTTGTACGACCGTCTGGTGTCGCCGGAAATCCTTTCCCTCATTCCGGAAACCGCTGAACGGATACATGTGGGAAAGCAGCGCGCCAACCACACACTGCCCCAGGACCAGATCAATAACCGGCTGGTGAAACTTGCCCTTGCGGGCAAAACCGTGGTGCGGTTAAAAGGCGGTGACCCGTTCATTTTTGGTCGCGGCGGTGAAGAAATCGAGACTCTCGCGGCTGCCGGAGTAAGGTTTCAGGTGGTGCCCGGTATTACTGCCGCCTCCGGCTGTGCTGCCTACGCCGGCATTCCCCTTACTCACCGCGATCATGCCCAGTCTGTGCGGTTCATCACCGGTCATCTCAAGAACGACACCGCTGACCTGCCGTGGAAAGACTTCGTGCAGAACAATCAGACCCTGGTGTTCTACATGGGGCTGGTCGGACTGCCGGTCATCTGCCGGCAGCTGATTGCCAACGGCATGGACGCTGATATGCCGGTGGCTCTGGTTTCACGGGGGACAACGCCTGAGCAGATCGTGGTGGCCGCGACCCTGTCGACCATTGTCGGGCAGGTCGACAGTCAGGCCGTCTCACCGCCAACACTGGTAATCATCGGCCATGTTGTAGCGCTGAGAAGCCGCCTCGACTGGTTTGCCAGCGTGCCGTTGCAACCATACTAAGCTGAATGAAAGTTAGTAAACAGGGCGGCTTTATGCCTTGCGCTTTGGCAACACGTCCTTCAGTTTGTCACGCATCTCGCGCAGTGCTTTCTCGGTGGTTTCCCAGTCAATACAGGCATCAGTGACGGAAACGCCGTATTTCAGGTCGTCGAGGTTTGCCGGAATTGACTGGTTACCCCAGTTCAGATGGCTTTCCACCATCAGGCCCT
>NZ_DATFKH010000157.1:0-2005 GCF_035268745.1 Marinobacter sp.
CGGGCGCAACGTGACCTATCAGACCGTGCTCGAGCGTCTTCTCGAATCGGGGAATGTCGAGATCGAGGACGACGAATTCGTCCGACTGGTCAGCCCTTACTACCAGCCGGTCAAGGCATCGGAGCAGACCATCATCGACGCGGGATCGGTGTCGATCGGGCGTTTGACGGAAACAATTTTGTTCAATCTCGAAGCAAGCGAAAAGAGCGATCGACTTCTTCAGCAGGACAGGCTGTCCAGAAGGATACCCAAGAAGGATTTGCCAGAGCTCAAGACGAAAGCCAGGGACTTGACTGAAAGACAGATACTCGAAATGGAGACGCTCATCGATTCCTACGAGATCGAAGGGAATGCCGAAGATCAGTGCCTGTTTGGAATTGGCTGGTACCAGTTCACCAAATAGGCGACCGGCAAGGTTTACCAGAGCGCCGAGTGGCCGCTCGACGAATCTTTGCGAATGGCAAGAGGAAAAAATTTCGAGAAGGAAAAAATGCGTTAACGTTCCCGATCGAATGACAGCTATGCGATTGAGGCGTGGCTGCCTGCAGGCCGCCGAAGTCCATATTTCATGAACCAATGAACCAATGAACCAATGAACCAATGAACCAGAGAATCCGCTTGTCAGGAGCGGAATAAACCTACGAACCCCAGGAGAAATCCAATGATCAAGAACATGTTTTCGGCAATCGAAAAGAATGGAACCGGAGTCGACCATCAGCACTCATTCATCGAGAAAAACGGGACGGGTGCGCGTCGCAACGGCGTCTGCATAGAGAAGAATGGAACGGGTATTCGATATGGTCGCGTTATGGCGTCGGCTTTACTGGCTTCCGTTCTATGCGCGCCCGCCCTGGCGGCCGATTTCAAGGGAATGGTCAATAGAAGCGGTGATCAGCTGACGATCTCCATCACCGATGGGTCGCTCTTGCTGAGTGGCAGTGCTGGTCTGAATGCCGGGTACTCGGTTGTGTCGCTGAACTCCATCGATCTGGGAATGCGACTGGATTCTGAAGGTAACGGTACAGGCATTGCCAGCGAAGGCAACGGTACAGGTGTCGCCAGCGAAGGCAACGGCACGGGCTACATCAAGAGCGAAGGAAATGGTACGGGGGTAGCCAGTGAGGGCAACGGAACTGGCTACATCAGTAGCGAAGGTAACGGCACGGGCGTCGCCAGTGAAGGCAACGGCACCGGCGTGGCTAGCGAAGGTAATGGAACTGGCGTGGCCAGCGAAGGTAACGGTACCGGAGTTGCTCGGTTCTGCCTCGCCAACCCTGGTGTGCTGAGCGAAGGGAACGGAACTGGAATTGCCAGTGAAGGTAACGGTACGGGCGTTGCCAGTGAGGGTAACGGCACCGGCTTTGTCAAGAGTGAAGGCAACGGTACCGGCGTTGCCAGCGAAGGTAACGGTACTGGCGTTGCCAGCGAGGGTAACGGTACCGGCGTTGCCAGCGAGGGTAACGGAACTGGATTCGGACCAGACTCGATTGAGCCGGTAAGCTTCGTGATTACGCCGATTGGCGGCAATTTTGATAACGGTGGACTTGCCCCGGCCGGATGCGAATTCGAAACGGTAACGTTGTCCTGGGGTTTGGCTGAAATCGCCTTGAACTCGAACACCGCGTCCGTTTTGCTTTATGGCGTCCGAAGCAATGGCGCGCTCATCGAGCTGGCCGCACTGGAGCTCCCGGTCATTCAGCAATGAGCAACAGGCGTAGAGAGTACTTACCGGTTTTACGATAGGCCATTGGCAATCCCGGAGCATGGCAAGAACGGGCTCTTCCCCGCCCAATCTTTGCTTCGATGAATTGTCTGGCATGTGGGGACGGCGCTGCCTTTCGGGGCAGCGCCTTTTTTTATCCGTCGGAATCAGTGCCTGTGCCAATGCATCAGGCGTGATCGTGCAGCGCAACGGTTTCCAGTTCGACGCCGTGGCGCACCAGTCTCAGAAAGTCCTCGCGTGCAACCAGGCGTATGCCGAACTGTTCCAGGTGCGGATTCCAGA
>NZ_DATFKH010000158.1:0-1296 GCF_035268745.1 Marinobacter sp.
TCAGGAAATTATATCTCCCTATATCGCCGCCTCCACAACCATGCTAAAAGACTCCCCCCGGCAGTAGCTCGGGTATTCTTCCCATCAGGATCGCAGCATGTCAGACAAATTTTTCTTCAAAGGCCGGCAGGACGCACGCCAGCACCACACCGCTTACGGCGGCTTTCAGACCAACGCCAGCCAGAAGAGTGGCAGCAAGAAATACCCGCTAACGCTGGTGGTTACCAGTGAAGCGCGCAAGCAGGAAGTTGAGGCACAGGTGGCCAGGGCGAAGCTGCACGCGACTATTTCGATTGATACCCGCGAGGGCGCCGTTGAATCCATCAACGAGCTCACCGCTATCCTGAATAAAGGGAGCACGGTCACCACGGCAAAATCGCCCTCCCGCAACGACGCCTGCAACTGCGGCAGTGGACTCAAATTCAAAAAGTGCTGTGGCTGAACACAGCCGAGGACTAGAGGGAAATGGCTATGATTGTTTGCGGGGTTGAGCTGACTGGCAGCGATGCAGTGGTGTGTTTGCTGAATATGGACAGGGGGCAGTTCAACCTGCCGGAGTGCAAGGTACGCAAACTGTCACTGCCCAAAAACCATAGCCGTGAAGATCTGAAGCGGTTCCAGGCGGCCTTTGCGGAGTTAATGGTCCAGTACGGGGTCACCAGTGTTGCGATCAAAGAGCGGATGCCAAAAGGCAAATTTGCCGGTGGTGCCATCAGCTTCAAAATGGAAGCGGCTATTCAACTTATTACCGATGTTGAGTTGACGGTGACCCTGCTGCCCCCAGCACTGATCAAGTCCACCCTGGCAGCCAACCCGCTGCCGATTGCCTTTGCCGACACGGGTTTGAAAGCCTTTCAGGAAGCGGCCTTTACCGCCGCCTATGTAGGGCAGCTGCAAAGTCGGTGCAGTTGACAGCATGCACTCAAAGCATAGATCTGTCCCGGTTTCTGCAAAGCCTGTTCGAAAGGGGCTACACCCGAGGAATCTCCACAACCAGGGCTATGACTTCCCGGCTCTCGTAAAAAGCACCCCGGCACTAGCCCCCCATGTGAAACCGAACGCTCATGGCGACCTTTCCATCGATTTCGCAGACCCATTGGCAGTCAAAACTCTCAACGCCGCGCTATTGAATCGATACTACAACATTGTCGATTGGGATATTCCAGAGGGTGCTCTTTGCCCTCCAATCCCGGGCAGAGCTGACTACATTCATTACATGGCCGACCTGCTTGAGCTTGAGCCTGGACTTAAACAGCCCGGCATCAAGCTGCTCGATATAGGAACCGGAGCAAATGG
>NZ_DATFKH010000159.1:0-4317 GCF_035268745.1 Marinobacter sp.
CGGTGGCGGTCAGCGCGGCGGGCGATCATTGCCGGCAGTGGTCCCCAGACCTCCAGCCTGTCGCCTCTGGCGAGAGGCTTGATCCGGTCGAGAACCTGCAGGCTCTGTTCCATGCTGTCGGCTTCGGCACGGAATATGGCCATGGCGCGAAAAGGTGGAAGGGCACCGGTTTGCCGCTCTTCAAGGAGCTGGTCGGCAACCGGCAAATAGTGGCCCCGGGTCAGCGATTGCAGTAACGGATGGTCGCTGTGGCAGGTCTGGACCATTACTTCCCCGGGGTGCTCCCCTCGGCCGGATCTTCCGCTGACCTGAATCAGGGTCTGGATCAACTGTTCCGGCGCCCGAAAGTCAACGCTGAACAGCCCGCCGTCGGCATTGATCACCACCACCAGGGTCACGCCCGGAAAGTCGTGGCCCTTGGCCAGCATCTGGGTCCCTACAAGAATGCAGGGTTGGCCGCTGTTAACCTGCTTCAGGATGTGCTGGATACTGCCTTTGCGCTGGGTGCTGTCCCGGTCCACCCGCACCACAGGCGTGTCCGGGAAGCATTCGGCAAGATAATCTTCCGCTCGCTCGGTGCCCTGGCCCACGGGCCTGAACGCATTACTGTCGCATTTGGGGCAGGTGTCCGTGGCAGCAACCTGATAATCGCAGTGGTGACAGCGCATGGCCCGGTCGCGACGATGGAATGTCAGGCGGGTATCACAGCGTGGGCATTCCACCATGTGGCCACAGTCAAAACACATCATGACCGGGGCATAGCCCCGGCGGTTAACATAGACCAGTGTTTGCCGTCCGCTATCGAGCGTTCTTCGAATGGCGTCTAGCGCCGGACGTGAAAAACCGGCCTGCAGCGGTCGGCTGCGGATATCGAGCAGTCTGATGTCGGGGGGGCTGGATTGGCCGGCCCGCTCCTCCAGCCGCACCAGTCTGTATTTGCCGGACCGGGCGTTGTGAATGGATTCCAGAGAGGGCGTGGCTGAGCCCAGAATAACCGGGCAGTTGTTAAGGAAACCACGATAGACGGCTGTGTCCCGCCCGGAATATCGAAATCCTTCACCCTGTTTGTAGGAACTGTCGTGTTCTTCGTCAACGATTATGGTTCGCAGTCGGGTGAACGGCAGCAATACCGCCGAGCGGGTGCCGATGAGGATAACGGGCTCGCCATTTCTCACTCTGACCCAGGCATTCAGCCTCTGGGAGTCGTTCAGGCCGGAGTGCCAGACCGCCACGCGGAGGCCAAAATAGCGCTCGAAGCGGGCAACCGTCTGGGGTGTCAGGTTGATTTCCGGGACCAGAACCAAGGCCTGATCAGGAGTGTCAAGATGTCGTTTTAGATAGTCAAGATAGAGCTCGGTTTTACCACTGCCGGTGATGCCGTACAGCAGGCTTGTGGTAAATCCCGCCTCCGGGCCGGCGAGTTGACGCGCAGCCTGGAGCTGGGCCGCGGACAGATGTGGCCCTTCGATCAGGGGCATTTCGCCAGCTTGGGCTGGAGTCGGGGAAGCCTCGGTGATCAGTTGCTTGTCCCGGAGGCTTCGTATCTGGGCGCGGGAAAATCCAGCCTGGATAATCTGCCGGGTTGCGGCCCCGGTCGGATGATGCCCCAGCCATTGCAGCAGCGCCTTCTGCTTTACGGCGTTGGCCGGCAGGCTGTCGCCGCCTGCCAGTGCCTTCCAGAAGGTCTCCGCTCGTTCTTCAGCAGGCTGACCTCGTCTGAGCGCCGGGGGTAGCGCGGTAAACAGGCACTCACCGAGCGGGTGCTGGTAGTAGGCGGAGGCCCAGCTCAGAAGCTGGAAAGTTTCTGGCGGCAGAGCCGGCCAGTTTTCGGGGCAGGCAAGGATGGTTTTGAGGGTGATGCCGGCGGGGGGCTGGGCGTCGAGTGCGGCCACCAGACCAGTGACTGTCGCACGGCCGAATGGCACCTTGACCCGCTGGCCGCAGTTGAGTTCCATCCCTGGCGGAACCTGATAGTCGAACAGCCGTCGCAGAGGGCGGTTCAGGGCGATGCGCGCGGTACAGGGCACGTTGGACTCCGGTGGAGAAGGGATGGCGCTTGCAACACTTGACAGCCACGATAAAGGCTTGCCTGCAGGCCTGATTTTCAGTAATATCCACGGCCTGTTTTCGACAGGGCATGATTGTGCCCCGTCTTGTCAATTGATTCAAACATGCGGTGCCCGACGCCCGGATCTGTAAAGTTCCCGCGATCGGGTAGCGGCATGACCGACCGAGGTTCGCCATGAAAGAAGGTATTCATCCCAAGTACGAAGAAATTACCGCGACCTGTTCCTGCGGTAACACGTTCAAGACACGCTCCACCTATACTCATGACCTGCAACTGGACGTCTGTTCCCAGTGCCATCCGTTCTATACCGGCAAGCAGAAAGTGATGGATACCGGCGGTCGTATTGATCGCTTCCAGAAGCGCTTTGGCGGTCGTATCGCCGGCAAGAAAGCTGAATGAGCATCTGAAATACAGCTATCAGAGAAAGCGTCTTCCGGGGCGCTTTTTTTGTTGGTCAGTTTTGTGGCAGGGTCAGTCTGTCCGGAGTCGCAGAGCGTTCGCAAAATACCTTATTGACTGGTCATGGATGCGCCGGTGAGGTCTTGGCTGATACTGGACCTCGCGCCATAATATGCCGCTCTGCCGGGCGCGCTCAGCGATCCCTCTTCTGAAAAACGATAAAAACGGAATAGTCAATGTCTCAGGATCTGAAAAAAGCAGCCCTTGAATATCACGCCAGGCCGCGGCCTGGTAAGCTGAGTGTTGAAATCACCAAGCCCACCAAGACTTCCCGCGACCTGTCGCTGGCGTACAGCCCCGGTGTTGCCGAACCGGTCCGCGAGATCGCCAAAGACCCGGAAAACGCCTACAAATACACCGGCAAGGGCAACCTGGTTGCCGTGATCTCCGACGGTAGCGCGATTCTGGGGCTGGGCAATCTTGGTCCTTTGGCCAGCAAGCCGGTTATGGAGGGCAAGGCTGTTCTGTTCAAGTGCTTTGCTGGCATTGACGTGTTTGACATTGAAGTCAGTTGTGACAGTCCTCAGGAGTTTATCGAAACCGTTGAGCGCATTGCCGATACCTTTGGCGGCATCAACCTGGAAGATATCAAGGCGCCGGAATGCCTTGAAATTGAACGTGTGCTGATCGAAAAGTGCAGGGTTCCGATCTTCCACGATGACCAGCACGGAACGGCAATTGTAACGACCGCTGGCATGATTAACGCGCTGGAGCTTCAGGGCAAGAAAATCGAAGAAGCCAAAGTGGTCTGCCTGGGTGCTGGTGCAGCGGCGATCGCCTGCATGAAGTTGCTGGTCAGTTGTGGCATCCGCTCCGACAACATCTTCATGCTGGATCGTAAGGGTGTTATCCACTCCGGGCGCGATGATCTCAACCAGTACAAAGCCATGTTTGCCAATGAAACGGAGCGTCGGACTCTGGACGATGCAATGAACGGCGCGGATGTGTTTCTTGGTTTATCCGGCCCGGACCTGGTGACGGCCGACCAGCTCAGGCTGATGGCACCGAACCCGATCATTTTTGCCTGCTCCAACCCGGACCCTGAAATCAGTCCGGAAATCGCGCTGGCAACCCGTGATGATCTGATCATGGCAACAGGCCGCTCTGACTATCCGAACCAGGTCAATAACGTACTTGGCTTCCCCTTCATTTTCCGGGGCGCTCTCGACGTTCGTGCCACGGCGATAAATGAAGAGATGAAAGTGGCTGCCGTTCACGCTATCCGCGAACTGGCAAAAGAGCCGGTACCACAGGAAATCTGTGAGGCATATGGCGTGGCAAGCTTTGAATTCGGTCACGAATACATCATTCCCAAACCCATGGATGTGCGTTTGCTGGAAGTCGTTCCGGCGGCAGTTGCCCGGGCAGCGGTCGATTCCGGCGTCGCCCGTCATCCGTACCCTGCCCATTATCCGCTGAAGTCCATGGACGACATTATTTAAGCGACTTCCGGATATAAAAAAACCGACTGCCCAGGCCGTCGGTTTTTTTATGGTGCGAAGGAAAGGCCGCGTTGTCAGAAAATCTGCCGGGAGAGGTCATCGTCACCGCCATTGTCGCGCGACTCGGAGCTGTCGTTATCGGGATCCAGCGGCGGCGGGGCCTCTTCTTCCCGGAAAATTTCGAACATTGCGCCTGCTTGTCCGGGTCTTGCGCGCTTGCCCGTATCCGGATCAATACGGACGTTGACGATGCCGTTCGGGCGGGGCATCAATGACGAAGGTTGATCTTTCAGTGCCACTTCCATGTAATCAAGCCAGATCGGCAGTGCGGTACTGGCACCAAATTCG
>NZ_DATFKH010000160.1:0-19919 GCF_035268745.1 Marinobacter sp.
TGAGATCCTGCAGAATGACAGCACTGTCGACAGCATCCGTACCGCCGTCACCAAGCGCGTACTGGATATGCTGTCGAAACTGGCCAAAAAAGAGCCTGAGCAGTACCAGCAGTTCTGGAATGAGTTCGGCACGGTGATCAAGGAAGGTCCGGCGGAAGACTTCAGCAACCGTGAGAAAATTGGCGGCCTGCTGCGTTTCGCCACGACTCACACCGGCGAGCAGGCCCAGAACGTGTCACTGGACGATTACATCGCGCGGATGAAAGAAGGCCAGAGCAAGATCTACTACATCACCGCCGATAACTTCATGGCCGCCAAGAGCAGCCCGCATCTTGAGGTGTTCCGCAAGAAAGGGGTCGAAGTGCTGATTCTTACCGATCGCATCGACGAGTGGATGATGGGCTATCTGACCGAATACGACGGCAAGCAGTTCCAGGACGTGGCCCGTGGTGATCTGGATCTCGGCGACGTGGAAACCGAGGAAGACAAGAAGCACAAGGAAGAGGCGGCGGAAGAGCACAAGGATCTGCTGGAGCGCATCAAGACCGCACTGGGCGACCGGGTACAGGAAGTCCGTGTCACCAATCGTCTGACGGATTCACCGGCCTGCCTGGTCGTGGCCGACTATGACATGGGCGCACAGATGAAGAAGATCATGGAGGCGGCCGGTCAGAAAGTGCCGGACAGCAAGCCGATTTTCGAAATCAACGTGGATCACCCGCTGGTTCAGCGTCTCGAGCAAGAGCAGGGCGAGGACAGGTTCGGCGAATTGTCTGCCGTACTGCTGGATCAGGCCACCCTGGCAAGTGGCGAGCAGTTGCCCGACCCGGGCGCCTATGTCAGCCGGCTGAACCGCCTGCTGCTTGAGCTGGCTAACTGATCTGACGCCGGATGCAACAGGTCATTGTGGATATCTCAATCAGCCCTGGTGAGTGGATCAAGCTCTACCAGGGCCTTGCCACCGATGTCCACACCACGGCCCGGGACGGACGATCTGTCCGTTTCCCGGCCCGTATCCTTTCCCGTTTTTACCTCCAGGATGGCGTCCGCGGCAGTTTCCGGATTCTTTTCGACGATGCCGGGAAGTTCACCTCAATTGAAAGACTCTGATTTTCGTTGATCTTGTCATTGTTAAAAACTTTCACAACCGTACTTTTAATTAATTGTATTGAATGAACGCTGTCGCGTTACGTTTAGGAAATCCGCGGACCCTAAAAGCTTTTTGAACTGCGGTGACCTCGATAGACATTCGCTATCCGGGGCATAAGAAATACTCAGAGCAGGGCGATATTTTTGTCCTATAGTTAGGGATGCTTCACTCTGCAGACGCAGTGTCGTTATGCCAAATCGAATCAGGAGAGAGAAATGACAGAGAACAATAGCTCAGGCGGAAAGTGCCCGGTTATGCACGGCTCCAACACGCAAGAGAAAGCTGGTGTAACGGCCTGGTGGCCGGAAAATCTTAACCTGGACATCCTGCATCAGCACGACAGGAAGTCCAATCCGCTGGGCGAGGATTTCGACTATCGGGAAGAAGTTAAAAAGCTCGACCACGAAGCTCTTGAGAAAGACATGCACGAGCTTATGACCAACAGCCAGGAATGGTGGCCGGCAGACTGGGGTCATTACGGCGGTCTTATGATCCGTCTTGCCTGGCATGCTGCCGGTACCTACCGCCTGGCCGACGGTCGTGGCGGCGCTGGCACGGGTAACCAGCGGTTCGCGCCAATCGGCTCCTGGCCTGATAACGTCAGCCTGGACAAAGCGCGCCGTTTGCTATGGCCTGTCAAGAAGAAGTACGGCAACAAGGTCAGCTGGGCCGATCTGTTTATTCTGGCCGGCAACGTTGCCTACGAATCCTTCGGTCTGAAAACCTTCGGCTTCTCTTACGGTCGTGAGGACATCTGGCACCCGGAGAAAGATATCTACTGGGGTGCGGAAAAAGAGTGGCTGGCGCCGTCTGACACCCGTTACGAGGATGTAGACAAACCGGACACCATGGAAAATCCGCTCGCTGCGGTGCAAATGGGTCTGATCTATGTGAATCCGGAAGGCGTGAACGGCGTGCCGGATCCGCAGAAAAGTGCTGAGCAGGTCCGGGTAACTTTCGCCCGCATGGCGATGGATGACGAAGAGACGGCTGCGCTGACCGCAGGCGGCCACACCGTTGGTAAGACCCACGGTAACGGTGATGCGGAAGCGCTCGGGCCAGAGCCCGAAGGCGCCGATGTCCATGAACAGGGTTTGGGCTGGCGCAACGATAACCTGCAGGGGAAGGCGACCAATGCAGTGAGTTCAGGCCTTGAGGGCGCCTGGACTACCAATCCGACCAAGTTTGACATGGGTTATTTTGACCTGCTGTTCGGCTATGAGTGGGAGCTGAAAAAGAGCCCGGCTGGCGCGAACCAGTGGGAGCCTGTTGATATCAAGGAAGAAGACAAGCCGGTTGACACCACTGATCCATCTGTTCGTCGTAATCCGATGATGACCGATGCGGATATGGCCATGAAGGTCGATCCGAAGTACCGCGCGATCTGCGAGAAATTCATGGCAGATCCGGATTACTTCAAGGATTGCTTCGCCCGGGCCTGGTTCAAGCTGACTCACCGGGATATGGGGCCAAAAGCCCGTTATATCGGTCCGGACGTACCCGCTGAGGATCTGATCTGGCAGGACCCCTGTCCGCAGGGTGAGACCAACTACATCGAAGAAGTTGTGAAAGAGCACATCAGGGCAGTTGGCCTGAGCCTGAATGAGCTGGTCTGTACGGCCTGGGACAGCGCGCGTACTTATCGCGGCTCCGACATGCGCGGCGGTGCCAACGGAGCACGCATTCGTCTGGCCCCCCAGAAAGACTGGGAAGGCAATGAGCCGGATCGCCTTGCCAAGGTGCTGAAAGCCTACGAGAAGATCTCTGCCGACACTGGCGCCAGCATTGCAGACGTTATTGTTCTGGGGGGCAACCTGGGTATCGAGATGGCGGCCAGGGCAGCCGGACACGAGATTCATGTGCCGTTCCTCAAAGGCCGTGGTGACGCCACGGACGCAATGACTGACGCTGAATCGTTCGAGCCGCTGGAACCACTGGCGGACGCCTTCCGCAACTGGCAGAAAAAGGATTATGTGGTCAAGCCGGAAGAAATGCTTCTGGACCGGGCCCAGCTGATGGGTCTGACGGCGCCGGAAATGACCGTTCTGCTTGGCGGTATGCGGGTGTTGGGCACCAACCATGGTGGCACCAGCCACGGTGTGTTCACGGATCGCGTTGGCCAGCTGACCAATGACTTCTTTGTGAACCTGACCGACATGGCAAACAGCTGGGAGCCGACCGGCAAGAACTCGTACAACATAGTTGATCGCAAGAATGGCAACACCAGGTTCACCGCTACCCGCGTTGATCTGGTGTTCGGTTCCAACTCCATCCTGCGTGCCTACTCAGAGGTGTACGCTCAGGACGACAACGAAGAGAAATTTGTGAAGGACTTCGTTGCTGCCTGGACCAAGGTCATGAACGCCGATCGTTTCGACGTCAAATAAGACCTGCAATGGCAGGGCACCCCCTGAGTGGGTGCCCTGCCAGAGTGTCTACCTATGAACCTCCACTCAAATTGCTTACAATTCTTCCCGCCTGATTTTTGATCACCCTTTATCCGACAGTCTGCTGGACAGACGTGTTTTTTTGCTGGAGCACTCATGCGAATCATCCTTGCCCCGATGGAAGGGCTGGTCGACGCGCCCATCCGGGAAACCCTCACCAGGGTCGGAGGGATTGACCGGTGCGTGACTGAATTCATTCGCATAACTCATGGCATGCTACCGCCAAGGGTGTTTTACAAGTATGCCCCCGAACTGCACAACCAATCCATGACCGAGGCGGGTACGCCGGTGGCTGTTCAGCTGCTGGGTTCAGACCCTCAGCAGATGGCCGTTCATGGCGTAAAAGCCGTCGAACTGGGTGCGATCCAGGTAGACATCAATTTCGGCTGTCCCGCCAAAACTGTTAACAGGCACAAGGGCGGCTGCGTGCTGATGCGTGAGCCTGAACTGATGTACGGCATTGTGGCTGCTGTGCGCCAGGGGGTTCCCAAGAATGTGCCGGTTACCGCAAAAATGCGCCTGGGGTATGATGACCGCTCCATGGGTCTGGCCTGTGCTCAGGCGCTGGAAGCGGCTGGCGCCGAAGAAATAGTCATCCACGCCCGCAGCAAGGTGGACGGCTATAAGCCGCCTGCTTACTGGGAAGAAGTGGCCCGGGTGCGGGAAGGGGTGAATACCCATGTGATTGCCAACGGCGAGATCTGGACCGTGGCTGACTACTGGCGATGCCGCGAAGTCACGGGCTGCGACGACGTCATGATCGGTCGCGGCCTGATCGCCCGCCCGGACCTGGCGCGGCAGATTCGAGCCAGCCAGCGCCAGGAGGTTGCTCCGGATCTGGCCTGGCCGGAAGTGGTCATTCTGATTGCAGACTATGCCGTGGCCCTGCAAACCCGCCTTGAGGACCGGTTCGTTACCGGACGCATTAAGCAGTGGCTGAACTATCTGCGAGGCGGATATGCCGAAGCCGAAGCACTCTGGCCTCTGGCCCGGAAACTCCGCGACGTGGCACCGATGCTGGCGTGCCTGCAGCAGCCTGTCCGCCGGATCCGCGCAGCCTGAAGCCGCCGCCACTGCCTTGCTGTTTGCATTTATTTCAGATCTGGTCCGTACTGACAAACACCGGGTGAAATAATAAACAATGCAGGGGAGGCACCATGAATGTTGCAAAGTCGGTTAAACCTTACGGCCTGACATCATTGCTCACGGCCCTGGTGTTGGCAATCAGTGCCGCTGCGCCGGCTACGGCAGACGAGCAGCGGGTAAAAATAACACCGCTGGGCAGCCACGATGGCGAATTCTGTAGCCGCGACAGGGCCCTGGTTTTTGAAGATCCGAATGGCACCCGGATTCTGTACGATGCCGGTCGCACTGTGGCAGGCCCGGATGATCCGCGCCTTGGCGATATTGATGTCATTCTGGTTTCCCATATGCACGGTGACCATGTGGGTGACCGGCGGATTATCGCCACCAATGCCGGCACCTGCGCCAGCCCGGATACTCCGGAAGCGACGCTGCCGCAGTCCAACACCATCGACATCGCGCTGAAAAAGCAGGCCATCATACTGACCGGCAGCGAAATGCCCGCTTTCTTCGCGGCCAAGCTGAAAACCGGCGGGGGAGATCCGGCCAGGTCAGCACTGGTTCGGTTCGGCGCCGAGAAAACCCTCGGAGGCGTAGCTTTCACCACGGTGCCTGCCGTGCACAGCAACGGCGTGTCGCCTTCGTTCCTGACCGGTCCGCTGGCGGACTATCTTGCCGCTGCCGGTGTCGGGGCAAGCGTGGGGCCGCCTACCGGTTATGTGGTGACGTTTTCCAACGGCCTGGTCGCTTACCTTTCCGGTGACACCGGCATCACCGCCGAGCAGAAGGTTGTGGTGGGTGATCATTACCAGGCAAACCTGGTGGTGATGAACATTGGCGACACTTTCACCACCGGGCCTGCCCAGGCGGCCTATGTGGTGAATGATCTGGTCAGGCCGGCTTCGGTCATTGCCTCCCATGCAAATGAGGCCGCAACCGAGAACGGAAAAGTGACAGCGGGCACGCGCACGGCGGCGTTTATTGACCAGGCCAACATGGCTGTTCACGTGCCCCTGAGTGGACGGACCATGGCATTCAGCAGCAGCGGAAAGTGCGTCGCTGGCTGCTGATCGCCGCCGGGTGCTCTTAAAATCAGGCCGAGTGCTAGGCTTGGCCTGCTTTCTCCATATCCGCTGAATATTTTCCCAGCGCCGCAGCGCCATTGAGCCTGGCGCGCCTGGCCATGGCCTGGTGTGCTGCCCCACGGTTTGCAATATCCCCCTTCCAGGCGTGCTGAGCCGGTTCCTGTAAAGCACGCCCATAGGAGAAGCTCATAGTCCAGGGCAGGTTGTCATGCTGGTTCATGGCATTGAGATTCAACGTGGCTTCTTCCGGCGTCTGCCCGCCGGAAAGGAAGAAAATACCCGGCACGGCTGCCGGCACACAGCGGCGGTAGGTGCGTATCGTCATCTCCGCCACCTGCTCGGGGGAGGCTTTCGGGGCTTCCTTGCCCGGGGTGATCATGCTCGGCTTCAGAATCATGGTCTCAAGGTTTACACGGTGCCGAGCGAGCGCGTCGAAAACCCCGCGAATCACCTGTTCGCCCACCTCCGCCGAACGTTCAATGGAATGGGTTCCGTCAATCAGCACCTCCGGTTCAACGATTGGCACTATGCCCAGGGACTGGCAGATGGCCGCGTAACGGGCCAGTGTTTCAGCGTTGGCACCGATGGCCTGCCGGGAGGGCAGGGAAGCGGAGATATGAAAGACACAGCGCCACTTGGCGAAACGTGCGCCGAACTCTTTGGCAGCAGCAAGTTTTGCCTCCAGGCCATCAAGCCCGAAGGTAATCTCCTCATCCGGCGCATTAGCCAGGGGACCTTTGCCTTGATCCACCTTGATACCGGGCACAATGCCCTGATTAGCCAGCAGTTCGGGCATGGGAATGCCATCCAGGTTCTGCTGCTCAAGCGTTTCCTCAAACAGAATCACACCGCTGATGTGTTCGTTCAGCCCGGGTGCCGAAAAAATAATGCTCCGGTATTGCTGGCGCATGGCTTCTGTGTTTTCCACACCAACCGCCTTGAAACGCTTGGCAATGGTCGGATTGCTCTCGTCTGCTGCCAGAACGCCTTTGCCGGGCTGAACCAGCTCACGAATCGTCGTCTGCAATTCTTCCTGAATCGTCATTGAAAAATCCTCAGGTGAACAGTGTCGTTTTGATGATCTTCCAGAGTCTACCAATAAAAGCGTTGTTTCGAGAGAGGTAAAGGGCCGATGACTCAGTGGTTAAAGTTTCAGGTCAGACTTCTTCGCTTTGCTTTACGTTTATTCAGGTCGCATTCAGCGGCACTGTGGTGTCCTGGCTGAAGCCTGCCGGAGGCTGCAGCAGAAAACGGAACCAGGCGACCGTTTTTGCTCATTACATTTTGACGACAATAAAACAACCCGGTTCCACAGGCGAAAATCATCAAAAACCGCTATATTGGCTCAGGAGAAAACAGAACCGGGTACACCCGACAAGGATTAGGGAGACAGACATTGGCCAAAGCCACGGTGTTGATGTTTGGGCTGACAACTTTTTTGCTCTGCCTTCCCGCTCACGCCGAATACAATCAAGCCGACAGCCCGCGCCCGACCGCCGGCAAACCGCTGCAGATGCGCACGCTGGAGAATCCGCCGCTGGCGTATACCGACGAGAATGGCGAAATCGTCGGGGTCCTGGTGGAGGGGATACGCGAGGCCGTGCGCCGGACGGGGCACGAGGTCGAATTCCGGATTTATCCCTGGAAACGGGTGCTCAAGGAGGTCGCTGACGGCAATGCCGACGCTGCTTTCAATGCCGGTCTGACGGAGGAACGTCAGGCCTGGGGGATGTACAATGAGTCGGTATTGATCGATGAGACCTATGTGTTCTTTGCCAGTGAGCCCATGGCGTTGTCCCGGGATCTTGAAGAAGCTTCTGAACTGCGGGTTGGTACCCAGCTTGGCTATTACTACGGCAAGCGGTTTGACAGGATGCTACAGGATCCTCCTTTCCGGGCGCTGGAAGTGGCCCAGACCATCCCTCACAGCCTGATCCTGCTGAGGGCTGATCGCACCAATGTGTTTATCGGGGATCTGCTGCCCACTCTGTATTATCTCAAGGAACTTGGCCTGGAAGATGAAATCCACATTGTGCGGGAAAAGGACTCCGGTATGCCTCTCGTGGTTTCAACCTCTCCCACCTACGTGACTTTCTCCAAGCGTCGTGTCGATCCGGGTTATGTTCCGGTTTTTGATAAGGCACTCAGGTCCGTCAGGGCAGACTCCACGTTCGACGTGATCCTCGACCAATATCAGCTCAATGTCCCTGAATTGCCACCGGAAAGACCCGTAAAATCCGAACCATGAACCAGGCCGGTTGCAGGCACGATGTCATCATTGTCGGAGCCGGTCTGGCCGGGCTCAAGGCGGCGCTGGAACTGCAGTCAGCGGGCAGGCAGGTGCTCGTCCTTGAAGCCCGGGATCGGGTGGGTGGTCGGTCCATGGCCGGTCAAATCTGCGGCCAGCCCATTGACCTCGGCGGCCAGTGGGTTGGTCCGCAACAGAAACTGCTACTGGCACAGGCAAGCGACCTGGGTGTAAAAACCTGCCCCCAGTACACTCGCGGGGCCAGCTTGTTGTCATTCAATGGCAAGGTCAGCAGATACACTTCGGATATCCCCAAACTGTCTTTGGTCTCACTTCTGGAACTGGGGCTGCTTGAGCGCCGCTGGAAAAAACAGACCGGTAGCTTGCCGGTCTCCGGGGAACCCTGGACTGCAACGAAGGCAGAGGAGTGGGATGCTCACACTCTGGAAAGCTGGACTCTGCAGCATGTGCGCACAGCAGACGCCAGAGAATTCGCGCGTATCGTTTCCCGCGCGGTACTGTGTACAGAATCCCATCACATTTCCTACCTTTTTTTTCTCGAATACCTGCGACAGGGGAAAGGCCTTGAAACCCTGACTGGTGTCGAAGGGGGCGCCCAGCAGTCAAAATTTGCAGGTGGGGCCTGGCAGATCCCCAGGCTCATGGCGGAGCACCTGGGCGAATCTGTCAGGCTGAACGCGCCGGTTATCGCCGTGGAGCAGGACACTCACAGTGTCACGGTCTTCACCGAAGATGAACAGTGTCAGGCCGACCATTTGATCATGGCGGTGCCGCCGGGACTCGCTTCCAGAATTGCATTTTATCCGCCGTTACCTGCAAAACGGAACGCCCTGCACGGGCACATGCCCATGGGTTCTGTGATAAAGATACATGTGGCCTACGAGCGGCCATTCTGGCGCCAGCGCGGGCTCAATGGCGCCGTGATCAGCAATGACCGGCATTTAAATGTTGTATTCGATCAGTCCCCCGAGAACGAGAGCCTGGGCGTGCTGGTGGGTTTCATTGATGGAGACCATGCCATTGCGATGAGCGATGAATCTGAAGCAACCCGTCGTCAACAGGTCCTCAAGGATCTGGTTCATTATTTTGGCCCGGACGCTGCAAAACCGATTGCGTACGTGGAGCAGGACTGGATACGAGAGCAGTGGAGCCAGGGCTGTTACGTGGCGCATATGCCCCCCGGCGCGATTACCTCCTATGGAGACGCGATCCGGGAGCCGTGCGGACGGATTCACTGGGCTGGCACGGAAACCGCGACCGAGTGGATGGGCTACCTGGATGGGGCGCTGCAGTCCGGGATTCGGGCCGCAAAAGAGATTCTGTCGACGCAGTAGCTGTTTGTGCTCGGGCGCTGTCTAACTTGAAAACAGTCGCCTTGCCCCCATCAATCGGGTATTCCGATGGCTCCGCCGCCCCGGACGGGAATCTTCCCTTATCAACACAACGAACCCAGGGACAGAGCACTATGCAAACCCTCTCCAAGCCATTCCTTCCGCGGTGTTTCTGGCAACTGGCATCGCTGTTGACGCTGGTCCTGGTTCTCACCGGCTGTGGGATCAACAACATTCCCACCTATGATGAAAGAGTCACCGCCGCCTGGGCCCAGGTGGAAAACCAGTACCAGCGCCGGGCCGACCTGATTCCCAACCTGGTGGAAACCGTAAAAGGTTTCGCCGCCCAGGAACAGGAAACCCTGACCGCGGTGATCGAGGCCCGCTCCAAAGCGACCTCGATCCAGGCGGACGAGAGCATCCTCAACAATCCCCAGAAGCTGCAGCAGTTCCAGCAGGCCCAGGGTGAGCTCAGCAGCGCCCTGAGTCGCCTGATGGCTGTGTCCGAACGGTACCCGGAGCTGAAATCCAGTCAGAATTTTCTGGCATTGCAGTCTCAGCTTGAAGGCACCGAGAACCGTATTGCGGTCGCGCGCCGGGACTTCATTCAGGCGGTCGAGCGCTATAACACGGAGCTTCGCACCTTCCCGGGGAAAATCTGGCACAGCATCCTGTATAGCGATCTCGAGCGCCGCGCCAGCTTTGAAGCGACTACCGAAAATGCGGAAGACGCACCCG
Source organism: Marinobacter sp. (assembly GCF_035268745.1). Taxonomy (GTDB): domain Bacteria; phylum Pseudomonadota; class Gammaproteobacteria; order Pseudomonadales; family Oleiphilaceae; genus Marinobacter. The sequence goes on from NZ_DATFKH010000160.1 coordinate 10,104, forward strand.
CGGTGGAATTCTGATGGTTCGGGTGCTCCGCAAAAGTCTGACGCTGACATTACTGCTACTGCTGCCCGCCACTCTCTGGGCCCAGTCAGCGTCAGATTTTCCCGAGCTCACGGGCAGGGTGGTCGACCGCGCCGAAATGCTTTCGCCGCAAGCCGAAACCCGCCTGACCCGGATGCTACAGGCTCATGAACAGGCCACCACTGAACAGGTTGTGGTGGTCACTCTGCCGGATCTGCAGGGCTACCCGATTGAAGATTTCGGGTACCAGTTGGGCCGACACTGGGGTATCGGTCAGGAAGGCGAGGATAACGGCGCGTTGCTGATTGTGGCGAAGGAAGAACGCAGGATCCGTATCGAAGTAGGCTATGGTCTCGAAGGCCGGCTCACGGATGCCCAGTCTGCTGTCATCATCAATAACGTAATTACCCCGGCGTTCCGTCAGAATGATTTCCAGACCGGTATTGTCAATGGCACCGCAGCCATGATTCAGGTCCTCGGCGGCAAGCCGATGGCTGTTCCCCAGCGACAGCAAGGCCAGGCAGGCCAGGAAAAGCCCAACGCCGGCATGGTGGCGCTGCTCTTCATGATCATGATGGCGACCATTTTCGTTATCGGCAGTCGCGGTGGCCGTGGTGGACGCGGCGGCGCCGCGCTTCTGGGCGCGGCACTGCTCGGCGGTTTGATGGGCGGCCGTGGTGGCGGTGGCATGGGAGGCGGTGGATTTGGCGGCGGCGGTGGCGGCTTCGGCGGTGGCGGTGCCTCCGGTGGCTGGTAGCCTGGCATCGGTATTCCCCCGCGCCGGATTTCCGGAGCTGATAATTCTTTAACCACTGAATCGAGAAGCAAAGCATCATGACATTACTGAGCAAAAGTGATCAGGAAGCCGTTGCCGCTGCGATCAATGAAGTGGAGCGGCAAACCGATGCCGAACTGGTCACCGTGCTGACGGCCCGGTCCGACAACTACAGCTATATTCCCCTGGTCTGGGCAGGCATTCTGGCGCTGCTGGTACCGGGTATTGGCAATTACTTCGGTAACTGGTTCAGCGCCGACATCCTGCTGCTGGTGCAGTGGGGCAGTTTTGTCGTGCTCAGCCTGCTGTTCCGGATACCCGGCATCAACACCCGCCTGATTCCACAGCAGGTCCGTTACTGGCGCGCCTCCAACCTGGCACGGCGGCAGTTTCTGGAGCAGAACCTGCATCACACCGACGGCGCCACCGGCATGCTGATTTTCGTTTCCGAAGCCGAACGCTATGTCGAAATTCTGGTGGATGAAGGCATTGCCAGAGTGCTGGATAACGCAGTGTGGGAAGGCATAGTGGCGGACTTCACTGCCAGAGTGCGCGAGGGAGAGACGCGCCAGGGGTTTCTGGACTGCGTCGCGGCCTGCGGAACCATGCTGAAAGAGCATCTGCCTGCAACTCACGAGCGTAACGAGCTGCCCAACCACCTGGTGATCCTGCCGTAACTGCAGTGATACAGTGAAGCCAATACTGGCGGATAAGGCGATGGTAATGATGGATCCGATTGCTACTGATGATAATCCAGCCATTACTGATCGCCGCAAAGCGGATAAGGCGCTGATTTCACATCTGCGGGGTGCCGGCCAACTGGTCACAGTGGGAGTCAGCGGTCTGGCGGATACGGTGGAAGCAATGCATCGCAACATATCCGGTCTGGCCCCGATTGTCGGCCCTGGCCGTGAAGGCCCCACCCGGGGAATTACCGGCCTGGTCTACCGCAGTGTGCGAAAGGTTTCCCAGGCGGTGGGTGCCGGTGTGGATCTGGCCCTGAAACAGTTGCCACCCGGGCTGGAAAACCGGCTGGCCAATCTGATCGCATCCCAGGGCGGTCCAGGTAAGCGTGAAGCCGTGCTGGCCAGCATTAATGGCGTGCTGGGTGATTACCTGGTCGCCACTGATAATCCTCTGGCCATTGCCATGAGCTTTCGCCAGGATGGCAAGGCCCTCTGCCTTGAGCGGGACTCGCTGGGCAGAGCCTTTCCCGATCCCTCGAATCGCCTGCTGGTGATGGTTCACGGCCTGTGCATGAATGATCTTATGTGGCAGCGCGGGGACCATAATCACGGCAATAAACTGGCCCGCGCCCATGGCTATACTCCATTGTATCTGCATTACAATAGTGGCCGGCACATATCCACCAACGGCAGGCAGTTCGCTGACCTGCTTGAACGGCTGGTTCGGGAATGGCCGGTGATGGTAGATGAGCTGGTCATTGTTGGCCACAGCATGGGCGGCCTGCTGTCGCGCAGTGCGTGCCATTATGGGCGGGCTGCCGGCCATACCTGGCCGGATCAATTGGGCAAGCTGGTCTTTCTGGGCACTCCGCATCACGGTTCACCACTGGAGCGTGCCGGAAACCGGGTTGACACACTTGCGGGCTTCAGCCCGTACGTCGCCCCGACAGGACGGTTGGGGAAAATCCGTAGCGCCGGCGTAAAAGATCTGCGTTACGGCAGTATCCTGGATGAGGACTGGCAGGGTCGGGAACCAGAACACTGTCATGACGCACGGGTAACTGTGGCGCTCCCGGAGGGCACTGACTGTTTTGCGATTGCGGCAACGATACAGTCCGAGCCTGATTCTGCCGGCGTCTGCACTCGTGGCGACGGGCTGGTGCCCGTCATGAGCGCGCTGGGACTGCACAACGATGCCGGTCGGACGCTGGCCATCCCGGCCTCAAGGCAAAGCGTGTGCTACGGAGTTCATCACTTCGATCTGCTCAACAGTCCGCAAATATACGAGCAGATCCACGATTGGCTTACCCGGCACTGATAACGCGGGTGCGCGGTTCCATTTCTGTCGGAAGAGGATTTGATGTCGTTTTATCGTCGCTTGCACCGTCATGCCCGGGCTCTTCGTCGTGGGCTGCGAATCCTGGCGGCCCCGGTAAAGGGCGACAACCGCCGGGGCGGGCTGTTTATTCAGGCTTACCGGGGTTACGGTTCCCGGAACCGGCTATTTCTGATGGGGCGGGTTTTCAGCCAGCCGGGCTTCGGCGCATCGCTGGGTGAGGACCTGCTGCGCCAGGATCTCATTGATCTGGTTCGCAGGCTGATGCGCAAGCCCATCACCGGGGCGCAGGTCCGGATAAAGTACAAGAACACTGATACGGTGGTTCACACCGACCGGCACGGTTTCTTCCGCGTCGATATGGAACTGGGAATCATGCCGTCGGATGTCTCCTGGCACGAGATGCAGCTGTCACTGGACAGCCCTGTCGATGAGCGTGCGGCTACCACCGGCGAGTTCTTCACTCCGCCCGACCATGCCCGTTACGGGGTGATCAGCGATATCGACGATACCGTGGTCTACACCGGCGTTGCCAATACCGCCAGGATGATGTGGCGCCTGTTTGCTCAGGGTGCTGACAGCCGTGTGGTTTATGCCGGAGTCCCGGCCCTGTACCAGGGCTTCCATGCCGGCCGCGATCATCATGAGGGCAACCCTCTGTTCTATGTGTCCCGGGCGCCCTGGAGTATCTACCAGGTGCTGGCGGAGGTTTTTCGCCGTAACCAGATTCCCCATGGGCCGATCCTGATACTGCGGGAGTGGGGGATGAAGCGCGGCAGCCCGCTGCCGCGACGGGCGAAAGATCACAAACGGGATGCGATTCGTCATATCCTCGGGATGTACCCGGACATGCGGTTTATTCTGATTGGTGATTCCGGGCAGCGTGACCCGGAGGTCTACAGCCGCATTCTGCGGGAAGATCCCGACCGTATACTGGGCATTTATATCCGCGATGTCAGTAATTGCGACAAGCGTTCGGAGGCCATTGACAGGCTGGCCCGTGAAGCCGGTGAGGCCGGCTGCGACCTGATACTGGCCGCTGACAACCTGGCGATGGCGGAGCATGCAGCCAGTGCAGGGCTTATCGCCGACAGCGCTGTACAGGCGGTGCGTGAGGAGCTGGAGCGCTCCTATGAGTCGGCCTCGTAACGGATCAGGTCCACCTCTGCGGCCTCTTTCCGAAGCGGAACCAGCGCCTGGTATGCCGGTGAGTCATGCCAGCTGACCACGGAGTCCAGGTCCGGGAAGCGGATCACCACGATATCCGTATGGCGTTGCTCCCCGTCGAGCGCTTTCGCCCGCGTCCCGCGAAGCACAAGTTCCCCGCCCCAGGGGGGCAGGGTTCCCGGAAGCTTGCTCCTGTAGTCCTGCCACTTGACAGGGTCTTTTATGGTGATCTGTCCGACTGCGTAGGCTGTCATTTTTGTCCCCGTTATTATTCTGTTTTAATCCGGTTGAATGCCATTGTGCCGGTTGCGGCTTCGCCACACCAGGTCTTCAGCCCACTGCGTTCAGTTCTGCTCGATCCTCGCCATAGCGCGGGTAATGGAGGCCGAATCCGCAGGACGGACCAGACGCTCTACCTCCTCGCCATCACGCAGAAAAATCAGCGTTGGCCATTGCTTGACCCTGAAAGCGCGGCCCAGAGGCCGGCCCTTGCCATCCTCAATCTTGTGGTGTGGCAGGTCCGGGCCCGAGGTAAATGCCTCGTTGATATAGGGCTGGGCAGCGCGGCAATGGCCGCACCAGGAGGTGCCGAATTCCAGCACGAGCGGCCCCCGGGTCTGTTGCACTTCCTGCAATGGGGGTGCTTCGGCTGTGTACTTCCGAGTCGAATCCATAAGACCTCCAAACTTTAGAGTGATATCGCCATTCTACATGATCCCGAGCTGTCTGTTGGCGTCGCATCTCGTTCAGAATCCGGTCCAACCGGGTTGCGCCGGTCTGGCCAATGGCACGTATTCTAGCTTACGCTCATGGCGGTTCGCGGCAGTCAGATTTATTTCATGGTTGTGTTGCGAGCGAAATCCGGGATCAACAGAAAGGTGCCCTTGTGTCCACCCGCGTCCAGATGAATGATATTCACCTCGCCTACCCGACAGAGTCCGGCACTGTTTCGGTGCTCAACAGTGCTTCAGTCACGGTGCCACCGGGTGAGACACTGGCGATTACCGGCCCGTCTGGCAGCGGCAAAACCTCACTGCTTCTGCTGCTGTCCGGCCTGCAACGCCCGGACCGCGGCGAAATCCTGGTGGGCAGCCAGCGCCTGGGCGACATGGATTCCAATTCCCTGGCGGACTGGCGCAGTGCGCACCTCGGCATCATCTTCCAGTCGTTTCATCTGCTGCCCGGCCTGACCGCGCTTGGCAATGTCAGCCTGCCACTGGAAATTGCCGGCCAGGCAAACGCCCGGGAACAGGCTCTCGCGATGCTGGATGCCGTGGGCCTGAGTCATCGGCTGCAGCATTACCCCGGACAGCTCTCCGGGGGTGAGCAGCAGCGTGTTGCCATTGCCCGTGCCCTTGTCCACCAGCCCAGTCTGCTGCTGGGGGACGAGCCAACAGGCAACCTGGACCGGGAAACCGGCGAAAAGGTACTGTCGCTGCTGTTTGATCTCCATAAGGAAAGCAGGTCCACGCTGATCCTGGTGACCCACGACGAGCGCGTCGCCGGGCGTTGTAATCACCGGGTCAGGATGGAGGGCGGGCGCCTCTATGAGCTCTGAAACCGCCGCCCGACCGCTGTGGATGCTGAAGTTCGCGTTCGCCGATCTGCGCTCACGCATCTCCGCCCTTAAAGTCTTTCTGGCCTGCCTGATCCTCGGCGTCACCCTGGTGGCGGCTACGGCCAGTCTCTACCGGGTCATCGAGCAGAGCCTGCTGGCCGATACCCGGGCACTGCTGGGCGGGGATGTCGAGCTTGACGCCAATCAGCCTCTACCCGATGAGGTGCTGGACTGGATCAGCGGTACCGGTCGCATCTCGCTGGTTCGTGAGTTCGACACCATTGTCAGCGGCCCCGACGGTGAGGGTTTTTTCCGGGCCGAAATTCTGGTTCCGGACGCGGCTTATCCGCTCTACGGTGAGCTGCAACTGTCACCGGACCAGCCGCGTCAGGAGCTTCATGAACAGAAAGACGGGCTCTGGGGCGCCATTATCGACCCCATGCTGGCCGAACGGCTGGGCCAGTCCATCGGTGACCTGATTCAGATTGGCGCGGCGACCTTTCGCATCAGCGGCCTGATTGAGGAACAGCCGGACCGCAATCTGAGGGCCAACTGGCGTGGCCTGCCGATCATGATTTCCGATCAGGCGCTGGATGCCACCAACCTGATCCGTCCTGGCAGCCGCGTCGACTACGAGTACCGGGTGCAGACCGGTCAGGATCTGGACGTCTGGCTGGAACAGTTCGAACAGGCTTTCCCGGAGCCGGACTGGGACACCACCACTTTTGCCGAGCGCAGTGAACGGATCTCCGAACGGCTGGACCAGATTGCAACCGCGCTCATTCTTATCGCTTTCACCACCCTGTTCATCGGCGGCCTGGGAGTGGCCAACAGCATACATGCCTACCTGGATGAAAAGCTGGGTACCATTGCGACCCTGCAGACCCTCGGCCTGCGCCGTAAACCCCTGGTTGGTATCTATCTTTTCCAGATCGGTATATTGGGGAGTCTGGCCGGCCTGATCGGCGGCGGAATCGGGTTGGGGCTTTCTGCGCTGGCGATAGGCCTGGCCGGCGATGCCTATGACCTGGCCGGACCGGGTGGGGCAGGTGACTGGATCTCGCTGTGGTTCGTACCCTTGCTTCTGAGCTGGCTGTTTGCGGTGCTGACGGCTTACGTCTTCGCGCTACCGGCGCTGGCGAGGGCGCTTGCGGCCTCACCGGCCGGGCTTTTCCGGGGCCAGGTCAGGGCTGCCAGTCATGAGCCCCGGAGCTGGCGGGTAGCCAGTTATCTGTTGTTGGCGGTCTATATTTCCGCAACCCTGTTCTGGCTGCCATCGCCGCAACTGGGGTTCCTGTTCCTGCTGGCTGTTATCGTGCTCTGGGGCTTGCTGGAGGGCATTATCAAGGGGCTGCGGCGGGTCGCCAGGGCGCTGGAAAACAGCGGCTTTGCCGATCGTAACTTTGCCCGGCGTCTGGCGCTGGCCAACCTGCACCGGCCGGACTCGCCGCTGCGGGCAACACTGCTCTCGCTGGGTACCGCGCTGACCCTGGTGGTGGCCTGCACCCTGATCGTCACCACCCTGCTGCGGGCGCTGGAAACCACAATACCGGCGGATGCGCCGGCGCTGATTCTCTATGAGGTGTTTCCGGACCAGATGGATCCGCTGGAGTCCGGCCTTGAGTCGCTTGACCCCTCAAGCACGACAGAACTGCTCCCCATGGTTCGTGCCCGTCTGGCGAAGATTAACCGGAAGCCGGTTGCCGCTGTTCTCGCCGACGATCCGCCGGCCAGGCGCGAAGCCATGGGTGATGAATACAAGCTCAGTTACCTGTCGGGCAATCCCGAAGGCCTGGAACTGGTCGAGGGCAACTGGTGGTCGCAACCTGCGCCAGCGGGCGAGCCGGCCTTTATGGCGATGGAAGACCGGGAGGCTTACCAGCTCGGGCTGGGTGTTGGCGACCGGATAGAGTTTACCGCGCAGGACCGGCCGATTGCCGCCGAGATCCGGGCTATCTACCGGCAAAAAGGCCTGCAGACCCGGTTCTGGTTTGAGGGTATTCTTCAGGAGGGTGCCCTGGACGAGCTGATCAGCCTGTACGTCGGCGCGGTCTACCAGAGCGACCCGGCGGCCAGGGAGTCGCAGCAATGGCTGGCCAGCAATCTCCCCAACGTCATCACCCTGCGCACCGCCGACTGGCTTGAAACCGCCGGCGGCCTGCTCAACAAGGCCGCCGCCGGACTTGCAGCCGTGGCCACCGTCAGCCTGATGGCCAGCCTGCTGGTGCTGTCCAGCGTGGTCAGCGTCAGCCGCAGGCGCCAGTTGTATGAAGCCAACCTGCTGCACTGCCTCGGCGCCAGGCATCAGGCTATCCGGCTTTCCATGCTGCTCGAAACCGGACTGCTGACGTTGCTGGCGACTGTTTTTGCGACAGGCCTCGGCTCGCTGATTGCGCTGCCGGTGGCAGACCTCGCGCTGAAGTTACCGGCAGCAGACCTGTGGTGGACAGGCGCTGTGGTTGCCGGGACTGTCAGCGCACTTGCCCTGCTCGGTGGCCTGGTGCCAACACTGAGGGCAATGCGGCTTGATCCGGCGGTTTTACTGCGGGATAACTGAGCAGGTCAGCCGCCGGCTGTGCCGGAATCGATCATGTCCTGAATCTCCTCCGGGGAATATCCACAATTGGTCAGCAGGGCCCGGGTATGCTGGCCAAGGGTCGGAGCACCTTGCCAGTCATGGTCCGGCGCTGCCGAGAACCGGGAGGGAGCACGGCTCTGGCGAATAAGCCCGGCCTGCGGGTGCTGGTAGTTCAGCAACAGGTCGTTCGCCCGGACCTGGGGATGATCCAGCATTTGAGCACGGGTCAGGACCGGGGCGCAGGGCACCCGCTCCTGCTCAAGCCGGGCCAGCCAGTGTTCCGCGGAATCGGTGCGGATGACCGACTGAATCAGCTCGAGCCGGGCATCGATGTTCTGTTGCCGCAGCTCTGCGGTCCTGAATCTTGCGTCCCCGGCCCATTCCGGCCGCTCCAGTGCGCGGATGATAGCCTGCCATTCGCGGTCATTCTGGACCGCAATGGTGATATAGCCGGTGGTGGTCTCGTAAATCAGATCCTGGAAGCTGGCGGCTTCCTGTTGTGGCAGGTCACCGTGAACAAAGGTCTGGCTGCCCATGTCCGAACTCCAGAGAAAGGCGACAATGGCGTCCAGCATGGAGAGCCGGATGTGCTGGCCCTCGCCGGTGCGCTCACGGGCAAAGAGCGCCGCGGTAATGGCCTGTGCGGCGGTCACCCCGGTGAGCTTGTCCGGCAGGATGGTTCTGACCAGTTGCGGGCGCCGCCCGTCAGCGCCGGCCTGCACCGTGGCCAGACCCGACAGGCCCTGAATCAGCGGATCGTAGACCGGGCGCTGGGCATAGGGGCCGGAATCTCCGAAACCGCTGACAGACACCATGATGAGCCCGGGCGCCACCTTGCGTAATTCCTCCTCGCCCAGGCCCATACGCGCTATGACGCCGGGCCGGAAGTTCTGTACAAACACGTCAGCCGTCGCCACCAGTTTCAACAGTGCCTCGCGTCCCTCGGGCTCCTTCAGGTTCAGCGCCACCGATTTCTTGTTGCGGTTGTTGTTGAGAAACAGCGCTGACATACCGCCCTGGCGGTTGGCGGCGGAGCGGGTGAAATCACCGCCTGCCGGGTTCTCCACCTTGATCACTTCCGCCCCCTGGTCCGCCAGCATCATGGTTGCCAGAGGGCCGGATATCATCGCGGTCAGGTCAATAATGCGGACGCCGTCCAGAGGGCCGGTCATTTGGGTGCTCCTGTTATCAGCAACGTCAGATGCTGGATTTCTACACAACCATCAAAGCCGCGCCTTGGCTATTGCCTCCTCGTAAGGCAAGGGTCGGGAAAAGAGGTAGCCCTGGGCCTGGTCGCAACCACGCTCGTACAACATTGCCAGTTGCTCCTCGGTCTCGACACCCTCGGCAATGACCTTCAGTTCCAGACTGTGAGCCATGGCAATGATGGTGTTGACGATCACCTTGCTGCCAGGGTCTGTCGTAAATTCGGCAATGAATGATTTGTCGATCTTGAGTGTGTCGATGGGGAAGCGTTTGAGGTAGCTGAGACTGGAATAGCCGGTACCGAAGTCGTCCAGGGAAATGCTGACGCCCAGGCCGATCAGCTGAGACATTGTGACGATAGCGGACTCAACCTCATAAATCAGGGCGCTTTCGGTTATCTCCAGCTCCAGGTCGGCTGCCGGCATACCGGTTTCCTCCAGGATCTGCTGGATTATGGCGACCAGATTATCCTGGTGGAACTGGCGGGCTGAC
>NZ_DATFKH010000161.1:0-1817 GCF_035268745.1 Marinobacter sp.
CCGCATATTCAAGGAGTTCCGCCCATGGGCGAAGCCAAGCGTCGCAAGAACACCGGCCAGCCAGCCGCACCGAAGGCGAAGAAAAGCCAGAAACCCCTGATGATCGGCCTTGGCGCTGGTGTTCTGCTCCTGGTGATTGCCATTGTCTATGTCATCACCGCGACGCCGGACCCGACATCCGATGCCTTGCCAACCGCCGGACCCGAGGCCAAAGCCTTTCCGGCGATGGTCGACCAGTACGGTGTCTCGGTCGGTAGCCCCGATGCCCCGGTTGTGGTGCGTGAATTCGCCGACTATCAGTGTCCTGCCTGCCAGCAGTTTACCGGCGCTGTCCAGAAGCTGAAGAAGCAGTATGTGGAGTCGGGTCAGGTCCGGTTCGTGTTTTTTGACTTGCCCCTCCGGCAGCATCAGAATGCGGTGCCAGCGGCGTTGGCGGCCCGTTGTGCCGGTGATCAGGGCAGCTTCTGGGCCATGCACGATATGCTTTTCGACAACCAGTATGAATGGAGTGGCTCCGGCAGCGCGGCCGCCATGTTCACCCGTTATGCCGATGAACTGGGGCTTGAAACCCGCCGGTTCCAGCGTTGCATGGATACGGAACTGCACGTTGAGGCGATCGAACGCAGCCGCCAGGTAGCCGTGCAGCTTCGGGTGAACAGCACGCCGACAGTTTTCGTTGACAACATCCTGCTGCCCCGGCCCGGCTGGGGTCAGCTGTCAGCGGTGGTTGAGCGCGAGCTTGCCAGTCAGTAGCCGGCGCAGCGAGAGCTGAAATACATGCTCCGGATTTACGATCCGGCCCGCAGAGGAAACCAGGTTTATGAGCCAGAACGTTGTTGTCTGTGCGCTTTACAGTTTTGCCGAACTGAATGATTACCAGTCCCTTCGCCGTCCTCTTTTGCAGTTGATGCATCAGCACAATGTCTGCGGCACCCTGCTGCTCGCCCGGGAAGGCATCAACGGCACCATTGCCGGTCCCCGCGGCGGTGTGGACCTCATCAAGGCCTGGCTGGATTCCGACGGCCGCTTTGGTGGCATCGACTACAAAGAATCCTTTGTTGATATCCAGCCGTTCAAGCGCACCAAGGTCAAGCTCAAGAAAGAAATCGTCACCATGGGTGTGGATGGTATCGACCCCAAGCGTATTGTCGGCACCTACGTTGAACCCAGAGACTGGAACGCCCTGATTTCCGACCCTGACGTGCTGGTGGTCGATACCCGCAATCAGTACGAGGTCGAAATCGGCACCTTCGCAAACGCACAGAATCCGGCTACCGACACCTTCCGCGAATTCCCGGACTATGTGAAACGGAATCTTGAGCCTGGCCGCCACAAGAAAGTCGCCATGTTCTGCACCGGCGGCATTCGCTGTGAAAAATCCACCGCCTACCTGAAGGAGCAGGGCTTTGACGAGGTGTATCACCTGAAGGGCGGCATCCTGAAATATCTGGAGGAAGTGCCCGAGCAGGAAAGCCTGTGGCGCGGTGAGTGTTTTGTGTTCGATGACCGGGTAACGGTGAACCACCGGCTGGAACGGGGTGAATATGATCAGTGTCATGCCTGCCGCCGTCCGATTACGGAAGCTGACAAGCAGCGCCCGGAATACCAGCAGGGCGTGAGCTGCCATCAGTGCATCGGGTCGCTGACCGAAGACCAGAAAGCCCGCTTTGCCGAGCGCGAACGCCAGATTCGTCTGGCCGAACGGCGCGGGGAAGTTCATGTGGGTGGCGAAGCCGCGAGCCTCATTGCACAGCGCAAGGCCCGAAAGCGTGCCGAACGGGAGCGTCAGGCCGAGAAAAGCATGAAAGGTGAGCGCG
>NZ_DATFKH010000162.1:0-7706 GCF_035268745.1 Marinobacter sp.
AGTGGTCGATCCCGACCGCCGCCGTGGTGCGCTCTGGGCTCTGGATGAGAAGCTGGGAAATGTCATACTGTGCGACGATGGATTACAGCATTATCGGTTGCCGCGGGATGTCGAGCTGGCCGTTTTTGATGGCAGCCGGGGCCTTGGCAATGGTGCCCTGATTCCAGTGGGCCCGTTGCGAGAGCCCGGGTCGCGCCTCGACCTGGTCGATTTTGTCGTCACCAACGGTGGCTGGCTCGGTGATATCGAACATCCGCAACAGTACACCATGACTCTGGCGCCAACGGCGGTCAGGGATCTCGCCAGTGGCCAACGGATACCTCTGGATGACCTGAAGGGGAGGTCAGTGCTGGCGGTGGCAGGTATCGGCAACCCCGCGCGCTTTTTCGATACCCTGAGAGCGCTTGGCGCGCAGGTAACTGAGCGCGCGCTGCCGGACCATCACCGGTTCAGGGCCCGGGACCTGCAGTGTGACGCTGGTCAATGGCTGGTGATGACCGCAAAGGATGCGGTGAAGTGCCGTGAACTGGCGCCAGCCAACGCCTGGGTGCTGGAGATTGAAGCCAGGCTGCCGGATGCGTTTTCCCGGGCTTTTCTGGCGGCGGTAGAAGCAACTGGTCAGTCATACTAGGCTGAAAGAAAGTAGGCGGACACGTCCGCCTACTTTCCTGTTCATTAGTAAGTGGCGGCAAAAGCCGAAAAAATCTGAAAATCTGAAAAGGCCTGAAAAGGCCCGAGAAAGAGAAACAGCATGGACAAAAAACTGGTAGCTTTGCTGGCGTGCCCCGTCTGCAAAGGAGATCTGAAACTGAACAATGATCGCACCGAGCTGGTGTGCTATATGGATGCCATGGCCTTTCCGATCCGTGAGGGCATACCGGTGATGCTCAGTTCCGAAGCCCGCACCCTGACCACCGACGAGCGGCTGGATAAACACTGACGGAATTTTTATGTCGTACATTGTGGTGATACCGGCACGATACGCTTCGACCCGGCTGCCGGGAAAGCCGTTGGCGGATATCGGCGGTAAGCCGATGATTCAGCATGTCTACGAGCGCGCCAGCGAGAGCAGCGCGGCGCGCGTAGTGATTGCAACAGACGACAGCCGCATAGAAACCGTGTGTCGGCAATTCGGCGCGGAAGTGGTGATGACCTCAACCGCCCATGCCAGTGGTACCGACAGACTGGAAGAGGTCGCTCGCAAGCTGGGCTTTGAACCCCGTGACCGCGTAGTCAACGTCCAGGGTGACGAGCCGCTGATCCCGTCCCGGTTGATTGACCAGGTGGCGGCCAATCTCGAAGCCTTTCCGGAAGCCGCCATCGCCACCCTGTGCGAGCCGATTACCGATACGCCAACCCTGTTCAACCCCAACGTGGTCAAGGTTGTCACAGATGCCCGGGGCATGGCTCACTATTTCAGCCGGGCTCCGATTCCCTGGGCACGGCAGGACTGGGCGGTGAATCCGGCTTCCCCCGGTAAACTGCCCATGCCGGCCAGCGCCCGCTATTTCCGGCATATCGGTATCTATGGTTACCGGGTGAGCCTGCTGCGTGCGTTTGTGACCTGGGGGCCAGCTCCGACTGAAATCACCGAGTCGCTGGAGCAGTTGCGGGCACTGTATCAGGGCGCCCTGATACATGTAGCGGAGGCCTGTGTTACACCAGCCGCCGGCGTGGATACCGAACAGGATCTCGAGCGACTCAGAGCCATGGTCGATAAAGCTGGAGTGCTGCATGAGTGAGTCCGTGAATGTGCTTTTTGTCTGCCTCGGCAACATATGCCGTTCCCCCAGTGCCGAGGGGATATTCCGCAAAGTGGTGGAAGCGGCGGGTCTCGCTGATAAGGTAAGCATCAGTTCCTGCGGAACCGGCAGCTGGCATGTGGGCAAGGCGCCCGACGCCCGGGCGCGGGCTGCTGCAGCCAGGCGCGGCGTTGATATCAGCGACTTGCGGGCCCGCCAGATTCAGGCCTCTGACCTGACGGCCTTCGATTATGTGCTGGTGATGGACCAGCAGAACCTGGCCGACGTTCAGCGAATCCGGGAGCGCAACGGTGGCACCCGGCCGGAGCTTTTCCTGCATTATGGGCGTTCCAGTCATGACGAAGTTCCGGACCCCTATTATGGCGGCGAGAAGGGTTTCGACACGGTTCTGGACCTTATCCAGGAAGCCAGCGAAGGGCTTCTGGCAGAACTCCGGAAGACGCTGAATTGAACGTACTTCAGGAAGCTGTCAGCCTGCGGGACAAAAACAGCCTGGGCATTGACGCGAGCGCCCGTTACTTTACCCGCGCGCGCTCCACCGATGACCTTCGCCACGCCATTGCATGGGCCGATGCGCAGAATCTTGAGACCCTGATTCTTGGCGGTGGCAGCAACCTGGTGTTTGCCGGGGATTTTTCGGGGCTGGTTGTGCAGGTGGGAATAACCGGCCGCTGCTGGCAGGAAATAAATAGTGACTCGGCCGTTCTTGAGCTCGGGGCCGGTGAGCCCTGGCACGATTGTGTGCTTTATGCGGCGAAGGCCGGTTATCGCGGCTTTGAGAATCTGGCGCTGATTCCGGGCACGGTGGGCGCTGCGCCGGTTCAGAATATCGGTGCCTATGGCACCGAACTGTCAGACACCATGGTGGATCTGACCGCCCTGGACCGTACCACGGGAAAGGTAATCCGGCTTACCAATGAACAGTGCCGGTTCAGCTACCGGGACAGTCTGTTCAAGCATGAGCCCGGGCGCTACATCATTATTCGGGTCCGCTTCCGGTTGTCGCGGACCCGCGACCTGCAACTGCAATACCATGACCTGAAAGACTACTTCAGTGACCAGGACACCAGCCAGCTCACGCCATCCGATGTGGCTCAGGCCGTGATGGCCGTGCGTCGACGAAAGCTGCCCGACCCGGACCAGCTTCCCAATGTCGGCAGTTTTTTCAAGAACCCTGTTATTCCGGGGACCGAATGGCGTTCCCTGAAAGAGCGTCACCCCGATCTGGCCGGATACCCGGCAGAAGATTCCGCCAAAGTGGCCGCGGCATGGTTGATCGATCAGTGCGGCTGGAAGGGCTACCGCAATGACCGGGTGGGGGTGCACAACCGTCAGGCTCTGGTGCTGGTCAATCACTCGGATGGAAGCGGACAGGATGTTCTGAACCTCGCCTCCCGCATCCGGGAGGACGTGCAGTCAAGATTCGGCGTCAGGCTTGAAATCGAGCCCGGTGTCGTCGGCGGTGCCACTACCGGGCTCTGAAGTCAAAGGCCGGTTCGCGGGGACTGGTCGATCAGGAAGGCAAGGGTTTCACCCAACGGAATGTCCTGCTTTTCGGCATCGCGACGACCCTTGTATTCCAGCGTTCCAGCTTCCAGCCCGCGTTCAGATACCACAAAGCGATGGGGAATACCGATCAGCTCCATGTCTGCGAACTTCACGCCAGGCCGCTCTTTCCGGTCGTCCAGCAGGACATCAAAACCTGCCTGCCTGAGTTGCGCGTAAAGCCGTTCACCAGCCTCCTGCACCGGCGGTGATTTGTGACCGTTGAGGACGACAATCGCCACTTCAAATGGTGCGATCGCATCCGGCCAGATAATACCCTTGTCGTCGTGGTTCTGCTCGATGGAAGCAGCCACGATGCGTGATACCCCGATACCATAGCAGCCCATCTCGAGGATGTTGTTTTTGCCGTTTTCGTCCAGAACCGTGGCGTTCATGGCCCTGCTGTATTTGTTACCGAGCTTGAAGATATGGCCCACTTCGATGCCCCGGCGGATTTCCAGTGTGCCTTTGCCGTCCGGGCTCGGATCACCTTCCACGATGTCACGCAGGTCTTCAACGCGGGCCAGTGGCAGATCCCGTTCCCAGTTAACGCCGGTCAGGTGATAACCCTCCTTGTTGGCACCACACACGAAGTCCGCCAGATGAGCCGCGCTGCGGTCGACGATTACCGGCACCGACAGATTGACCGGGCCAATGGAGCCTGCCTTGCAGCCGATGGCCTGCTCGATTTCCTCATCGGTAGCCATGGTGAGCGGTTCCGCCACACCGGCAAGGTTCTCGGCCTTGATTTCGTTAAGGTTGTGATCGCCACGCAGAATCAGCGCGACCAGGCCGCCGTTGCCTTCGTCATCGTCACCGGCGTCCGCCTTCACCAGCAGGGTCTTTATCGTTGCCGTGGCATCAATTCCCAGGAAAGCGGCAATTGCGTCGATCGTGCGCTGCCCGGGTGTTGCCACCTCTTTCATCTCTTCCGAGGGGGCAGGTCGCTCGCCCCGGGGTGGCAGCGCTACCGCTTTCTCGATATTCGCGGCATAGCTGCTCCCGGTGCTGAAGACAATGGCATCCTCGCCCGAAGCCGCCAGCACATGGAATTCGTGGGACGCGCTGCCACCGATGGCGCCGGAATCTGCTTCTACCGGGCGATAGTCCAGGCCCAGGCGATCAAAGATTGAGCAGTAGGTCTGGTGCATTACCTGATAGGTGTCATTCAGGGATTCCCTGGTGAGGTGAAACGAATAGGCGTCCTTCATGATGAACTCACGGGCGCGCATGACGCCGAAACGAGGACGACGCTCATCCCGGAATTTGGTCTGGATCTGGTAAAAATTTGCCGGCAGTTCCTTGTAGCTTTTCAGCTCGTTACGAATCACGTCGGTAATCACTTCTTCATGAGTCGGGCCAAAGCAGAAGTCCCGGCCATGACGATCCTGCATCCGCAGCAGTTCGCCCCCGTATTGCTCCCAGCGTCCTGATTCCTGCCACAGCTCAGCCGGCTGAATGGCGGGCATGAGAATTTCCTGGGCGCCGCTTTTGTCCATTTCCTGGCGGACAATCCGCTCGACTTTGCGCAACACGCGAAGCCCCAGGGGCAACCAGGTGTAAAGACCGGAGGCGAGTTTGCGAATCATGCCGGCCCGGAGCATCATCTGGTGGCTGATGATCTCGGCGTCTGCGGGGGTCTCTTTCTGGGTGGCGATCAGAAAACGGCTTGCTTGCATAATGGTGTCCGTCAGCAATTATTGGAATTGGTGATGAGCCCGAAACTACTAATGAGTAGGAAAGTAGGCGGACACGTCCGCCTGCTTTCTTTCAGCTTAGTATGCTTTCAAAGACTTACAGTTCCCGCCATTGTACGGAGCCAATCAGACAAGGTACAGACAGAGACTGGCGGTTGGGTCGATGTATGACCCGGCCACGGCCTCAACTGGCCAGGTATCCCAGGGGTAATGAAGTGCTGTCGATCACCCGCCTGAGCACGAAGCTGGAGTGTACACCGCTGACGCCCTGAATCCGGGTGATACGGTTCAGCAGGAAGTGATGGTAATGGTCCATGTCCGGCACCACCACTTTCAGCATGTAATCGGCATCCTGACCGGTGATCAGGTAGCACTCCTGGATCTCAGGATACTCGCCCACCTTTGATTCGAACTCGGCAAAGCGTTCCGGGGTGTGACGGTCCATGCCAATCAGGATAATGGCGGTCAGTGACAGTCCCAGTTTCTTGTGATCCAGAATCGTTACCTTTTGCCGGA
Source organism: Marinobacter sp. (assembly GCF_035268745.1). Taxonomy (GTDB): domain Bacteria; phylum Pseudomonadota; class Gammaproteobacteria; order Pseudomonadales; family Oleiphilaceae; genus Marinobacter. Next base: position 5,522 of record NZ_DATFKH010000162.1, read on the forward strand.
TAATGCCCGCCTCCTCGAGTGCCCGTACCCGTCGAAGGCAGGGAGAAGGTGAGAGGCCGACCTTGTCGGCCAGTTCCTGATTGGTCAACGCCCCGTCCTGCTGCAGTTGCTCCAGAATATTGCGATCAATCCTGTCTATTTTAATCAGTTTCTGGCTATTGTCTGACATAAAAATCCACCTTTAACGTTAATTGCGCAATAAAGAGATAATAATTAAACTTTTACTGGCGAAAAAGCAATCATTAACCCCGCCAGAGCCTGTAAGCTGTTACTCAATCACAGAAATCGAATTCTCCGGTAGCAAGGAACACAACGCTATGGCTTTTGACCATCGGAAATACATCCCCTTCAGGCCGGTCGCCAAAACAGACCGCCGCTGGCCTGACCAGATTATTGAGAAAGCACCACGCTGGTGTGCGGTGGATCTTCGTGATGGTAATCAGGCACTGGTAAAACCCATGACAGTTGCCCAGAAGCAGCGGATGTTCGATTTGCTGGTTAAAGTCGGCTTCAGGGAAATCGAGATCGGGTTTCCGGCCGCCAGCCAGCCGGATTTCGATTTCTGCCGCAAGCTGATTGAAGAAGACCGGATTCCGGAAGATGTGCAGATTCAGGTTCTCACCCAGGCTCGCCCGGAGCTGATCGAACGTACCTATAAAGCGCTTGAGGGCGCCAGGCGGGCAATTGTCCACGTCTACAATTCTACCTCGACGGTGCAGCGTGAGCAGGTGTTCGGCATGGACCGGGAAGGGGTTAAAGAGGTCGCCGTGAACGGCGCCCGGGTAGTGAAGGCGATCGCCGAAAAGTATCCGCACACCGAATGGACCTTTCAGTATTCCCCTGAGAGCTTTACCGGGACCGAGATGGATTACGCCGCAGAAGTGATTGATGCGGTAAACGATATCTGGCGCCCGGACCAGGGCCAGCCGGTGGTGATTAATCTGCCGGCAACCGTTGAAATGGCGACACCCAATGTGTTCGCCGACCAGATTGAATGGATCTGTGATCGCCTGCGCTATCGCGAACATATTGCCATCAGCGTACACACCCATAATGACCGGGGTTGTGCGGTCGCTGCCGCCGAGCTTGCGGTGATGGCGGGTGCTGATCGGGTTGAGGGTACCCTGATGGGCAACGGTGAGCGGACCGGCAATATGGATCTGGTAACCATGGCCATGAATATCTATTCCCAGGGCATCGACCCGATGCTGGATCTCTCCGGCATCGCCGAGATCACCGATGTGGTGGAAGCCTGCACCCAAATCTCGACCCACCCCAGGCATCCGTACGCGGGCGAGCTGGTGTTTACCGCGTTTTCCGGCAGTCACCAGGACGCGATCCGCAAGTGCCTGGCCCAACGGCGCGATGGCGACCGCTGGAACGTGGCCTATCTGCCGATTGATCCCCGCGACCTGGGGCGCCGGTACGAGGAAGTCGTACGTATCAACAGTCAGTCCGGTAAAGGCGGGGTCGCCTATGTGCTGGAGCGGGACTACAACATCAGTCTGCCGCGCTGGCTGCAGATAGAGTTCAGCAAGGTGGTACAGCGTGAGGCCGAGACCAACGGCGGCGAGATTGATTCGATGACCATTCACCGGCTGTTCGAAAACTGCTACCTGAAGGTCAACAAAGCCTGGGAGTTGCGCTCATACGATCTGCATCGGGACGATAATGGCGTTCATGCGACGGTGACTATCGGTGCGCAAACCAGCCCCACGACCATCACTGGCCATGGGCTGGGTGCCGTGGAAGCAGTCTCGGCGGCGCTGGAAAAGCTGTTTGATGTCGCCATCGCCGTAGAGGCCTATGACGAGTTCGCCCTGAGTGAAGGCACCAGGGCGAATGCGCTTGCCTGTATCCGGGTGACTGCGAACGGCGAGCACTGCAGTGCCGCTGCGCTGGCGGAAGATACCACTTCGGCGACATTGCAGGCGCTTTTCAGTGCGGTTTCGCAAGTGGTGGGAACGGATCCATCGACCGCCGCCGGGACCGTCCACGAAGCGGCCAGCGTCTGAAGTTACTTTGCCTGCGGCTGACACAGAAAAGCCGGCTTTCGCCGGCTTCTGCTTTTCCCTGTTTCCGTGAGGGGCAAAGGGCGGGTCGGTAACTCCAGTGTGTCAGACCGGCGTTACGTTCTCCGCCTGAGGACCTTTCGGGCCCTGCGTTACAGTGAACTGAACCTGCT
>NZ_DATFKH010000163.1:0-9913 GCF_035268745.1 Marinobacter sp.
AGGCAAGCGTCCTGGACCTGGGCACCGGCACGGGTGCCATTGCCCTGGCGCTGGCCAGTGAACGTCCGGGCTGGGTAGTGCGGGCCTGCGATTCCCGGCAGCAGGCGGTCGAGCTGGCGGCGCGGAATGCCATGACCCTCGGGCTGCCGGTGACCGTTGTATTGAGCAACTGGTTTGCTGAATTGCCGTCGGAAAACTACGATCTGATTGTTTCCAACCCACCCTACGTGGCGGCACAGGACCAGCATCTGACGCTTGGTGATGTCCGTTTTGAACCGGCATCCGCTCTGGTCTCGGGGGCCGATGGACTGGACGATATCCGGCGCATCGTCAGCGCTGCTCCGGCCCGGCTGAACAAGGGTGGCTGGCTGCTGATCGAGCATGGTTACGAGCAGGGCCGGGCGGTAAGAACTCTGTACCGGGAAGCCGGGTTGGATAATGTTGAAACCCGACAGGATTACGGCCGACGGGACCGTTTTACGCTTGGATGCCGGCGGTTTTGAACCTTTACTGATAAGCAAAAAAGTAAGCGTACAGAAAAGTATTAACAGCGTGTTTTGCAAAGACCTGTTCGCTTGCTAACGTACGGATTAATAACCCGAGGGGCAATCTGAATGCTTGACGACGAAGAACTGCTGCGTTATAGCCGCCAGATTCTGCTGCCGAATTTTGACATCAACGGCCAGGTCCGGCTGAAATCCGCCCGTGTGCTTATCGTTGGTGCTGGTGGCCTGGGCTGTCCCGTGGCGCTCTATCTGGGGGCGGCCGGGGCAGGGCATCTGACCATCGTGGATGACGACCGGATTGAACTGGCCAACCTTCAGCGCCAGATTGCCTTCGACCAGCACAGCCTCGATTCAGGCAAGGCAGAGGCTCTGGCAGCCCGGGTGCGTAACCTCAACCCGGACATTTCCGTCGTGGCCATTGCATCCCGGTTGGCGGATCAGCAACTTGAACAGCAGGTCGCGGCGGCCAGCCTGGTCATTGACTGTAGCGATAACTTCGCCACCCGGTTTGCCCTGAACCGGGCAAGTGTGGCCGCAAGTGTGCCACTGGTGGCGGGTGCCGCAATCCGTGGTGAGGGCCAGCTTTCAGTCTATGACCCGCGGGATGCCGCAAGTCCTTGCTATCACTGCCTGTATTCTGAGCAGGGCAACGAGGAGCTTAGCTGTTCGCAAGCGGGGGTCATTGGCCCACTGGTCGGGATGATTGGTGCCTGCCAGGCAATGGAAGCCATCAAGGTTATCACCGGCGTTGGCAAGCCGCTGGTTGGCCGCCTGCTGCTGCTTGACGCCTGGCAGATGGAGTGGCGGGAAATGAAGCTTGCCCGCGACCCCGGCTGCCCCGTTTGCTGCCAGCGCCAGGCCACTGGCTGAACCCTCCCGGAGTATGACCAGACTCAGGCTTTAATACAGGCCAGGACCGGATGAGTGAATCGACCCAGCTAGTTATCTGTGAATACTGCGATTCGGTATACGAGCGCCAGGCGCTGGACCGGCACCAGCGCGCCCACTGCCAGCGTTGCGGGGCCCTGCTGGATCGTCATCCCTGGCTTGGCGTGGACCAGCTGCTGGCGCTCAGCGCCACTGCGGGCATACTGCTGGCGTTCGTGTGCTTTTATCCCATTCTTCGCATTTACACCCGCGATCAGAGTGGTTCCGCCACTTTGCTGGAAGCTGTTCTGGCACTGTTCGATGGTTCGATAGGCCTGATCGGCGTCACCGCCGCTTTCGGGGTAATTCTGGTGCCCGCCGCCCAGATCGGACTGCTGATCTGGCTGCTGGCCTTTGCCCGGAAGCAGCGCCATGCGCCCGGTTTTCAGCCCTGTATGCGGCTGCTTGAGGTGCTCAGACCCTGGAGCATGCTGGAGGTGTTCCTGCTTGGTGCTCTGGTGGCGGTGGTGAAACTGACTGGCCGCATCGATACCGCGCCGGCCGCGGGCCTGTTTGCCCTGGCGGCGCTAAGCCTGCTGATGGTGGGTGTGGCCGGACGGGATATCCGCATGCTGTGGGACCAGTTATCATGACACCGCCATTCGCCGAACAGCTCAACCTGCGACTTTGCCACCGCTGCAAATATGCTTCTCCCATGGATAACGGTCCCAGCCACTGTGCGCGCTGCATGGCACCACTGCATTACCGCAAACCCGGCGCCATCACCCGTGCCTGGGCTCTCACCCTGGCAGCGCTGGTACTCTATGTTCCGGCCAATACCTTGCCGATCATGCGTACCAGCGCCCTGCACCGGGACTCGACCACTACAATACTGGGCAGCGTGGTGGAGCTCTGGCAGCAGGGCGCCTGGGATATTGCACTGATCATATTCATTGCCAGTGTCGGCGTTCCGGTGACCAAATTCCTGGCCCTGGGCTATCTTCTGGTAACCGTGCAATGGCGCAGCACCCGCTCCCGCAAGGAGCGTACCCAGCTCTACCGGCTGCTTGAACTGATCGGCTACTGGTCGATGCTGGACGTCTTTGTGGCCGGACTGCTCACCGCCCTGGTCCAGTTCGGGCCACTGGGCGGCATTGAACCGCGGCCCGGCATTCTTTACTTTGGCCTGGTTGTGGTGCTGACCATGATGGCCACCCTGAGTTTTGACCCCCGACTGATATGGGATACAGGAAAAGCGAATGAATGACGCACAGGCAAACAAACCAGCCCCGCCTGAAATTCAGCGGCGGCGCTGGCATGTGTCACTGGTGTGGCTGGTGCCGCTGGTTGCGGCACTGGTCGGGCTGTCCATGCTTTTCCGTGCCTGGCAGGATATCGGGCCTACCATCGAAATCCGTTTTGCCACCGCTGGCGGACTCTCTGCTGGCAAGACGCCTGTGCAATATCGTGATGTGGTTGTCGGCAGGCTTACCGAATTGAAGCTGAGCGAGGATCATTCCGGCGTGATTGGCACGGTCGAGCTTAACCGCAGTGGAGAGGCTTTCACGCGGGAGGATACCCGGTTCTGGGTAGTGCGGCCGCAGATAGACGCCTCGGGTGTGTCGGGCCTTGAGACACTCCTGTCCGGAGGATACATTGCGGCAGACCCGGGAACATCTTCCAGTACCAGCAAGAGCTTCGAGGCACTGGATTCACCACCCCAGATTATCTATGACCAGGCGGGCAGCCGCTTTCAGGTCGAGGCCGGTGACCTGGGCTCCCTGAGCGTGGGCTCGCCGGTCTACTATCGCAGGGTGCCGGTGGGACAGGTGGTGTCCTATGGGCTCGCGGATTCGGGTGAGAGCGTCAATATCGAGGTGTTTGTTTCCGCTCCCCATGACCGTCAGGTCACAGATACGACACGGTTCTGGAATGCCAGCGGTATTGACCTTGACCTTGGGACCGGGGGAGTGAACGTTGACATGCAATCGCTGGTGGCGCTGGTAACCGGGGGCCTGGCCTTTGGCAGCCCGCCCGAGGACCGACAGCAGAGGCCCCCCGCCGGTGCTGATGCCCGGTTTCAGCTGTTCAGCAACAGGGAGCAGGCGATGGCTCCGCAAAAGGGACCTTCCCGGAAGATCCGCATGCGCTTCACCCAGTCACTGCGGGGCCTTGAGGAAGGCGCATCAGTCGGCTTCATAGGCAAGACCATCGGGACGGTAAGCAGAATAACCCTGGATTATGATTCCGAAGGAGGCAATTTTCCGGTTATTGTGGAGGCGACTGTCTATCCCCGGCTGATGGGCAATGTTTACCAGAAGTTTTTACAGTCTTCCGGGCAGGATGAGGGCGGTGGTGCGGCCAGGGAACTGTTTGCGGGCCTTGTCGGCGAGGGCCTTCGCGCCGAGGCCCGCACCAGTAATCTGCTGTCGGGGAAGCTGTATATCGCGCTGGAGGTTTATCCCGATGCTGAACCGGCGACCATGGATTCCAGCAACCGCGGCATCAGTGTGCCGACCCGGCCTTCGGGTCTCGACCGTGCCCAGTCGCAGCTCATCAACCTGGTGGACCGCCTGAACAAGGTGCCTTTTGAAAGCATTGCTGCCAATCTGGACAGCGGCCTGGCGGAGCTGAACCAGACCCTTGAACAGATCAACGATGAGGTGCTGCCAGCCACTCTTACCACTCTGGGAGGCGTTGACAGGCTTGCCGCCAGAATGGAAACCGTTCTGGCATCTCTCTCCACAGCGCTGGGGTCAGCCGCGGAAGCGTTTGCCGCTGACTCGCCGGAAAGAGAACAGCTCGACCGGGTCCTGAACGAGGTCGAGCGAATGTCCCGATCCGTGCGGCAGCTTTCGGATTATCTGCGGCGGCACCCGGAAGCGCTGCTGCGGGGCCGGGACCAACAGGACAGGAGTGATCTCAGACCATGAAACAGTCGATTTTTAACGCCATGATGGCATTGAAAAACCTGCTGATTGTAGCGGGCCTGCTGGCCCTCGCGGCCTGCACCAGTCCCCAGGTCCGGTTTCACACTTTGATGCAGCCGCCAGCCCAGCAAATCCAGGGCTACGGCCAGGCCGACATCAGCGTGACCAGTGTCAGCGTCCCGGCCCAGGTTGATCGCAGTGAGCTGGTCATCAGAAAAGCTGACAGTGAACTGCTGGTGCTGTCCTCCGACTGGTGGAGTGCGAGCCTGGGTGAGGAGATTCGCAGTGCGCTGGTTGCCGGCTTCGGGCCTGGCGCAACCGATGCGCCGCAGGTGGGCCTGCGGCTGCAGATAACACGTTTTGATTCCGTAGCCGGTGAGCAGGCCTGGCTGGAGGCCCGGTATCGGGTGACCGCCATGGATGATGAGGGTAAGCGCCCGCTTACCTGCAGTGCCCGATTGCGAACCGCCGCTGCAGCCGCTGATGGCGAGACGGTGAACACGCTGGTATTGGCGCAGCAGGAAAATCTGCGCTTGCTGAGTGAGCACATAATGCAGGCGGCGAGCGGGCTGGTGGCAGGCCACGGCTGTCCTGAAGTCTGACAGAGGGCGCTCCGACGCTGTTAATTCTTCAAGGCCTGAAACCTGGCGATGGCCTCTTTCCGGCTTGCTTTCAGATCCACGATCGGCCGGGGATAGCCACCGGGGATAACACCACCGGCCCAGGGCTGGTGAATCCGCTTGTTATCCAGCTTTGCGATTTCCGGCAGGTACCGGCGAATAAAATCACCATCCGGGTCAAACCGTTCGCTCTGGGTGGCCGGGTTGAATACCCGGAAATAGGGTGCTGCATCGGTGCCGGTGGACGCACTCCACTGCCAGCCGCCATTGTTTGAAGCGAGAAAGCCGTCCGCCAGTTTCGACATGAAATAGTCCTCCCCCAGGCGCCAGTCGATAAACAGGTTCTTGGTCAGGAACATCGCGGTAATCATCCGCAGCCGGTTATGCATCCAGCCGGTCTGGTTGAGCTGGCGCATGGCGGCATCGACGATGGGTATACCCGTCCGGCCGTTTTTCCAGGCTTCGAAGTTGTCACCCGGTGGGTTCCAGGTCAGCGATTCGGTCTCGGGCTTGAAGGCTCGGCGCATGCTGATTCTGGGGTAGTGGTACAGAATGTTGATGTAGAAATCCCGCCAGGCGATTTCACTGGTCCAGGTGGTCAGGCCCTCCTGATCGCCGCCCGCACGCTCGCGAGCTGCCAGCAGACACTGGCGGCCGGAGAGCACCCCGTTGGCGAGGTAGGGCGATATCATGCTGGTGCCGTCGACGGCGGGAAAATCTCTCAGTGCTTTATAGTTGCCTGCGCGGTTATCCAGAAAGCGCTCGAGCTGGGCGTGGGCGGCATCTTCGCCGGTTTTGACAAGTGCTGGCGGCGGTTCCGGGAACTCATCGGGGAAGATGCCGGAGGGGTTGAATGATTCAGCCCGGACCGGCTCGCCCGCGGCTTCCGGTACCGGAAACACGGCTGGCTGATTATCATCGATCCAGCGGCGCCAGCTGCGTGAAAAAGGCGTGAATACCGAGTAGGGCTCGTCCTGCTGAGTGAGTATGCTGCCAACCGGTGCGACCGTCTGATCGCGGTATTTATTCACCATCACGCCCTGTTCTTCCAGCGCGGCTTTCACTGACTTGTCCCGCCGCCTTTCGTTAATCCCGTACTCCTCGTTGAAGTGCAGATGGCTGATACTCCGCGCCTCGCAAAGCTCTGTCAGCTTGCGGATGCCTGCGCTGAAATCGGGGGCGGTCAGGAAAGTCATGGGGATGCCCAGTTCGGCCAGGCGGCCGGAAACTGCGTTGGCGTGATCGAGTACCAGTCTGACTCGCGCCGGAGACCAGTGGTGTTGCTGCCACTGCCCGGGGGTGACGATAAAGCAGGCCTGAACCGGCTCCTGCCGTCTGCAGGCCGCGGTCAGTGCGGCATTGTCTGCGATGCGCAGATCGTTGCGGAACCAGACAAGGTTCGTCATGGAGGGTCCTCAATTGAAATCATGCAGTTAGCTTTAAAAAGCTGATGTCTTTAATTCGCTGCGATGGACTGATTGGATTATAGTGGCCGCCGGTTTCACCGCCTTTGTCGCCAACATCGCACGGGGCAAATGGATCGGAGTGTGTTTTCTGATCGTCCTTGGTATCGTACTGTCGTCGCTTGCAGCGCGGGGCGTGACCGGTTTTATGCGGGAGCGCGCGTCACGGCACCACACGGTGATGATGCGGCGGCTGGTGTTTTACCTGGTCCTGGCGCTTTTTTCGCTGCAGCCCTGCGGGAAGTTATTCCGAACCGTTCCGGGCTCAGTTATTGCGCCCGGAAACGCCAACAACAACGGGAGAACCGGATGTCGACCACAAAGGATGAGAGCCCCGAGCAACCGGCTGCAGACCACGTTGATGGTAAGCTGACGCTGGGCTGGCGCGAGTGGGTCGCCTTGCCGGAGTTTGATATCGGCCGGATCAAGGCCAAGGTGGACACCGGCGCGAGGACTTCCTGTCTGCATACCTTTCGTACCGAAACCTATACCGAGGGTGACCAGCGCCGGGTGCGGTTCTGGGTTCACCCGGTACAGAACAATCTGCATCAGGTGGCCGAATGCGATGCTGCGATACTGGACGAGCGCAATGTTTCCGATTCCGGTGGTCATCAGGAATTGCGGCTGGTGATTGAAACCCGGGTGATTATCGGCGGCGAGGAATGGCCCATCGAGATGACACTGACCAATCGCGACTCAATGCGATTCCGGATGTTGCTTGGCCGCACCGCAATGGCAGGCCGGGCGTTGGTAATCCCTGAATGCTCCTATCTTGCCGGCGAACCGGCGCTAAGGAAAAACGAATGAAGATTGCGATTCTCTCGCGTAACCGCCATCTGTACTCCACCAGGCGTCTGGTGGAAGAGGGTGTCAATCGCGGGCATGAAGTGAAAGTCATTGATTGCCTTCACTGTTCGATGAACATTACCTCGGCAGACCCCAGAATCCATTTCCATGAAGAAGTGCTGGAGAACTTCGACGTAGTGATTCCGCGCATAGGTGCATCCGTCACATTCTACGGCACAGCGGTATTGCGGCAGTTCGAAATGATGGGTGTTTTTCCGTTGAACGAATCCGTGGCCATCACCCGTTCACGGGACAAGTTGCGCTCGCTGCAACTGCTCGCCCGCAAGGGCGTGGGTATGCCGGTGACCGGCTTCGCCAACAAACCCGACAACGTACCGGAACTGCTGGAGATGGTGGGCGGTGCGCCAGTGGTAATCAAGCTGCTGCAGGGTACCCAGGGCATCGGGGTGGTACTGGCGGAGACCCGCAAGGCCGCAGAAAGTGTTATCGAGGCTTTTATGGGGCTCAAAGCCGACATCCTGGTGCAGGAATTCATCAAGGAAGCCGGCGGTGCCGATATCCGCTGCTTCGTGATCGGCGACAAGGTTATTGCTGCCATGAAGCGCCAGGGCGGGGAGGGTGAATTCCGCTCCAATCTGCACCGGGGCGGCACCGCATCGCTGGTCAGGATCACCCCCCAGGAGCGCAGCACCGCCATTCGTGCTGCCAAGGCCATGGGCCTGAACGTGGCGGGGGTGGATTTGCTGCGCTCGAGCCGCGGCCCGCTGGTGATGGAGGTAAATTCCTCCCCGGGTCTTGAGGGTATTGAAAGAGCCACGGGCAAGAACGTCGCGGGCATGATTATCAACTGGACCGAGAACAACCAGAAACCCTGGAAAACCCGCACCAAGGGAGGCGGCTGATTGTGGCAGCAAGATCACCTTTTGTTATTGCCGGTCATGAAATAGCGGCGGGTACCCGCCAGACGGTGGAAGTGCCGGTTGCCAAGCTGTACACCCATACGCCCCTGCATATTCCGGTGGAGGTGGTGCATGGCAGGCGTTCGGGTCCGGTGATGATGGTATGCGGCGCGATCCACGGCGACGAAATCAACGGCGTTGAAATCGTACGCCGGGTGCTGAAGAATACGGCGCTGCGCCATCTGCGGGGGACCCTGGTGGCGGTGCCCATCGTCAATATCTTCGGCTTTGTGCAGCGCACCCGCTACCTGCCCGACCGCCGCGATCTGAACCGCTGCTTTCCCGGCACTGAATCCGGCTCGCTGGGGGGGCGTATCGCCTACCTGCTGCGCACCCAGATCATGGAAAATGTGTCTCATATTATTGACCTTCACACCGGCGCGATTCACCGCTTTAATCTGCCGCAGATCCGCGCTGAACTGAAGCATCCCGAAACCATTCGCATGGCGGAGGCGTTCGGCGCACCGATTATTATCAACGCCAGCCTGCGCGAGGGCAGCCTGCGGGCTTACGCCGACTCCCAGGATATTCCGGTAATCACCTTCGAGGGCGGCGAAGCCCTGCGGTTTGACGAAGTGGTGATCTCCAGCGGCGTCAGGGGTGTCGTCCGGGTTATGCGTGAACTGGCAATGATTCCCGCCAAAAAAGGCCCGAAAGCCCCGAGGAAACGCTCGGAAACGGCCGCCAACTCGCAATGGGTGAGAACGGATACTGATGGCATCATGCGCCCGGTGGCCAGACTCGGGCAAAAGGTTCGCAAAGGCCAGAGGCTGGCGATGGTGGCCGACCCCTTCGGTGAATCCGAAACCTCGGTTCTGTCCCCCTGTTCCGGCATCGTGATCTGCGTCAACAACCTGCCGCTGGTGAATGAAGGCGAAGCGATCTACCACATCGCCCGCTTTGACGAGCTGGGCGAAGCGGAAAAAGCCATGGACTACTTCCGCAGCAGTTACGAGTCGGACATGGGTGATGCGGTGTTGCCGGTTCACCCCTGGGATGAGAACCAGAAATAACAGATTATCGGCAAATCAATGGCGTAGAGCATGATGGTTGGCTAGCCTTGTGACAGGTGGGAACCTGTCACAAGGAAATTGAGTGAGCCGCATCGACCGTATTTACAAAATTCACGAAATATTGAAGTCCGCCAGGCGTTCGGTCCCCATGCGGACCTTCATGGAAGAACTGGAAACCACCCGCAACACTATTACCCGCGATTTTGAATTCCTGCGAGACTCGCTAGGCGCACCCCTGGAATATTGCAGGGAATCAAATGGGCACCGCTATTCGCCCAATGCCCAAGAATTTGAATTACCCGGGTTCTGGATGAACCCCAGCGAACTCTATGCGCTGCTGGCCTGTGAGCAGTTGCTGGAAAATGTTCAGCCGGGCCTGATTGGAAACCGCCTTGCACCGCTAAAGGATCGGATTAGACGTCTGTTGGGTGAGTCTGGCCATGACGCGGAGGAAATCAGCGAACGCATCCAGATACAACCCATACAGGCGCGCATGGCGCCGCACCAGATTTTCGACCCGGTGGCGGAAGCAACCCTGGCCGGCAAACGGCTGAGCTTTACCTATAACTCCCGCAGCGGAGCCGGAAGCAGGCCCCGCCGGGTTCACCCGCAACGTCTACTGCATTATCGATCCAACTGGTATCTGCTGGCCCTTTGCAATGATGCCGGGGCCCTCCGCCTGTTCTCCCTGGACCGAATTTGTGAACCCCAACTGGAAGACGTGGCCTCGGAGCAATTACCCACCGCA
>NZ_DATFKH010000164.1:0-1573 GCF_035268745.1 Marinobacter sp.
CCGTGCTTGGCGAGGCCCGGATTAGACAAACTTCCGCAAACTCGCTACAGATTCCTAAAATTCTCTCACGGAGGCGCAGAGGCACGGAGAATCCCGCCTCCGTGGTCTCCGTGTCTCCGTGAGAGATCTTATGGAGACTTCGGCGCGGCTGTACTCATGCCGGTTTATTTGCGGTGGGGCTTGTTGTTTAAGACGATTTCTATAAATCAATACACCACAGAGGGAATAGAGGCCACAGACATCAAGCAGTTATCGTGTCAAGTTAAATTCAGGTCCTTGGGATCGCCATGGAAGGGGTGAAATTGGACATTGTTACCCAGTGGGTGAAAGCGGGAAACCGTGTAATTCCCACCAGCAGAGAATAGCCGGCAAAGCTGTAGCGAACCTGCATGCATAGCCAAGAGGGTATGTGTGAAGCCAGGTGTAGCGAGAGAGCAGGCTGCGTGACTGAGCTCCGAAAATTGTATAGTCGTGGTCCGAAAGGATAACCGGGCGCGAGCCTGGGAAAGCCGACGGTTTTGATGCGCCGGAAGGCACTAGTCCTTGAGACGTTATGGCAAGTCTTGGGGACACCACCGGAGTCTGCGAGCGGGGCATGTACTCATAGGGGTAGCCTGGGAACTTGAGAGGACCGCCATCTCCTTGCGGAGACCACCGGAAAAGGCGAACCGGTATAGAAAAGAGGCCAGGTGTCGTACGGATCTCGTTCGATCCGCTCGGCAAGCCCGAAAGGGGACACGAACCGTAACGAACGAACGCAAGGTATTGGGAAGCGAGCGGAATGCGAAGCGACCCGAGAAGGAGAAGCGGTAGTCTTAGCGGATCATAGTACCGACGGCTGAAACAGAAGGAAAGCCGATAAGGCGGGGAACCGAGACCCAAGGGACCCGTTGAAGGGAAGGAGAAGCCGGGCATAACGTACTGTCGGAAGGAAAGATGAGAGATACGCAGAAATCACAAATCATATCAACCAAACTCCGGCAAATCGCAGAGCAAGCGGTCACGCATCCGGATCGGGTCTTTACCAGCCTGATTCACCACATTGACGTGGACTTTCTTCGAGAAGCCTACTGGCGGCTACGCAAGGACAGCGCCCCGGGCCTGAGCGGAACCACCGCCAAGGACTACGCCGAGGAACTGGAAGCCAACCTGGCCGACCTGCACAAACGCCTGCGGGAAGCGAAGTACATCGCCCCGATGATCAAGCGCGTGTGGATCGACAAGGACGGCGGAAAGAAGCGACCGATAGGGCTATCGGAATTCGAAGACAAGATCGTGCAGAAAGCAGTATCGATGCTACTGGGAGCGGTATATGAACAGGACTTCTATCCCTTCTCCCGGGGATTTCGGGAAGGGCGCAACGCCCACCAGGCACTGGGCGAGATAAGAGACCAGTGCATGAAATATGGCATCACGCACATTTATGATGCGGACATCACAGGATTTTTCGACAACATTGACCGGAGCTGGTTGCGGAACTTCATCCAGCAACGGGTCAATGATGGTGGAGTGCTGAGGCTGATCGGCAAATGGTTAAATGCCGGCGTCATGGAAGGCGACCAAATCACCTATA
>NZ_DATFKH010000165.1:0-27727 GCF_035268745.1 Marinobacter sp.
GCCTGGTTCATAGCCACCTGAATCTGCTGGTCCAGCTCTCTGGCCATGGCGGCGTCGATGTCAAGTGCCGAGGCAAGCTGGTCCAGCCACGCCCTTTCCATACTGTTCTGTTCGTCAATCATCACTGCGCTGACCAGGTAGATTTCCCGGCTCGCCTGCGGAGAATCTGCGGTCCGGGCCAGAGCTTCGGCGTCCAGTGGGGCGTCAAACTGCTGTTGGATCCAGGCGTGGAGTTCGTCGTCAGGGCCCAGTTTCTCGATTTCCTGGGTCAGCAGGGCACGCTCGTTGGCGTCAATGTGGCCATCGGCCCGGGCGGCCATGATCATGGCCTGCAATATCTCCAGCCCCCGTTGTTCCTGGGCCTGCCCCTGAAGCTGTTCCAGCGGCTGGCCCTGCTGGTTCGGCGCAGGCTGTAAGGTGCTACGGGTGTCTGACTGGTAATTCTGATAGGCCTTCCAGGCCAGCACACCTACGCCGGCGAGGGCCCCGTATTTCAGGGCTTTTCCACCCATTTTACGGCCGCGTTTTGACCCCAGCATCGCCCCCAGGGCGCCACCGCCCAGCAGACTTTTCACATCAATGCCCGAACCGGAGCCCTGTCCGGTTTTGAACTGGCTGCCGAGGCTGCTCATCATTTTGTTGACGTCCATTGCGCCACTCGTGGAGCTGCCGCCCTGGGCCTGTTTCATTACCTGGTTAAGCACTGACATTACGTTCATTACTCAGCTCCTGTGCGATGAATTCGCAGGGTGTTTATACGAATATTTCAGGGCGTCGGCTTCTCGGGTTGAAGGCCCTGAAATTACTCTGTAGTCAGCCGCTAAGCGGTAAAGTTCCTTTCCGGGAAAACCGGCGGTTCGATCAGCATTGCCATTGTCGCTTACCTTTGACTAAAGTGCAGCGTCTGGCGGTGAGGTATCCCGCTTTCCGGGCGCGCTCCTTGAAGCCCTCTGATGGCCATGAACAAACTCCGATTCAGCTTTGATGCAAAACAGCGAGGTTCCATGAAGACGATTTTCTTGATGATCACGGCAATGTTGATGACATCTGGTTCAGGTGTGGTTGCGGCCGACACCTTCACCGAGGGTCCCATTTCCATTAGCGATCCCTGGAGCCGCGAGACGCCCCCTGGAGTTTCCAGAGCCGTCGCTTATATGGACATTACCAATAACGGTAAAAGCCCTGTGACCCTGACTGGAGCGGCCACGAACAAGGCCAGAGATGTATCTCTTCATCAGAGCAAGACCGAAGGCGACCTGGTGACCATGAAGTTGGTGGAGGGCGGCCTGTCGATTCCGGCGGGCGCGACGGTCTCCCTCCAGCCCCGCGGCTATCACTTCATGCTGGAAGAGCTGGATCGTGGCCTGGTCAGCAACGAGAGCATAGCCATGACGGTATTTTTTGACGGTGCCGAGGCGGTGAATATCAAAGTCCGGGTCAGGTCTGTGGGTGAAATGCATCACTGATCCGGTGTCTACCCGGGCGCAGTGGCCGACGCAGGTTCAGGCCGGCGGATGCGGCACCGTCGATTCAGGTTTCATCGGTTCGTTCTGCTTCCTCGGCTTCTATTTCATCCGCTGCCCAGCTTTCAAAGGCCATTTCCGAGACCCGCCGGATTTCGTCCTCTGGCACGGCATCAATGTCACCCAGCTCCAGCTTGTCGAAGTGGAACGCATAGAGCCGGGAGGCAAATTCTGCAATGGGCAGGGAAGCCTCGCCGCGGATTTCTCCTTTACCCCGCGTTGAACAGTTGATTCCCTGGCCCCAGTCCTGACCACTGTCGTTGTTGGGATTAAAGAAATACACCCGCATCTGGTTGTCGGGACTCAGGCATACCCTTCTGATGACGATGGCATGGCGCCCCACAAAGCGGGCAGCACTGTCGGTCACTGCAATACCCGCCGGTTGCGGGTGAATCAGAGGCATCTGGTCATTGTAGAATGGGTGATAGCTGGCATAAAAATGGCGGATAAAACCCTCATAGTCCGAGATCTCACCGGTAGCGACATCGGCAACCACTTTGAATGTGTGGTTGACCCACCAGCCGTAAAACTCCGGGTTGATCCAGCGATGGGCGTCGTCGTCGCGGTCCAGGCACCGGCGCCACATCTCCCCGTAAATACGGTCGAGGTGGGGAATCAGGATCAGCGATACCGGATCGACATCGACCGGTTTCTCGGTCACCAGCCCGTCCTCAAGATTTTTTGACGATACCTCGTCACCTTCGAATCGAATCAGGATTTCGTTATCCCTGGCTGCCCATGCCAGAAGCTGCAGCAGGTAGTCCGCTTCATGATCTGCCCACAGGCACAGGCCGATGGCAGACTGGCAACTGGGGTTGTTGCCCTGACCCACGCCCAGAGGCTGCCCCAGCAGGTTGAGCACCCCGGCCAGCAGAAAGACCCGGGGGCGGTGGGCGTCGCCGAACACATCGCGGATCAGCTCGCGATTGTCGTCGGAGACGCGGAGTTCAATCTGGCGCCAGAGCGCCTGAGCGACCGCTGGCGTAAACAGGCTGCCACGCTCCAGCATCATCGCCAGGCCATAAACGGCCTGGCAGGTTTCGGGGAAGATGGCTTCATCAATAAGTTTTTTGACCAGTTCGCTGTAGCACAACAGGTCATCGCGACCGGTCATTGTCAGACCAAGCGCCTCCGGAAGCAGTTCGTTCTTGCCTGTTTGCCGTAAATAACGCATGAACACCGCATGATAGGGCGATGCCAGGCCAGTGTCGTGCATGTGATAGGCGAAGGACGACGCTTCCTTGGCCAGCGCCGCATCGTCCATGTATTCCAGGCGCCCACGGTACACTTTAATGCCGGGGTCTTCCCTGCTTCCCGGTGTCGGCGCAAAGAGCGTGCGGACCAGTCGGGTCGCGTTGTCATTGCCGGAGGTGTCCAGTGCAGGGTCGTACAGGCAGGTGGCAATCTGGCCGATCATTTCGCGAATGCCGTCAACCTGGACCGGGCGCTGATCAAGCAGACGCCAGACCTCCTCCACCAGGCTATCCAGCAGGCTGGCATAACCCAGGTGGCGTACCAGGTACTGATAGAGTGACTCAACGATCACGCCAAGCTGTTTTGGCCGCTCGCGGTCAGCCTCGGACAGGGTGCCGGAAAGCAGGTCTAGGTTCAGAGCCATGACCTGGGTCAGAAAGTGCGAGGCCTGCTCGGCCGAAATCCCCGGGTGGAAATAGTCGCCGCGCACCACAGCGAGCATACGAAGCTCGCTGATGGCTTCCACGATTGCCGTCACCTCGCCGGCAGACCGGAGGGACTGCTTGGCCAGCACCGGTTTGAGCAACGCCGGCTGGGCCCAGTCGCTGGTGCCGAAGATGCCGGCCGCCTCAAGGGCACGCACCCGGTGGTAAAGCACATCAAAGCCGCCTGGCATGGTCATTAACTGGCGGGCAAGTTCCAGCAGGTCGATGCTTGAGGCCTTGTTGTCCGAACGGCGGGCGCGAGCGAATTCGGCAATAGCGGCATCAAACTGAATTGCCGCCTTGTCCAGGGCAGGGTCAGGGGATAGGCTCAAACGTGATTAACCTTTTTATTCAGCCAGGAAATGCAGACAGGATAGCGATTATATGCCGTAAGGCCAATGGTCTGGTTATTCAGGCCTTGTTCAGAGGTTTCCGGGTTTCCGGTTGCTGCGGGCTGAACCGGCCATTGTTTTAATTCAGTGCGGTCGTCGCCATAGTGGGAAACGCGAAAGAACCTGCAGTCACCAACATTCAGAGGATGCGGAACATCATGCCGACACAAAAAACAGCTGTAATCACCGGAGCCAATCGCGGGATAGGGCTTGAACTGGCCAGGCACTTTGCGAGCCAGGATTATTCCATTATCGGGGTTTGCCGTGAAAGCTCCGCAGAGCTTGATGCCGTTGCCCGTTCCGTGATTGACGGAATCGACGTTACCAGCGAGGCGGATGTGCGGACACTGGTCGACCGCCTGGGGGACACAACCATTGATCTGCTGATCAACAACGCCGGGCTCCTGCAGGACGAAAAACTTGGCAGCATTGACTTCGATTCCATCCGCACGCAGATGGAAATCAATGCCTACGCGCCGCTGCGGGTGGCTGAGGCACTTGTGTCACAGATTCCGGAAGGCGGTAAAATCGTCAATATCACCAGCCGCATGGGCTCTATTGCTGACAACGATTCCGGCGGGCGCTACGGTTACCGGGCCTCGAAGGCCGCACTCAATGCCTTTGGCAGGTCCCTTGCCATGGATCTCAGGCCCAGGGGTATTGCCGTGGCGCAGTTGCATCCGGGGTACGTTCAGACCCGGATGGTGAATTTCGGCGGGCTGATTACCCCGCAGGAAGCCGCGAAAGGACTGGCTGCGAGAATTGACGGCTTGACGCTGGCAAACACCGGTTCTTTCTGGCACAGCAATGGCGAAGAGTTGCCATGGTAAGCGGTTCCGATGAAGAGCGCGGACGGATTGATCAGTGAGGTAACCGAGTGACCGGAGCTGCAGAGGACCCCAAGGTTTCGCCCCGTGCGGCGCTGCTGTTCCAGGGTGCTATTGGTGTGGTGGGCCTGGTGGCTATCCTGGTGGTCGGAATTCCGGTCCACAATGACGGAATGAGCGCCGGAGCTGCCATATTCTGGGGGCTTGCTGGCAGCCTGGCAACCTACGGCGTGATCATGTTGCTGACCCGGATTCCGGCCCTGTCCGGTGATTCCTGGCAGGGCCAGATGGAGAAACTGCACCGCTTTGCCACCGATTATTCCTGGCCGGTTCTGATTTCACTGGCAGCACTGGCAGGGGTGGGTGAGGAGCTTCTGTTCCGGGGCGCCCTGCAGGGCTGGCTTGTCTGGCACCTGAACGATGCATTGGCAATTGCGGCGGCCGCTGTGCTGTTCGGACTGGTTCACTACCTTTCGTTTACCTACTTTGTCATCGCCACCGCACTCGGACTGGTTCTGGGCGTAGTCTACTGGCTGACCGGCAGTCTGCTGCTGGTGATGGTCTGGCATGGTGTTTACGATATGATTGCGTTGTATAGTCTGCGGCGATATCCGCACTGGTTCGGGGTTCATTAGGCTGAGAGGCAGTTCGTGAGCAAAGACATTTTCAGGAAAATATTCTGGCCCATTCTGTGTTTTTTCGAAAAACAAGGACAGCAGGGTAGTGCCGAAGGCTATCGCCCATCCCACCGGAAAATCCTGTTTGCCGTCGGTTTCCTGTTTTTTGTCCTGTCCATGGCGACGCTGTTTTTCGTGATGGTAACGGGAACCATCGGTGGCCTCTTTCCGGTTGTTGTTTTCTCGCTGATCAGTCTGGTCTGTGCGGTAGTTGCCACACTGGGCAGTGACAGCGCGGTAGCCCGAATCTGGGGTAACCAGCCGTCCGATGACTGAATTATCAGTGTTTATTCACTATGCCAGAGCTTAAGAAACTGTCCGGTTGATGATGGCAGGGAAGGGTGTTCTGGCAGGCTTAGGCCCAGATCTATAGAGTAGGGATTCAGGTTACTGATAAGTAAAAAAGTAAGCGAACAGGTCTTTGCAACACCGTGCGGAGCCAGGGATGGCGGAGCCCGAGCGTACAGGGAAGTATTAACAGCGTGTTTTGCAAAGACCTGTTCGCTTACTAACGCACGGATTAATAACAGTGGATTTAACGTATGTTGCGAATTTCTGATGCCGTCACGCTTGGCGACTGGGAAATCGAGCTGACGCAGATCCGTGCTCAGGGAGCCGGAGGGCAGAACGTCAACAAGGTGGCGTCGGCCATTCATCTGCGCTTTGACATCCAGAATTCAAGTCTTCCTCCTTTTTATAAGGAACGGCTGATGCGACTGTCGGATCAGCGCATCAGCAAGGAAGGCGTGGTGGTCATCAAGGCCCAGAAATTCCGTACCCAGGAACTGAACCGGGAGGATGCCCTGGAACGCCTGAAAGAGCTGATCCAGAGTGCCGTGCGGATGCAGAAAGCCAGACGTCCGACCCGCCCGACCAAAGGTTCCCAGCGGCGCCGCATGGATTACAAGACCCAGAAGGGCAAGACCAAGGCCCTGCGGGGCAAGGTGAAGGTCTGATCACAGGAGCCCTGACATGCTGATTGCCTACCGCGCCCGCGATATAGCCGAAGCCCACATTGTGTCGGGAATGCTGCATGCCGAGGGAATTGAATCCCATGTCGGGGGTCATTACCTGCAGGGAGCCATGGGTGAGATCGGCGCTGCCGGTTTTACCAATGTCCATGTCGAGGATGACGACTACCCCCGGGCACGGGAACTGGTTAAAGAGTATGAAGACAACCGCCCGGGGCACCTGCCGGTGCCTGATTCCGGGAACCGGGTCCAGCGCTATGCGGTGGGTTTTCTGGTTGCTGTTGCTGTGCTGCTGGCTGTTCTGGTGGGGGCGCTGTGACGGAACCCTGTCCGGTCTGTGAGCAGGGCGAGCCGGAACGATTCCAGGTAGTCGGGGCAACCCTTTATTACCGTTGTCCGGTGTGTCTGGCCACGCTGATGGCCGCTGAATGCAGACTCGGGTTGGCCGACGAAAAAGCCGTTTATGCCCTTCACCACAATGACCCCGGCGACCCGGGTTACCGCCGGTTTCTGTCCCGTCTCGCGGAGCCCCTGTTAAAGCGGCTGAGTGCCGGTAGCGTTGGCCTTGATTTCGGATGCGGCCCGGGACCGGCGTTGGCGCGCATGCTGGAAGAGGCCGGCATGCAGATGACGGTCTATGATCCGTTGTTCCATCCCGACAGGGCGGCGCTTGATAAACCCTACGACTTCATTACCTGTACGGAAGTCATGGAGCATCTCTATCACCCGGCCGCCGTGTTACGGCAACTGGATTCATTGCTGAAACCGGGCGGATACCTGGGTGTAATGACCTGCTTCCAGACTGACGATAGCCGTTTTGCCAACTGGCATTACCGGCGGGACCCCACCCACGTGGTCTTTTACCGACAGGCAACGCTGCAATGGCTGGCTGATCATCATGGCTGGCACCTGGACGTTCCCGCCAAGGATGTCGCCATTATCAGTAAGGCGGTCAACAGGCCCATCACCGACAAGCCCGGAACCTGATTCAGAATGTGGAGAGCCCGGTGGCTTCCATAAACCGGTATTGCCAGTAACGGAGCTTTGAATGGTCTGCCCGGGCCTGGTAGGGCAGGCTCATGACCGTCTCGCTGCCCGGCCCGCTGGTCCACTGCTCGCTGAAGAACAGCTCCGCTTTGCGAATGGTGGGGTGGTCCCGGTCAGCAAACACGAGCACATCGGATTCCAGATTCAGATCGTCCAGGTTGCGGCGGGTAAAATTGGCCGAACCCAGCAGTATCCGGGCCCGACCGTCGGTGTCCTGTCTCAGCAGAAGCTTGCTGTGACATTGTTCCCCGTGGGTGTTGCACCAGCGCACGGCCACCCCGTTGTTGTTCAGCTCCATGGCGGCCTGACGGTTGGGAACGCCGCCTTTCTCGCGGCCGAAGGCATCGCGGTTGGCATCCAGTAACACCCGTATATCAACCCCCCGACGGCTGGCGTTGATCAGCGCTTCCATAATGTCCCGGTGTGACAGGTAAAATATCGCCAGCCTGATCTGGTCGCCCTGTTCGGTGGTGGTGATTGTCTCCAGAGCAGCTTCGCGAATGGCGGATTCGGTCAGCACCTGAATCCGTGCATTTTCATTGGGCGCGGTCTCACTGATCTGCCCCAGCGCAACGTCTACCGCCCTGGTGCTGGCACCGGACATGACAAGCACGGCACGTTCACTTGTTAACAGGTCTGCCACCGCTGGCCCGCCGAAACGGAGTCCGATGTTACTGTGATGGCTGCTGCCATCGTGCGGATTCGCCGAGGTGACCAGCGCCCGGTAACTGTTACCGGCATCGGTGACCAGAACTTTGCGGTGGTTGGCCTTGAAATTCAGCAGGCTGAGGTAGCTTCGCAGGGTGACGGATTGCCCGCCAATGGGGTTGGGCAGCCAGCCCGATTGCGCGGAATTGCCGAGCCACTGGCAGCACAGGCGCCAGAAACCTGACCACAGGGGATTACTGTCCCGCAGGGGTGTCAGCCTGGTCTGGATCACCGGTATACCTGCCGCCTCCAGTTGCTGGAAATGCTCCGAGCCGGTACCGCCATACAGGGTATTGATCGGGTCGGAGATCACAATCAGCTCCAGCTCCGGATAGGCCGTACGCTGCTTTATCAGTGCGTCGGTCAGTTGCCGCGCCAGTGGCCGTGCATTCCGGACCTGGGCCTCGGTACTGTTGAAAAGGAACATGTCCACCAGGATGAATTTCCGGGCAGCGGCTATCATCGCCAGCACTTCGTCAAAGATTTCCTGGTCAAGGCGCGGGGTCTTGTCCCCGACATGATAGGTGCGGTCAGTCAGCAACCGTGCATCTGACAAGGGATGCACATTGCCCTGATAGGCAATGCCCGCCGGTAAGGGTTTGAATGAGTGGTAGAGGCTGGTGCCGGCGACCGACAGCAAAACAAGTACCAGCAGTAACTTGATAATCATTGTGGAATTCCCGGTTGCTCGCCAGTGTCCGTTTCAGCCAGCCAGTATACGGAAAGCCGGAGTTCACAACTGAACAAACACTTACAAAAAATACCGCCATGCAATCTATCGCCAGGGCGTGACAGTTTCTAGACTGAGTTATTACGTAACTTCAATCCGGACTGTCGTGAACTCGTTGGGCTTTGTTTTTCATAGGATATTCAGTCTTCGCCTGCTTATTGTAGTCGCTGCGGTGATGGTTGCCTTCGCCGACGACGGGTTGCTGGCACTGGGCTTTATTGACCGTCTGGTGTTCAGCCTGACGGGTGATGGGTCCGGGGTCCCGGGAGGGCTCCCGCTTTCAGTCAGCAGCCCCGAGGCCCTTCAGGCTGCTATTGAGGCCCGGGGTCTGACCGAGCCCGGCTGGGCGTCAGCCGTCCTTCGCGGCGGGCTGATGGCAACCGCCATCTTCCTGATCCTGGCGGTGCCGCGTCTTGGTGGTGCCATGGCACTTCCTTTCGTTCTGCTGATAACCCTGGCGCTGGTGGTCGTTCAGGCGGTACTGATGTTCTATCAGGGCATCTGGTTACCGGTGGGTAAAGTCATCATGCTTTTGCTGGCCGGCTATCTGGTGATGCTGTTCTGGCTTCAGCCCAACCGGACCATTGTAGCGCTGACCCAAAATGTAAGGGACGCTCGCCACCGGCTCGGCAAACTGCTGTTGCGCCAGGGTGAGCTGGACGAGGCGTTCGAGGTTCTGGCCGCCTGCCCAGCGGACGAACAGACCCTGGAACTACAGTATGATATTGCCATTGCCCAGGAACGCAAACGCCAGTATGACAAGGCCTGCGAGACGTTTCGTCAGATTGTGGCCAGCCGACGTCACTATCGGGATGCGGAAAAACGTCTGGCTGCTCTGGAGTCACTCGCAGGTAATGCCGCCAGCGCCAGCGGCGGATTTGACAGCACCCGCACCCTGGTGATGCCGCAGCAGAATGTCAGCCGCCCCACGCTGGGCCGCTATGAGATAGAACGGGAAATCGGCCGCGGGGCCATGGGTGTGGTTTATCTGGGCCGGGATCCGAAAATTGCCCGTACGGTGGCGATCAAGACCCTCAGTTACGAGGCGTTTGACGCTGCCGAGCTCAGCGACCTGAAATCGCGGTTTTTTCGCGAGGCAGAGGCTGCCGGGCGCCTCAACCATCCTGCCATTGTCACTGTCTATGATGTCGGGGAAGAGGCCGATCTGGCGTTCATTGCCATGGACTATGCCCATGGCCGACCGCTGAGCGAATTTGGCAAGGCCGACCACTTGCTGCCGCTGACGACCGTGCTGACCATCATGGCCGGTGTGGCCGATGCCCTTGGTTATGCTCACGCCCGGAATGTTATCCATCGCGATATCAAGCCGGGCAATATCATTTACAACCCGGACAGCGGTGACATCAAGATCACCGATTTCGGTATTGCCAAGATATCGGATGATTCCCGGACCCGCACGGGCAACGTCATGGGCAGCCCGCTGTATATGTCGCCGGAGCAGTTGAAAGGCCAGAAAGTCACCGGTGCATCAGACACCTACAGTCTTGGCGTTACCCTGTACAAGCTGGTTACCGGCGAAACACCTTACCAGGGGGATACCCTGGCCGCACTGACCTATCAGATTCTGAACCGGCGGCCACGCAGTGTCCGGGAGTTCAACAAGGATCTTCCCAGTGGCGTGGTGCGGCTGATCAACAAAGCCATCCAGCAGGACCCGGAAAAACGCTTTGCCAGCGCCACCACCATGGCCGAGGCCCTGCGGCGCCAGGCTTCCCTCTGTGAACAGCGCGATGTGCGCGGTGCCAGGGAGACAAGCTGATGGAATTACAGGTTACCGGGCAGACCGATACCGGCGCCGTGCGCAAGGCCAACCAGGATGCCATTGACTGGTGTGTTGAGTCGTCGTCGAACCAGGCCTTGCTGGTGGTTGCAGACGGCATGGGCGGCTACCAGGGCGGCGAGGTGGCCAGCCGCATTGCCGTGGATACGGTGATGGAAGTGCTGGTACCGGCCCTGGAGGAACAGCCCGGCAACGGGTCGCGGGAGGCGCTGGTGCAGTCGGCCCTGGATCTTGCCAGCGAGCGTATCGGGCTGCGCAAGTCGCAGGAACCGGATCTTGTGAAAATGGGCACCACCATTGTTCTGGCCTGGGTGTCTGGCCAGCGGGCACTGGTTGCGCATATCGGGGATTCCCGCTGCTACCGGGTGCAGAACAACACGCTTTATTGCCTTACCCGTGACGATACGGTAGTCCAGAACATGCTTGAGGACGGCAGTATCCGCGAGCATGACGTACCCAATGTGCCCTTCCGCAATGTCCTGACCCGGGCCCTTGGAGCGTCGGATGCCATCGCCACCTTCCGTGAGATACTGCTGGAGCCGGGCGATCAGCTTCTGCTGTGTTCGGACGGGCTGACCGAGGCGCTGGATGAAGCGGCCTGGCCGCCACTGCTGTCACGGGCCGACTCGGTACAGGGTGCGGCACAGGCACTGGTTGCGGCGAGTCTTGAGAATAAGGCGAAGGACAATGTGTCTGTCGTCCTGTTAGCAACGAACTGAGTGAGAGGGAGTAGGGGAATGGCGTCACTTTCGCAACTGGTAGACCATGTGGTTGTCACCACTTTTGAAATCGACAGGCCTGAAGTAAGAGTGGGTCGTCGCGCAGACAATGATATCCGCATTGATGAAATTTCAGTGAGCGGGTCTCATGCAGTCATTGAGTGTGTTCCCAATGATTACCTGGAAGGCACGGTGGATTACTACATTACCGATAGCAACAGCACCAACGGCACTTTCGTGAACGATCTGCGCATCAGTACCCGCCAGCGCCTGAACAGTAACGACACGGTGCGTATCGGCTGGAACGAATTCCGCTTTGTCGACGAAGACGAAAACGCGATGGAGAAGACTGCCTACATTCTTGACTGAGCCGGATCAGCGTCTCTGAACCACAATGTCACAGAAACGCTGCAGCAGGGAGGTCGCATAAGGGGCGTCTGCAACCTGGCTTATCAGCGAGTCTGGCGAAAGCCCTTCTTTCAGCATGTCCGGTGTCTGGGCGCTGAGATAGGCCCGCATGACATCGGCGGTAAACTCGGGGTGAAACTGGACGCCCCAGGCGCAGGGCCCGACGCGAAATGCCTGATGGCGCTCGAAATCATTACTGGCCAGCAGAACCGCATCCGCCGGCAACTCAAGCACCGACTGGCGATGGGTGAGCTGCGCCTTGAAGGTTCCGGGCATGCCCGCAAAAAGCGGATCGGCGCTGGCGGTATCGTGGAGACGGACCTGATGGGTTCCGGATTCACGCCCGTCCGGGTGGAAGCCCACTTTGCCACCCAGGGCGTGGGCCAGCAGCTGGTGGCCGTAGCAGACACCCAGTACCGGCACGCCCTGGTCAACCGCTTTTGCCAGCCAGGCCGCAGTGGCCTCGCTCCAGGGTTCACGGTCACTGACCATCGCGGGGGAGCCGGTGACTACAATGCCGTCCCAGTGATCGGGTCCGCCGGGAATGGGCTGGCTGGTGACCTCCACCACCTGGCGCTCCAGCTTCTGCGACAGGCCATTCAGAAACCAGCGGTCGAAGTCACCAAAGGATTCGAGTATTGCCGGCAAGGTGTTTCCGGTTTTCAGAATAACCAGCCGGGCCGACTCCGGTGCGCTGTTCATTACTCTTCAAAGACAGCGTTGTGATAGACATTCTGGACGTCATCCAGGTCGTTCAGCATGTCCATGAATTTTTCGAACAGCTCCACGTCCTCGCCTTCTATTTTGGTGGTGGTCTGGGGCAGGAACTGGATGTCATCCACTTCAAACTCGATCCCTTCAAAGGCATCCTGCAGGGCCTGCTTTGCCTTGGCGTATTCGGTGTGGGGCGCAAACACCGTGATCATGCCGTTTTCGCACTCAATGTCCGTCACATCCACATCGGCCATCATCAATGCTTCCAGTGCTGCCTCTTCGTCTTCGCCCGGGAATCCGAGAATGGCAGAGTGGTCGAACATATGGCTGACGCTACCCTGGGTGCCGATTTTGCAGTTGGTCTTGGTGAAAGCAAGGCGGACATCCCCGAAGGTGCGGTTCGGGTTGTCCGTCAGGCAGTCGACAATAGCCATGCAGTTGCCGGGGCCGAAGCCTTCGTATCGTGCCGGTGAAAAGTCTTCCCCGGCGCCGCCTCTGGCTTTTTCAATGGCTTTTTCGATAACGTGTGCGGGTACCTGGTCTTTCTTGGCCCGCTCGATCAGACCACGCAGTGACAGGTTTGCATCCGGATCCGGGCCACCGGATTTCGCGCTGACGTATATTTCCCGTCCGTATTTGCTGTAGACCTTGGTCTTGGCGGCGGCCGTCTTCGCCATGGAGTCTTTGCGGTTCTGGTAGGCTCTGCCCATGCTACTGCCTCAATCCTGTTTTCAGAAACGGCGATTTTACTCAACAACGGCAGGCGGTGACAGTCCTATTTGACCAGGGTCCGAACCCGGCGCATGGTTCTTTTCAGCGCCTGATCAAGCACGGAATGAACCAGGCTGCCGCTTAACGGAATCGCATCCTCGAAATAGACGGAATAGTTTACTCTCGTGGTGGTTTTGGACGGACTGTCAAAACGGATACGCCCGAAGTGGTTCTTCAGGGGGCTCAGACTGATGATCGTGTACTCGATTAACGTCTCGGGCTCGAAACTGGTGATGGTCTGCTCGACGCCAAAGGGGCCAAGCCCGATCTTGCGAACCGATCCCACGCCGTTGGGGTCCGCCTGATCGCTGTCGCGGATGCGCCTGACCGGTACGCCCAACAATTTGCCAAAGCTCTGGTGATCAGCGAACAGAGCAAAGACCTGCTGCCGCGGAGCATCAAAAGTTTCATCTATTTCAATCCTGTGGCTTGCCATGTTTGAGCTCTTCCGGGACCATTTTCAATAGAGTATCGGGTTCTGTGTTACAACAAAAGCCGAACTGGCATTGCAACGCGTAAGCATTCTCCCCATTAGCCTGATTATGCGGATCCGTTTGTATTTCCTCTGGTCAGAAAAATTCAGGAGAAGGCCCGGACTTCCCCCCGGTAACCGGGTGTGCTCGTGTTATCCTGACCGTATATTCACCAGCAACAGGAGCAGGAAGCCCATGATCCCCGAAACAATGAAAGCCATGTTGCTTACCGGCCACGGTGGTGTCGAAAAACTGCAATACAGCGAAGACTTTCCTGTGCCCCGGCCCGCTGCGGGAGAGGTGCTGGTCAAGGTAACCGCGACCGCCAAGAACAATACCGACCGTAAAGCCCGGGAGGGCCTTTACCCGACCAAAGCCAAGGGCGAGGTGACCTCCTTCCAGATGGGCGGCAAAGCCACGCTGACCTTTCCCCGGATTCAGGGTGCTGATGTGGTGGGGCATGTGGTAGCGACAGGTGAGGGTGTTGACCAGGCAAGAATTGGCCAGCGTGGCCTGCTGGATTTCAACCTTTATGCCGATGCCCGCCGGGACATCAATCTGACGCCGGACTACTATGGCCACGGCGCCGATGGCGGCTACGCCGAGTATATTGCGGTTCCCTCAAACCAGTTTCATCACATTGCAAACCCGGATCTGGCGGATGCCGAACTGGCGTCCATGGGCATGTGTTCATACCAGACCGCGCTGCACATGCTGACCTCTGCCCGGGTAAAATCAGGCGAACACATACTCGTCACCGGGGCCAGCGGTGGTGTTGGAACCGCCCTGATCCAGTTGTGCCGCATTGTGGGCGCCATCCCTTATGCCCTGAGTCAGCAGGACAAGGCCGACGAGCTGCTGGAACTGGGCGCAGAAGCGGTACTGGACCGTTCGGACATGGCCGGTTTCACGGACCGGGTGCGCGCCGTGACCGGCGGTCGACCCATTGATGCAGTGATGGACCTGGCCGGTGGCGAAATGACGGACCAGTTCATTGACACCATGATCTTCGATATGAACAGCCGCGATGGCTATCCGCGCCTGAGCATCGCTGGCGCAAGCGCGGGTAATTTCAGCGAAATCATGTGGACCCGGATATACCTCTATCAGGTGCAGATCTTCGGTGTGTCCCATGGCACCCGGGAGGAAGCCGAACAGCTTGTTGCCTGGATTCGCAGCGGCCAGCTCAGGCCGGTACTGCATGCGGCCTTCCGGCTCTCCCGGC
This sequence comes from Marinobacter sp., assembly GCF_035268745.1. Classification (GTDB taxonomy): domain Bacteria; phylum Pseudomonadota; class Gammaproteobacteria; order Pseudomonadales; family Oleiphilaceae; genus Marinobacter. Next base: position 14,666 of record NZ_DATFKH010000165.1, read on the forward strand.
TGCACGATGCCGAGCGCTACTTCGTCAACCGCAACAGCAATTACCTTGGCAAAATCGTGATTGTTCCTGACTCCGAGTGGGAACAGCATGGTGCTGCTTTTGCCCTGAAGGAATAAATATGCAGCCTGAACTGACATTGCAATTGATGGATACCCATGCCGGCGGCGACGTAAGCCGTATTGTGACCGGTGGCATCCTTCCTCTTCCCGGGGCGACCGTGCGCGCCCAGATGGAATACCTGCGGGATGAGGCTGACGGCCTTCGGAGATTATTGCTTGAGGAGCCCTATGGCATCCCTGAAATGTCCGTGGACTTGCTGGTCCCGGCGACCGATCCCGAGGCGGTTGCCGGTTACATCATCATGGAAGTGATGGGGTATCCGATCTATTCCGGCTCCAACACCATCTGCACGGCCACTGCTGTGATCGAAAGCGGAATTGTGGAAAAGCGCGAAGGCTGGCAAAGCTTCAAGCTGGAATCACCGGCGGGTCTGGTCCATATAGACGCTTTCGTGCAGGACGGAGTCGTGGAGTCAATTACCTGCGGGGGCCTGCCCAGTTATATCGACACCCACCGAGCCACCATCCATGTTCCGGAGATCGGTGATGTAACCTACAGCGTGGCCTACAGTGGCGGTTTCTACGCGCTTGTGGACGCGGCCAGCCTGGGGTTTTCACTGACTCTGGATGAGGAGCGCAGGCTCAGTGGCATTGCCCATCGAATTGTGGAGGCGATCCGGGCGGAGCGCGGATTTTTCCATTATACCCTGGGTGATGTCGGGGCGTTGCCGTTCCTTCATTTCATGGGACCCGTCAGGCAAATATCCGATCACTCGTATCGCTCGCGGTCTGCCACCTATGTCCATCCCGGCGTAATCTGCCGCAGTACCACAGGCACCGGCACCTCGGCCCGTCTTGCCCTGATGCAGCACGAGGGCCTGATCAGTCCCGGTGACCGGCTGGAAACCGTGTCACTGCGGGAAACCGGGTTTGTCGGCGAATTCACGGGTCTGCGCCAGGAAGGGCCGCACCCGGTTGTGGAGAATATGATTACCGGCAAGAGCCACGTGCTGAGCCGGGGCGATGTTGTCGTTAACTGCGCGGACCCGATGGTAGACTGCAGGTCGCTCACCCATGTTCTGGCCAGCGCGCACCCGGACCGGACCTGAGGCTGTTGATTACCCGGATGCCAGAGTCGCCCTCTCGCTGAAACCTGCGGGTTCGCGGGAGAGGGTCACCTCTGCCACTGTGTGCAGTTTCTCCAGTTGCGCCTTGAGCATTTCGATGGGCCGGGTTCCTTCCAGCGTCAGCTGGATATCGAGCTGATCTCCAGCACTTTCTACGGCCATTCTCGCCACGCGAAACCCGCGAATACGAACCACCTGGCAAAGCCGCTCCAGCGCCGCTGACTCGTACACCATTCGGCAGTTGAGGTTATAACTGATGGACGGACAAGGGCTTTGAGAATTCATGCGGTCTGTTCCTTAGTGGTTCGGCTGATGGTCTGGGATTCGTCAATCATTTCGAGGTTGCTGGCGCCCGGTTTGACGATCGGCCAGACGTTTTCCTCGCGGCTGATGGCAACATGCAGCAGCATGGGGCCGTCGAAGGCCAGGATGGTCTCGATACCACGGCGGATCTGGTCGGTGCGCTCAATGTGCAGGCCCGGTATGTCGAAAGCCCGGGCCATGGCAACGAAATCCGGGTTGTCGTCCAGATTGATCTGGCTTTCCCGGTTGTTGTAGAACAGTTCCTGCTGCTGGCGGACCATACCCAGGCACTGATTGTCCATAACGATGATTTTCACCGGCAGCCGGTAGCGGCGGATGGTGGCCAGTTCCTGGGCATTCATCATCAAGGAACCATCGCCAGTGACGTTGATAACCGTGCTGCGCCGGTCAGCGAATTGCGCGCCAATGGCGGCGGGCAGGCCAAAGCCCATGGCGCCCAGACCACCGCTGGTGAGGTGGTGGCGGGGATGGTCAAACTCATAGTGCTGGGCCACCCACATCTGATGCTGGCCAACGTCGCAGGCGATAACGGTGTCATCGGAGGTAATCCGCGATAACTGGCGGACAAAAGCCGGACCGGTGATCGAAGACAAGGGTTCATCGTTGTCGGCCGCAGAAAAACCCCCGGTGGTATGCCATTGCCGGCACTGGTGGCGCCACTCATCAATCATCAATGGCCGGGCGCTGAGGGCTGCACTCAGACCATCCAGAATCCGGCCCAGTTCGCCCCGCAAGGACAGTTCTGCCTGGCGCAGCTTGTTGATCTCTGCGGTATCGGCATCGATATGGATCACCCGGGCATTGGGGGCAAAGCTTTCCAGCCGGCCGGTGGCGCGGTCATCCAGGCGGGCACCGATTACCACCAGCAGGTCGCATTCCTCAACGGCACGGTTTGCCGCCCGGGACCCGTGCATTCCCAGCATGCCAAGATTGTTCGGGTTGTGTTTGCCGGCATTGCCGATACCCTTGAGGGTAACCACTGCCGGCAGGGCGGAAGCCTCGGCGAATCGTCGGAAACTGGCTTCGCAGTGGGCAAGACTGATACCGCCACCACTGTATAACAGGGGGCGCCGGGCAGCCTGCAGCATGGCCACGGCTTCACCGAGATCCTCGGGGGTGGATGACTCTGGCGAACTTTCCGCGGCACTCCGGGCCGGGGTTTTCTGCAACAGCACGTCCTTGGGAATATCAATCCACACCGGGCCAGGGCGGCCGGAAACTGCCAGCCGGATTGCCTCGTCCATGACACCGGAAATCTCGCTGGCGCTGGTGACCAGGTAACTGTGTTTGACAATGCCCAGGGTCATGCCCAGCACATCGGTTTCCTGAAACGCGTCGGTGCCGATGAGTCCCGCCGGGACCTGGCCGGTGATGACCAGCATGGGAATGGAATCACGGTGGGCGTTGGCAACGCCGGTGATCAGATTGGTGGCGCCGGGCCCGGAGGTGGCAATGCACACCCCCAACCGGCCGCTGGCCCTGGCATAACCGTCGGCAGCCAGGGCGCAGCCCTGTTCGTGGCGGCACAGCACATGTTCCACACTGACGTCGTCGATCAGTGCATCATACAGCGGCATGATGCAGCCGCCCGGATAGCCGAAAACCGTGTCGATATGGTAACGATGGAATGCGTCCAGAATCTGTTCTGCGCCGTTCATGGGTTGCTGTCCTTTCTCGCTGGTTTTTACAGGGCAAAAAAAAGCCCCCGGGACCTTTCGGTGCCGGGGGCTCTGGTGTTCTTTCGAGTTGTTGCTATCTCACTCGGCTGTCCACCCAAAAGCCCCCGGATGGCACCACGACCACCAGGACAAGCTTCACTAGGACGACTGCTGCAATGAGATTCATAAAATGGGCAACGACTCTGAATCTGTTCAACGTTTAGGTGTAGAATCTACCCCGTATTTCAAACCGGTTGCAACCACTTTTTACCTTTCTGTCCGTGAGCGAGTCATGACCAAAGCAAAACTGGGGTCCATCGGGTTATCACTTTTCCTGTTCATCGCCCTGGTGGTGTGGATGGCGACAGGAGACGTGAGGGTGGCCCAACAGGCTGCGCCGGAACCACAGCAGGAAAGCGAGGCTGCGTTGCCGGCGGTTCAGGTGGAGCGGCGCCAGGCGCGGCTGTATCAGCCCGGCCTGCTTTTGCAGGGCCAGATCGAACCCTGGCAATCAGTTGCCATCGCCGCACGGGTGGCCGGAACCGTTGAATCCCTGAACGTCAGCCTGGGTGATGAAGTCGAAGCCGGTGAGGTCATGGCGGAGCTTTCAGAGGATGGCCGTCAGGCAGCAGTTACCCGGTGGCAGGCAAGGCTGCGCAAACTCGAGGCTGATATGGCGGCGGCCCGCAGGTTGCGCGAGCGGGAGCTGACCTCGGAGTCGGAAATCCTCATACTGCAAAGCGAGCTGGCAACGGCGAGAGCGGCACTGACCGAGGCCCAGCTTGCAATCCGTCACCTCAGGCCCACGGCACCTTTTGCCGGCACGATCAACCAGCGCTCAGTCGATGAAGGTGACCTGGTCCAGGTCGGTTCGCCGCTGTTCGAACTGGTGCAGATTGATCGCCTGAAAGCGGTTGGCCAGATCCCTCAGCAATCCGTCACTCAGGTGGCTCCGGGTCAACCGGTAAGCATTCAAACACTCGACGGCAACACTCTGCAAGGCGAGGTCCGTTTTGTTGCCAGTGCCGCTAACCCCCGGACCCGAAGCTTCGCGGTTGAGATCGCTATCGACAATCCGGATCGCAGACGGGTCGCCGGTGGCAGCGCCACCTTGCGTATCGCCCTGCCGGAAGTCGACGCGATGTTCATGTCCCCCGCCTACCTGAGTCTGGGTGACGATGGTCGCCCGGGTGTTCGCCATGTGGATGATGACAACGAAGTGGTGTTCACAACGGTCCGGCTTCTGAGTATCAGTAACGAAGGTGCCTGGATAACCGGCCTGCCGCCGGAAATCCGCCTGATCACCCGGGGCGCCGGATTCGTCTCGGTGGGCCAGAAAGTCCGGCCGGTGCTGGCTGAAGACGAGCGGGGCTGATTTCATGCGAACCGTTATTTTTGCCGCCCTCAATCGCAGCCGAACCACCTTCCTCACCCTGTTGTTTCTGGTTGTCGGCGGCATGGCCGCGTTCCAGGTGATCCCGAAAGAAGCCAACCCGGACGTCACCATCCCCATGATCTACGTTTCCATGACGCTCAACGGCATCAGCCCGGAGGATGCGGAGCGCCTGCTGATACGCCCCATGGAACAGGAGCTGCGTTCTCTCGAGGGAGTGAAGGAAATGCGGTCAACGGCCTCTGAAGGGCATGCGTCGGTGATGCTGGAATTCGACGCCGGTTTTGATCCGGACAAGGCGTTGCAGGATGTACGGGAAAAGGTGGATACCGCCCGCAGCAAACTGCCGGGGGAGGCCGACGAACCCAGAGTCAACGAGATCAACGTATCGCTTTTTCCGGTGCTTTCCATTGGCCTGTCCGGCCCGCTTTCCGAGCGCGAGCTGGTCACTATCGGCCGTCGGCTGCAGGATGCCATTGAGGGTATCCCGGAAGTTCTGGAGGTGGTCATCGGGGGCGACCGGGAAGACCTTCTGGAAGTGGTCGTCAATCCCCAGGTGCTGGAGAGCTACGGCATCGACTACGACACCCTGGGCCGGCTGGTTGCCCGTAACAACCAGCTGGTGGCGGCCGGCAGCCTGGACACTGGCGCCGGCCGGATGACCATGAAAGTGCCGGGCGTCATCGAAACCATCGAAGATGTGATGACCATGCCCATCAAGGTCGACGGTGATACGGTGGTCACCTTTCGCGATGTGGCCATGCTGCAGCGAACCTTCCGCGATCCCCAGGGGTTTGCACGGATCAATGGTGAGCCTGCGCTGGTTCTGGAAGTGTCCAAGCGCACGGGCGCGAACGTCATTGAAACGGTCGAGAAGGTGAAGGAACTGATACGGGCCGCCGACAGCGAACTTCCGGACGAGCTGGAAGTGCGCTACATCATGGATCAGTCCGGCGATGTGCGGGACATTCTGAACGACCTGCTGAACAACGTGCTGACTGCGGTAGTGCTGGTAATAGTGCTGATTGTCGGCGCCATGGGGCCAAGGTCTGCGCTACTGGCCGGCCTGACCATTCCGGGCGCGTTTCTGACCGGCATTCTGGTGATCTGGAGCATGGGTCTGACCCTCAATATTGTCGTGCTTTTCAGTCTCATCCTGGTAGCCGGCATGCTGGTAGACGGTGCCGTCGTGGTGTCGGAACTGGCCGACCGTAATCTGTCCGAGGGCCAGCCTGTTGCCACCGCCTGGGGCCAGGCCGCCAGCCGGATGGCCTGGCCGATTATTGCTTCTACCGCAACCACCCTGGCGGTTTTTGTACCGCTGCTGTTCTGGCCCGGAGTGGTCGGCGAGTTCATGAAGTACCTGCCGATGACGGTGATCATCTGTCTGCTCGCCTCTCTTGCCATGGCGCTGATATTCCTGCCGGTGATGGGCAGCCTCAGTGGCGGCAAACGGGCCAGGCACGCCAGTGAAGCCGGGCCGATGGGCAGAGCCTACCGCCTGGTACTGGCCCGACTGCTGGCGTCACCGGCCACCACCCTGGCTGGTGCGCTGGCAGTGGTCGCGGTGATTTATGGCGCCTATGCCAGGTTCAATCATGGCGTGGAGTTCTTTCCCAGTGTCGAACCCGATTCGGCCCAGGTACAGGTCAGGGCCAGGGGGGATCTGTCGGTGTGGGAGCGCGATGAAATTGTGCGGGAAGTGGAGCAGCGGCTTCAGGGCATGCCGGAAGTAAAGGCACTCTATGCAAGGTCCATGGTGTCGACAAACAATCGTATGGCGCCCGATGTGATAGGTGTTCTGCAGTTCCAGTTTACCGACTGGAGCCAGCGCCGCCCGGCCACGCTGATTCTTGAGGAACTGCGGGCGCGCACGGCCGATATTCCCGGCATAGCGCTGGAATTCCGCAAGCAGGAAGGTGGCCCGGCGGCTGGCAAACCCATCGAGCTGATGGTCAGCAGCCGGGACAGCAGCCAACTGGACCGTTACGTCGATGAGATCAAGACGGAAATGGCCGAGCTGGGCGGGTTTGTGGACGTGGAAGACGATCGCAGCCTGCCGGGTATCGAATGGCGCCTGAATGTGGACCGTGAGGCCGCCGCCCGCTTCGGTACCGATGTGCTGGGCGTCGGCAGTGCGGTGCGGCTGGTCACCAACGGTCTGGTACTGGCGACCTATCGCCCGGAAGACGTCCGGGATGAGGTGGATATTGTGGTGCGGGTACCCAACAACTGGCGGGAGCTTGACCAGTTCCAGCGTCAGACCATCAATACCGCCAGAGGCCAGGTGCCGCTGTCACAGTTTGTGCAGCTGGAACCCGGCAACAAGGTCGGCAGCATTGTGCGGGTGGACGGTCAGCGCACGGTTACCATCCGCTCGGATGTAGCGCCGGATCGCCAGGCAGACTCGCTGCTGTCAGCTCTGCAGCAGCGCATGCCGGAAACCCCGGAAGGTGTCACCCTGAGTTTTGGTGGCGAAAATGCCGACCAGAAACAGGCGTCCGAGTTTCTGGCCACTGCTTTTCTGGTGGCGATCGGCCTGATGTTGCTGATTCTGGTGACCCAGTTCAACTCGCTCTACCAGGCGCTGCTGATTCTCTCGGCCATTGTGCTGTCCACTGCCGGGGTGCTGCTGGGGCTGCTGCTGAACGGCCAGGCCTTCGGCATCGTGATGGTCGGCATGGGGATCATCGCCCTGGCGGGTATTGTGGTGAACAACAACATCATTCTGATCGATACCTACAACCAGATGCGCGCCTCCGGCATGGATGCCTACAACGCTGCCCTGGAAACCGGCTGCCTGCGCCTGCGCCCGGTTGTGCTGACCGCAGTGACCACGGTGCTCGGCCTGATGCCAATGGTAGTCGGTGTCAATGTCGATCTGCTGACGCCTGCCCTGGGTATCGGCGCACCCTCTACCCAGTGGTGGACCCAGCTTTCCAGCGCAATTGCCGGTGGCCTGGCGTTCGCAACTATACTGACGCTGTTGCTGACTCCGGCGTTACTGGTGCTCGGCAGCCGGGCAGGGCAGAAACTTGTCGGCGAGTGACTTGGGGAGGCTCCTCAGTCCTGTCGCGCGGTCTTGATGACATCGTAAGCGTGGCTGATTTCCCGCGTGCGCTGTTCGGCCATTTCCCGCATGCTTTCCGGCATCCCGCGCCCGGCCATCTTGTCCGGATGGTTTTCGCTCATCAGCTTGCGGTAGGCTTTCTTGATCTCGGCATCGCTGTCAGAGGAAGAAACGCCGAGCACTTTGTAGGCATCTTCAAGCTGGCTGGCAGATGACTGCTGGCCGGATTGCCCCGCGCCTCCGCCCTGGGAGCCCCGCAGCATGGCTTCAAGCTGATCAACCTGCTCCTCTGGCAGACCCAGCCCCCGGGCGATGCGAACCAGCATTTCGTGTTCGGCCGGGTGAACCACTCCGTCGGCCGCAACGGCTGTGACCTGCACCTGCAGGAACATTTTCAACAGCGCGGACTGGCGGCCACTGACTCTCAGGAAATGCTGCAGCTCGGCGTCCAGGTCGAAGCCATCAGCCTTGCCACGGTTAAAAGCCGCTTTCGCCCGCTCGCGGTTTTCACCGGACAGGCGGAACTGGTCAAACAGCCGCTCGGCCACCTGAATTTCGTCCCGGGTAACCACCCCGTCGGCCTTGCACAGCGCACCCATCACGGCGAACACGGAGTCCAGGAAGCTGGCCTGCACACTGCTGAGCTTCTGCCACAGGCGGTGTCTGATATACCGGGCCAGAATAGCACCCATTGCCGCGCCAATCAGAAGTCCGGGAAAGCGCCCGAACATGTAGCCGATCAAACCGCCGATAAACAGGCCGAACATGTGTGGTTCCTTAATCTATGGATGGAAAATCAGGTCATCAGGCGCACAGCATAACTTGGATTGCCATCAGACCGAATGAGGGGACGCTTACTTTGTTATTCCCCGGTAATTTACCTGCAAGGTTCCGGAAAGTTAGGATAGCAGCATGACAGCGGATTTCTCTGACAACCTTTTCGCCAACCTGGAAGAGCCCTGGGCCGAGCCCCTGGAAGATGGCGCAGTCGTGCTCAGGCGTTTTGCCAGCGCGAGTGGGCCAGCGTTACTGGACGCCATCAACCGGGTCACGGAACAGGCGCCGCTGCGCCAGATGCAGACCCCCGGCGGCCATACCATGTCCGCTGCCATGGCCTGCTGCGGCCCCTGGGGCTGGGTGACAGACCGGCAAGGGTACCGCTACCAGCAGACCGACCCGTTAACCGGTCAGACCTGGCCCGAGATGCCGGACATTTTCCGGGATCTGGCCCGGGACGCCGCAGCAAGGGCAGGGTATCCGGATTTCGAGCCCGACGCCTGCCTGATCAACCGGTACCTGCCCGGCGCCAGAATGGGCCTGCATCAGGACAAGGATGAAACCGATTTCAGCCAGCCCATCGTCTCGGTATCGCTGGGTTCACCCATTGTGTTCCAGTTCGGCGGCGACCGGCGCAGTGACCGGCCGCAGAAGGTTCCTCTGGAACACGGCGATGTGGTGGTCTGGGGCGGGTCATCGCGGCTTCGGTATCATGGCGTGCTGACCCTCAAATCGCTGGCGCATCCCCTGACCGGAGCCTGCCGCTATAATCTGACGTTTCGCAAAGCCCGGTAAATGTTTATTTGCAACAGACCCGGTCAGGCAAAGTAAACCGCAGCCAGCCCCGCCAGCAACGACAGTATCATCGGGCCTGCCACCTTGATCCCGAGGGCTTTCTGTCCGATCACGCCGGCCATTCCCGCTTTGACCAGGTTGTTGACCGTTGCGGCAATCACAATGCCGAGGACGGCGGTCTGGGGTGTCAGGCCGGTCTGGGACATCCTGGTGAGGGACAGGGTAATGGCATCAACATCGGCAATGCCGGAGGCTGCCGCCAGAACCAGGATACCGGCGTCGCCAGCCCAGTGCTGAATAAGCTCTCCGAGCAACAGAATGGCCGTGAGCAGCAGTCCGAAGGTCAGGGCGGTCGTCAGTTCCAGGGGGTTCTGGGTCATCACTGGCTGGCTTTCCTTTAATTGCTTCTGATTGCGCCGCCAGATAACCAGCGCCGGGACAAACAGCAACAGACTCATCACCGTGACCGGCAACCACAGGCTCGGCAGCAGTGCGGGGCTGATCAGCAGACAGTAAACCAGAATCCGGGGAAACATGGTGCCACAGGCAATCAGAATGCCACTGGCCAGTTGCGGGCTCAGTTCGGGGGAATGGCTGGACTGGCGGGCGTAATGGAGGGTCAGGGCCGTTGACGAGCTTAATCCGGCAAACAGGCTGGTAAACAGAATCCCGCGCCCGGTACCGAACAGTTTCACGGCAAAGTAGCCGACAAAGGACACTGAGGCAATCAGCACCACCATCCACCAGATGGCCCTCGGGTTCAGGGCGCCGCCGGGGCCGAGCCCCTTATCCGGAAGCAGGGGCAGCAGCACCACGGAAATGGCCAGCAGTTTGAGCGCCGCATCAAGTTCACTCTCTTTGAGGCGTTCGACCAGCCCGTGGATCTCTGCCTTGTTGTCCAGAATGATGGCGGTGATGACGGCAGCGGCCGTCGCCAGTGTCGGGTCGACAGCTACCGCTATGGCGCCGTAACAGTAGGTCAGCACCATGCCGATCATGCCGGTGATGCTGAAGTTGCCGGATTGCTCAAACTGTTTGTTGTAGGCAACCAGGGCAATGGCGATCAGGCCGATCAGCAGTACCGGGAAGGCCCAGGCCGTTATTTCCTCGGTCAGCACCGCGGCAATGCCGCCGAGCAGGCCGATGAGCGCGAAGGTGCGAATGCCTGCGATGCGCTCCCCCGACGCCTTTTTCCGGTTTCCCCAGCCGCGCTCGAGGCCGATAACGGCGCCCAGCAGCAGTGCAATGAAAAGGTTGACAGCCGTCGCGTTATTTTCCAGAAATTGTTGGGCCAGGTCGTCCATCACGGCATCCAGGTGTCAGTATGTCCGGGTTGCTCAGAGCATCTTTTTCATTTCACCATAGTCACCACTGGTCCGCAGCACGAGCGTGACGTCGTGATCGTTCCGGTTGCGGAAAAACCAGCCGTGGTTGCCGGTGAATGCGGCTTCCAGCTCGCCTTCGTCGGCGCGCACCCCCCGGGCTTTCTCGTAGGAGATGAAATCGCCACCGCCGTCACCGTGGGTGTCGTAATTGACGGGGCCGCCTTCCGATAGCCATGAATAGCGGGCAACCGCACCTTCATTCATGGTGAGTTTGTACTCTGTGCCTTCGCCCGGCGTCAGCACGAAGGTCACTTCATCCTGCCACCCGGGTTCGGCAACCGGTGCCCGGGCCGGTTCCTGCGCTAATTGCAGAGGTGCATATTCGGGTTCCGGGCCGGCTGCGGCAACTGGCTCGGGAGCCTGCACGGATACAGTCGCGGCCTCTTCGGCGGCGGCTTCTTCCGCCAGTTGCTGCTTGATTTCACCCATTTCCATCAGACCCAGCAGGCGACCTGCGCCTGTGGGGTCAACGGCATACTCGGCCGGCATAACCACGGTTACCAGCAAAACCAGTGCAACAACCAGAGCAATGAGGGTTGAACGAATCAGTTGCGCTGTGCCAGGCAGTTCATCACGTGACGGCATATCATTGTTATACATAAAAAGTCTCCACAATCAGGCAATAAAGTAGCCGGTAAGCTGATAACCGATGAGCAGGAAGCCCGCACTCATCATTGCAACGTTGGCGGTATAGGCATGGCGGAAAAAGCCATCGGTCTTGCGCCAGAAGCTCATCACAATCAGGATCATGGCGAGGGCAATGAGCTGTCCGATTTCCACGCCCACGTTAAACGCCAGCAGGTTCGGCACCAGTCCATCGGGGGAGATGTCGTACTCGATGATTTTCGAAGACAGGCCAAAACCGTGGCAGAACCCGAAGATCAGTGTGGCGGCTCTGGTGTCGGGCTGAAAGCCGAACCAGCGCTGATAGGCGCCCAGGTTATCCAGTGCCTTGTAAACCACCGAAAGGCCGATGATGGCGTCTATGAGGTAGCTGTTGATGCCGATATTGAAATACACCCCCAGCAGCATGGTGGTGGAATGCCCCAGGGCAAACAGGCTCACGTAGATCGCGATGTGCTGCATGCGGTACAGGAAGAAGATCACCCCCAGCAGGAACAGGAGATGGTCATAGCCGGTGACCATGTGTTTGGCCCCCAGGTACATGAACGAAATCAGGTTTACCCCGGTGATTTCCTGGATATACCCCTTGTCGCCCTGGGCTACGGCGTGGGCCAGCACTTCGGCGCTCATTCCGAGCAGTCCGAGGGTCAGCAAAATCCGGAACAGACGGTATCCGTTGGCGGTGGTGCGCCAACGACAGTGACCGTCAGGCAAAGTCGACAGCATAATGACTCCATTGGCTCATGCGAGGAGAGTAACATCGCAATTCAGTTATCTTCAGCTATGGGTTTGACGGGGCTTGTGAAGATAACATTTCCTGCCGCCAGAGCAGCTATTAAAAATCAAAAAAATGCCGGTTACCCTGCTGGTCCCTGCCACTGGCGCCGGGCAGGCCAGTTGGGGCCTGTGAGCTCAGTCCCAGAGTTCCGCTTTCATTTCCGCCCAGAGCTGGCGGTAGCTGGCGGCAGGTTCGGAGTGGGGGCTGAGCAGTTCCAGCGGCAGCCCTTCCTCGCCCATCCGCTCAACGGCGCTGGAATAGGGGATCATGGCTTTCGAGGGACGGTCGAAAAGTTCGGAATTCCTGCCTGTCATTTCCTTGTGCAGATTCTTGCGCCGGTCTACCAGGGTGAAAAACGGACGCAGCTTTTTGAGCCCGAGCTTCTTGTCCGCAACCAGCTCCCGGAACTGGTTCCAGCTGTTCAGGGATAGCCAGGTCGGCACCAGCGGGACGTAAACCAGGTCCGCGACTTTCAGAACATGTTCGGTCAGGCGTGACTGGCCGGGTGAGCAGTCAAGAATCACCAGGCTGGTGTCCTCCGACAGCGGCGCAAGGATTTCCTTCAGCGGGCTGCTGCGCCCGTCGTCTTCCAGTTTGATATCAAAATTGCGGAAACTGGGATGCGAGGGGAGCAGATCCAGATTAGGGTAGACATTCTCTGCAACAAAGTCAGCAATCGGCTCGCGGCCATCAAGCAGCTTGCCAATCTTCTTGCCCTTGGTCCGGGTCGCGCCAGACAGGTAGAAACTGGCGGCGCCCTGGGGATCGAGATCCCAGAGAAGCGTCGCGCAGTTGTTGGCGCTGGCCAGATAGGCGATGTTGACGGCAGACGCGGTTTTCCCGACTCCGCCTTTCGGGCTGTAGAAAGCGACGGTTCTCATGACTTGCTCCATTTATCGGGCCGGTCATTGAACCATACCTCACATCCTGGAATATTACAGAACTGTGAAACAGGTAATTTTTGAAATTCAGGCATCATTTCCCGCCGCTACACCTGACGCCCAAGCGCCACAGTGAGCGGCTTTATGATGCACCGCGACCCGGCCAGCGGCTAGTTGGTTTCCGCTGACGG
>NZ_DATFKH010000166.1:0-10333 GCF_035268745.1 Marinobacter sp.
GCTCGATGCCGTTACTGGCATTGTTGGCCAGTGACAGGCTGATGGTGCCGGTGGGCGCGATGGAGGTGTGGTGGGTAAAGCGGCCACCTTTCTCCGCCAGTTGCTCGACCAGTTCCGGTTCTACGCCGGCAATCTGCTGCATGTATCTGCTGTATTTCGCATGCAGTACCCTGCCTTTCAGCCTGTCGCCAAGCTTGTAACCGTCTTCGGACAGCTGCGGGCACTTGGTCAGCATCTTGGGGGTTACTTCGAATTCGTCGTCCATGATCGGCGCCGGGCCTTTTTCCTCGGCCAGGGCCAGGGACTGGCGCCAGCCTTCCACGGCCATTTCCCGTACCACGTCTTCGGTGAACTGGACGGATTCGGAAGAACCGTAAGGCATGCGCAGCATGGCGAGGGTGGAACCGAGGCCGAGAATGCCCATGCCGTGGCGGCGTTTGTAGGTGATTTCGTGGCGCTGTTCTTCCAGCGGCAGGCCGTTGATTTCCACCACGTTGTCCAGCATGCGGGTGAAGATGGCAACGACCCTGCGGTATTTTTCATAGTTGAAGCTGGCTTTGTCGGTGAACGGATAGTCCACAAACATGGTCAGGTTCACCGAGCCCAGCAGGCAGCTGCCGTAAGGGGGCAGGGGTTGCTCACCACAGGGGTTGGTCGCGCGGATATCCTCACAGAACCAGTTGTTGTTCATCTGGTTGACCTTGTCGATCAGGATGAAACCCGGCTCGGCGTAGTCGTAGGTGCTGGTCATGATGGTGTCCCAGATGAACTGGGCTTTCAGGGTGCGGTAGATCTTGCACGCGACCTTGCCTTCGGCGTTGACCACGTAGCCTTTCTGTACCGGGAAATCGCGATAGACGAACCGGCTGCTGTCATTCAGGTCCAGGCCTTCGTCGGTGGCCTCTTTTTCGGTCACCGGGAAAGACAGGTGCCAGTCGGAATCGTTGCGCACGGCGTCGATGAAATCTTCGGTGATCAGCAGCGACAGGTTGAACTGGCGCAGGCGGCCGTCTTCACGCTTGGCCTGGATAAAGTCGATCACATCCGGATGGTGGACGTCGAAGGTGGCCATCTGGGCGCCGCGGCGGCCACCGGCGGAAGACACGGTGAAACACATGCGGTCAAAGATATCCATGAACGACAGTGGTCCGGAGGTGGTAGCACCGGCACCGGCTACGTAGGCACCTTTGGGGCGCAGGGTGGAGAACTCATAGCCGATGCCGCAGCCGGCTTTCAGTGTCAGACCGGCTTCGTGGTTTTTCTCGAGGATGTCGTTCATGGAGTCGTGAACGGAGCCGGAGACGGTGCAGTTGATGGTGGACGTGGCCGGTTTGTGGGCTTCGGCACCGGCGTTGGAGGTAATGCGGCCGGCGGGGATGGCGCCGTGGCGCAGGGCCCAGGCGAAATCTTTCATGTGTCTGGCGCGGTCGGCCTTGTTTTCAACTTCGGCGAGGGCAGTGGCAACGCGGGTGTAGGTGGCATCAATGTCCTGGTCAACCGGTTCGCCGGTTTTGGTTTTCAACTGGTACTTGCTGTTCCAGATGTCCAGCGAAGCGTCCTGCAACGGAATTTTTGTTATCACGGCCTGTGGTTTTGCGTTCATTACTGCCCTCTGTTTCTGTCTGTGAGGTGTTCTGTTCTGAATGGCCAGCGTTCTGTAACGGCTGGCCATGCCCCTTTTGAAAGATATCCGAATTTCCTTGTCAAACTACTACATCTGGTGTCGTGCACCCCGGCTGGATGTCGCTGCCCGGGCGCTGGAAAAGCGTCTCGCCTGCCGTTGTCAGCAGGTTCCAGGTGCTTCCCGATTGCTGGTCGGCGGTTGGCTGGTTCTGTTAAAACCCCCACATATAGGCGAGTGAGGTAAAGTGTATAACAGGATATAGTGTTTTGTGAACAAGAAGGGAACTATGGAATGCAGTGTAAACTGATAAGAAAAACAATCGCTGAACGGTTGCAGGCCCGGGAATGACTGCCACTTCCGGGGCCCGGGCCATTCATGCAGTAACCACAATATGTAGTGGTCGCAGAATAACCGGAAAAACCGGCGCATGCCCGGTTCTGAGTCTGTCTGTCTTTTCGATGCCGATTTAATGCCAGTCCGGGAATGATTGCCGGTTACCCGGGTCTGATGATTTGGATGGCTTTGTGTTATTCGACTAGATTAACAGGGTTATCCGAACCACTTGCCAGCCTGCCCGGGTAGTGCATTGATAGATACGCCTGAACCAAGGCCGGAAAAACCAGAAACAAAAAAATAGGAAGGTCGATGGACACCACCAACAAACTGCCTCTTGATATGGTTTACCACTGGGAAAAGACCACGCCGGATTCCGTGTATATGACCCAGCCAGACGGCAAGGGCGAGGTTATACACTATACCTGGAAACATGCGGTGGATGAGGCGCGCCGGATGGCGGCCTACCTGAAGTCGCTTGAGCTTCCCGCGAAAAGCCGGGTGGGTCTGATCTCGAAAAACTGCGCCCACTGGATTATGGCGGACTGGGCCATCTGGATGGCCGGTCATATCTCGGTACCGCTTTATCCCACCCTGAATGCAGACACGGTCAGCTACATCCTTCAACACAGTGAGTGCGAACTGCTGTTCGTGGGCAAGCTTGATGACTGGGAGATGATGAAACCCGGCGTTCCCGGGTCCCTGCTTTGTGTGTCCTTCCCGCTCAGCCCGCCCAACGACTTCGACAGCTGGGACGATATTATCAGCAAATACCCGCCGCTTGAGGAAAACGTGAAGCGTGACCCGGAGGAGCTGGCCACGATCGTTTATACCTCTGGCAGTACCGGTCGCCCCAAGGGGGTCATGCTGAGCTTCAGCAACATGGCATTTGCGGCCAGCGGTGGCGCGGAAGTGCTGGGTGTGGGCCCGGAGGATCGGATGCTGTCCTACCTGCCGCTGGCCCATGTATTCGAACGCACCTATGTCGAGCTGGCCTCCATCTACAATGGCTTTACGCTGTATTTTGCCGATTCTCTCGATACCTTTGTGCAGGACCTCCAGCGCGCCCAGCCGACTCTGTTCCTATCTGTACCGCGGCTGTGGGTGAAGTTCCAGCATGGCGTGTTGCACAAGCTGCCGAACCAGAAGCTGCAAAAGCTGCTGAAGATCCCGGTTGTCAACAAGCTGATCAGGAGGAAGATTCTCAAAGGCCTGGGCCTGCACCGGGCCAGACTCGCCGGCAGTGGTTCGGCGCCGCTGTCCCATGATGTGCTGGACTGGTACCGCGGTCTTGGCCTTGAGCTTCTGGAAGGTTATGGCATGTCCGAAAACTTCGCCTATTCCCACATGAGCAAGCCGGGCCGTTCGCGCACCGGTTATGTGGGGGAGCCGGCCCCGGGCGTTGAGACAAGAATCAGCGACGAGGGCGAGGTGCTGGTCAAAAGCCCTGCCACCATGATGGGTTACTACAAGGACGAAGAGAAAACCAGGGACACCATCACCGAAGACGGTTTCCTGAAAACCGGTGACAAGGGCGAAGTTGATGACATGAATCGCCTGAAGCTGACCGGTCGCATCAAGGAGATCTTCAAGACCAGCAAAGGTAAATACATCGCTCCCGCGCCGATTGAAAATCGTCTGATGTCTCATGATGCCATCGGCATGGTGTGTGTTTCCGGTGCCAATCAGACCCAGCCTTTTGCCCTGGTAATGGTGGATGAGGATCTGCGTGAGAAGATGGACGATCCGTCGGTCCGCAAGCAAACGGAAGAAAGCTTCAGGCAGCTGATGGAAGACGTCAATAAAACGGTCGACCCCCACGAGAAGCTGGCGTTCATGGTGGTTGTCAATGATGACTGGTCCATTGAAAACAACTTCCTGACCCCGACCCTGAAGCTCAAGCGCAATGTGGTTGAGGACGCCTATCAGGACAAGGTGAACGAATGGTATGCCAGGCGGCAGCCGGTTATCTGGGAGCAGGGGCCCTGATTACCGACATAAGTCGCATAGGGAAATGGCAGAGCAGTGCCTAAACTGGTGCCATATTTTCAGGGGGAAATATGACCCAGCTAGGCCGTTTTCAGAAACATATCCACCGGATGATTCCGCTGTCTGAGGCTCTGGCCGTCCGCCTGGAGTCCTACAACGGCCATGGCCTGCTGGTCAGTGCACCGCTTCAGCCCAATCACAATCATCAGGGCACCGGATTCGGTGGCAGCGTCTACTCGGTCGCAGTGGTGTCTGCATGGGGGTTGGTGGAACTGGTGCTGGCGGATCTGGGCCTTGAGGGCAATGTGGTCATCCAGGTGGGCGAGATCGAGCACCTGGCACCGGTGACCTCGGATTTCTACGCGCTGTGCCTGCTGCCGGGCGGCGAAGTGCCGGAAAAGTTCCGTAAAAGCCTGGCGCGCCATGGCAAGGCCCGGCTTTCGCTGGTTGCTGAAGTCTATTGCGGCGAACCGTCGATGACCCCTGCCGGAGAGCCTGCTGCGGTCTTTCAGGGCCGCTTCGTGGTGCAGGGAATAACTTCGAAGCTAGCCAATTGAGCGGGTCCTGGCGATTGACCGGCTCATCAGGATAATCGGTATTATGCCCGCCAGAACAATGACCAGTGCCGGCAGGGCGCTGCGGGCCAGCTGCTCATCGGAAGCAAACTGGTAAACATAGGTGGCCAGGGTCTCGAAGTTGAAAGGCCGCAGGATCAGGGTCGCCGGCAATTCCTTCATCACGTCGACAAACACCACCAGAGCGGCTGTCAGTAGCGTACCCCGGAGCATCGGCAGGTGCACGTGAACCAGGGTCTGGCCGGGGGTATGACCAAGCGAACGCGAGGCCATGTCCATGCTGGGTGTGATTTTCTGCAACGCGCTTTCCACGCTGCCCGCTGATACCGCCAGAAACCGCACGGTATAGGCAAATACCAGAGCAAATGCCGATCCGCTCAGAAGCAATCCGCTGCTGAATCCGAAACTGCTGCGCAGGACGCTGTCGAGCCAGTTATCGAACCCGGCCAGGGGAATGATCACACCCACGGCCAGCACCGCCCCGGGCATCGCATAACCCAGGCTCGACAGTCGCATCATCACCCGCATGCCATGGGTATCATGGAGACGGCGGCTGTAGGCGAGGGTAATGCCGATAAACAGGGTGGTCAGCGCGGCGGTGGCCGACAGGAACAGGCTGTTGAGGGTGTTGCGGATGAAGCTGCTGTTCCAGCTTTGATCGAAATACTCCCAGGCGTAATGGCCCAGGGTCATGGCGGGCACCAGAAAGCCCAGAACCACAGGCGTTGCACAAACCACAATGCAGAGAATCTGGCGCCCCGGCGATAGTTTGAAACGCTGGATCGGGTCGCGGTTGTCGCGGGCAGAAAACTGTTGTTGCTTGCGCCTGGAATAACGTTCGAGCGTCACAAGAATAACCACAAACGCGAGCATGACCGTGGCAATCTGGGCCGCCCCGCCAAGACTGCCGAGGCCCATCCAGGTATCGAAAAGACCCGCTGTGAGGGTCTGGACGGCGAAGAAATCGACGGTGCCAAAATCGTTCAGGGTTTCCATCAGCACCAGTGACAGGCCAACGGCAACGGCGGGGCGGGCAATGGGCAGAACCACCCGGAAAAAGGTACTGATCGCCGAATGCCCCAGGCTGCGGCTGACTGCGAACAGCGACGGCGACTGGTCCATGAAGGCGGCCCGGGCCAGCAGGTAGACATAGGGGTAAAGCACCAGCCCGATCATCAGGGTGGCGCCTTCCAGCGTGCGAATTTCGGGGAACCAGTAATCCCCGGCATTGCGCCAGCCAAACCAGTCTCTCATCGTGGTCTGGACCGGCCCCGCGTAATCAAGAAGGCTGGTGTAGACATAGGCAATGACATAGGCCGGAACGGCGAAGGGCAGCAGCATGGCCCACTCAAAGAAGCGCCGCCCCGGGAATTCACACATGGTGACGGCCCATGCGGTTGAAAGACCAATCACCAGCGTGATCGCCGATACCCCGAGCATCAGTAACAGGGTGGTCGAGAGGTATCGCGGCAAAGTGGTGTCGATCAGGTGAGGCCAGACGTTGTCCTCCGGGAACAGTGCAAGATAAAGCACTGACAGTACCGGAAGCACAACAATGGCTGTGGTAATGAAGGCTGTGATCACCCAGCGTCTCGAGGTCCGCTTTGCCAGTAAAGCCGGTCTGACCTGGTGCTGGCTATCGGTGATCGCCTCGGACATGATGTTCCTTTCTATCAGGACAGGTTTATCAGCAAAATCGGAATCAGGACAAAAACAGTAACGCGGACGGGATTTTAGTGTGCAAGGCGCAGGCCCGCAATGATTTGCGGGCCTGTATATTGGCTTTCAATAGCCGTTCGGAGGATTTTACAGGTTGTTGTAATCCACGCGGTCGACCATACGCACGGCCTGTTCACGGTAATCCGCGATTTCCTGCAGGGAGAGGTCGTCCGGGTTGATCTCGCCCCACTCGGCCACCATACCTGTCGGTTCTACTTCAGGATTGGCCGGGTACTCGGTATTGGCTTCGGCGTAAATACGCTGGGCTTCCGGAGTTGAAAGGAACTCCATCAGGCGCACCGCTTCCTCTTGATTGGGCGCGCTCTTGGTCAGCGCGATACCGCTGATATTGATGTGGGTACCACGGCCGTCGTTGTTGGGGAAAATCAGCCGCACAGATTCGGCGGCTTCTCGCTGATTCTCGTCGTTCAGCATGTTGCCGTAGTAGTAGCTGTTACCGATCGCCAGATCGCACTCGCCGGCGTGAATTGCCTTGATCTGGTCCCGGTCGCCGCCCTGGGGTTTCCGCGCCAGGTTGTCTTTGAGACCCTCCAGCCACTGTTCGGCCTGTTCTTCGCCGTGGTGGGCAATCATCGAGGAGAACAGGGCGATGTTGTAGGGATGCTGGCCACTGCGGGTACAGATGCGGTCGTCCCACTTGTCATCGGCCAGTTCTTCGTAGGTTGTAATTGCTCCGGGTTCCACCCGTTCTTTCGAGGCGTAGATCAGACGCCCGCGAGTGGTCAGGGCAAACCACTTGCCGTCCGGGTGGCGCAGATTCTCGGGTATGTTCTGTTCCAGAACCTCGTTATCCACGCTCTGTACCAGATCGCGCTCGACCAGTTCGCTCAGGCGCGAGATGTCCACGGTCATCACGATGTCGGCAGGACTGTTGCGGCCTTCCCGCTCCAGGCGCTCCGCCAGGCCTTTCTTGGCGAACACGACATTGGTCTCGATGCCGGTTTCTTTCTTGAAGGCCTCGAGCAGGGGTTCAAGCAGGTATGCCTGGCGATAGGAGTAGATATTGACTTCGCCTTCGGCACTGGCCGTCATTGGCAGCGCCAGCGAGGCGGCTGTAAGGACTGTTGCGAGTTTCATTCGGCTCATGGGGCAACCTTTTATATGTCAGTTTGGTAGATGCCAGTCTGGCGGAGAAGATGCGCTTGGCGCGACTTTACATTTGAACCAGAACTATTCTCATTTGTGTTAAGTATTCTGTCAAGCTGGAGAGCAAACTTCTTCCTGTTATGCTGCTATGCTTTCGAATACACTGGAAATTAAGCGAAAAGTTGTGAGCGCATGGAATATGAAGGATAACGATCGACGCATACACAGTCGCACTATGATGAGTGCACGGGTAAAGATTACCCACGAATCCCTGGGTGAGTTTGTATTTTCAACAAAGGATATCTCGGATGGCGGTGTGTTTATCGTGGTGGATGCGGAGCCCTTCGAACCGGTAATCGGCGATGAGGTCCAGGTTCAGGTGCAGGGTCTTCCGGTGCCAGCGCCAATCCTGAACATGGTGATCGTGCGCAAGACCATTGACGGTTTCGGACTTCAGTTCGCAGATGAATGACGGGCGCTTCCGGATAACAGCCGGAGCCTGATGAGCCGGTGTGTATTGACCGGTAACGTGCCGCAATATTCCTGTTGAGTGTGCGCAGCGTCACAACGCTACAATTTGTAGCCTGTTGATAGTTATGGTTACCGTCTGTGCTCATCAGGTTACCCGGTACTACAAAAATGTAGTGGACTCATCCCCGGAATCCTTCAGAATGTAATCATCCCGCACTATCACGGCGGAATTGCAGTAGCAGTCGAGGCGCATCATGGGAGTCCAGCAGAAAAAGGTATGGGTACACGATCTGGAATTGGGCATGTTCGTGTCCGATCTCGATCGCCCGTGGCACCAGACTCCTTTCCCCATTCAGGGCTTTTTCATCCGGACCCAGGATGATGTCAGGGCCCTGACATCCCACTGCAAGTGGGTGATGGTTGATGTTGCTGAAGGTCGCCAGGGCGATTCCAGAGCAAAACCCGACAGGCCTGCATTCGGCCGGCTGAATGACCGGAAGCGTGAGGAAGTCCGGCTGCGGCCGCTGAATATCCGCGACCCCGTCAAGTATCCGCGAGTGTCCCCGCTGCTGAAAGAGCTGAAGCTGTCCCGCAAACTGATGATGGATGCCGAGACATCACTTCACTGTGTGTTCCGGAATGTCGAGGAAAACCGGCTGCCAGACCTGCGGGATGTTTCCAGGGTAACCCGCGGCATGGTGTCCAGCGTGATCCGGAATCCCGATGCTCTGCTGTGGCTCTGCCGCACCCGCGAACACGATGACTACACCTATCAGTACGCGCTCAACACGTCTGTCTGGGCGTTGATCTGTGGCCGTGAACTGGGCCTTCATGAGGGGACCCTCTATCAGCTGGGCATGGGCTGCCTGTTGTCCCAGGTGGGCAAGCTGATGCTGCCGAAAGCCTTGCTTGAAAACGAAAGCCGTCTGGACTCCGACCAGCTCACGCTTTACCGCAGTTACGTTGAGAGAGGCGTTGAGAGCCTGCAGGACGCCGGACTGTCCCCCGCGGCCATGAGCGTTGTGCAGAATCATCGTGAACGGCATAACGGCTCGGGCTTTCCGAAAGGGCTTCACGGCGATCGTATTCCGCTGCTGGGCAAGATTGCCGGGCTTGCGGAATACTTTGAGTCGCTGGTGGGCCCGCGAAAGCAGGCGGAAGCGATGACGCCCTCCCGCGCCATTGGCCTGCTTTATGAACTGCGCAATATTGAGTTTCAGGAAGATCTGGTTGAAAAGTTCATTTCGGCGGTGGGGGTCTATCCTACGGGCAGTCTTGTTGAACTGAGCGACGGCATGCGCGGCGTTGTGGTGTCTCATTCCCCCGAGCGACGCCTGTGGCCGAAAGTGATGGTGATGACAGACCGGTCCCAAAAGACCCTGAAAACCGCAAAAGTGATTGACCTTGCGAAATGTAACGATGGCAAGCGTGCTGAAGATGTAGTGTCCATCGCGCAATGCCTGCCGGTGGGCACCGATGGCCTGTACCCGGCGCATTTTGACATCACTGGCACTGAAGGCCGCTGGGCCTTCTCCCGCATGATCGGGGGCTGATCAGTCAGCCCTTGCATTGCTGACCAGGCGCATCGCGTAGCGCCCGGGAAGTTCTGATTCCCGATCGTTCTCCCCCCCCCCTCGGAAAATACCCCGTCAACGCCGACTCCCAGTCGAAGGAATCCGTGGCTGACCTTGAATTCTGCAGGTCCGGTCGCCACCTAAGGATTTTTCGATCCGGTTTTCAATGGAACGGCTATGACCAACGCACTCGAGATAGAGAATCTTGTAAAAGTTTACGGGGACGGGTTTGAGGCCCTGAAGGGTATCGACCTGAATGTGGCGCAAGGCGATTTCTTCGCGCTGCTGGGACCCAATGGTGCGGGGAAGTCGACAATCCTCGGGATCGTTTGCTCGCTGGTGAACAAAACCTCCGGCAAAATCCGGGTGTTCGGCTCCGATATTGATACCCATCTCTCGGACGCCAAGCTGAACCTCGGGGTCGTACCCCAGGAGTTCAACTTCAACCAGTTCGAGAAGGTTTTTGACATCGTAACCACCCAGGCCGGCTATTACGGCATTCCGCTGAAAAAGGCGGCGGTGTCGGCGGAAAAGTATCTGCGCCAGCTTGGCCTCTGGGACAAGCGGGACTCGCCTGCCCGGATGCTGTCTGGCGGCATGAAACGGCGGTTGATGATTGCCAGGGCACTGGTGCACGAACCCAGGTTGCTGATTCTCGACGAGCCGACAGCGGGTGTTGACATTGAACTGCGCCGATCCATGTGGGCGTTCCTCGAGCAGATGAACCGGCAGGGCACCACCATTATCCTGACCACCCACTACCTCGAAGAGGCAGAGGCACTTTGCCGCAACATTGCCATTATCGACCATGGCCAGATTCTGAAAAACACCAGCAAGCGCGATCTGCTCCAGGAACTGAGCGTCGAAACCTTTGTGCTGGATACCGACACCGAACTGAAATCCACCCCGCAGCTGAAAAACTTCGATTGCCGCCTGGATGA
>NZ_DATFKH010000167.1:0-4578 GCF_035268745.1 Marinobacter sp.
GAAGGTGGTCCGATAAACTTCGATACCCATGGTGATGGAGGCGGCCAGTCAATTTCCTATGAAAAAGGCCGGGGCGTGCCGGAAGATGAAGGCGAGCTTGAAGCTGCATTTACAGGCAACCATGGCTGGTTCTTCAGAAACCGGAATGACAACGACATCACTCTGGTGCTTCGCACTGGCGGGGATTACGGACAGCTAAAAAAAATGCTGTAATAGAGTTCGGGAGCAAGAGGCTGGCGGAATGCCAGTCTTTTGCCCTGGTAATTGCGCCGCGCTATTGACGCGCCAGTACGAAATCGATCGCCGCGCATACGGCGGCAGCCTGCGCGGTATTACATTGCTCGGGGGTAACACTGGGGCTGTCGGGGAAGACCTCGGTGGTGGTCTTGTAGGGGGCGCTGGTCATACTGGCGCATAAACCCAGATGCTTCAGCGGGTATTCGATGACTCCCCGGGCGACCACCGGTGAGCCCAGGATCTTGCGGTTGTCGTCAGCGGGTGCGATATGGGTGATCTGCTCCACCGCCCTAATCAACGCCTGCTGGAATTCAGGCTGCGGGTTTTCGCTGTCACCCACCAGATAGAAGCCATCGGGAATGCTACCCGGCTCGAAGGTCTTGCCGTCGCGGGCAGCCAGCGCGGGGCGGAACTCGGTTTCGTCAGTATCGGTCGTTTCATGCAGGTCGATATGCATCAGTACACTATCGCGAAGAGGCGCCACCAGGCGCATGAGCGCGGCCGACTCCGCAGCCGGACTGTCATCGCGAAACGAGCGGTTCGGGTCGACCGCGTCCGGATTCCAGCGATGGATGCGCTCGTAAGCCCAGGGGCTGACGCAGGGCGCGACCAGCAGGTTGACCCGGCCAGCGTACTCTGCCGCGTGCTGATCGACGAATTGCAGGGCACCGTGTACGCCGCTGGTTTCATAGCCGTGAACCCCGCCCGTTACCAGCACCACCGGCAGTTCCTCACGCCAGTCACGGCTGCGGATCGCGATCAGCGGATAACTGTCCGGGCCATAGTCAAGACGGCCATACTCTTCCAGGTCAAAGCGCGGGCGCAGGCTCTCGATTGCGCTCAGGACATCAGCCTGGTAACTACGTTGGCGGATCTGCCGGGACAACCATTCGGCGCGTTCGGCGTCGCCCCAGGGCGTACCGGGGATACCGATCTGAGGGTGGGCGGGAGCCGTTGTCATATCGCTTGTTCTCCAGTGATCGCCAGTTAATGCGGGCATTATAGCATCCGCACTTTAGCTTGCGGTCGGGGCAAACCGGTGACTTCAGACCCGCGATGCGGTGCAGGAACCGGGCCTGAAGGCTGGAGTGGACGCACCAATCCATAATTCTTCAGGAGCGCGGCGACTCCGGGAACCGGGTTCCGCCGGAACACGAATTCAGCTGTTCTATGGAAACCGGTGCGCCTTCTTCGTTCAGTTCCACCAAGCCGATACCGGCACCGTTCCAGAGCCTCTCTCCGGCGTCACGGCCCTCGGGCAGTCGGGGCGTCACCCGCATGCGCCGTCTCTTGGTAAACCAGTTCAGCGGTGACCAGGGAGCATAGAGCCAGCGATTCATCCGGTCCAGCCATTCCAGCAGCGTGTGGGGAAACTCGTTCTTGATACCACTGCTGGTGATCTGCCAGATTCTGGGGCGGTCCGGCCGATGCCTGAGGCGCACATCGTAGGCGAAGGAATAATGCACGTCGCCGGAAAGGATCACGAAATTTTCCGGCGTGCGGGAATGGCGGAAGATATTCAGAAGCACGCTGGCGGCACCCCGGTGTGCCATCCAGTTTTCGGCATCAACCACCAGGGGTTTGCCAAAGAAGGTGAAAACCTTCTGGATTGCTTCAATCAGTTTCACCCCAAACATGGGCGCCGGTGAGACCACGATCACCGCCTTCTGGCCGATGATGTCCTGCTGGAACCCGGTCAGTGCTTCCCAATCCATGAGCCCTGATGGCCGGGCGCGATTGATTTCGCTGCGCCAGCGGCGAGTGCGGCAATCCAGCACCACGATCCGGGGGGAGGTCGGCAGCGTGTAGTGCCAGTGCTCGAACTGCAGAAGGTCATCAATCAGTGCATCCTGCCGGGCCTGGTCGAACCCGGCGCCCTGCCCCGCCGATTCCGACAACGCCTGGATGGCTGGCAGGATTTCGCCGAAGGCGTCAGGGTTATTGCCCCAGCCCTGGCACAGCAGATAGGCAATCAGGGCATTACCGACGATACGCCGGGAGAAAGGGTGGCCGTAGGTTGTGGCCTCCCACAGTGCAGACAGGTTCCAGTCGTCGGTAACGTCATGATCATCAAAAATCATGTAGTTCGGAACATGGGCCATCACTCGCGAAGCGCACGGCAACCCGGCAACGAAGCCGTCAAGCACCGACTGCTGGTCCTGGTAGATGCTCGCGTCCCGGGCGCTCAATGCCGGCTGTTCCCCGTCAATCAGGCGCCAGCACACCGGCGACCACACCAGCAGGTACATGGCCATGACTTCGCTGAGGGAAATCAGATGGTTCTGGGCATTGACGGTGGTAAACACCGGCTTCCTGACACCGCCAAAGAAGCGCTCGGTCAGGGCCTCATTGCCCTCGACATCCGGCAGCAGTTTTTCGCGGTGGAAATAGGTGTCCGGGTTATCCCGCAGCTCCTTGCTGTCGTTGATCCCGGCGCCGGTAAGGGTCTCCTCGTAAAGACCCAGGCAGTCAATCAGGTGATGGATGGCCCGTAGCATCGGGCCGGCGACATCGTCGGCATAGATCTGGTCGCCGGTCATCAGCAGCACGGCCGGGCGCCTTGCGTTATCGTCCCGGGTCTCCCGGAGTAACTCGTCTGCCCGTACCAGTCCGTCAGCTGCACAGGAATGGGGCCGGCGACAGGATCCATGAATCAGCCGGTCCAGCCGCTCCTTGATGACAAAATCAGGCCGGCTTGCTCCCGGCATGCACAGGTGCTGCGCCCACTCTGCGATCCAGGACTCCGGATCATGATCCGATTGGCCCGACACCGAACCGGATACACCCAGGTCATATCCGATGCGGGTATTTACCGGCAGGGCATCGTCAAGCCTGAGGTCAATAAGGTGCAAACAGGCCGAGGTACCGAAACGGACGCGGGTGACCTGGTTTCCGGTCAGGACCTGATCAAAACACGGTTCATCTGAAGCCCCGTGATAGAGCCGCAGCCGTAAAGTCAGCGCACTGGACCCCACAAGCCAGAGCGTTAATCTCTGGCAGGTGGTGTGCCTGAGAATTGGCCCCGCCAGCACTGGCGGCAGGGAGGACGAAGACTGCTCACTCATTGATTTCCCCGATCCAACGCACGGCTCATCACCGCCCCTGGAAAAAACAGGACTGGTTGCGTCCAGCGTCCCTGGCCCGACACATGGCCTCCTCGGCGTTTCTCAGCAGCGTCTGATCGCTGGTGCCGTCGTCCGGAAACAAAGTGATGCCGACGCTGCCGGAAATACTGACTTCCTCCCCCACCACTTCGAAAGGTCCCTCGAGTTCATTGAGGGTTTTGGCGGCTATGTCTCCGATCATTTCGCGGTTGGCGGTATCGAGCAACATAAAAGCGAAATTGCTTTCGCCAATGCGCGCAAACGTATCCGATTGCCTGACGCAGCGGTCAAGTCTTTCGGCAACGCTGCGCAGCAAATGGTTACCGGATTCATGGCCCAATCGTTCATTGATTTCCTTGATTCCCCTGATATCAATAAACAGAAGCGCAAAAGGGTCGCCGGTTCGCTGGGAGTGCGCGGTATTTTGGGTCAGGCGGTCCCGGAACAATCGCTGGTTAGGCAACTGCGTTACCGGATCATGGTTGGCGTGGCGCCAGGCCTCGATTTCGGAATCTTTACGAAGAGTTATGTCGTGGGCTATACCCGATATCGCTTCCACCTCGCCCCGTTCATCGAGAACCGGTATGTGAACCGTCTCGAAGCTGCGGGTTTCACCACTGGCGGCCTCAATCTCGACTTCGTGCCAACGGTATTCTCGGTCCGAGACAATTCTTTGTAACTCTTGCTGCCCGATGTTGTCCGCAGGTAATGGCATCTGGGCAAAAGACCGGCCCTCTATCTGCTCCACCGATAGCCCACAGAGTTCTGCCATGGCCAGGTTGGCATACTGAAAATCGCCGTCCAGAGACATTATGTAGCAAGGGTCGGGAAGCGAAGAAAGAATCGTTTTGAACAGTCGGCTCTGCCTGTTTTTTGCCTGGCTAAACCGCTCAATGGATTTTTCCAGCACCCGGTCGATTTCATAATTGAAACGAATCAGGTCGGAAAACGCCCTTGCGTCGGAGCCGTCGAGGTAGCTCCAGAGCTCGACGACCGTCATTCTCAGGGAACGGAATTCACGTGCCACCTGATAGATTTCAACTCCCAACTCATAACGTTCCTGACCATGAATGCCTGCATAGAGCTGGCTATCAGGCTGATCGGCATTGAACTCTGAAAGCTCTTCGCGAACATCGTCACCGTGATCGATTTTGGCGGCAATACCGAGGAGTATATTCTCCACGTGGTCGCGAATTTCCTCGCGGGACAGGTGATGTTTCGACAGGCTTTCCCGGGC
>NZ_DATFKH010000168.1:0-2684 GCF_035268745.1 Marinobacter sp.
AGGGGACGATTGCTTTAGAAATCTTGGAAGAGTTGCCGACCTTGTCCCGAATCTATATCAGTATCGGTGGTGGTGGCTTGATCGCCGGAATGGCCGCAGCCCTGAAAGCCGCCAACCCCGATATTCATGTCATCGGAGTAGAGACCAGCGGCGCCGATGCGATGGCCCGCAGTATCGCAGCGCAGCAATTGATCGAACTGCCCGAAATCACCTCGATCGCCAGAACACTGGGAGCCCCCAAGGTCAGCGAGATGACTTATGAGCATGTCCGGCAATACGTCGATGAATTGGTGGTGGTGGAGGATGACGAGACCATCGAGGCGATGAAATTTATCTTGGAACGAACCAAAATCCTGGTCGAGCCCGCAGCGGCATGTTGCCTGGCCGCAGCCAGACGCCAAAAACAAGCAATCGGCAGTGATGAAACGGTAGCCATCTTAATGTGTGGAGGAAACGTCTCGGTAGCCGATTTAGCATCGAACGGTCCATAAGCGTCGGATTTGAAATCGGGCGGCGGCTGTTAAGTAGACGGACTGTATACATCCGATCACTGAGCCGCCTGGGCGGTAGCCACGGTTCCTGAATTCAACCCTGGCTATCGCCCAAACGGCTAAGGATCGTGCGACAAAAAAGTGTCGGGTACGAATGGTACGGGCATAGGCGACGAGCCACTACCGGCAGTGGCTGATGTCTCTTGCTATCCCTGCCGGTAGTGCCAGCAAATAGTGGCAGCATTTAATGTGCCAGATATAAGTTGAAACGCACGACGAGACTCCGCTTAAATGGTGTTGTTAACTCAGCCCTTTAATGGAGACCTCGCCGTGCAAGATCAATGTAACGACTCCGCTGCCGAAGTTCAAAGCAAACTCCGCTGTGCCTCGTCTTTGGTGCTGGACCTACTGCTGCCGCAGGCTGAAGTCCGCCGCATCTGTGATGAGCTTGGATACTCATTTCGAGATCGTGTCTTCAATCCGATGGTTGTGGTGTGGATGTTTATCTCTCAAGTTCTTTCAGCCGATCACAGTTGCCAGCAGGCCGTCACTCGCTTCAACGCATGGCGTGTCGCTAGAGGGCTTGCTCGAGTCAGTAGTGAAACCACTTCCTATTGCAAGGCACGCGGCAAACTTCCCGAACAACTCTTTGAACGACTGCTGGCGTGGACTTCAAAACGATGTGACGAAGCGACGAACGGAGCGTGGATTTTCAAGGGGCGGCTTGTGGAGATGGTTGACGGCTGGACCGTCACGATGGCGGACACGAAAGAGAACCAGCAACAGTATCCGCAGATGAAGAGCCAGAAGCCGGGATGCGGTTTCCCGATCGCAAGGATGATTGGGTTGTTCTCTTTAGCTACGGGCTCCATTCAATTCAATGCGTTGGCACCCTATCAAGGAAAGCAAACCGGTGAGACATCCCTGCTGCGAACGATTATCGACCGCATTTTACCGGGCCGGATCCTGCTGGCCGATCGCTACTACGCGACCTTCTGGTTGTTGGCATTAGGAGAAACTCGCGGTATTGATTTAGTCGCTCGCGCCCATCATCTAAGGAAGATTGATTTTCGCAAAGGGCTTAAGCTTGGCTACTTGGATCAACTGGTTACCTATCGAAAACCTCCTCGCCCCGAATGGATGAAACAAGAAGAATACGACAGCATTTCGACCATGATCTTCGTTCGACATTTGAAGTACAAAGTCCGGCAGAAGGGCTTCCGAACTCGAGAGATCACGTTGGCGACGACGTTGCTGGATGCTGAAATCTACACTGCTGAAGAACTTGCTGAACTGTACCGCAGGAGGTGGCAAGTGGAGTTGCACATCCGCAGCTTGAAAACACAAATGCAGATGGAGCACCTCCGCTGCAAAAGCCCTCAAATGGTTCGCAAAGAAATCCACTGCCACATGATTGGGTTCAACCTTGTTCGCGCGGCGATGCTCGCATCCGCATTGAAGTTCCAGTTGTGTCCAACACGATTGAGCTTTACCGGTGCGATGCAGGCGCTGGAAGAATTCGCGGCTTGCTTGCGTCTGCGTTCTACGAACCGCGGACAGCAGTGGGACAACTTGCTTGAGACGATCTCTGAGTTAGCGGTGGGCGACCGGCCAGGGCGTCAAGAAAAACGCGAACTCAAACGCAGACAAAAGAACTACAAGCTCATGACTACGCCCCGAAACCCGAATCGAAACCGTTATGCTACAGCAGCTTAGGAACTATGCCCGTGCCATTCGTGTCGGGTACCTTTTGTGCGAAGCACCCGAAGGGCGAGTGCCTCGCAAAAGGTACCCGACACTTTTTTGTCGCACGATCCTAAGCTCCTGTTTGTGTTGTTGTTGATGATAATGCCTGGCCGTGGTGAACGGTTGAGCACAATCTTATTACTGTCTCCTATTTTTTGGCGCCGCCAACAGGTGGAAAGAGCATGATCCACTTAACCGTTTTCTGCTCCGGAATGTCGGTTGCGACCTACGAACTTCCCAGCGTTGAAGTTGGGCGTCAACAAGACGGCGAGCCTCCACCGTTTGAACTGCATACCGTCGACGGCACCCATCGAGTGGTCGTGGCCGCGAACGCGAATCGCTACTTTCCGCGGCGTCTGCTGAATCTGTCATTACAGGAAAATAATTTGGTTGTGCGGAATCTTCACAACCACATTGACTTCAAAATTGACGGGGTCGGTACAGTCG
>NZ_DATFKH010000169.1:0-1024 GCF_035268745.1 Marinobacter sp.
TAAATCGGTCAGATTCAATATGGTCGCACCGACACGGGGTGACTATTACGGGTTTGTGCTGGAGCCGACGGGCGACAGTCGTATTGACGCTGAGCATCTGGTCAGAATCCGGCCTTCAAGTACCCTGATGCGGTTTCTGGTCGACCCGATTCTGCTGGGCTACAACGATGACGGGCTGCTGACGGATTATCTGGGTCTGACCAATATCCGCAAGAACGAGGACAACAACCACACCGCTCATATCCGCTATACCATCCAGGCCATGCCGGACTGTAAACTGACGCGCTGAATCCGGCCCGGGGCGTCAGTCAAAGCGCGCCCTGGCTTGTGGTAAGATTCAACCCCGGCAAATGCTCTTCACGATTACCTTCAGGGGCCTGACTCAAAATGATGTTCGTGTCTTTTAACGTCAACAGTATTCGCACCCGACTCCACCAGCTTGAAGCGGTGATTGAAAGCCTCAGTCCCGACGTGATCGGGCTCCAGGAAACCAAGGTCAGGGATGAAGAATTCCCTGAGCAGGCCATCCGGGATCTGGGCTACCATGTCCACTTTCACGGTCAGAAAACCCACTACGGCGTTGCGCTGCTTTCAAAACAGGCTCCGAACACCATCCACAAGGGCTATCCCTGGGAACCGGACGATGCGCAGCGTCGGTTGATTACCGCTGAATTTACCGTCAACGGGCGCGCGCTCACGGTTATCAACGGTTATTTTCCCCAGGGTGAAAATCGCGACCACCCTGTCAAGTTTCCGGCAAAAGAGCGCTTCTACGCCGATCTGATGCGCTACGTTGATGAACTCCAGCGGGAAACGGACGACCTTATGATCATGGGCGACCTCAATATCTCGCCTACCGATCTGGACATCGGCATTGGCGCGAACAACATGAAACGATGGCTCCGGGAAGGCAAGTGCAGTTTTCTGCCGGAAGAGCGGGAGTGGCTGGCCCATGTTCAGAGCCGCGGACTGACCGACGTCTTCCGACACCTTCACCCGGACGAAGCCAGGACCTTCAGCTGGT
>NZ_DATFKH010000170.1:0-2437 GCF_035268745.1 Marinobacter sp.
CGGCTGTCCGTGGCGAGCTGGACAGGCGCAGCCTGGAACTGGATTTTGATGTGGTCTCCAACCCCGAGTTCCTGAAAGAGGGTGCCGCCGTCTCCGACTTCATGAAGCCGGACCGTATTATAGTGGGCACGGAAAGTGACCGTGCCATGGAGTTGCTGCGGGAAGTCTATTATCCCTTCAACCGCAGTCATGACCGGATGATTTTCATGGATATCCGCTCTGCCGAGCTGACCAAGTACGCTGCCAACTCAATGTTGGCGACAAAAATCAGCTTCATGAATGAAATCGCCAACCTGGCGGAGCGTCTTGGTGCCGACATCGAGAATGTCCGCCGTGGCATCGGCTCCGATCCCCGTATCGGTTACCACTTCATTTATCCGGGCTGTGGTTATGGTGGCTCCTGTTTTCCCAAGGATGTGCAGGCACTGGCCCGCACCGCCAGGGACTGCGACTACGAAAGTCGTCTGCTGAACGCGGTTGAGACCGTCAACAATGCCCAGAAATACGTGCTGTTCGACAAGATCAGCCATTTCTTCAACGGCGATCTGAAAGGCAAGGTGGTTGCGGTCTGGGGCCTGGCCTTCAAACCCAACACCGACGATATGCGCGAGGCATCCTCCAGAACCCTGATGCAGCAGCTCTGGAAGGCAGGAGCGAGTGTGCAGGCCTTTGACCCGGAAGCCATGGAAGAAACCCAGCGTATTTTCGGTGACCAGCCGGGGCTGACGCTCTGCGGTACCAAAGAGCAGGCAATCAGGGGTGCCGACGTGCTCGCGATCTGCACCGAATGGAAGGAGTTCCGTTCCCCGGACTTTGCGGCCATTGCATCCGCGCTGGGCAGCAAAGCGGTGTTTGACGGCCGTAACCTTTACGAGCCGGAAATGCTGGAGCGGTACGGCATGATCTATTACGCCATCGGCCGCGGCCGCAACCAGTTCCACGGCAATTGACATGGACCGCACTGCGCCCTTTGTTATTCATCCAAAACTGGCAGAAGACACCATTCTTGTTGGTGAGAGTCGTCTTTGCGAAGTCCGGCTGATGAACGACAGCCACTGGCCCTGGGTACTGCTGGTACCCAGGCTGGCGGATATCCGCGAAATCTATCAAATGCCGAAACCACAGCAGCTTCGGCTGGCCGAGGAATCGTCGTTGCTGGGTGAGGGCATGATGACCGTGTTTGCCGGCGACAAGCTGAATGTGGCTGCATTGGGGAATATGGTGCCGCAGTTGCACCTGCACCATATTGTCCGCTTTGAGGGTGACCCTGCCTGGCCAGGTCCGGTCTGGGGCAGGCTTGACCCCACCCCCCATGATGACAAGGCAATTGCTGATATCATGGCCCGCCTGCAGCCAATCCTGGATGCCCTGAAGTAAAGCGGTGCCCGCAACTACAGCCTGATTTTCACTGTCATTGTGTTTATAATGGCGCACTTTTCGCACACATCAGAATCAATTCGCACACATCAGAAAGAACGGGAAGCGGTATGCGCAGTAACTATTGCGGTGGGGTCAACGAATCCCACATTGATCAGGAAGTCACACTTTGCGGTTGGGTGCATCGTCGCCGTGATCATGGCGGGGTTATCTTTCTGGACCTTCGTGATCGGGACGGCATGTCTCAGGTAGTGATTGATCCGGATACTCCCGAGAGCTTTGCGCTGGCGGAAAAAGTCCGCAGCGAATTCGTGGTCCAGGTTACCGGCCGTGTCCGCCGTCGTCCTGCCGGAACCGAAAACAGCAACATGTCCACAGGCCAGGTCGAGGTTCTGGGCAAACAATTGACCATCCTGAACGCTGCCGCCACGCCACCTTTCCCACTGGATGAGCACGAACATGTAGGCGAGGATGTCCGCCTCAGGTACCGTTATGTCGACCTGCGCCGGCCGGAGATGATCAACCGCCTGCGGTTCCGTTCGCGGGTCACCAGTTACGTCCGCAACTTCCTCGACAGCAATGGCTTCATGGATGTGGAAACCCCGATTCTGACCCGGGCAACGCCGGAAGGGGCGCGGGATTATCTGGTGCCCAGCCGCACCCATGAAGGTTCCTTCTTTGCGCTGCCGCAATCGCCCCAGCTGTTCAAACAGTTGCTGATGGTGTCGGGTGTGGATCGCTATTACCAGATCGCCAAGTGCTTTCGCGATGAAGACCTTCGTGCCGACCGGCAGCCGGAGTTTACCCAGATCGACATCGAGGCATCCTTCGTTGATGAAGAAACCCTGATGTCGCTGACCGAAGACATGATCCGGGCATTGTTCAAGGATGTGCTACAGGTTGCGCTTCCTGCTTTCCCGCGCATGCCTTTCAGTGAAGCCATGCAGCGTTTCGGCAGCGACAAGCCGGACCTGCGCATTCCGCTTGAGCTGATTGATGTGGGTGATCTGGTTGCCGGTGTCGACTTCAAGGTATTTGCCGGCCCCGCCAACGATGCCAA
>NZ_DATFKH010000171.1:0-1241 GCF_035268745.1 Marinobacter sp.
TCAAAACCCCAAACCAACACAAGGAGATCTCTCCGCTCTGGCACGCAAAAACACGTGCCGCCGGTCGAGATGACAGAAGCAGTATCTGGGGCAGGGCGCGGCGCTTTAAGTGAGAAAGTAGAACCAGGTAATGTTTTGCGCCGCCCTTATTATAAAAACAATCCCTGTCATGTCGAGCGAAGGCCTGTTTTTCAGGCCGAAGCCGAGACATCTCCCAGCACTTAGAACTAGCCCAAACAAAGTCCCATCAAAACCCCAAGCTATCCCAAGGAGATCTCTCCGATCTAAATATGAGATATAATTCCTGTCACTTCTGAAATAGTGTTTCCCGGTTTTTAGGAAACATGAGGCGCTCGGGACGACAAGGACACTTGTTTTTTTAACATGGCGCATCAATTCAACTGTTCAACAGTTCTACAATTCCACGTCACATCTCACACCCTACTGAACCATTGTATGCTGCGAGGCTGTCATTAGATCGCGCCAGGTCCGGTTGAAGCGGGTGGTTTCATCGAGGACCTTCATGCCGCTTAGCTTGTACACCACCAGCGCCGTTTCACGGCAGGTTTGGGTCAGGGTTTTGGCGGTTCTGTTTACCTGGTCGATAGTAGACTGCGATCCCTGAAGAGTTTCGCTGCACTCCTCCCAGAGTTTTGAGACACTTTCGTGGAGGGATCTGCGTTCGCTTTGCAGCTTTTCCCTTGCCTCCCGGAGAGTCACAGGCTGACCTGCGTGCTGTTCCGCTTCATCGATAAATGAGAGGGTCATGCCCAGGACGGAAGAGGAGATGGCTGCCGGCGCGTAGCCCATAAACGGGTAGTTGAAAAGCGGTTTATGTTCATGCTCAGTGCGGGGGGTTAATACAAACGACCGGTTATCCGGGATTTCAAGATCGCTGACTACAAAATCGTGACTGGCTGATGCCTTGAGCCCATAGCCGTTCCAGGTGTTGAGCTTTTG
The DNA here is from genome assembly GCF_035268745.1 of Marinobacter sp. Classification (GTDB taxonomy): domain Bacteria; phylum Pseudomonadota; class Gammaproteobacteria; order Pseudomonadales; family Oleiphilaceae; genus Marinobacter. The sequence continues at coordinate 961 of NZ_DATFKH010000171.1, forward strand.
GACTTCACCGGGAAGAAAAGCCATCGCCCGGATGTTAGGTTCTTCAGCTGCTTTGGCGCCGTCCTGGACGATACAGTTGGCAGTAAAAAGGGTGGCGTGATGAATTCCGCTGATATATTTCCAGCGGCCGTTAACAATATAGGTACCGTTTCCGGTTGGTTTGGCGGTGCCTGCGGGATAGCCTGATCCGGCCGTGAACGCCGCGGGGTTGCTGAAGATCTCATGTGCAAACGACTGATCCATAAAGCCGCTGAAGAGCCCTGCGCCGGCGCCCAGTTTAA
>NZ_DATFKH010000172.1:0-1683 GCF_035268745.1 Marinobacter sp.
TGTGGTCATAGCAACCAAGTTGGATCCGACACGGGTCATCCTATGGTTTAAAACCGCGGCCAGATTATGGTGGGCTCATCAATCATGCCGGGTATATCAGTGTCATCAGCAACGGGCGTCAAAGGCGATATCAAACCGCGCCGCCAGCGCTGCCAGGCGCTTGTCCAGCGTCCACAGGCAGGAGCCCCGGGTCATCAGGGTGGATGCGAGCAAAGACACATCCACAAGGCCACACCCCAGCCCGTAAAGCTTTTCCCGCTCGATGAATGCCATCACTTCGTCCCAGCTCGCCTGGGTGACTGACCGCAACAGGCCAATATCGCCAAGCGTGCGCTCCCGGGGCGCAGGTGGTGTGCCGCAGGCCAACTCGCCCAGCACCATGGGATGTATCAGCACCTCATCTCGTAACATCAGGGCCACCAATGAGTCGTTGCTTCGCCTGAAATGGTCCACCCACACCGACGTATCAACCAGCACACTCACGGGGCACCGGGCTCACCTTTTCTGCGCGGGATATCCTTCATTTGCGGGTCAGCACCGCCCAGTGCAGCAAGGCGCTTGGCCGCTTGCACCCGCACAAAGGTGCTGATTGCCTCCCGGAACAGGTCCGCCTTGTTCATATCCGGGTCGGCAAGCTCCAGAGCCTTTTGGTAAAGCGAATCTTCAATCGTTACCGTCGTACGCATAGGGGTCACCCTGAATCCAAATTGATGCTTTAACGCATCATATTATACATCTTCAGGTTGCGCAAAAAACGTCGGCGTGGGAGCCCGGGTCATGGAAGGCGGTATGTGGCACAAAGCGGGCACGCCCGTCGGTTCGCGAGTCATAGCCCTTGATCAACAGAACCTCATTGCGCTCCATATCCGGAAAGTAGAGCCAGCGCTGGTCCGGATTGAACGCCAGATGGTAGATTTCGCCGGTGCGGTCTGGGTAGACCATGGCGGTGGCCACCGAGCCCGCGCGGATGTCCCGGGCCATTGCCAACAACACGGCACTGACCCAGAGCAGCGAAACCATGGTCTCCATGGGGGTTGGCTACGGTTGCATTATCGCCCGGCTGATTCAGGGCGATAAACTGGATGCACACATTTCACAACAATCCCTGAACTGGTTAGCAGACGGCACGCTGGCTTTTGAACCGGTCTCCACACGAAAACCTGCCCCGGACCATCCGGAACTGCCACTCAGAGCCAGGCGCCACATTACTCGGGATGCATTGCATGCGGCGTCGGACGTCGCGGCGATGGTCAGAATCAGTCCCGAGCCATGCTGACCGGGGCACTGGTGGGCGCACAGGTCGGTGTTGCCGGTATTCCGCAACGTTTCCTGAACGACCTTGAACGCGCAGATGAACTGCAGAAACTGGCGCATACGCTGGCCTTTCAGATGCCGGGCTAACGTCATGGCGCTATAAATACCGGCTTGACCAGGCCACCAGCATATCCGCAACATACTCCGCATCCACTGCCTTTGAAAGCAGGTGGTCGGCGTCGTCCAGGGAAATAAAGCTCTTGGGATGTTTGGCTGCCTGATAAATGGCGGCCGCTTCGCTGATGTCCACAACCTGGTCGACCGGCGAATGAAAAATAATCAGCGCTTTGCGCAGGTTGCCGATGTGGTCCGGGGTATTCCATTGCACCAGATCGTCCAGCATTTGCGACTTCACATTGAATTTTCGGC
>NZ_DATFKH010000173.1:0-22693 GCF_035268745.1 Marinobacter sp.
CCTGCTGTGTGATGCCCCTTTCGTGACCGGCCAGATTCTGGCTGTAGACGGCGGCCGCAGCCTCAATATGTAGCCCGCCGGGCACCCTCGCCAGTGATCCTGGTGATTCTTGGCAATTGCGCGGTTTCAGCTACACTTGCCGGTACTCCGGACCGGGTTGCGGGCCAAAACCCCGACCCGATCCCTCTGATATCGGGAGAGTTTCATGCGTGATGTTGTCATCGCCGCCGCCAAACGCACCGCCGTAGGCAATGACGCCTTCGCGGCACAAGCAGTGGAATGCTGATCGAACGTGCTTAACGTTGTGCTGTACGAGCCCGAGATACCACCCAATACCGGCAATATCATCCGGCTGTGCGCCAACACCGGCTGCAGGCTGCATCTGATTGAACCTCTGGGATTCAACCTGGAAGACAAACAGATGCGCCGGGCCGGGCTGGATTACAGTGAGTACGCCACTGTTACCGTGCACCCTGACTACCAGGGTTTTCTGGACAGCGAACAGCCGCAACGGCTGTTCGGGCTCACCACCCGAGGCAGCTGCCACTACCATGAAATTAATTATCAGCCGGGCGACTACCTGATGTTTGGCCCGGAAACCCGCGGCCTGCCCGCGGAGGTTCGCGATTCTCTGCCCCCGGAGCGCTGCCTCCGGGTGCCCATGCGGCCAGAAAGCCGCAGCCTCAATCTGTCCAACACGGCAGCGCTGGTGGTTTACGAAGCCTGGCGGCAGTTGGGGTTCACAGGCGCCGTATAAGCTCTCGCAGACCTATCGCGCCTGGGCACCACCATCGGGTAGCCTTCCTCCAGCTCGATAACCCTCGCGGTAAAGCCATAGACTGTTTGCAGCAGGTCGGGCGTGAGCACCTCCCATGCCGATCCTTCATGAATAAGACAGCCGGCCTTCATCACCAGCAGGCGATCGGCAAACTGGGCCGCCAGATTCAGATCGTGCACCACCGCCAGAACCGCCATGCCCTCATCTCTGGCCAGACTGCGGACCAGAGCGAGCGCCATCTGCTGATGCGCCGGGTCGAGGGCGGAAGTGCACTCGTCCAGTAGCAACAGCCTGTCGCCCGGGCTATCCAGAACCTGGGCCAGTACCCGCGCCAGTTGTAACCGCTGCTGTTCACCACCGGAGAGACCGGGAACCAGCCGGTGTCTCAGGTGGCCGATATCCAGCTCATTCATCAACTGATCTACCACCGGGTCGCTCCGGCCAGAAGCCTTTGCAGGCCGCCCAAGGCAAACGACCTCCTCGACCGTGAGCGGGAAATTCACTTCCACCCGCTGGGGCATCACGGCACGCTGGCGCGCAAGCGATTCAGGAGGCCAGGATCCAAGCTCCCGACCCGAGAAGCTCACGTTCCCTTGATAGGGAATATCGCCGCTGACAGCCCTGAGCAAAGTCGACTTACCGGCGCCGTTAGGGCCCAGCAGCATCAGCATTTCGCCTGCCTGTATCTGGCAATCAATACCATTGACCACCCGGGAACGCCCGAGGGAGACACTGACATTTTCAACGGCAAGAACCATCAGATCACCTTTGTTCGTAACAGAATAGCCAGGAAAAAAGGACCACCAATCAGCGCCATCATCAAGCCAATAGGCAGTTCAGCCGGCGTTACCACTACCCGCGCCAGGGAATCCGCCGCCACCAGCAGTGTCCCCCCAGCCAGAGCGCTGAAAGGCAATACCACCCGGTGGCTGGCACCCAGCAACTGGCGCACCAGATGAGGCACCACGAGCCCCACAAAACCGATCAGCCCGCTGACCGCAACGGCGGCTCCCACACCCAGACCGACCACCAGGATGGCCGCCCTCTTGACAGTGTCGGTACGATATCCAAGGTGTCCGACCACCGATTCGCCCAGCAAAAATGCATCCAGCGGGCGGGCCAGCCAGGGCGCCGCCAGCAACGCCAGCAGCATGAACGGAGCGCCAACCAGGAGATCATTCCAGTCTGCATGACCCAGACTGCCCATGGTCCAGAAAGTCAGCGAACGCAGCTCTTCATCAGTGGCGTAAAAAGTCAGCAAACCAGTGGCGGCGCCTGCCACGGCGTTGATCGCAATACCCGCAAGCAACAGGGTTGCCACCGCCGTCTGTCCGGATCGGTTGGCAATGCGCCAGGCCAGCAGGACGGTACCACTACCGCCAAGAAAAGCCGCGATGGGCAGGGCCCATTCGCCAGTCATGGCCAGCCAGCCACCCAGCCAGGTGTTGCCCAGCACGATCACCGCAATTGCAGCCAGGGAGGCGCCAGCGGAAACCCCGATCAGCCCCGGATCCGCCAGAGGATTGCGAAACAGCCCCTGCAGCAAGGCCCCTGAGACCGCCAGCACCGCACCGACCAGAAAGCCCAACAGGAATCTCGGCATTCGTACTTCCAGCAGCACCATTGACGCCACTGGATCGCTCGCTTCCCGGCCGGTGATCACGCTCAGAATATCGGTAAGCCCCAACGGATAGGCACCACTGGTAATGGACACCAGAGCCACAACAGCGGCGGCGGACAACGCAACCACCAGTGACGGTGCAAAACCGAGGCGGCCTGCGGCATCACGAACCATTGGCCGCCACTTTCGATGGCGCAGGTAATACTTCATTCACCGCAGCCATTGCGTCAGGCAGCCGCGGGCCGAAACCCAGCAGCATCATGCCGTCTGCCACCAGACGATGGCCGTTTTGCCAGGCATCAAGACGTTCCACCTCGGGCCAGGATCCGATCTCGAATTGCCCTGGCGTCGACTCTGCAATAACAATGGCATCCGGCCGGGAGACCAGAATGGCTTCCCGGTTGGCCGGTTTGTAGCCCTGGATCCCCGACATGGCATTGACCGCCCCGACAGAATCCAGCAGTGCCGAGGCAGCCGTTCCTTCGCCTGCCAGCATCACCGAGTGATTACCGGCGGCAAGAATGAACAGCACCGTCGGCTGACTCCCCCGGGCCAAAGATGCCCGCTGAACCCGGTTGATTTCCGACCGGAGCTCAGCGGCCAGATCCGCGGCCCTTTCCTCCTCGCCGAGCAGTGCGCCCACCGACATAACCCGCCGCAATGCCGCATCCGGCGTTCGGGCGGCGTGCAGTTTTTCAACCTGAACGCCGGCCCTTGCCAAACGGTCCAGGTTCTCTTCCGGAGCCGCATGCTCCGAGGTAATCAGCAGATCCGGCTTCAGCGCCAGCACCCCTTCAAAAGGCAAGGCCCGCAGATAGCCGATCTTTGGCAGCAGCTCGGTCTGTTGCGGATAACCGCTGGTGGTGTCTACCCCCACCAGCAGGGATTCCAGGCCCAGTCGGTAAACAACTTCAGTGATGGCGCCGTCAGCAGTCACCACCCGCAGCGGCTCCCCGGCCCCTGAGGAAGGCATGAACACCGCCGCCAACAGCAGCCACACGAAAATCCGGGATCTCATGTCAGTGCCTCCAGAGTAGCCGCCTGCTCCCGCCAGAGCGGGGATTCGGGAATACCGGGCTTACGTTCACCAAACACAGTCAATACCAGTTCACCGCCGGCATTGAAGGCTTCCACAGAGGTGATAGTGCCGTCAGCAGACGGACGGCGCACCAGCCACCAGCGCTGGATCAATTCCGTGTTGGCATGCAGGTTGAAGCCCTCGTCGAGAACGTTCATCCATGGACCCTGCCGGCGCAGGTTCTTCACCCTGCCCGTGAAGATCTGCACAATTCCGGGATTACCGACAAAGAACATGGCCGGACACTGGTTGTCCCTGAGCAGTTCCAGCAGCCGGTCCAGCACCATGCCATCAGTACGCTCCAGCTCCGTCGCCCACTCACCTCTCAACAGTTCCAGGGCCGTCAGCCGGTCGGTCCCTGCCCGCTTCAGCAAAGCGCCAAAATGATGAACATCCTTGAGCTCACGCCAGCCATCACGAAGAATCCCGGCATTTACCTTGTCCGGCTCTGCACGCTGGGGGACCGGCCTTTTGCCCCGGGGCTCGAATGGTCTCGGGCCTTCTGCTCTGAAAGCGCGGATCAGCGCCTCCCATGCCGCGCCATCGGTATCCGCAACACGGTATATTTTGTGGACCGCCGCACCATACTGGTCGAAAAACTGCAGGCTCTCCCGCAGCCCTGAACGTACCTGTTCCCGCACTCTGTAACCGAAGGCCCAGTGTTTGAAAAAGACCCGAATATCGATCTCGCCGACCGCCAGACCCATGGCGCCGGAGCGTCCGCTGGTGAAATCCTGGAAGGTGCCGGTGACCTCATGCACAACTTCGTTGTTGCGGGTCAGGATCATCACCGGCCCCACCGTCTCCAGCGCCTTGAGAAGGTCCCCGAAATTATCCCTCAGAGGAATAAGTGCTTCCTCATCCCGCAGCCGCACTAGCTCCATCTCGCTGACACCCAGACTGTCCGCCACCTGACGGATCCTGATATTGGGCTGCGCCTGTTGCAGTGCCTGCCAACGCCCTGCGAGGGACTCGGTTGCCGTATCTGTGGCCATTCCAGTCTGTTGCATGGGTTACTCCTGAGCCTGCTGAAGTTCAACGGGCAGCCAGCGCACGGTAGGCTGGCCACTGGTTCCGTTCTGGTCGTAGTAGCCGACAATCTGCAGTGCCCAGACCGTGGAATCAGGATCACCGGCATCCGCCTTGATCAGGAAAGTACGGAAATTGGGCCAGATCTTGTGCTGTCCCAGCAGGTTGTAGGCATGCCAGGTGTTATCCGTGAAGACCCCGCCGGTTGAATCCCGGCTGTAGAGCTGGGGCACGCCCGGATCACTGTCACTGGCAGCAAGCTCGCTCCAGGTCAACGGGCCGGAAGCCCCGCCACTGCCGCTGCCGGACACCCCGCTATTTGATTTCAGGTACCAGTCGCGGCCGGAGAAGCCGACCTGGACATCCCATACTTCACTGGTGGCACAGTCGACAACCGCGGCGGAATCGAAGTCGAAGCAGGCATCACCGCCGAGGTAGTCCTGCGGCGGCTCAAAGGTAACCGGTACAGAACCGAACCGGGACTCTCCTGCCGCCTGGACATCGAACTCGAGTGTGAAATCGGTAATACCCTGTCCTTCGCGGGTCGGAAAACTGAAGTCGACAACCCGCATGCGGGCAAAGCTGTTGCCTTCAGCTGACCGCACCAGGTAGCCCACATCTTCTGCCGCGGTAATTACACCCGTGGCGGAATTGTATCGGGACCAGGAGTCCGACGAACCGAATGCGCTTGCAAAAGCATCTTCCTGCCATGTGGCCGGCGCCTCAAAAATGCCCAGCAAGTGTTCCTGCTCGGAGTTGGCGGTCGCGTTGGTGAACACATTTGCATCAGGGTTACCGTTAGCATCGTAAAAATCGCCCTGAGCGGAGGTGAGGGCTCCGGCAACGGTTCCGTTGCCGGATGCACCGCTGTTTACTTTAAAGTTCAAGCGGTTGGCCGCGATATGCCAGTCCCCGCTCTCAGCAACCATGGTTCCTGTTTCCAGGTTCAGGTAGACGGTCTCCGTAGCGGCAGGCATCAGCTGCTCGGAAAAATTGCTCACGGTTTCAGGTTCGTCTTCGGCGATGGAGTTGTCACTACCGCCGCCGCAGGCGGTCAGAGCCAGTGCGGCCAGCACAATAGCCGGCGGTCTGGTATCAGAAAAGTCCATGGATATCTCCTTCACGTTGCTGTTGGTAGTTAGGCATCATTCGCCCAGGGAAACTGTCAGCCCGGCGTAAAGAAAACGCCCGGCAACGGGTCTGAAATCTTCACTGGCATTGGCAAAGTCGCGCTGCTCATCGGTGATGTTGTCAGCGCCAGCGAACAGTCGAAGCCGGTCGGAGAACCGGTAATTCAGTTTTAAATCAGCTGTTGTATACCCCGGAGATTCTGTTCCCGCGGCAGCGTCAACAAACTCCTCACTCTGGTACCGTACCCGGGCGCTCCAGGACAGGTTCGTCAGCCAAAACGGACCATCCAGCCCGATAAGCGCCTGATGTCTGGGGCGACGGTTGAGTTCATCACCGGTTGCCAGATCCTCGGTTCGGGTCAGGGTATAGCCAGCAGTGAGCCGCCAATTTCGGGAAGGTTCCCAGCCAGCTGTAGTCTCAAGCCCCCAGGTCCGGGCTTCGGCAAGATTCTCGTAGGTGAAAACCTGGACTCCGTCATTCCGCGCCTGGGTGGCCTCGGCATCGGGGGAGGTCTGGATAAGTTGTTCAATACTGTTAAGGAAGGCATTCGCTTCCAGCCATGCCGAGCGGTTCCAGGAAAGCCCCCCGCCAAACTGGTAGCTGACGGATTCTTCCGGCTGCAGATCCGGAGTTCCCTGCACGATGTAACCAAGCTGGCTGTGATCAAAGGTGAAATGCCGCTCCTTCAGGTTTGGCACCCGATATCCGACGCCGACGCCACCACGGAGAAATCCGGTGACGGAATCAGTCTGCAACAGATCGTAGCGAGCATTAATTTTCGGTGCCGTGTAGCCTCCGAAATCGGAGTCATGCTGGAATCTTACGCCGGGCACCAACTCGAGATTGGCGGTCGGCATCCAGATGTCCTGGCCCCAGATTTCCTGACTCTCACGGTGCCGGCGAGGCTCGGCACCAAGCTCGGAGCTTCCGTCCTTGAATTGCTCAAGGGTTTCCCGGTGGATATCCACACCGCCCTGGATATTGTGACTGAGCCCCACAGGCCCACCCAGGTGGACAGAGAATCGGGACAGGGTGGATTCCGCGCGGCGGTCATCAAAGACACTACTGCCCGAGTACTTCAGAGTATCGTTGTCCAGGACTTCATGAACCGCGGACCAGCCACCGCGCAGATCTGCAACCCGGCCATGATCGCCAGACAGGGAGTAGCGGGTACGGCTAACCGTTTCGTCCTTGCCCTGATTGATGACAAAAGGCGGATTGCGCTCGGTGAACCGTGAGCCGGACTCCTCCTCGAATCGGGAAACCGCCGCGCTCAGCCGGTGATTTTCATCCGGAGACCAGTCGGTGCGTAAGCTGAAATCGGTGCGATCGTATTCGTCACCCGGACGGGCCCAGGTCTGCGGTTCCGGATCGATGCCATCGGAATGCTGGTGGGAAGCGGACAAACGCATGGCCAGCTGTTCACTACCACCCTGAACCGTGGCCCGAGCCGCATACCGTGCGGGATCGGCCTCATCGCCAGAGGGATTCTGGTGACCATAGGTGCCGGCATCGGTGGTGAACTCACCGGCAAGCCCGGCTGCAACCGGACGGGTAATAACATTAACCACCCCACCGATACCGGAGCTGCCATACTGCGCAGAGACGGCCCCTTTGACCACTTCCACCCGCTCAATATCCAGCACGGCCAGCTGGCTGACATCCACGGTCGACCCGGTGGTCTTGGTCATCGGCAGACCATCGATCAGCACCAGCACCCGGTCAGACGCAACTCCTTGCAGCCAGACCTCATAACCGGGTTTGCCGTGAATTTCCCGAAGCTGCAAGCCCGGCACATTTTGCAGAGCCTCTTTCAGGTTCCGCGCATGGGTCTTCTCGATCTCGGCGGCGGTAACCACCTCGGTGCGGACCGGCGTATCGAGTAACTGGCGCTCTGAACGGGTTCCGGTAACAACAAGCTCGTTCAGATAGCCTGCGGGGGCGGTATCGGCCAGTGTTGCCGTGGAACCCAGGGCAACTATGAAAAGCCAGACTGACAGGCAAAGGCGTAATTTATGGTAAAACATAGGACAACCCGATCACTTATCGTTAATGCGAACGATTGTGATTTAGGTTATTATAAAACGCAAGGGTCAGGTTGTGTTTTCCATGGGCAAACAAAAAAACCGGCCGAGGCCGGTTTTTTTGCAGAGGGATTACATCACCTCTCAGTGGGTCTGCTCTTCCTTTGCCTGACCAGCCGCTTCTTCCTGCTTGCGTTTGAGCGCCTGGGCGTAGATAGCGTCAAAATTGACCGGCGCCAGCATCAGTGAGGGGAAGCTGCCCTTGTTGGCGACTCCATCGATCGCCTCCCGCGCATAAGGGAACAGAATATTGGGGCAGTAGGCGCCCAGCATGTGACCAAGCTGCTGGCCTTCCACGCCTTTGATCATGAAGACGCCGGCCTGCTGGATCTCCACCAGGTAGGCAACCTTTTCGTCCATTTTGGCGGTTACAGTCAGAGACAGAACGACTTCGTACTGTCCTTCCTCGTTCAGCTTGGTGTGGGAGGTATTCAGGTCGAGGTTGACCTGAGGCTTCCACTGCTCCTGGAAAACGGCGGGTGAATTGGGAGATTCAAACGACAGGTCTTTCAGGTAAATACGCTGAAGCGCAAACTGCGGTTGTTTCTGGTTCTCTGTGCCTGCTGCGGCCTGGTCATTTTCAGCCATGTTGATTCCCTTTTATGTTTGATTACGGTTTGATTAGGGCGTGTTGAATTATTTTTTCACCAGAGGCAGGTTGCTGGCCCGCCAGTCGGCAATGCCGCCACTCAGGCGAACCACATTATTGAAGCCTTCTTCTTTGAGCTGTTTGACGGCCATCGCAGAATGTTGTCCCATCTTGTCGGCGACAATAATCTGCTTGTTCTCATGCTTCTTCAATTCCGAGACCCGGCTTTTCAGGCCGCTGAGCGGAATATTGATGGAACCGGTAATCCGGCCTTCGGTAAAGTCTTTGCGGTCACGGATATCCACTACAATGGCTTCATCGCGATTGATCAGGCTTACCGCTGCCTGGGCCGATATTTTCTGACCTCCACGACGGGACTCCAGAACAATCAGGGCAAGCAACAACGCCACAAACAGAGACACCAGAATGTAGTGATTGACTACGAATTCAAATACCCGTTCCATGAAAACATCCTGCTACAAAGTTAGGACCGGGATTATACACACCCATGGTCAGTGACAGAAGCTGACAGACGTTGCCGAAGTTGGCCACGGAATACGAATACGTTTAACATTTGCCCGTTTTACGAAACTTACAGACTTCAATAATGGGATAAGCGATGACTGCCACAAAAACGCCGACTGCACTGATCATTCTCGATGGCTGGGGCCACCGCGACCCGGCTGCAGACAATGCAATCAGCTCTGCCAACACTCCGTGCTGGGACAGACTGTGGCAGGAAAATCCCAAAACCCTGATCAACACCTCAGGAAAGTATGTGGGTTTGCCGGAAGGCCAGATGGGCAACTCTGAGGTGGGTCACATGAATCTCGGTGCCGGCCGGATTGTCTATCAGAGCCTGACACGCATCGACAAGGACATCAGTGACGGTACCTTTGCCGACAACAAGGTCCTCTGCGCCGCCATCGACAAGGCGGTCAGCAGCGGCCGTGCCGTTCATCTGATGGGGCTGCTGTCCCCTGGTGGCGTCCACAGCCATGAAGACCAGATTATGGCAGCCGCTGAACTTGCCGCTGCGCGCGGCGCGCAAGAAGTCTACCTGCACGCCTTTCTGGATGGCCGTGACATGCCACCGAAAAGCGCCAGACCCTCTCTCGAGAAAGCCGCCGCGAAACTGAAAAAACTTGGCGTTGGCCGGATTGCCACCATTGTCGGCCGTTACTTTGCCATGGACCGGGACCATCGCTGGGACCGGGTCGAGCAGGCCTACAATGCAATGACCCTGGGTGAATCAGAGTTCATCGCGGAGGACCCCGTCAGCGCCCTTGAGCAGGCTTACCAGCGGGGCGAGAATGACGAATTTGTCAAAGCCACCCGCATCAGGTCAAGGACCGACACTGAAGCTACCATCAACGATGGCGACAGCGTGATTTTCATGAACTTCAGGGCCGACCGGGCGCGGGAAATGACACGCTGTTTTGTCGACAAGGATTTCGACGGCTTTGAACGCCGCAAACATCCGGAACTGGCGGATTTTGTAATGCTGACCGAGTACGCCGCCGATATCGACACCAGTTGCGCCTACCCACCGGCACAATTGTCCAACGGACTCGGTGAGTATGCCGCCAATCTCGGTAAGACCCAGCTCCGGATCGCTGAAACTGAAAAATATGCCCATGTCACCTTCTTCTTCAATGGTGGCCTCGAGCCGCCCTTCGAGGGTGAGGATCGTATCCTGATACCTTCACCCAATGTGGCCACCTACGATCTGCAGCCGGAAATGAGCGCGCCGCAAGTTACCGACAAACTTTGTGAAGCCATCAGAAGCGGCAAGTACGATCTGGTGGTTTGCAATTACGCCAATGGCGACATGGTCGGCCATACCGGCGATATGGAAGCCGCCGTCAAGGCCGCAGAATGCATCGACCAGTGCGTTGCCAGAATTGTGGAAGCACTGGAGGAAGTTGGCGGAGAAGCGCTGATTACCGCCGACCACGGCAACTGTGAACAGATGCAGGATCCGCATTCCGGCCAGGTACATACCGCCCACACCACCGGGCCTGTCCCCCTGATCTACGTTGGCCCGCGCCCGATATCCCTGAGCGCTGATGGCAGCCTCAGCGATGTCGCGCCCAGCCTGCTTACCCTGATGGGGCTTGATCAACCTACCGAAATGACCGGGCACAGCCTGGTTCAGACCGGTTGATTCGCTCCCTGTTGCTGACCGGGGCACTGCTGTTCAGTGCCTCGCAGACACTGGCGCAACAGCAGGTAACGCCTGGCCAGATCAAAGCGCTCCGGGAAGAAATCGCCGACATCGACGACTGGCTCAGCACTGCGGAAGAAGATCGCTCCTCACTCGAGCGTCAGTTGGCCGATCTGGAAAAAAACATCGGCCAGCTTACCCGTGAGCGCCGGCAATTAAGGAGACAGGCAGGCCAGCAACAGCAACGCCTGGCGGAACTGGACCAGAAGAGCGCAGAGCTGGTACGCATTCTGGACAGCCAGCGCGAAAGCCTGAAAAAACAGATCCGTGCCGCCTGGATGGAAGGCGATGCGCCGGCCGTAAAAGTGCTGCTGAATCAGATCCACCCGGACAAGATTGCCCGGACCATGACCTATTACGAGTACCTCAGCCGCGACACCGTTGCAAGACTGGAAACCTTCTCTGCCAATCTGCAGAAGCTCAAGGCAACCCGTCAGCAAGTGCAGCAAGGCAGGCTGCGGCTGGCGGGTCTGGAAAAAGACGTGGCTGACCGCCAGCAGCAGCTGGCCGCCAGCAAGAACAGGCGCCAGCAGACCCTGGCTGCACTGAGAACAGACATCAGGAACCGGCTGGATGAACGTGAACAGCTGGAGGCGGACCGTCAGCGCCTGGAAAAACTCCTGCGTGAAGTCGAACAGGCCATTGCCGACATTCCCTCACCCAATGAGTCGGCCCCCTTCAGTTCACTGCGGAAAAAACTGCCCTGGCCCTCAGCGGGCAGCGTCGCTAATGCCTTTGGTGACAGCTATGCCGATGGCAGGCTGCGCTATTCCGGAATGCTGATCAACACCCCCGAAGAAGCCGAAATCAGGGCCGTCCACTATGGCAGAGTGGTCTTCGCCAACTGGCTCCGTGGCTTCGGGCTGATCACCATACTCGACCATGGTGACGGCTACATGACACTCTATGGCCACAGCAGCAGCCTGTTCACCAGTCCCGGCGACTGGATACAGGCTGGTGAAACCGTCGCCCAGGCAGGCCGTACCGGCGGTACCGACACGCCCGCGGTCTATTTTGAAATCCGCCACAACGGTAAACCCGTTAACCCCGAGCGCTGGCTCGGCTCGCGCTGACTCCGGTGCCTGCAGCGTGCAGCCTGTCCGAGAGGCTGACAAATCAGCCTGATAGCGCCATACTGTCGGGCATTGACCGGCAACCAGTCAGCCACCGGAATAACACAGGACAAGCGAATGAGACCGGCAAGAAGTAATCAGTATATCGCAGCCTTTCGTGCACTGGCCGTTGCCACAGGCCTGAGTGCACTTTGCCTGATTGTTCTGCCCGGCACTGTCTATGGCCAGCAGACGGATGACGATGTCCAGCGTCTGCTCAAGGACATTGAGGCCGGCGAAACGGACAATATCGAGCAGCCGGATCCGGAAACGCAGCTACCCCTGAATGACCTGCGCAAATTTACCGAGGTCTTTGGCCGCATCAAAGAGGCCTATGTTGAAGAGATAGGCGACCGCCAGTTACTTGAAAGCGCCATCAAAGGCATGCTGTCGGATCTTGATCCGCATTCAACCTATCTGGCCCCCAAGGCTTACGAAAAGCTTGAGGAAAGCACTACCGGTGAATTCGGCGGCCTGGGCATAGAAGTAGGCATGGAAAACGGCTTTGTTAAGGTCATCTCACCCATTGACGATACACCGGCCCAGAAGGCCGGGGTGCAGGCCGGCGACCTGATCGTAAGGCTGGGTGACAAACCGGTAAAAGGCCTGTCGCTTGAAGAAGCCGTCAAACTGATGCGGGGCAAACCCGGTTCCGTGCTGACCCTGACGATTGTGCGCGAAGGCCAGTCAGCACCTATTGAAATTGATGTGGAGCGCGCGGTCATCAAGGTGACCAGCGTGAAATCGCGGATGATTGAAAACGGCTACGCCTACGTCCGGATTACCCAGTTCCAGGCCGATTCGGGCAGCCAGTTTGAACAGGCCCTGAAAGATCTCGAAAAAGCATACGGCAAACCGCTGGATGGTCTGGTTATCGACCTGCGTAACAACCCGGGCGGCATTCTGCAGGCAGCGGTTGAAGCCGCTGACGTTCTGCTTGATGAGGGCCTGATTGTATACACCGAGGGCCGCATCCAGAGCTCCCGTCTGAGGTTCAACGCCAGGGCCGGAGCACTCCTGCCGGATACGCCAATTGTCGTGCTGATCAACGGCGGATCTGCTTCCGCATCGGAAATTATGGCGGGCGCGCTGCAGGACCATGAGCGCGCCGTTATCATGGGCACCCAGTCCTTCGGCAAGGGTAGCGTCCAGACCGTTATCCCACTGGACCAAACCCACGCCATCAAAATGACAACGGCGCGTTATTATACGCCGGACGGTCGGTCTATCCAGGCCAAGGGCATCAGTCCCGATATTGAAGTGAAACCGGCAGAACTGACTGAACTCGAAAATCAGCGCTTTTTCACCGAGGCAGATCTGACCGGGCACCTTGAAGGCGAGGGTGAGGGCCAAGGTGGAACCGGAGGCCAGAACCGGCAAGGTAACCAGAAAGAAACCGGGCAGTCGGCTTCCCCCGCTGACCGCGATTTCCAGCTTCGCTCTGCGCTGAATCTTCTCAAAGGCCTGCAGATCCTCAGCAAGCGCGGCGAGACCCAGAAGGAAACCACGGATTGAAGTCGTTCACTGCGCTGATCACCGGCGCCCTGCTCGCGACCACAATTGCCGTGCCCCTGCTGGCCGAGGAAAATCCGGCCAGCGCCAGACAGGTGCCGCCAACCATCGCCATCATCATTGATGACATGGGGCACAACCTGATTGAGGGTGAACGCCTGATTGCCATGGATCAGCCGCTCACCCTGGCTTTCCTGCCCTTCCGTCGCCACACGACCCTGCTGGCGGAAAAGGCGCATCTGCGCCAGAAAGAAATCATGCTGCACGCGCCCATGGCCAATACCCGATTGCTGGAGCTTGGCCCGGGCGGGCTCAACCCCGGCATGAGCCAACCAGAGATGGCCACAACCCTGCGCCGGGCGCTGAGGTCCATCCCCCACGTGCAGGGCGTGAACAATCACATGGGTAGCCTGCTTACCCAGCAGCTCAAGGCCATGGACTGGGTAATGGCGGAACTTACCCACTATCCCGTGTACTTTGTCGACAGCCGCACCATTGCCTCGTCCATTGCAGGCCATGTGGCCGCCGGCTACCGGATACCTACCCTCACCCGGGATGTCTTTCTCGACAATGAACAGACCGAGGAATATGTCGACAGGCAATTTGAGTTGCTGATCAAACGGGCAAGGCAGAACGGTAGCGCCATAGGCATCGGGCACCCGCACACGGTCACCGTTGATTACCTGGAAAAACGTTTACCGGAACTCGATGAACAGGGCATCGCGATCGCCACCGTCAGTGCAGTCTGGGCCATAAGAAATGGTAACAGGCAGATGTTTGCCGAAGGTGAGAAGCGGCAAATCAGGCCGGCGCTGGCGAAAAAGCAGTAGCCGGTACCGGTTTGTCGGTTTTTTCACCCGACCCGGCAATGCCTCAGTCGCGCACCTCAATCCCCTGAGCTTTCATAAAGGCCTTGGCTTCGGGAATGGTATGCTGACCGAAATGAAAAATAGAGGCTGCCAGCACTGCATCGGCGCGGCCGGCGGTGACGCCGTCGGCAAGGTGTTGCAATTCACCCACACCACCTGAGGCGATCACCGGCACCGGCACCGCGTCACTGATCGCGCGGGTCAGGCCGATATCAAAGCCTATCCTGGTGCCATCCCTGTCCATGCTGGTCACCAGCAGTTCACCGGCCCCCAGCCGGACCATTTTGCGGGCCCAGTCAATAGCGTCCAGCCCTGTCGGCTTGCGTCCGCCGTGGGTAAAGATTTCCCACCTGGGTGCCTCGCCTTCGGCACTGACACTCTTGGCATCAATAGAAACCACGATGCACTGGCTGCCAAACCGCTCCGCCGCTTCCCGCACGAAGTCCGGGTTGAATACCGCAGCGGTGTTAATTGCAACCTTGTCGGCACCGGCATTCAGCAGTTTGCGGATATCGTCGACAGTGCGCACCCCGCCACCGACCGTCAGCGGAATAAACACCTGCGCTGCCATCCGCTCGACGGTTTCATAGGTGGTGTCGCGGCTTTCGTGGCTGGCGGTGATGTCCAGAAAGGTAATTTCGTCGGCGCCTTCTTCGTTGTACTTGCGCGCGACCTCCACGGGGTCGCCGGCATCCCGGATATCGACAAAGTTTACGCCTTTTACAACACGGCCTTTATCGACATCGAGGCAGGGAATTATTCGTTTCGCCAGTGCCATAAGTTGTCTTATCCCTTGAGGCTGTCACAGAAGGCCTGGGCTTCGGCCACATCCAGGGTGCCTTCGTAAATGGCACGGCCGGTAATGGCGCCCAGAATGCCCTGGTCCGCCACTTTTGCCAGCCGCTTCAGGTCATCCATGTTGGTAACGCCGCCGGAGGCAATGACCGGGATGCCCCCCGCTTTTGCCACTGCGGCCGTGGCTTCAACATTAACCCCCTGCATCATGCCGTCGCGGCTGATATCCGTGTAAACGATGGCTTCAACGCCGTCGCTGGCAAAGCGTTCCGCCAGGTCGGTAGCCATGACTTCAGAGACTTCGGCCCAGCCATCGGTCGCTACGCGGCCATTGCTGGCGTCAAGGCCGACGATGATGTGACCGGGGAATTGCCGGCACATGTCAGTAACGAAGTCCGGCTCTTTGACGGCTTTGGTACCGATGATCACCCATTGTACGCCGGCTTGCAGATAGGCTTCGATGGTGTCGGCGGAGCGGATACCGCCACCGATCTGGATCGGCAGGTCCGGGTATTTGCGGGCGATGGCCCGGACGATTTCGCCGTTGACGGGTTCACCCGCGAAGGCCCCGTTCAGGTCCACCAGGTGCAGACGGCGGGCGCCGGCGTTTACCCAGCGGGTCGCCATATCAACGGGGTCGTCACCGAATACGGTGGAGTCGTCCATACGGCCCTGGCGCAGTCTTACGCATTTGCCGTCTTTGAGGTCTATGGCCGGGATGATCAGCATGTTCTGTTTTCCTTTGGAGCGGTTCTGGCTTGCTGCTGGCTACCGAGTTTGATTGCCCGTGCCTCGCCGGCGGGGGCGACCCTGTTCGGGGCACGCTGTTAATACTTCCCTGTACGCTCGACAAAAACATCCATGTTTTTGACGTCCCCGAACAGGGTCGCCCCCGCCGGCAAAGCACTACCCGGGAATAGCCATTAGCGACAGCTCTAGCTCTTTCCGTTCCAGTTTGTGAAGTTTTTCAGTAACTGCAGCCCTGCCCTGGCGCTTTTTTCCGGGTGGAACTGGGCCGCAAAAATATTATTCCTGGCCACAGTGGCAGCCAGATCGACGCCATAGTGGCTGCGGCCAGAGATCTCGGTATTGCCCGCCGCTTCGGCATAATAGCTGTGCACAAAGTAGAAACGGTCGCCATCTGCGATGTTATGCCAGAGTGGGTGTTCAATGGTCTGGTATACCTCATTCCAGCCCATGTGAGGAACTTTCAGGCGTTCACCATTTTCGGTGAGATTTTCCCCGAAATACCGCACTTGTGATGGAAATAAACCGATACAGTCAACGCCGCCGTTTTCTTCACTGCGGGCCATCAATGCCTGCATGCCCACGCAGACGCCAAGGAAAGGACGATCCTGCGAGACTTCGCGAACAAGAGTATCGATACCCAGGCGGCGAATCTCGGCCATGCAATCCCGGATTGCGCCCACACCGGGCAGGATCACCCGGTCAGCTTCACGGATTCTGGCGGGATCGTCGGTGACCAGCACGGTGATTCCCGGGGCCACGTGCTCTACCGCTTTTTTGGCAGAGTGAAGATTACCCATGCCGTAGTCGATAATGGCAACGGTTTTCATGGTTGCTGCGATGTCCTTGGAAGACAGGTGTTAGAGCGGATCTTGTTACAACGACCCTTTGGTAGAGGGCGTGATACCCGCCATGCGCTCGTCCATTTCGATAGCCATGCGCAAAGCGCGGCCAAAGGCCTTGAACACGGTTTCAATCTGGTGATGAGTGTTCTTGCCCTTCAGATTGTCGATATGCAGAGTGACCATGGAGTGATTCACAAAGCCCTGAAAGAACTCGGCAAACAGATCTACGTCGAATCCGCCGACGGCACCACGGGTGTATGGCACATCCATCAGCAGGCCGGGGCGGCCGGACAGGTCGATCACCACGCGGGACAGCGCTTCATCCAGCGGCACATAAGCGTGACCGTAGCGACGAATACCTTTCTTGTCGCCGACCGCCTGCCTGAGAGCCTGACCCAGGGTGATGCCGATATCTTCCACCGTGTGATGGTCATCAATGTGCAGGTCACCCTTCGACACGATACTCAGATCAACCAGCCCGTGGCGGGCGATCTGGTCCATCATGTGTTCGAGAAAAGGCACACCGGTATCAAATGAGGATTTACCGGTACCGTCCAGATCGATCTCGACGGTGATCTGTGTTTCCAGGGTATTTCGTTCTACCCGAGCCTTGCGTTCGGCCATGGGGACTCCAAAGTCATCAGTTGGCAAATGCCGTTAAAATCCAGACGAGGATTATACCTGTTAAGATCCCCCGCGTCCCGCAATGGCCTTAATCACGTTGATAGCCGGCATCAGCAAATAACCGGTAGCAAACACCCGGTATCAGAACGCTTTTTTCAGGTTGGCCATGTAGGTGTCAACCAGGCTGTTGAACTCGTGTTTGATCACCGGGCTGATGGCCAGTTTGAGCATGCCTGGCAGCGGCAGGGTCAGTTCGGCACTGGTGTGGAATTTTACCGCCGTGGCATTTTTGCCCTTTGCCTGCAGCGTCCAGTAGCCGCTGACAACACCGTTACCTTCGCCTTTCACCGGCTCCCAGCTGATTTTGCCCTGCTCTCTGTCCGCATAATATTTGCAGGCATAAACGGACTGGATTGCATACTTGTCTACGCCCACCTTTTCCATTTCCCAGCGATAGGTATTGTCTCCCAGGTCCACCAGTTTACGAACCTTCGGGAAATGACTGGCAGATTCAGGAACATCCGCCAGCAGGTCGAACGCCTCGTCATAGCTGGCCGGCAGCTCCAGTTCGCGGTTCAGCTTGATCGATACAGTAATAGCCACAGCGTTTTCCTTTTATCATTGTTGGTTGCATGCACTGTCTTTTATAGTCTTTTATAAAGGGTACACGTATTCATTGTTTTTTTTATCTCAGGGCTATTTTGGCTGATCACTACCGCATTGTCATACACACACCCTTTTATTCTCCTACCCCTGAGTTATCCTTGGCTCAGGTCCCCGTGTAACCGGCGGACAAATAATTACGGAAGGATGCCTGATTCATGAAAGCTGTTCGCTACATCGTCTTCGCCCTCATCGGAGTGGTTGCCCTGGCCATTGCTGCTATCGCAATCGCCGTCGCGGTGATCGACCCGAATACCTACAAGCCACAAATCGAAAGCGCGGTCGAGTCCAGCACCAACCTGGACCTTGTCCTGGCCGGGGATATTGGCTGGTCGTTCATTCCGCTGGGCCTGGAGCTCAATGATGTGGAAGCCAGGCTTGAAGACGAACGGATGGTCGCTCTGGACCAGTTGGTTGCCGAACTGAGCTTCTGGTCACTGGTCACCATGTCGCCCCGGGTGCATACCTTTTCCCTCATCGGACTGGAGGCCAACCTGTCGGTGGACGAAAAAGGCACCGGTAACTGGACGCTCATCATGCCCGAAAGCGATGCGGCGACTGCGGGGCAACCGGATGCGGCTGCGCCTGCCGAAGAGACAGCGGCTGACAGCACAGAAGCAAGCGCGCCACTGGACTTCAATATTGAGCAGGTCGAGATCAGCGACGCCAGATTGCATTATGAAGACAGGGGAACCGGCCAGTCGGTAACCCTCGAAGGCGTCTCACTCACTGCCAGGCAAATCACCCTGGGGTCCGGTTTTCCTCTGGAGCTGGCCTTCCGCTTTGCCACCAACCAGCCGCGGTTCGAGGTTGATGGCAGTATCAGTGCGCAGCTCACGGCTAATGAAGCGCTGAACGATTTCAGCGTTGCCGACCTTGAAGCCGTCTTTGACATGGCCGGCGAACCCTTTGCCGGAAAATCGGTTCGCGCTTCACTGGAAGGCTCGCTGGCGGCCAATCTGGAAAACGAGATTGCCACGCTCTCTGGCTTTAGCGCCAGTCTGGCCGATCTGGAGCTCAACACCGATCTGACTGTCAGTGGCTTCGGCCAGGAACCCCAGATTACAGGCACCCTTGATGTCGGGAAATTTTCGCTCAAGGAACTGCTGTCCGACCTTGGCCAGCCTGCCATTAAGACAGAGGATCCGGACGCCATGAAGGCCGTTGCCTTTACCACTGCCATCGGCGGTGAGCCGGGCACCGTAGCTCTCACGGATCTGAGCCTGACCCTGGACAACACCACCTTTACCGGAAGTGCGGCCTATACTCTCGCCAACAGCGGCATCAAGCTTGAGCTGAAAGGCGACGCCATCAACGCCGACCGCTACCTGCCGCCGGCCAGCGATGAAGAAGCCACCACCGAAGAGGCTCCCCAGGGCGACGAAGCTACGGAAGAAGGCGAGCTCCTGCCGCTGGAAACCCTGCGGACACTGGTCCTGGATATCAACCTGGGTCTGGGACAGCTGATTGTCAGCAATCTCACCATCAACGAGATCAAGTCAGTGATCACCGCCCGTAATGGTGTGCTGAAAGTGGAGGATTTCAGCGGCAAGCTCTACGACGGCTCCTTCAGTTCCAACGTCACCCTGGATGCGCGTACCGACAACCCGCAGTGGAGCATCAACAAAGACATCAACAACGTTCAGACATTGCCGCTGCTGACAGACCTGGCCGAAGTGGAAATGCTCTCCGGCGGCGCTAACATGGATGTCAACGTCAGCACTACCGGCAACCGTATTTCTGCCCTGCGCAGCAATGCCAGCGGCGAGATCGGTTTCAACCTGGCCCAGGGCGAGTTCACCCGGATGAACCTCACCCGCATGGCCTGCCAGGGCATTGCCATGGTCAACCAGGAAAGCCTGACCAAGACAGACTGGGGAACCAGCACCCCCTTCAATGACATGAAGGGTACGCTCAGGATTAATGGCAACACCCTCAACAATACCGATCTGGTGGCAGCTCTTTCAGGCATGAGACTGGAGGGCGACGGCACTGCCGACCTGGCCGCTTCCGAACTGGATTATGAAATCGGTCTGCGCATTGTCGGCGAGATCGCGCGGGACAACGCCTGCCGGGTTACCGACACTGTCAAGGATGTGGTTATCCCTGTCGAGTGCCGGGGCAACTTCACCGAGGACCCGGCCGGGCTCTGCTCCTTCGACGGTTCGCGCTTTCGCGATGCACTGACAACCATCGCCAGGAATGCCGCCAAGGCCAAGGCCCGTGAAGAAGTGGATGCCGCCAGGTCAAAAGCGGAAGAGAAGGTTTCCGAAAAACTGCAGGAAAAACTGGGAGAGCAAGGCGGTGACCAGGTAAAAGATGCTCTCAAGGGCCTGTTCGGCAAATGACCGACACTTTTGCCGGCAAACTGCTGTCATGGTACGACCACAACGGCAGGCACGACCTGCCCTGGCACCGGGACCGCAACCCCTACCGGGTCTGGGTATCGGAAATCATGCTGCAGCAGACTCAGGTGACCACGGTCATTCCCTACTTCCAGGCCTTTATGGAGCGCTTTCCTGACGTGCGCGCACTCGCCAATGCACCGGTAGATGACGTTCTCGGCCACTGGTCAGGCCTGGGCTACTACGCCCGCGCCCGCAACCTTCATGAAGCAGCAAAGCAAGTTATTGATGAACACGGCGGACAATTCCCCGCCGACCAGACCCGACTGGAAGCCCTGAAAGGGATCGGCCGCTCCACCGCCGCCGCTATTCTGGCGCAGGCCTTCGAGAAACCGGCGACCATCCTTGATGGCAACGTCAAGCGGGTACTGGCCCGCTACCATGCAATACCCGGCTGGCCGGGCAGGACCGCCGTGCTCAACCAGCTCTGGGAGTGCGCGGAACAACACACGCCCGAAGAGCGAATCCGGGACTACACCCAGGCCATCATGGACCTGGGTGCCATGGTCTGCACCCGCACCCGCCCGGCCTGTGGGCGCTGCCCGCTGCGCCACGACTGCAAGGCGAATGCCCGCAACGAACAGGCGCTCTACCCGGGCTCCAAACCGAAAAAAACCAAGCCGGAAAAAACCATCTGGATGGTCATTCTTGAAGACAGCCAGGGCCGGATCCTGCTGGAACGGCGACCACCCAGCGGTATCTGGGGCGGGCTCTGGAGTCTGCCAGAGCTGGACCCGGCCTACCAGCCGGAGGAATTGCCCGACGCCTGCGAACAGGCCTTCGGCTACGACTGCAGCCAGCCGGAGCTGACCGGCGCTTTCCGGCATACCTTCAGCCATTATCACCTGCATATCCGGCCGGCACGGCTGGGCGTTACCGATACCACAAAGGTTTCAGACAGTGGCTGCCGCCAGTGGTTACACCGGGATGAGGCCCTGAGCCTGGGCCTGCCCGCCCCCATTCGGACAATTCTGACCAGCGCCGGACAGGCTGTCCTGCTTTAAATCACCAATCCACAAGGAGCAAAAATGAGCCGCACCGTATTCTGCCGCAAATACCAGGAAGAACTGGAAGGTCTCGAGTTTCCGCCCATGCCCGGCAAGAAAGGCGAAGACCTTTATGAGAATGTAAGCAAAAAAGCCTGGGAAGAATGGCAGGCCCAGCAGACCATGTTGATCAACGAAAAACACCTGAGCCTGATGGACCCCAACACCCGCAAATACCTGCAGGCCCAGATGGAACATTTCTTCAACAACGAGCCCTTCGACAAGGCCGAAGGCTACGTTCCACCGGAACAATAACCCCGGGCCAATTATTTCCGGCGCAGCCTTGACTCAAAACCCCTAAACCGGTTTAATAGCGCCCCGTTGCAGCACAGTCCGCAACTTGCCCGGATAGCTCAGTTGGTAGAGCAACGGATTGAAAATCCGTGTGTCGGTGGTTCGATTCCGCCTCCGGGCACCATCAAGAATTCAGACAGAGCCCGCCTTGTGCGGGCTTTGTTATTTCTGGGCAGCGTTTTGCAAGCAATATGTAAGTGTAACCAGGCCTGTCACAGAAGAGGAGAGGCTGACCTTGAAAGAAACTCAAAGCCTCGGCGCTAAACCTTGAACCGATCGACCAGATCACTCAACTCTTTCGTTTTAGCGGTCAATTCCTCACAGAGTCGGGACGAGTCGGATATGCCACTATTAACTTCATCGGCTATGACAAGTATGCCCTGAACACTCTCATTCATATCCTCTGAAACTGCGGTCTGCTGCTCGGATGCGCTTGCGATCTGGGTATTCAGGTCATTAATCTGGGTAATAAGAGATGACATGTCGGCAAGCGACCTGGATACATTCTCACTGTGCTCTACTGTCTCTTGTCCCCGTGTTTTGGACTGCTGCATGACATCGACCGCTTTGGTCGATCCCTGCTGCAGCCGATCGATCATGACTCTAATCTCCTCAGTGCTGTCCTGGGTTTTGCTTGCCAAAGATCTGACCTCATCTGCGACTACAGCAAAACCACGGCCTTGCTCACCCGCTCTTGCTGCTTCAATAGCTGCATTCAAAGCCAGTAGGTTGGTTTGTTCAGCGATTCCCTGAATCACCGTCAAGACAGATACTATTTCTCTGACATCCTGCTCCAGACTCATAATTACAGTGGAGGCCTCTTCAATCTCATTCGCCAATTTATTGATCGATTGAATGGCGTTATCAACGACACCCTTTGCTTCATCACTCACCCCTTTTGCGTTGTTCGCGGACTCAGAAGCGCTGTTAGTGTTGGTTGAGATGTCTCGTGAGGTAGACGACATCTCGTTAAAAGCAGTGGCGATTTGGTCTGTTTGCTCGCTCTGCTCAGTAACTTTTTCAGAGGCAGCAATTGTCGTCGACAACATACGCTGCATGGAGTTCGCCATATCTGCACAGTTAGTCGAGACCTGCTTGACTATGCCATGGATATTATCGATAAACACATTGAATTCTGTTGCAAGCTGTCCCATCTCATCCTGGGACCGAACCTCCATTCTTTGCGTTAAATCTCCGTCGCCTTGGGCAATATTTTTTATTCGATTTATCACTTCCCTGATTGG
>NZ_DATFKH010000174.1:0-9236 GCF_035268745.1 Marinobacter sp.
CGGGCGAAGTTTTTCAGATCTTCTTCGGCGGAGCCTGCCTGCGGATGAAACTCCGGGTAGGCTGCCACTTCCAGATGAAAGGCATCGCCGCTGTGCTCACGGATAAAGCTGACCAGCTCGTTGGCGTAGCGCAAATCGCCGGCCACAGCCATACCCGAAGGCATGTCGCCCCTGAGAGCGACAATCCGGTTAACACCGTGTTCCCGGTAAAGATCCAGCAGCTCCCGGATTTCCTCGCGGGTACCGCCCACGCAGGAGAGGTGAGGAGCCGTGGAAATGCCCTGCTTGTGCAGGTTGAGCACGGTCTCAATGGTGCGGTCGCGGGTCGAGCCGCCCGCACCAAAAGTGACCGAGAAAAAATCAGGCTCAACTCTGGCGAGCTTGCTGCGCACCGTCTGCAGCTTTTCCTTGCCCAGGTCTGTCTTGGGTGGGAAAAACTCGAAGCTGAAACGGCGCCTGAACTGCTGTTGGGTTTCCATGCTGTTACCCGATCAGTACTTGTAGCTTTCAGGTTTGTACGGGCCTTCGACCGGCACGCCGATATACTTGGCCTGCTCCGGCGTCATCCTGGTCATGACACCACCGAAACCTTCCACCATGGCACGCGCGACTTCCTCGTCCAGGTGCTTGGGCAGAACCTGCACGTAAATGCCTTTCGCCCGGGTCTCCTCCGGCAGGTCGGCAAACTTGCGCTCGAACAGGTGCATCTGGGCCAGAACCTGGTTGGCAAAAGAACCATCCATGATCCGTGACGGATGGCCGGTACCGTTACCCAGGTTAACCAGCCGGCCTTCGGACAGCAGCAACAGGTGGTCATTGGTCGCCTTGTCGCGGTAGATCACGTGAACCTGCGGTTTTACTTCATCCCATTCCCAGTTCTTGCGCATGTAGGTGGTATCGATTTCGTTATCGAAATGGCCGATGTTGCAAATGATCGCGCCGGTCTTGATCGCCTTGAGCATATTGGCATCGCACACATTCATGTTGCCGGTAGAGGTGACCAGGATGTCGGTGTTCTGCAGCAGGGCTTTGTCGACGCCTGCCTCGGTGCCGGTGTTGACGCCGTCGATGTAGGGTGAAACCACTTCAAAGCCGTCCATGCAGGCCTGCATGGCGCAGATCGGATCGGTTTCCGTGACCTTGACGATCATGCCTTCCTGGCGCAGGGATGCCGCGGAGCCCTTGCCGACGTCACCATAGCCGATGACCAGGGCTTTCTTGCCGGACATCAGGTGGTCGGTGGCGCGCTTGATGGCATCGTTCAGGCTGTGGCGGCAACCGTACTTGTTGTCGTTCTTGGACTTGGTGACGGCATCGTTGACGTTGATGGCCGGTACCTTGAGTGTGCCTTCCCGCATCATTTCCTGCAGCCGGTGAACGCCGGTGGTGGTCTCTTCGGTAACACCGTGGCAGTTACGCAGGATTTCCGGGTATTTCTCATGCAGCAGGGCCGTCAGGTCACCGCCGTCGTCCAGAATCATGTTGGGCTCCCAGCCGTCCACGTCGGCACCGACGGTACGCTCGAGGCACCAGTCGTATTCCTCGTCGGTTTCACCCTTCCATGCGAACACGGGGATGCCACGCTCAGCGATGGCGGCTGCGGCCTGATCCTGGGTGGAGAAAATGTTGCACGATGACCAGCGTACGTTAGCGCCGAGGTCTATCAGGGTTTCAATCAGTACCGCGGTCTGAATTGTCATGTGAATACAACCCATGATGTTCGCGCCTTTCAGCGGCTGCTCGCCCCGGTATTTTTCCCGCAGCTTGATAAGCGCGGGCATTTCGCCTTCAGCGATATTGATCTCTTTGCGGCCCCAGGCCGCCAGGGTGATATCGCGAACCTTGTAGTCGTCGAACTGCTGCAGTTTTTCTGCTGGTGTGCTCATGGTGTACTCCTGTGTGTTTTTAATCGGTTAGCCACGGAATCCACGGAAGGACACGGAAGGAAAAGATTTTTCTGGCCACTAAATCCACGAAAGAACACTAAAAAAGACTGAATAAATAAAAGCATTCTTTTACTTTCGTGTTCTTTAGTGGATTTAGTGGCAAACAATCTCTGTCTTTTCTTTTTTCCGTGTCCTTCCGTGGCAAAAATCAGTTCTTTAAATACCCGCGGCGTCCTTCAACAAGGCAGCGCGGTCGGTCTTTTCCCAGGGGAAAGTGGTAAAGGTCTTACCACCCACGGTGACTTCCTGTGGCTCGCGGCCGAAGTGGCCGTAGGCTGCGGTCTGCTGATACATCGGGTGCAGCAGGTCGAGCATGTTGGTGATCGCAAACGGGCGCAGATCGAAGTGCTCGCGAACCAGTTGGATGATCCTGTCGTCGCTGATCCTGCCGGTGCCGAAGGTGTTCAGTGAAATCGACGTTGGCTGCGCCACGCCGATGGCGTAGGACACCTGAATCTCGCATTTGGCGGCAAGACCCGCGGCAACGATGTTCTTGGCCACATAGCGGCCGGCATAAGCGGCGGAGCGGTCGACCTTGGACGGATCTTTACCGGAGAAGGCGCCGCCGCCGTGGCGGGCCATGCCGCCGTAGGTGTCCACGATGATCTTGCGGCCGGTCAGGCCACAGTCACCAACCGGGCCGCCAATCACGAACTTGCCGGTCGGGTTGATGTGAAACTGGGTGTCCTTGTGCAGCAGGTCAGCCGGAAGCACGTGTTTGACGATCAGCTCCATCACGGCTTCTTTCAGGTCGGCCTGGGACACATCCTCATCGTGCTGGGTCGACAGCACCACGGCATCAATGCCGGATACGCGGCCATCCTTATAGCTGCAGGTTACCTGGCTCTTGGCGTCCGGGCGCAGCCAGGGCAGCACGCCACCCTTGCGGGCTTCGGCCTGACGCTCCATCAGGCGATGGGCAAAGGTGATCGGCGCGGGCATCAGCACTTCGGTTTCGTCGCTGGCGTAGCCGAACATCAGGCCCTGGTCGCCGGCACCCTGATCTTCCGGCTTCTGGCGGTCAACGCCCTGGGCGATGTCAACTGACTGTTTGCCGATGATGTTGATCACACCACAGGTATCGCCGTCGTAGCCCACTCTCGAGGAGGTATAGCCAATGTCCTTGATAACGCCGCGGACCAGATCTTCCAGGTCAACCCAGGCGTTGGTGGTGATTTCACCGCCGACAATCGCGACACCGGTTTTTACCATGGTTTCGCAGGCGACCCGGGCATGGGGATCGTCCACAAGGATGGCGTCGAGTACGGCATCGGAAATCTGGTCTGCCAGTTTGTCAGGATGGCCTTCTGAGACCGATTCGGAAGTAAAGATGCTGTAATCAGCCATAGGTGCTTTTCCTCTCTGAGCGTTGTTGCAGGTTACTGTACGAAGCGTACCGGATTCTATATCAAAAAACTTTGATATGCGTATAACTTTTGTATTCAGCCTGGCTCCGGCGGTTTCCAGAATTCCCGGACCTGCACCTGGAACCCGTTGCGTAATCCGATGAACAGGGATTCGCCGGTGACCAGTCCGGCGGCATGGGCCCAACTGGTCAGTTCTTCGGGCTCGAAGCCCAGCCACAGGTCACCGCAGTTTGCTTTTGCCCAGTCCTGGTCGTGGCTGCAGAGGTCACTGATCACCAGGCAACCGCCGCTGTTCATTAGTGCCGAGGCATCCACAAAAATATCCGCCGGGCTGGGGACATGGTGCAGCACCATATTGGCGACGATCAGGTCAAAGGCATCGCCACGGGCGCGCAGGTTTTCGGTGACCCCTTCAATCAGGTCAATGTTGTTCAGGCCCTCGTCGATGCAGGTGCGGGTTGCCTTGGCAAGCATGTCGCGGGAGTTGTCCAGCGCCGTCACCTGTGCGCAGGTCTGCGACAGCACCGGCAGAAAGCCCCCCTCGCCCGGCCCGATTTCCAGGGCTGTTTTCCAGCGCTGCTTCGGGGCGCGCTGGCCGATCAGTTCGGCAACCGGCCTGGCGTAGAGTTCGAAGGCGGCAATCAGCTCCTGCTGTTCGCGGAATTTTTCCGCATAGCGGGCGAAAAATGCCTGGGACTGGTCTGCGCGCTGGTTGCGGATGGCGTGGATCTTTTCCTGCAGATGCGCCGCCAGTGGGATACGGTCCACCGCATCAAAAATCTGCCGGATGGTATGGTCTACCAGCCTGTCGCTGTCCAGATGAAGTGGCCGGCGGTAGAAAATGGCGTTGCCTTCACGCTGGGGCTCCAGCAACCCGGCTTTGTGCATCACTTTTAAATGGTGGCTCATGCCGGACTGGCGCATGCCGAAAAGCTGGCTCAGTTCCAGAACGCCGAAAGTATCGCGGCGCAGCACCCGCAGAATTTCCAGCCGCAGGGGGTCGCCGCTCGCCTTGAAAATGGGCGCGAGAATGCCGACCTGGTCCGGGTTTTCCGGGCGGGACGGGTATTCCGATGCTGAAGCTGCGGCTGTCGGGGTCATGGAGTGCAGTCTAGGGCGGATCCAGGGCGGGATCAATATCAATATCAAAAAAAATTGATATAGATTCTGATGCGTCGATTCATTTGCCCCGGTGGTCACTAATCGGCCAAAATACGCGCCTTATTTTTTGCTGTTCCTTTATTACGCGTCATATCGCTGACCAAAACTGGAGAAAACGTCAATGCCGTCTCGCACAGATCTCGCCAACGCCATTCGCGCGCTGAGCATGGATGCGGTTCAGAAAGCCAAATCCGGCCACCCGGGCGCACCCATGGGTATGGCGGATATCGCCGAGGTCCTCTGGAATGATTTCCTCAGCCACAATCCGGCCAACCCGAACTGGGCCAACCGCGACCGGTTTGTGATGTCCAACGGCCATGGCTCCATGCTGCAGTATTCACTGCTGCACCTGAGCGGATACGACGTATCTATCGACGACATCAAAAATTTCCGTCAGCTGCATTCGAAAACTCCGGGCCACCCCGAGTTCGGTTACACCCCGGGTGTCGAGACCACCACTGGCCCGCTGGGTCAGGGTATGGCCAACGCGGTCGGTTTTGCTCTGGCGGAGAAAACCCTGGCGGCACAGTTCAACCGCCCCGGCCATAAGGTGGTTGACCATTACACCTATGCCTTCCTGGGTGACGGCTGCCTGATGGAAGGCATTTCCCATGAAGTGTCCTCCCTTGCCGGCACCCTGGGCTTGGGCAAGCTGATCATGTTTTATGACGACAACGGCATTTCCATTGATGGCGAAGTCGAAGGCTGGTTTACCGATGACACTCCGAAGCGTTTTGAGGCCTACGGCTGGCATGTGGTGCCCGCAGTAGACGGTCATGATCCGGAGGCTGTGCGAGCAGCGATCGAGGCCGGCCGTGCCAACACCACCCAGCCAACGCTGATCTGCTGCAAGACCATTATCGGTTTCGGCTCGCCCAACAAACAGGGCACCGAAAGCAGCCACGGCTCCGCGCTGGGTGAAGACGAAGTGGCCCTGACCCGCAAGGAGCTGGGCTGGCCGCACCCGGCGTTTGAAATCCCGGATCACATCTATAGTGCCTGGAATGCCCATGAGCAGGGCGCAGCCGCGGAAGCCGAGTGGAAGCAGACCTTTGCGGCCTACCAGAAGGCCGAGCCGGAACTGGCGGCCGAGTTCGAGCGCCGGATGGCCGGTAATCTGCCTGCTGGCTTTGCCGACAAGGCCCAGGCCTACATTGAGGAATGTCAGGCCAAGGGCGAAACCATCGCCAGCCGCAAGGCATCCCAGAACACCCTGAACGCCTTCGGTCCGTTGCTGCCGGAACTGTTCGGAGGCTCGGCCGACCTGGCCGCCTCGAACCTTACCATCTGGGACGACAGCAAGCCGCTGACCAGGGATGACGCCAGCGGTAATTACGTTTACTACGGCGTCCGTGAATTCGGCATGGCGGCCATCATGAACGGTATCGCCCTGCACGGTGGGCTGGTGCCCTACGGCGCTACCTTCCTGACCTTCATCGATTACTGTCGTAATGCGGTGCGCATGGCGGCACTGATGAAACAGCGCTCGATCCTGGTGTTCACCCATGACTCCATTGGTCTGGGTGAGGATGGCCCCACACACCAGCCGATTGAACAACTGGCCAGCCTGCGCACTACGCCCAATATGAGCACCTGGCGCCCGGCCGACACCGTCGAATCCGCCGTCGCCTGGAAAGCGGCCCTTGAGCGCACCGATGGCCCGACCGCGCTGGTATTTTCCCGCCAGGCGCTGCCGCATCAGGATCGCGACGCAACCCGGTTGCGGCAGGTTGCCAAAGGTGGCTACATCCTGTCTGACAGCGAAGGTACGCCGGATCTGATCCTGATTGCCACCGGTGGCGAACTCGGCGTGACCCAGGATGCCGCTGCCGGGCTTCGTGACAGGGGTAATAATGTGCGCGTGGTCTCGATGCCAAGCACCGACATCTTCGATGCCCAGAGCGCGGCCTACCGGCAGGAGGTCCTGCCCCTGGAAGTCACCAACCGTGTTGCGGTTGAAGCCGGAATTGCCGACTACTGGTACAAGTACGTTGGCCTGGACGGCCGCATTGTAGGCATGACCACCTTTGGTGAATCCGCGCCTGCCGGTGACCTGTTCAAGGAGTTCGGGTTTACCGTCGAAAACGTTGTCGCGACCGCTATGGACCTGCTGGAAGCCTGATGACTGACGCTGCACCGTATCGCATCGCTATCAATGGATACGGCCGTATCGGCCAGTGTGTCCTGCGGTCGCTC
Source organism: Marinobacter sp. (assembly GCF_035268745.1). Classification (GTDB taxonomy): domain Bacteria; phylum Pseudomonadota; class Gammaproteobacteria; order Pseudomonadales; family Oleiphilaceae; genus Marinobacter. The sequence goes on from NZ_DATFKH010000174.1 coordinate 6,671, forward strand.
TACGAGAACCGGTTTCGTGACCAGTTGCAGATCGTCGCAATCAACGAACTGGCCGATATCGACACCATTGCCCACCTGACCCGCTATGATTCCACTCATGGCCGGTTCCAGGGTGAAGTGACGGTTGAGGGCGAGTCGCTGCTGGTAAATGGCGACCGCATCCGGGTGCTGCGCCATGCCGACGCTGTCGATCTGCCATGGGCTGAACTGGGCGTGGATCTGGTGCTGGAATGCTCCGGTGCCTTCACCGACCGGGCGACCGCAGAGCAGCACCTGAAAGCGGGCGCCAGCCGCCTGCTGTTCTCACAGCCAGCCGAATCTGATGTCGACCGCACCGTGGTTTATGGCGTCAACCACGAACAGTTAACCCCAGCCGACCGGATTGTGGCGGCCGCGTCGTGCACCACCAACTGTGTGGTACCCGTTATCCGGATTCTGGATGACGCACTGGGCGTGGAGCAGGGCACCACCACCACCATCCATGCGGCCATGAACGATCAGCCGGTCATCGACGCCTACCACCATCAGGACCTGCGCCGCACCCGCAGCGCCCTGCACAACATCGTTCCGGTGGATACCGGCCTGGCAAAAGGTATTGAACGCCTGCTTCCCCACATGGAAGGCAGGTTCAGCTCCGTGGCCATGCGCGTGCCCACCCTGAACGTTTCCGCGATCGATATGGTGGTCAATGTCCGGCAGGACACCTCCGTGGAAGCGGTGAACAACCTTCTGAAAGCATCCGCCCACGGCCCGCTGAAACGCATCCTGGGCTACACCGACGAACTCCTGGCCAGCTCCGACTTCAACCACGACGCCCACTCCGGAATCGTGGACGGTAGCCAGACCCGCGTCACCGGCAACACCATGGTAAAGGTGCTGTGCTGGTTCGATAATGAATGGGGATTCGCCAACCGGATGCTGGATGTCAGCTGCGTCTGGCTGAAAGGGGCCAAAGGGGCCGGCTAAAAGGGGTCTGACCCCGAATGGGGTCAGACCCCATGAGCTCATGTCATGGCAAAACAAGGGAACAATCTATGACCATCAAACGAATGAACGACCTGGACCTTGCCGGCAAGCGGGTACTGATCCGTGAAGATCTGAACGTGCCGGTAAAGAATGGGGCAGTATCGAGCGACGCCCGCATCCGCGCCTCGCTGCCCACCATCAAGGCGGCGATCGACGCCGGTGCCAAAGTCATGCTGATGTCCCACCTGGGTCGCCCGGAAGAGGGCGTATACGATGAAGCCTCCTCCATGAAGCCGGTTGCCGAGCATCTCTGCAACCTGCTGGACATGGAAGTCCGGCTGGTCACCGATTACCTGGACGGTTTTGAAGTGGCCGAAGGTGAAGTCGTGCTGCTCGAAAACGTGCGCTTCAACAAAGGTGAAAAGAAAGACGACGAAGTGCTTGCCAAAAAGTACGCAGCCCTCTGCGATGTCTACGTCATGGACGCCTTCGGCACCGCCCACCGCGCCCAGGCCTCCACCCACGGCGTCGCCCGCTTCGCCCCCGAAGCCTGCGCCGGCCCGCTGCTGGCTGCGGAACTGGAAGCACTGGGCAAGGCCCTGGACAACCCTGCCAAGCCGGTAGTTGCGATTGTTGGCGGCTCCAAGGTCTCCACCAAGCTCGACGTACTCAACGCCCTGGAAAAAGTCTGCGACTCCATCATCGTCGGCGGCGGCATCGCCAACACCTTCCTGGCCGCTGCCGGCCACCCGGTGGGCAAATCCCTGTGCGAACACGACCTGATCGAAACCGCCCGGGAAATCGCCTCCCGCGTTGAAATCCCGCTGCCGGTTGACGTGGTCGTCGCCAGCGAGTTTGCCGAAACCGCACAGGCCACCGTCAAAAAAATCGATGACGTCACCGAGGACGACATGATCCTCGACGTCGGCCCGGAAACCGCCGCCAAATTCGCAGACCTGCTGAAGTCATCAAAAACCATCCTCTGGAACGGCCCGGTCGGCGTTTTCGAGTTTGACCAGTTCAGCAACGGCACCCAGTCTCTGGCCAGAGCCATCGCCGAAAGCGATGCTTTCTCTCTGGCTGGCGGCGGAGACACGGTTGCCGCCGTTGACAAGTACGGTGTGAGTGACAGAATCTCGTATATTTCCACCGGCGGCGGTGCCTTCCTGGAGTTTGTGGAAGGAAAAACACTACCGGCTGTCGCAGTTTTAGAAGAGCGCGGTGCATGAACAAAGATCGATTCAGCTTTGGTGGCAAAGCCGGGGCCAGAATCGCAAGAAGGGCGAGGCAGGTCTTTCGCGGAATTTGCGAGGCCATGGATGGCCGAGAATAAGCGCACATGGATGTGCTTGTAGCGGTTCCGCGAAAGACCTGCCTCGCCCTTCGTAGCAGACTCAGAAACACAGGCATACTCCAAAGCGGAGTCTGTCGAAGACATTAAATAAACCAAGGAGACAAACCCAATGGCCCTGATATCGATGCGGCAACTGCTGGATCACGCCGCCGAGCATGGTTACGGTGTGCCCGCTTATAACGTAAACAACCTCGAGCAGATGCGCGCCATCATGGAAGCGGCTGACAAAACCAACTCCCCGGTGAT
>NZ_DATFKH010000175.1:0-1650 GCF_035268745.1 Marinobacter sp.
GGTCGCACACCACCAACTCATCCACCAGCCCGTTGAGTTGCCAGCTGATCCACTGGGTTAACGGGCCTTCCTCAACGGCCAGAAAAATATGATCGGCAGACAGGCTGGCAAGCCAGTCTTTCATCAGCTTTGGGTCGGTCGAAAGGGCATGGCGCTGCTGCTCCTGGCCTTGCCCGTCAATAACACCGAATTCGCTATGGGTTGCATGTAAATCCAAACCTGTGTATGCTACATTTAAGTGATTCATAAAAGGACCTCTGTGAGTTATTTTACGATTGGTGAGATAAATCTAAGATAACCATACAGGGTGTCCTTTTTCATAATACCATCCCGATGGGGAAATCTCCCCTTGTTAGGGGAGACTATTTCATATTTTTTTATTAATCGAACTCAGGTTTTTACTATGTATTACTCATAAAGAGGTATCCACCCGACCAACTACATCTTGAATGAACCCGACCGATTGGCTATAGCTGGCTAAAGTTCTGAGGATAGAGAGCGCGCACGTCGTTGTATTTGGTCTGCAGGATGTTGGCCAGCACGTGGGTGAGCCATTGCGTGGGATTGACTCCATGCAGCTTGCACGTTCCCAGCAGGGAATAGACCATCGCGGCCCGTCGGGCTCCGGCGTGCGAACCGGCAAACAGGTAATTTTTGCGCCCGAGAGCCAGCGGGCGGATCGTATTCTCCATCAGGTTATTGTCAATTTCCAGTAGCCCGTCATGCAGGTACTCACTCAGGGCGTCCCAACGCTTGGCGCTATAGGCCATGGCCTTGCCAATCTGGCTTTTAGGCAATACCTGTTTCGCCTGCGCGTGAATCCACGCTCCCAGTTGATTGATGATGGGAAGCGACGCCTCCAGGCGCAGTTCTTTGCGGTCGTCCGGCGAGAGTTCTTCCTCGCGGGCCTGCCGCTCCACTGCGTATAGATCCTGAATCCAGCTCAGCGCGGCCGAAGCCCGCTCGCGGTCGTTGTCGAGGGCCTTCTCAAACTCCCGGCGGGCATGGGCCCAGCACGCCAGATGCACTACGTCCTCGCGCCGTCCGATCCCTTCGTAGACGCTATACCCATCCGTTTGCAGGTATCCTTTAAATCCATCCAGCATCCGCTTTGGGGCGGGCGCCCCGCGGGTCGGCTGGTAGTCGAACAGCACCGTTTTTTCGATTGGGCTGTGGTAGATCCAGTACCACCCCTGGTGGCAGGCTCCTTTTTTGAGGCTTTCCAGGACCTTAATCCGCGATTCGTCGACCTGCAGATATCCGCGGGTCTTGGTGTCGCCCGCCAGGTGATCCCAGAGAATCTCCAGGAGGTCCATCGCCTGGGATGCCCATCCGTCCAGAGTCGACTGGGCAATGGGCACGCCCTCGCGTGCAAACCGCTGGCGCTGGCGGTACAGCGGCAGATGATCGGCGTATTTATCCACCAGGATGGTGGCCAGCAGGCTGGGTCCGGCGATGCCTTTGTTAATCACACGGTCGGGAAGGGCGCCGATGCGTGGTGCTCCTCCTCCGGACGGGGCGTACTTGTGGCGGATATACCGCTTGATGTACAGCCGTGCGGGCTGGAGCTCCAGCTCGTCGGTCACTTCTTGACCAATGCAGACCATCGCCGAGTAGTCACCATCCGGGTAGATATGGACTTCCTCAACC
>NZ_DATFKH010000176.1:0-3352 GCF_035268745.1 Marinobacter sp.
GCCCAAAGTCCTGCGTTGTGACAACGGGCCGGAGTACATCAGCGAAGCGTTGAGAACCTGGGCCGAGACGCACGAGATCGGTATCCAATACATCCAGCCCGGAAAGCCGCAGCAGAATGCCTATGTCGAGCGCTACAACCGGACGGTCCGCTATGACTGGCTCAACCAGTACTTGTTCAGGACCATTGATCAGGTGCGTGAGTATGCAACACGATGGCTATGGACCTACAATCACGAACGGCCGAGTATGGCCCTGGGTGGCATCACCCCGAAACAGAAGTTGGCCCTCGTGGCCTAGGCTCTACTTCTGGGCTGAACCAAAAAAGGGGGGATTACCAGTGTGCCTGCGGGCCCGACCGAGCGCAATCGGGAAAACGCCCGGTGATCCGTAGGATTTTCGGAAGTGTCGTGTAGGATTTTTCCGATAGCGATAGTGCCCCCCTCCCTTAAAATCGGACCACGGATAACTGGAATTTCGGCATGATGGCGGTCTTGACCAGGAGGTCATCATGCGCAAGAGCAAGTACAGTGAAGAGCAGATCATCGGCGCCCTGAAGCGGGCCGAGCAGGGTGTCGCGGTGAAGGACATTTGCCGAGAGCTGGGCATCAGTAACGCGACGTTCTACCAGTGGCGGTCGAAGTACGGCGGGCTGGAAGCGTCGGACCTGCGCCGACTCAAGGAGCTCGAGACCGAGAATCGGCGCCTGAAGCAGATGTACGCTGATCTGTCTCTGGATCACAAGATCCTGAAGGATATCGTCGAAAAAAAGCTCTGACGGCCAGCGCGCGTCGCGGGCTGGCCGACTACGCGATCACAGCGCATGAAGCCAGCGAGCGCCGGGCTTGCCAAGTCATCGGACTGAGTCGCTCTGTGAAGCGGTACCAGTGCAAGCGGCCCGATGACGGTCCGATTATCGAGGCCCTGACTGAACTGGCCGAGCGGCATCCCCGCTTCGGCTTCAGAAAACTGTTCGTTTTGCTCCGCAAGGCGGGGCATCCCTGGAACCACAAGCGCGTCTGGCGGGTGTACTGCGACATGAAGCTCAATATCCGCCGGCGATTCAAACGCCGTTACAAGTCCGAAGCACCGGAGACGCTGGTGCAGCCGGTCCGGCCCAATCAGGCCTGGTCCGCGGACTTCATGAGCGACGCGCTGCTCGATGGGCGGTGTTTCCGGACCTTCAACGTCATCGACGACTACAACCGCGAGGCGCTGGCGGTGGAAATAGATATCTCGCTGACGGCGGCGCGGATTACGCGCGTCATGGACCAGATCCTGCTCATCCGGGGTGCGCCGGAACGCATTCGCGTCGACCACGGACCGGAGTTCACGAGCGCGATCTTCGTCGCCTGGTGCGAGCAGCGCAACATCGTCATTGAATACACTCAGCCCGGCAAGCCCACACAGAATGCCTTCGTCGAGCGGTTCAACGGAATTTACCGCGACGGCGTGCTGGATGCCTGGTGCTTCATGAATCTCAGTCAGGTCCGCGAAGAGACTGAGCGCTGGCTGAAAGAATACAACACGGTTCGCCCGCACGAATCTCTGGGAGACGTCTCCCCAATCGAATTCCTAACCGACCGCGGCCATGCCGGAATCTCTAGTTATGACTGGACCTAAGTTGGGGAGGTTGACAATAGGTCTCGACGTCTAGCCTGTGCGCGGTCTGGCCCAGGCCAGTGATTGGTTTCCCGCGGTCTCTAGCGTCGTAAGATAAAAATATCGAACTGCCTCATGAGTCACGATCCCGGGCAGATACAATGGCAAATAGCTACGGTCACGACTGGTTGGAGATCGCCGGAGAGCCTGGTCGTAAGCTGTGACTCGGGTCACGGCCATTAGCCTAGTGAAATTCTAGCTATTCGTGGTCCGGTTATGAGGGAGGGGGACACCGCCTGTAGATGAATTCCTTGCGAATCCAGTCGGATTTCGTGTAGATCCCCGAAACGTTTGCTCCCACGAAAGAATAGCACTTATCAGAAGCGTCGCTAATCCTTCTTGGAACGCGCTTTCCAGTATTCGCTGATATCAGGCCAAACGCACATGCCCATGAAAGCCAGGCCGCCAGCAAATTCATGGTTTCCGTCTGCAAGAAACAAAATAGCCGCCACCAACAGTAACGTCCCTATTAACCCAGTCCTTTTTGTCCTTTTATCTAGATTCGCAGGCATCGAAATGGCAGAACTGTCGGGTAAATAGACACCGCCAGACTATATCGCATTTCCGCTGGCTCGGGTTGAATGTTAGCCCCGCACACCGGCCCGTCGCGCTCATGGCGGCTGAAAGCACCGGAGGTTCCTGGGAAACCGACTGCATCACGTGCAGCATGACGCTGTGCCCAAGCCAACTAGCAACGGTGTCCGCTGGTGCTGGTGAATGCCACAGCCAATAGAGGCAGACCGACACTTTGTGAGCTGCTTGGCCCTTCCGGCTTTTGGTTCGACAGTGGCCGATGCCGCTTGGCATACGACTGATGAGATTAGAGCGCTGTGATCGTCGTAATCTGGCCCTTAGTCAGAATAATTCCGGACAAAGGTAATTGACGTCAGACACCATATAGTATTTGAAAAATAGCTGAGGAGAGGACAATGAAGAAATTGCTTGCTTTCTTTCGCAACACCATGTTTCTTGGGGCGCTGTGTCTACTGTTGCTGACGACAACAATCGGTGCAATCACCTTGGGAATCCAAACAGCAGCGACACTTACGGCTGCAACTTCTACGGCTGTGGCCAAAGCGGTCATGAAGACCAAAGCAAAGGCTCGGATTCGGCGGGCTGTGGTCGCTATTCCCGTAGTCGGTCTAGGCGCGATGGTCTACTTCGAGGAAAGAAACTTCCGGGAATGGAAAGACGAACATCCAGAGGGAACCCGTCAGGAATACGGCTGTGAGGTCGTCGACATGACGGCAGAAGTCCTTGAGGAAGTACTGCAGGAACTGCCGGAATATGTTCGGCCTGAGCCTGAGACGGTATTCAAGCTAATCCCCAAGTGCGAGTCGGAGTTGGCCGGCAGAGTTGCCTAGAGGCCCCAAAACCCGCCCATCTGCGCCAGAGTGGACGCGTCTCGGCCCCGAAACGGCGCCTATGGCCCCGCTGTAGCGGACGGCGCCGGGAGTCAGAGCGGGTCCCTCTGGGCCACCTAGGGCCAGCCGCGCTGTGGGGCCTGCCGTCAGCCGTTGCCGGGGGTTGGGGGGCGGCAGCAGCAAGCCAACTTTTGCAGTCCCGTGCCAGTCCGCGTCGGAGCCAGGCAATTCGGTGTTTTTGAAGCACCCTTTATGTCGTCTTGAACGAGCCGAAACTGCGGAAAAATTGCCATCTTATTTGATAGTAATCAACTATCAAATAAACCTC
>NZ_DATFKH010000177.1:0-4507 GCF_035268745.1 Marinobacter sp.
GGGCATGCTGTGCATGGTCATCGCCCTGGGCAACCTGCCCCTGGCAACTGCCAATGCCGTGTTCTACGCCGCCCCCATACTGGTGATGGTGCTGGCGGCCCTGGTGTTTGGTGAGCGGCTAACGCCAATGAGCGTCACCGCGGTATTCAGCGGGTTCCTGGGCATCGTGCTGATCCTGAGGCCCGTAGAGTTTGGTTGGGCGGCCATTGCCGCACTGGGTTCAGCCTTTACCCTGGCCATCAATGCCGTGATGGTGCGCAAGCTGCCGAAACAGCAGTCCACGATTCACAAGCTGTTTCTGAACTACCTGCTGATTGTTCCGGCCGCAGGGGCCCTCGCGCTCTGGGAAGGCGCCAGTTGGGATGGCTCGATGCTGGTCAGTGCCTCAGGCTCGGCACTGTTCATCCTGGGCTACAACATGACCGTGCTGCTGGCGTATCAGCAGGTGGATGCAAACCAGGTCACCAGCGCCGAATACACCGGCCTGATCTGGGCAGTGCTTATTGGCTGGATAGGTTTCAACGAGATGCCGGACCTGTGGTTCCTGGCAGGCAGCGCGATGATCGTGGTACCGCTGATACTGGTGGGGTTGCGCTCGCGTCAGCGTAGACACAGAGTGCTTCAAGCCTACCCAACCACAGGTTGAGGCCCTCGGCCAATGACGATGTATAAGGTCTCATAGACTAGGATTGTCCAGTGCACCGGGAGCAATCTATTGTGCCCGGTGCCGGATCGAATTTGTTTGCTATGACCAATAAAGCAGACCTTTTCAGGTAGGGGCCTACCCAATCCGCTATTCGGAAATAAAGCACGCTGAGGTCGCAAAGCGGGCATTCAAATTTTGGAATAACGCCCGCCATCACCGGTGACAAAACCGGAGCGAAGCGGAGGTTTCGGCATCCGGTGCATGGCTTGGTTATGTGCTGTTTTAAGCCGCAACAAGCTTCTTCACGTTGAGCTCTTTGCGATGTTGTTCGGCATGCCAGAGCTCATACTGGGACTGCTGATTCAGCCAGCTTTCTGCAGAGGTATCAAAAGCGATAGAGAGCCGGATAGCCATTTCGGGACTGATACCGGCCTTGCCGTTCAACACGGCACTCAAAGTCTTGCGGCTAACGCCCAGTGCCTCTGCAGCCGCCGTAACAGAGAGGCCGAGTGGCTCAAGACAAAGCTCTCGCAATACTTCACCAGGGTGGGGAGGGTTGTGCATCAACATTGACAGTACCTCAGTGATAATCTTCATAGTTCACAATCTCGGCATCTCCATCTTCGAATCGGAAGGTCACTCGCCAGTTACCGCTAACGGTGACTGACCAGATGCCGAAGCGATTGCCGGTGAGTTCGTGCAATCGAAGGCCTGGCAAGTCCATGTCTTTAGCATCCGACGCCGCGTTTAATCTACCGAGAATAAGCCGAAGCCTTTTTGCGTGAGCGGCCTGAATCCCTGCGGTGCTGCCGGACTTGAAAAATTTGGCCAGGCCCTTGTGTTTGAAGCTTCGTATCATTCCTTGAATGTACCCTGTAACGTATCAGGTGTCAATTCACATAACGCCGAAGCGCACCGGCGACGTTGACGCAGCGAAGCGGAGACAAAGGCGTCCGAGTGCCACGTTTGGTTAAATTGCTATCGTTGACCTTCAAGGCCATGCCAAACCCTAAGAATAATGATGGCACTGTCATGGACTGAGTATCGAACGACGTATTTTCCGAAAACCATATCTCGAACAGAGTCCGGCACCGGTGCCATTTCAACCGGTGAGCCCATTTTGGGGAAGTCTGGAAGTAATTCGATTTTGCCAACCAGTTCGGTGGCAATCCTGGCTGCCACCCTCGGGTTGTGCACCGCAATGAACTCCCTGAGGCGTTTTAAATCATCAATGGCTTCGTCCGTGTAAACCAGTTTCAATTACCTGACCTCGGTGCATCCTGCTCGTTTTCGGTTCCCCAGCTATTAAGCCAGCTGTGAACCTCGCTGGCATCAACAACCTTGCCTTGGGCAGCAGACTCCATTGCCTCTAACGTTTGCTTCCACCGCTCTTGCTCAAGCTGCTGCTTTTCTATGTATTCCGACAATGCCTGGTTGATTACCCAACCTTTGCTCCGGTGCAGCCTGCTGGCGATTGCTTCCAGGTGTTGCTCAACTTCTGCTTGAAGGCGAACTGTGGTGACACTCATGACGATACCCTCGAATTTGGCGACTACAACGTATTACAACATAGTCTTCGAGGGTGCAGCAAAAAATTTAACGCCAGCCATAAGCGGCGCCCTGACAAGGGCGTCCGGTGGAGGGCCGAAGGCCCGGAACAACCTTAATGGCCTTGTTAGAGATTACTGTCATTGGTTGCGTGCTTTTGCCCAACGTCAAATATTGCGGAATCTAAAGCAAATGTTTCTCGCATGCCGTCTGCCGTCATCGAGGTCCAAGCAACTTCTCGCTGGATCAGTGACTCTATGCCGTTTCCTGGCAAACCGAGCTGATTTACTTGCCCCCAAGTGAGAACCGAGCCACCTGTTTGAACAAATGCCTGCACTACGGCTTTCTCATGCTCACTCAAGCGACCATAGACTCGCTCTGCTTCTTCTAACTCCATACGACCTTGGGCTCGCCTGACTGCCCGAGCATGAAGTCCGGTGGCGGCCAGTCGAACTAACGGAAACGCTATAACTGCCGCGAACACAGCAATGACCCAATCTGACGACAGAAGATAAACTGACAAACCCACAACACCGGTAACTGACGTGGCAATGCTACGTCCCACATCAGTTTCCGCGTATATACGCTCTGCCCATTTATCCAGTGTTTTCAATGTGTACCTCTAACGCCCGCAGCATGCGCGCCTGCGGAATGGAGCCGAAGGCGCAATGTAGTAGGCATCGCCGTGCCTGCAATTGTTAGCATCAGGCGCCTGGTGTTTTGACATTTTTGACGTCGATACTAAACAGTAGCTGGGATATATCCGAGGGATAAAGCTCCTTATCGCGCATACCTACAGACTCACGAATTTGGAGACACAACCTCGTGAACGATAGGATTTCTTGTTCAGTTTGCAACGTACCCCCAGCTCTCAAAAAATCAGCTAGATGATGAACAACACTAGCATGGCCATAAACACAAATTCGCGACTTGGCATCCGCTAGATTTGAAAGCTCCTCGGTTACGACAGTTCGCTGATCTTTACGCTGGGCCACAGCTATTTTCGATACAGAATTCAGAAAATCAGAATAGGCTTTGTTTTGGAGCTCAGATAGATTGTTTGCCGCCTGATTCTTCCGGTTGAAGAAGCCTTGCAGCAAAGCACCAATGACCACGCCAAGAAAACCGATTACCGGCACTATAGTTACGAGCCCATCTTTCACTCAACTACCTCTCGAAAATGCTAACGCAGAGCGCACCGGTGACCTTGACGTAGCAAAGCGGAGACAAGGGCATCCGAGTGCCGCGTTTGGTTATACGATTTGGTCAAGGTAGGCATCGCATTTTGATAGAAAATCCCGATACTTATCCCCTAGTTCTTTTTTCCGCTGTATAGCGTCCCCAGTTGACTCATTCTCTTCATGCGCAACGATTTTGCACCAATGGACGGTATCTCTGGCAGCTTGGGAGATCATCGGGTACTTGCTAATTCTCCCGATAAGCTGATGGTCCAGCTCAAAAGACGAACTATAGATTGGAGCCTTTTCTTGAAAAGTTTTCCAGTTGGCAGCCAGCTCGTACAGAATACCGACTTCGTCTTTTAGGCTCTCAATATCCGTGAGGGCAAGGTCGCGACGGCGCTTTCGGAACTCCCTTTTATCGGTAACAAACGATAGCAGAACATCTACCGATTTTGTTCCGGCGTATGTGGCCAAGGCTACGATTAATGCTTGCCACCAAGTCATTGGGTCTCCCTTAACGTATAATCGGGATAGGGAGGCACCTCACGATGCCCCTCCTCCCACATCACCGGGCATACGGATCACGTACCACGGCGATTCAGTGACTTGATTCAACCCTCTACCGTGCTGCCAGTTCCGGCAGCCCATAGCTCCGAAAGAACCGAGCCGGGAGCGCTTGCGCCAGTGCCGGTGAACGGCTCAGACGCCACGGTCCATGGGCGGATTTCGCGGTGTTCCAGGCCAACGGGACCGAGACGCCCCGCTTTCTCAGCTCACGATACCCCCTTCGACCCCATTGCTTCCACACGTAACTCCTCATTCTCCGCCGTATCCACTTGTCCAGGTCCCGCAGCGGGCTCAGTACTTCGGCTGCGTCGAAGTACGCTTTCCAGCCAAGCAGGGTCTCTTTCAGATCTGCGATTACCTGGGCCAGTGAGTGGCCCCGTGTTCGGCGGCTCAGTATCCGGATCTGGGTTTTCAGCTTAGTGATAGCTTTGCTAGCCACTTTCAGTCGCTGCCCTTTCCGGCTGAGGGTGAAGCCCAGGAAGTCGCGCTTCCAGGGCCGGTCTACCGCGCTCTTTCGTGTATTCACTGTGAGCCTCAGCGAGTCCTCGATAAAGCGCGTCAGACT
>NZ_DATFKH010000178.1:0-1174 GCF_035268745.1 Marinobacter sp.
CGCCATAAACTCCCGGTTACTCACCGGCAGCCTGGAGATGGCAAAAGCAGGAAGCTCGATTTCGAACCGCGGCTTTTCGTTGTCAAAGGCAAAGTCTTCATGGGCGAAGGCCTCTGACTCTCCGGGCATTCCGATCAGCCATCGCCCGGCGGGAATGACCGCGTCGGCTCTGGTTTGGTCGTTACCGGGCTCACCCGGTGCAACCCGCTCGGGCTGAAAGTCCGGAACGGCCGGATAACCAATGGTCTGACGACACCAGATAATCGATTCGATGTGCATGTTCTGATGAAAAATCGAGTAGCGGTAAAGGTATAGCTCCCGGTCCGTGAGGGTTTTAGTTTTGATTCGGGCGGCCACCCGGTCGTAGATGGTGTCGAAGTAGGCAAGCGTTTCCTCACGTCCGGGAAACAGGTCACGACGCCAGCGGTCCTTGTGGTCAATGTGGAACGAGTCCCAGAGCTCGTCCATGGCCGGATCATAACTGGTAGTCCCATCCAGCAGGTTGAACACGAACACTTCGTAAAAGAAGGCGGCATGCCCCATCTCCCAGAGTGGGGGGTTCACTCCCGGATGGTAGGGAACATCCAGCTTGTCTTCGGGCAGGGAGGTAATCAGGGCGCGCGTTCGCTGACGCGCGGTCTCAAGCTCAGCTAACAGGGTTGCTCTATCCACGCGCTATCTCTCCGGGTGAAATTTCCTAGACGCTACGATAACAAACCAGGATTCAGATGAATGCACTGTCTGCACTTCTTTCCTTTTCCCCGCCACCATTTTGTGGACCGATTCAACACATCGAGTAGGGTGAGGCGTCACCGCCTCAGCCCTCTCACAGAACCGTACATACGGACCACGTATACGGCTCATGCCATTAACTTACCCCGAACTCGGGGACAGTGATACCGGTTCGGACCTGGGTCAGATCCACCAACCTCAGCTCATTGTGCAGATAGGCATTCGGGATAGCATGGTGGGCCAGCGGCGAAGCCGCATTGCGCCAGCTTTGCATCCTGATGAACTGAAACGGCGGGCGATAACCCAGCTGTTTCAGTCGCCGATGCAGCCGACCGGGCGTCTTCCACTGTTTGAGCTGGATGCAGCGAAGGCGCCGCCTTAACCAACTCATCACCTGTTTCAATACCCGCGCGCAGTTCGCCACCCGGAAGTAGTTGGCAAA
>NZ_DATFKH010000179.1:0-1975 GCF_035268745.1 Marinobacter sp.
CGAAATTGAACGCTTCCTGCTTGTTCTGCGGTTTATTCACATCAAGGGAAAGGTAGAAATTGCCAGAATGAACGATGAGTCTAACTCATTTTCCAATACCTTTGAGGAACTGATCGAGGAAGTCAATTCTGCTGAACAGCGCCTCGACAAGCTCGGGGATATAATCCGGACACACGAAAAAACAGGCACGCTCTATGCCGGCTACAAAGGTAAGCTGACTGAGCTCGGTGCCCGTTTGAAAAATTACCGGGACTCGCACTCTGAAGACGATGCAGTTCAAAATCGAACACAGTTCGAAAGTGTAGAAGCTGCTTAGAGCCTCGACTGCCGATTTAATTGGTCTTTTTATGTTCGTTCAGAACAGGTTTTGAGGGGTGTTCAGGAGCAGAATGACGAGGTCGGGGACCGGTATCAGGTTGGCAATGAATCCCATTAGACACCACTCACGCATTTCGCTGAACGCTCATGCGGTCTCCCCTCAAGAGGCTGTGAGAAAATAAAGAACCAAATTTTCTTAAAAAAAAGGTGAAATTTACTGGTTTTAAATCGATTAAGTATATGTTTTTCATTATCTTAAACGGTGTTATTTGACCTTAAAACATACATTGTCTATGCCAACGATTATTCCTACAGACCGCAACCAGATGACCTTCATGACCAGTTTGGATGACATGGTCACCCCCGACCACCCCGTTCGGCTGATTGATGCACTCATCGACAAGATTATTGCCCGGGATACCGAGCATTTCGACCATCTGGCCCCGCAGTCGTCGGTCGGCCGCCGCGGATATTCGGCAGCGGCGCTGATTAAACTCTACATGTATGGGTATATTCACGGCATTAGTAGTTCGCGAAAGCTTGAGGCGGAAGCAACCCGTAATATCGAAGTGATCTGGCTGCTCAGCGGGCTGCAGCCCTCGTATAAAGTCATTGCGGACTACCGCCGGGATTACCCCGACCAGATCCAGAGGGTCAACGAGCAGATTGTCCGGTTCCTGGCCGACAGCGGCTGGATCAGCGGGGAGCGCATTGCCATTGACGGGACCAAACTTAAAGCCTACACCGGGTGGGATATGATCGACGGGGACCGTCTTGACGCCCAGCTGGCCAAATCCCACAGGCAGCTTGAGCAGTGGATGAAGCAGCTGGCCCTCAATGATTGTCAAGATGAGGTCGATGAACTTGATGGTGATGATCCCGATGGTGGGCCCCCCTCGGAGATTCTCCAGCAGATTGACAAACTCCATGAGAAGATCCGCCGTCTGGAAGGCCTGAAGGAAGAGCTTGACCGCCAGGGCACCACCCAAATCAGCCCCGCCGACTCCGAGGCGCGGCTGATGAAGTCCGCCCGTGGGGGCAAATACCCCGCCTACAACCTGCAGACGGCCGTTGACAGCGCCCATAAGATGATTGTCGTGGGAGCGGCCACGCAGGAGGCAACCGATTTTGAGCTGCTCGAGCCGATGGTATGGGCGGCGACCGGGCGTCTGGGCCGGGAGCCGGCCGAGGTGCTGGCCGATACCGGCTATGCCGATTTGGGAGATATCCAACGGATTCAAAATCAGGGGACGATTCGATGCTACGTACCGGAGAATGATGCGCCAAAAACCAACCGTCCGATTACCTTTGACTACAAGCCTGAGACGGACACGTTTGAATGCTCGCAGGGCCGGCCGCTGGAACCGGTCGCCAAGGGAAGATATAACAAAACGAAAGATGTCTATATGGATCACTACCGGGGAACCGACTGCACCGAGTGCCCGGTCGCCGGCGAGTGTACCAAGGCAGCAGACGGCGTGCGCACGCTGACGGTATTTCACGGGGCCGAATGGCGCGAACAATACAGGCAGCAGCTGACCAGCCGGTACGGGCGCGAGCGGATAGCCGAGCGTAAAGCCCTGGTGGAGCACCCCTTTGGCACGCTTCGCTACTGGATGGGGCAACTACCGTTAAAACTACGGGGTCTGAAGAAAGT
>NZ_DATFKH010000180.1:0-1045 GCF_035268745.1 Marinobacter sp.
ACCGAGAAGGGCCACCACCTGAAATCCGGAACTCAGTGACATCAAGTGCCATGCATGACGCCGGAGCTTTTTCTCATCGTTCATAATCGAAGAGCCCATTTGTTATTGTTTCGCGATAATTATTATCTGCATTGCGATGACTTGTCAAGCCCGTCGACAGATCCTGAAACGCATTTTCATTGGCGGCCTGAGGATTCAGCCATAAGCATCAGCTTTCCCGCAACCGGCGCGGGTGCGAGCCTCCCCCATCATTCCCGCCCCCAGTCAGTCCGACGATTTGCCGTCATTCCTGCGAAGGCAGGAATCTCGAGACCGCACCCGCAATCGTAGAACTCACACCCTTGCCAACTGCCGCGATCCGCGGCTAGACTCGACCCAGGGTAGGGTTCGGGACTGAGGGGTGCAGCATGACCACGCAATTTCCATATTCAGGCGAGACCATCAAACGGGCTTCCGGCCTATTGTGTCGACGCGCCATTCAGCCACGCTCACAACCCCAATGAAAGCAGGCACACACCGCTAGAGATGCGACTCGATCATGATTGGAAAGCAGGGCGAATGCCCGCAGGCAAATGTTCCAAGCCCCGTCAACAAACACCACGTATCAGCGCCAGGACGCCTGACTGACCGTCTAAAACCATAAACTTCGGAAAACAAATGACGTCACGCGGGACAACCAGACCTAATCCCAAATCAGTAAAGCTGGTTGCCAGGCTGCTATCACCAAAGGTATCGCTTTGGCGATATTCTCTGGAAGCCTGGCCCATCGCGCTGATTCCATCGGTGTTGCTTTTTGTGCTTGCCTCGGGACTGCTTGCACTTGCGGGCGTCTCTCTCGAGTCAATCGCACCTCCGGCCAGAGAGGTGTCCGTCTCAAGTTTTCTGGGAGCCGTGATATTTGCGCCCATCGTCGAGACCCTGGTTCTGATTGGCGGTATCAAGATCCTGGGATGCATTTCGAGCCGTCCCGTAGTGGTGGCAATGATGTCGGCTCTAGTTTGGGGAATTCTTCACGGAATTTTTGGCGCCTTGTGGTTCTTTGGTA
>NZ_DATFKH010000181.1:0-1825 GCF_035268745.1 Marinobacter sp.
GCCGATGACTGTCGCGAGGGTTGTGAAGCTGTGTCCCGTGATGGCCACTTCCAGGTGGTTGCCAGGCCCGTGCCAGAGAAACCTCCTCTTCGTGAGTACCATGACTGGACTGTGGAGGTTAAGGATGCCAACGGCAGCCCGGCAGATCTGGCCGCGCTGTCTGTAAGTGGCGGTATGCCCGGCCATGGTCACGGATTGCCCAGCCAACCAAAGGTGCATGAACACCTGGGCGACGGGCGGTATCGTATTTCCGGGTTTCTGTTCAATATGCACGGTGAGTGGAAGCTGCGATTCCATCTTGCAGGGCAGAACCGGGAGGACGTAGCCGAACTGACACTAAATCTGGGCTACTGATGTTCTGCCGTCTTTTCCCGTTCCTCTGTGCGGGCGTCCTGTTGTTCACTTCTCCGGTCAGTGCCGATTTGCCCGGCAACCTGTCCGAAGCTGACCTTCGCATTCTTCAGTCATTGAGCCTTGCTGGCCTCGGGCCGGTGCCCGCCAGCCCCTCCAACCGGGTGGCGGATGATGAAAGGGCTGTGACAATGGGAAAGGCACTGTTTTTTGATACTACTCTCAGCATTGACGGCTCGCTTTCTTGTGCAAGCTGCCACCAGGCCGAAATGGCTTTCACCGATGGCAAGTCACTGGCCGAAGGAATGGCCACAACAACCCGCAACACTCCCACACTTTATGGCGCAGCCTACCTGGACTGGCTCTACTGGGATGGCCGGCGGGACTCATTATGGTCCCAGGCGCTGGTACCCTTTGAGGACGCAAACGAAATGGGCACCAGCCGGGTTGCGGTCGTGCAGCGGGTATTGACCGACCCGGATTACCAGAAGGACTACCGGGCCTTGTTTGGCCCTCCTCCGGAACTGGACTGGAACAGTATTCCCGACCAGGCCACACCTATTGGCGTTACTGCGCGTCAGAACGCCTGGTACCGTCTGCCCCGCCAGACACAGCAGCAGATCAACAGAGTGTTCGCCAACATCGGCAAAACCCTGGAGGCCTACCAGCGCACCCTCCACCCGCCGGAAACCCGGTTCGACCGGTTTGTTGAAGTCCTCAGCAGAGGCCAAACAGAGCGGGCAGGCAAGCTGGTTTCCGCGGCGGAGTTACGTGGGATGAAGCTCTATACCGATACTGAGCGGACGCAATGCCTCCAGTGCCACAATGGGCCGCTGTTAAGCAATGGTGGGTTCCACAATATAGGTAGCGGACGGTTTTCCGGACAGTCCACGGATTCTGGCCGGATTTTCGGGCTGCAGGCGGTGCTCATGGACGAATTCAATTGCCTTGGCGATTACAGTGACGCTGCGCCCGGGCAGTGCGATGCGCTCAATCACGTATCGCAGGAGGCACATCAGACCTTACGTGGTGCGTTCAAGACACCGACCTTGCGATATCTTGTACGAACAGGACCATACTTTCATGACGGTCGCTTCGAAACCCTGGCAGAAGTGGTGAATTACTACCAGAATCCTCCGGAAAATGGACCAAATGGCCATCATGAGTTGAGACCCATGAATCTGACGGATCAGCAAAAACAAGCGCTGATCGCTTTTCTTGGAATGCTGGATTAGCGTGGCGAATCAGAAAACCGGTGTCTTTGGAGGCGAGTAATTCAGCCACCTTTTCCCGGGGCAGTAAAGGGCGTTAATCTCAACTACACTTTCGGTGAAAACACTGCGACCGAGGAGGGCTCCCGACATGGCTAACCGACCAAGCGTAGTTCTATTCGATGTCCTTGAGACCCTGATTGATCTTGATCCTCTGGCGGCCCGGCTGGAGGAGGTTGGTCAGCCAGCGAGCATTCTGGAGC
>NZ_DATFKH010000182.1:0-53283 GCF_035268745.1 Marinobacter sp.
CGCCATAAACTCCCGGTTACTCACCGGCAGCCTGGAGATGGCAAAAGCAGGAAGCTCGATTTCGAACCGCGGCTTTTCGTTGTCAAAGGCAAAGTCTTCATGGGCGAAGGCCTCTGACTCTCCGGGCATTCCGATCAGCCAGCGCCCGGCGGGAATAACCGCGTCGCCTCGGGCCTGATCGTTACCGGGCTCACCCGGGGCAACCCGCTCGGGCTGAAAGTCCGGAATGGCCGGATAACCAATGGTCTGGCGACACCAGATAATCGATTCGATGTGCATGTTCTGATGAAAAATCGAGTAGCGGTAAAGGTATAGCTCCCGGTCCGTGAGGGTTTTAGTTTTGATTCGTGCAGCCACCCGGTCGTAGATGGTGTCGAAGTAGGCAAGCGTTTCCTCACGTCCGGGAAACAGGTCACGACGCCAGCGGTCCCTGTGGTCAATGTGGAACGAATCCCAGAGCTCGTCCATGGCCGGATCATAACTGGCAGTGCCGTCCAGCAGGTTGAACACGAACACTTCGTAAAAGAAGGCGGCATGCCCCATCTCCCAGAGTGGCGGATTCACTCCCGGATGGTAGGGAACATCCAGCTTGTCCTCGGGCAGGGAGGTAATCAGGGCGCGCGTCCGCTGACGCGCGGTCTCAAGCTCGGCTAACAGGGTTGCTTTATCCACGCGCTGTCTCTCCGGGTGAAATTTCCTAGACGCTACGATAACAAACCAGGATTCAGATGAATGCACTGTCTGCACTTCTTTCCTTTTCCCCGCCACCATTTTGTGGACCGATTCAACACAAAAAGCCCCGCCGGGATCACCGTGCGGGGCTCTTCAAGCCTTCAGGACTGTTTCAGTCGTTCAGGACTCTTTAAATTGTTCAGGACTGCTTCCTAGAACTGGTTCATGGTGTTGTCTTTACCGCCGGCCTTGAGCGCCGCATCACCTGCGAAGAACTCTTTGTGATCATCGCCGATGTTGGAACCGGCCATGTCCTGATGCTTCACGGTTGCGATGCCCTGTCGGATTTCCTTGCGCTGGACACCCGCAACGTAAGCCAGCATGCCCTCGTCACCGAAGTAGCCTTTGGCCAGGTTGTCGGTAGACAGCGCCGCCGTATGGTATGTCGGCAGGGTGATCAGGTGGTGGAAGATACCGGCTTCGCGAGCGCCATCGCGCTGGAAGTTGGCTGTCCACTGATCCGCCAGCTGGCCAAGATCGGTGTCATCGTACTTGGCGTTCATCAGGTCCGCACGCTCGTACGCGGAAACGTCCTTGCCCTCTTCCTTCCAGGCATCAAATACCTGCTGACGGAAGTTCAGGGTCCAGTTGAAGGACGGGCTGTTGTTGTAAACCAGCTTGGCGTCGGGCACCACTTCCCTGATGCGGTTAACCATGGCTGCGATCTGGCCAACATGGGGTTTCTCGGTTTCGATCCACAGCAGGTCAGCGCCGTTCTGCAGGCTGGTGATACAGTCCAGAACCACCCGGTCTTCGCCAGAACCCGGCTTGAACTGGAACAGGCCGGACGCGAGACGCTTGGGACGAACCAATTGGCCTTTCTGCTTGATCACAACGTCGCCGTTGTTGATGTCTTCGGCTTTCTCGATCACTTCGCCGTCGATAAAGCTGTTGTACTGGTCGCCCAGATCGCCCGGCTCATTGGTCACGGCGATCTTCTGGGTCAGGCCTGCGCCCAGCGAATCAGTGCGCGCAACGATGACGCCGTCATCAATGCCCAGCTCAAGGAACGCCAGGCGCACAGCATTGATCTTGGACAGGAAGTCGGCGTGAGGAACGGTCACTTTGCCGTCCTGGTGGCCACACTGCTTTTCGTCCGACACCTGGTTTTCCAGCTGGATGCAGCAGGCGCCGGCTTCGATCATCTTCTTGGCCAGCAGGTAAGTGGCTTCCGCGTTACCAAAACCAGCGTCGATGTCGGCAATGATCGGCACAATGTGGGTTTCGTGGCTATCGATCTGCTTGATCAGCTCTTCCGCCCTGGCATTGTCGCCGGCGTTTTCGGCTTCTTCCAGGGCGCGGAACAGGTGGTTCAGTTCCCATGCGTCGGCCTGGCGCAGAAAGGTGTAAAGCTCCTCGATCAGTCCGGAAACCGCCGTCTTTTCGTGCATGGACTGGTCAGGCAGTGGGCCGAACTCGGAACGCAGGGCGGCAACCATCCAGCCGGACAGGTACAGGTAGCTGCGCTTGGTAGTACCGAAGTGCTTCTTGATCGACAGCATTTTCTGCTGGCCAATGAAACCATGCCAGCAACCCAGTGACTGGGTGTACTTGGAGGTGTCATTATCGTAGTTCGCCATGTCTTCGCGCATGATCTTCGCGGTGTACCTGGCGATATCAAGACCGGTCCTGAATTTGTTCTGGGCGCGCATGCGGGCGGCGTGCTTGGGATTGATGGCGTTCCAGGTAGGATGCTGCTCCAGAATGGAAGCAATGGCGTCAACGTCGTTTGCGTATGGCATATCTCAGTCCTGTCTTCTAAGGTTTGAGGTGTTCTTCAGATAAAGTTGAAAAGCGATTCCGACGAGCCAGCAACTGTCCAAAACCGATCAGATTACTGGCGTTGGCAATTACTTTAGGGGCTCTGATTTTATAATTGAAATTTATATAAATTATTTTCGGCATTTTCCTTGTGAATGATATTAACAGAATCTAGCAGGCGTCGATGTTCTATCTTAAAGCTTTCAGCCACTCTTTTCTGCACGCCCTGAAAAACTTGCTCCCGATTGTGGTGGTTGTGGTGTTTTTCCAGCTTGCAGTTTTGCATCAGGTGCCGGATAAAGCCCCAAGCATGGCCTTTGGCCTGCTCATTGTGGCTGTTGGCGTCGCGCTTTTTCTGCAGGGACTGGAATTGAGTATTTTCCCGATCGGCAAGAGCCTGTCCAACCAGTTTGCACGCCGGGGCTCAGTGCCGATTCTCCTGGCCTTCGGATTTGCCATCGGGTTCTCTGCCGTGGTTGCGGAACCGGCGCTGATTGCGGTTGCACAGCAGGCCCAGGAAATAAGCGCCGGAAGAATTGAGGCGCTGACGCTACGACTGCTGGTGGCGACATCTGTCGGCACTGTAGTAGCGCTGGGAGTATTCAGGACGATTATGGGCTACCCCCTGCACTGGTTCATGATCGGGGGGTATATCACTGTCGTCATCGTCACCTGGTTTGCGCCCGAGGAAATCGTCGGCCTGGCGTACGACTCTGGCGGCGTCACCACCAATGTGGTGACTGTGCCCCTGGTGGCAGCACTGGGCATCGGGCTGGCTGCTTCCATTCGTGGCCGGAATCCTCTTACCGACGGTTTCGGGCTGGTGGCACTGGCGGTAATGGTGCCGATGATTACAGTTCAGCTATACGGCATTGTGGTCTACTCGGGGCAACAGTCCGAAGGCGAACTGATCATGGATACGGGTTCCACAGAGTCCACGACAACCGGGCCCCTCAAGGCTCTGCTGGAGCTGGCAGAGATGGTGCGGGACGTTCTGCCCATTATCCTGACCATCCTGGTATTCCAGTATCTGGTCCTGCGGCGGCGCCTGAACAATCCCCGCAGGATCCTGTTCGGCTTTGCGCTGGTGCTTCTCGGACTCTATGCCTTTGTGGTGGGCCTGAAACTGGGGCTTTTTCCGATTGGTACCAGCATGGCTGAACAACTGATGAGCCTTGACGGGTATCATTTTGTCTACCTGTTTGCGTTCATGATCGGATTCGCCACGACCATGGCAGAACCGGCGCTTATCGCGATTGGCCACCAGGCTGAAGAAGCCGCTGCCGGCACCCTGAACGGCAATGCCATCCGGCTGTTTGTCGCTGTGGGCGTTGCCATTGGTATCACCGTTGGCGTGCATCGGATTATAGCGGGGGACTCGATTCACTATTACGTAATGGGAGGCTATCTGGTGGTAATTCTGCTGACCACTATTGCGCCCCGCTACATTATTGCGCTGGCCTACGACCTTGGCGGCGTGACCACCTCTGAGGTCACGGTACCGCTGGTCACAGCGCTGGGCATTGGCCTGGCCAGCAGTATCGAGGGCCGAAGCGTGCTGATTGACGGCTTCGGGCTGATTGCTTTTGCCTCGATCTTTCCCATTATCACCGTGATGGCCTATGCCATCGTTATTGACCACATCGCTGCCCGCAGGAAAACAGTCACATGAAATTCTCAGTACTCGTCGCTATTGTGCCGGAAGACCAGGAACAGGCCTGCATCGATGCAGCCCGGGACCTGGGGGCTGGCGGTATTACGGTCATGTCCGGGCGTGGCATCAGCAATAAGGCCAAAAAAACCTTCTTTGGCCTGACCTATGACGGCAGCCAGACTGTGCTGGTGATGGTGCTTGAAAAAGGACTGTCACTGGATATCCTGAAAGCCATCCAGCACATTCTGATGCCGAAAAAGAAGGACTCTCAGGGCCTGGTATTCACGCTGCCACTGGAACACCTGGGAGGCATCGATCTGTCCCAGGTGGAAAAATTCGAACAACATGTAAAAGACTCACTCTGAGCGGAGAACCGGCATGAAACTTGTCAAGGATGTGATGATTCGGGACACCATCAATGTGTCAGCATTTGCCAGCCTGCGTGACGCTCTCTCGCTGATGAAAAAGCACAATGTGAAATCACTGGTGGTGGATAAACAGAACGGGCACGATGCCTACGGCCTCATCACTTACACCAACATTCTCAAGGCCGTCATTGCCGAGGACGGCGATATTGATCTGCTGAATGTCTACGACGTCTGCGCCAAACCGGTGATCAGCGTCGGCGAGCATCTGGGCATCCGCCATGCGGCCAGCCTGATGAGCCAGCACCGGGTGAAGCGCCTGCTGGTTCTTCAGGACAACGACCTGATGGGCTTTGTGGTGATGGACGACATTATGGCCGCCCTGCTGGACACCATTGACTGAACCGGAGTCAGACTCACGACCTGCACAGGACAATTAACCGGTCATCGGAATTCAGGTCGAGGTAGTCGTCGCGCGGCGGATTAAGAGCCACATGGTGACCATTATGACCGGCACGCCCACGCCAGATGCCCATCGCCACCTCGCCTTTTGCCGCCACCACTTTTTCCAGTACCTTAAAATCGGCGCTGGCCGGTATCGGGTAGTCGTTGGGAGCCCGGAACTGTATCTCGGCGCCACCGACGGTGAACAGCTCATCCAGTACCACCCTCAACTCCCGCCGTAATGCCACCTGGGCAAGAACATGGCTGACAATCATCGGGCTGACCATCATTTCGCTCTGGTGGCCGGCCAGCAAATGACGATTATCCGGATCACTCAGTTCCATGATCAGCTGGGGACGCTGGCTGCCCTCACTGAGCAGGTCTTCCAGCTGGAGGTAGCCCACCATTGCCCGGGCGTCGGCCTCCTCCCCGGAGGCCAGCCGATCGCTGCTCAAAAGCATGATGGCGTCGAAGTTGAGGGGGCTGACCCGCCTGAGCTCGCCTTCGACCATGTAATCCGCTTCCACATGCCGGCAGACTACCGCGTGCTGCTCGCCCAGGTAACGATGGATTTCCTGCTGTCGCTCATGGGCGGGAACGACCGAAACAATATCCAGTTCGAACCGCCTCTGGCTGTAACTGCAGAACTCGCCGATCAGGCTTGGCACCCGGCGGTTCCAGCCCAGCACCAGGACCCGGTGCACCTTTTCAGAGAAAGTCAGGCCCTGGCTGACTGGCTCTGCGCGGTTAATCACCGGCAGTGCGGGGTTTTTAACCTGCGCGTCGGTGTCTGCATAATCCCGTGCCAGCAGGACAACCCGGTCTTCAGCAGCAATCGCTGTATCTGATGCCGCCGGCAATTGCACATTCCAGCCTTTGCCCGCCGGTTTCAGGATACCAAGAACAATGGCATCGGCCCGCCGGGCAGCCAGCTCACCCAGGGTCAAGCCCGCCAGAGTCTCGCCGCCGCGGATGTAAATTTCGCAGCCTTCACCGGCTGTCAGTAACTCATTGTAGATTTCCGACAACCCCGGATGCAGGATGTTCTGGACCATCAGTCGGCCGATCGTGGCATCACCGGCGACCACCTCCACCTCGCCGGGATAGGCCCGCTCAATCACAGGATGTTTGCGTATATCCTGAATTTCAGCCACCACAAACGGCAGAGGAGCACTCAGCTGACGCGCCTGGGCGGCGATTGAAAGCAGGGCCTTTACCGTTTCCACATCGGAGGTTACCAGGCTGCCAGCCTGATAGGCCGCGCTGGGCACGATCACAGCAGAGGCATCCAGACAGGCAACGCGCTGCAACGCATCAGGCTGAATAGCGGCGCCCGAACGCAGAATGATCTGGCGCGCCTTGCGGCCGATTCCCGGCTCTGTTCGCAATTCATGCACCTGGGCAGACGAGGCTGTCTCCGAGAGCACCACCAGCCGCAAACGATTGGTGTCGTGCTTCTCCAGAAATCGCCGCATACGTCCGGAGGAGCCCAGCAGCTCAACCAGCAAAGGCAGGGTCTGGCTGGTCCAGCCCAGCACCACAATATGATTGCTCAGGGTGACCGGGGTCAGCCCCCGCTCAAGATCGGTCATCTTGGCAATCAACCAGCGCGTGAGGATCGCTACCAGCGTACCCATGAAGACGACATAGCCGCTGACAGTCAGAATCGTGGAAACGAAACGTTGCCAGTTACCGGCATCGTCGCCCAGGTAGCCGGGGTCGGTCAGGCGCAGAAATGCCCACCAGATGGCATCGCCCACATCACTGAAGGAATCCCCCAGGGGCAGCACCAGCACACCGCCAATCAATGAGATCAGGCCGATAAATACAGCAACAACCAGGAGCTGAAACCCGGCGCCCTTGATGAGCTGGCGCTCCACCAGGAATTTGACGCGATCGATGAGTCGGAATGGCAGCATGGTCTTCCTTTGGCTTCAACCGGAAACCTAGCTAGCATAGCTTAAAACCGGAAACAAAAAGCTGACAACCGACCGTGTTTCGTGATCGTATAGCTGACTATGAAAGATTTATCCCGGACCCTGACACTACTTTCGTGCCTGTTCTTTGCGGGCTGTGCTTCGCTGCCCGCAGGTAATGCGGATGTGCTACCGCCACAATCCCAGTACGATGCCATCATTGCTGACAGCAGTGGCAGCCTGCTGACGGTCAATCAGTTGGCTGAGGCGCTGGCGCCCGCCGATGTGGTGGTCATAGGCGAATACCATGGCCATCATGGAGCCCACCTGCTGGAGGCGCTGATTCAGTCCACGCTTTACCGCAAGCGGCCGCAGCAGGTGCTGAGCATGGAGCAGTTCACCCTGACCGACCAGCCAGAGCTGGACAGATACCTGTCCGGAGAGACCGGTGAGGAGGAACTGATTGCCGATACCGGCGCCTGGTCAAACTATAAAGCGTCTTACCGCCCTCTGATTGAATTTTCCAGGCGCAATAACGTTCCCGTGATTGCCGCCAACGCCCCCGCCAAAATTGTCCGGTGCATTGGTCGCGAGGGAGAGGCCTATCTGGAGCAACTTGACAGTGATCTGCTGAAGCAACTGCCGGAGGACAGATTCCTGGATACCCCAGTCTACCGGGACAAGTTCTTCGCCGCTCTTGAGGACAACCATGGCGCAGACGAGGGTGAGGACAAAAACAGCAGTCGCATCGAGAACAGCTACAAGGCCCAGTTGCTCCGGGACAACACCATGGCGGATCAGGTGGTAACGGCTCTGCGGGAGAACCCTGGTCACCAGGTCATTCATCTCAACGGCACTTTTCATTCGGAAAACCGGCTGGGCATGGTGGCGGTGCTGGAAAAACGCCGGCCGGAACTTGAGGTTGCCGTTGTCAGCCCGGTTTTCTGGGGGCCGGAAGACGACTTTAACAGCCTGCTGGAGGAACACCGGGACAGAGGAGATTTTCTGTATTTCCTGCAGCCGCTGCCGGAGAAGTATAAAGACAGCGATCGCCAGCATGAGGCCATCATGCAGCAATTCCATAACGCCGGCAGTCTGGTCTGTGACTGAACCGTTTCCGTATCCGGCACCTGCCCCTGCAGTCAGGTAGCCTTTTTCTGACCGGCAAGAATCACCACCGCAATGCCACCCAGTATGGCGACCCCGGCAACCATCAGCCGCAGCGTCAGGGGTTCGGCCAGGAGCACGACTCCGCCCACCGCAGCAATCACCGGCACACTGAGCTGGACGGTCGCTGCCGTGGTCGCCTGCAGCAGCGGCAATGCCATATACCAGACGGCATAGCCCATGCCCGAAGCGACTGCGCCGGACGCAATGGCGTACCCCATACCCGCCATATCAATACTGGCACCGGAAACCATGACAAGACTCAACACCAGCGCCATGGGTACGGCCCGGATAAAATTGCCGGTGGTCACCGCCGTTGGTTCGCCGGCGCCTTTGGCCCGCAACGAATAGAGTCCCCAGGCGATACCGGCACTGATCATCAGCAGGGAGCTGAACAGTGGCGGCGCGGTAAGGCCTGGCAGTAACAGGCCCACCAGTCCGGAAAAGGCCACCATGAATCCTATCCACTGCCAGAATTGTGGGCGATTGCCACGGACAATACCGATACTGATCATGGTGGCCTGAACAGCACCAAAAAGCAGTAACGCCCCCATGGCCGCAGACAGACCGCCATAGGCATATGAGAAAGCCCCGGCATAGACGAACAGGGCCAGCGCCGAGCCCCAGGAACCCTGCTTCACCGGTAGCCGGTTGCCGCGCAAGCTGAGCAGCAACCAGAGCATCAGCGCGCCGGACACCAGCCGGACACTGGTAAAAGTGGCGGCGTCGATACTGGTATCCCGCAACGCTGCACGGCAGAGCAGTGAGTTGCCGGCAAAGGCGGTCATGGCGATCGTGGTCAGCAACAGTACTCGTGCGGTGGGCGGGATCACTGGGTCTGCACCATTTCGTCGCTGACCTGATAGAAGCCGGCAAGCCATTTCACAATTTCTCCAGCCGCCGGGTGGTCAAAGCGACCATAGCATTCAGCCAGCGCCCGGTGCCGGTCTTCGCTGATTCTCTGCAAACCGGTGTCCTGCAACACAAGCAGATCGGCACTGAGCTGGCAGGCGAGGTCGGCACCGAGCACCTCTTCCGCGGCCTGGCGGAACGCCTTCATATACTGATAGTTTGTTCCCTGCTGATAGCTCTGCGCCAGGGTGATGGCAGGAATGGTGGTAAGCAGTGGCTGCAAGGCGGGATTGATGGCATGCCCGGAAAGGTGCTGGCTATTGGCGGCCGGCCGGCCGGTAAAACCCCGCAGATGCAGGTGGCGGGACATGCGGTCGCCGTCGTTTACCGGATAGTTATCCCAGAGCACCGGTTTGCGACCCAGTGCTTGTGCAATCCGCTGCAGGTGTCCCGGCGATATTTCCCGGGAGCAGACTTCTTCCCCAGTCCAGAACACCTGGACAGATGGAGCCAGAGCACGCCCCAGGCTCTCCAGATAATGCTCGGGGCGCTGGCCGAACACCCGGTCCAGCACCGGGTCATCCGAATAATAGCTGGGGCAGACGGCCAACTGGCCGGCACCGCTTTGCTCAGCCACCCAGTGAATAATCTCTGCCTGGCGAGCTGCCAGATCCGGCGTGGCGCTTTTCATGTCGTCAAAAAGGATCGCCAGATCGGTAATGCCCAGGTCATCAAAAGCCGCCAGCTTGTTCTTAAGTGCGGTTTTTGCCGCAGCGTCGAAATTGTTGAAGATTTCAAAAGGGCTCAGACCAATACCGAACCGCACACCCTGTTCATGGCAGAAGCGGGCAAACCCGGTCAGTTCCCGTGCTACGCTATCGGGGTGGGGTTCGCTCCAGCGGCGCCGCAGAAAAGCATCAGCCTTGGGCGCATACCAGTAATTCCGGTAGCCATGGGGGGCCAGCAGCTGCACTACCTGCCGGCGCTCGTGCCAACTCCAGAGCGGGCCATAGAAGCCTTCAATAATGCCCAGGGGGGGGTGGTTCGACATTGCTGAATCCATTTTACAGGTGCACATAAAAACGCGGATTTGCCGAGATTATCGCATCGCGATGCTGCGGTCACCGGACATTTGCCGCAATCTTCGCTAGACTTCGCAAATACTCAATTTAAAGGACATCGCCAGTCCAGGTTTGAAAAAGGAGCCCGAACAATGGAAATAAAAACTTACGAGGACCTGATTGAATGGGCTCGTCAACTTCATCTGCACCTGTCCCGGTGCTTCTCCGAGTGCGCCAAAAACAATCCGGATGAACGTGCCAGTGCACTGCTCGATTACCTGGCAGGCCATGAGGCCGAAATCGGGCAAATGACCGCAGAGTTCGAGAAACAGACAGAGGAAAAAGTGCTGAAAACACGACTCTACGATTACTATGAAAGCGAGCATCGCGCGATCAGAAACCACGGTCACTGTGATGACCATTACGCCGGGCTGGACTTTGACACCATCGCCCGGGAAGTCTTCGAGTTCCACGACCAGCTGACAGAGCTCTACAAAAGCCTTAATCTCAAGGCGGAAATACCCGAGGCAAGTGATCTTGTAGAGTCACTTCGCGAAATGGAGGAAAACGAATCAATGAGGCTGGCACGGCAGATCGGCGCAATGAATGACGTCTGAGGCCAGGGCGCCGGCAACGAAAACTGGAATTTGTTAAACACCAGGAGTACTGTACATATAAACAGTACTCCGGATTCTGCCATGAAAACCCGCGCAACACCGCTTAACCCCCACAACCGCTTCCAGCCGATCGTCACTGACCGTCAACACGGCGATGGCCCATATGATGATGGTTGGTATCGGGACCCGGCAGACGACATCTGCCCCGACTCCCTGGCTACCGAAGTGACTGACGAGCGGGTGCGCTCGATCATCAGCCATAACCAGTCACCTGACGTGCCCTTCGATCAATCCATCAACCCTTATCGGGGCTGCGAACACGCCTGCATCTATTGCTTTGCCAGGCCCACCCATGCCTATTGGGACATGTCACCGGGGCTGGATTTCGAAACCCGCCTGATAGCCAAACCCAACGCAGCCGACCAGCTGCGCCGGGAGCTGGACAAGCCCGGTTACTGGGTATCTCCCATTGCCCTTGGAGTAAATACCGATGCCTATCAGCCCATCGAAAAAAACCGGGAAATTACCCGGGACATCCTCAAAGTGCTGGCCGAATACCAACACCCGGTAACAATCATCACCAAGGGTGCCCTGATTCTGCGGGATCTCGACCTGTTATCGGAGCTGGCAGGCAAGGGTCTCTGTTCTGTCCGCATCAGCCTGACGACACTGGATAATACCCTCAAAGGCCGGATGGAGCCCCGTACAGCGGCGCCCGCCATGCGCCTGAAAATCATCCGTGAGCTCAGTGCTGCCGGGGTACCGACCGGTATCATCCTCGGCCCGGTAATTCCATTTATCAACGATCACGAGATAGAGGCAATACTGACAGCCGGCGCGGATGCAGGCGCCCAGAGGGCCAGCTGGATCATGCTGCGGCTGCCACTGGAGCTGGATGAGCTGTTCCGGGACTGGCTGCAAAGGCATTTCCCCGAGCGGGCAGAGCGGGTAATGGGCCGCATTCGGGATTTGCGCGGAGGCAAAAGCTACGATGCCACCTTCGGGCGCAGAATGACCGGAACCGGCCCCTACGCCGACTTGATCCGTCAGCGCTTTTCAAAGCGGGCGAGGCAGGTGGGACTCGGCCTGCATGAGCCTGAGCCACTTCGCACAGACCTGTTCCGGCGGCCTGGCGGAGAGCAGATCCACCTGTTCTAGACCGGCCGGACTCGCTGGTCAAAAAAGCTCATGGCTGTCTTGCAGCCCCGTACTACGCCGCCGGCTCGGGCAGCCGGGATTCGCACCGTCGCCGGGACCGCCCCCGCGCCCGGCGGGTTTCAGTCGCCGGTGAGCGGGAAAATGTGCAGGTGCATGGATTTCTGATCATAGAGCGTGCCACTGCCCTGCAGATTCAGGTGGACCACCGTTTGGTCACTCCAACCACCGGCCACCGATTTGGCGCCGGCCAGACCTCCGCTGCCGCCCACTATGACCAATCGCTGACTGATCGTATGCATGCTGCCGCCTGCCGCCTTCAGTGTCACCATGACAGCGGTATCGCCCATGGGACTGACATCGGAGATACTGACGCCGCGTACCGAAGTCATTACCTTGTAGCTGGGTTCGCAGTAGTGCGGTGGCATGCTGCCCATATCGTGACACATCTGCATCACCTGGCCCGGTTTGCCGCCGTGCCCCCCGCCCTTCTTCATGCCCTTGCTACCGGACATGCCACCGGACTTACCGCCGGACTTGCCGGCATCGGACGTTTCCGCGCCCGTGTCACCGCCGTGACTGGAATGATCGACCTGCGCCAAGGCGCCCGGCGCAGCCAGGGCGAGCGCACCGGCGCAGACCAGAGCAGAGATCAGGGGTCGATGAATCGCTGTGAATGGCATCCTTGGAATCCTCTATTGCCGCTGGGTGAAATGGTCGCTCTTGTTCAGCGCGAGCCGACAGGAACAATCAAGTATAAAGCTGAGCGCTGGCAACGCAACGCTGGAACAGATTCCTCTGCACTTGCAGCTAAACGCCACCAGACATTCATGGTGGCAATAATAGCAGCGTACGCGTAAGAAACCGTCGCTGCACTGGCCAAGACCTATGTAGAACAGACACCGGTTTTTCGTTACATTGATTAACGTATATTGTTAACTTGAACTAGAGTAAGGAACTATAAGGGCGTTATCTCGCCAGATAACCACCTTGAATTAAAACAAAGACAAAAGAGGCTAGCTCAACAATGAGAATCCGTTCTGTTCTATCCGCGGCTGTGCTGACCGTAGCGACAACCTTCGCTGCCACGCACGCCTTCGCGCAGGAAACATTCACACTCCGCCTGGCTGAGACCTGGGGGCCCAACTTTCCGATCTTCGGTGACACCACCAAAAACTTCGCCGAACGCGTCGAAAAAATGTCCGACGGCCGGCTCAGGGTTCGAATCGATTCCGCCAACAAGCACAAGGCACCGCTGGGCGTTTTCGACATGGTCAAAGCCGGCCGGTATGACATGGGGCATTCAGCGTCCTACTACTGGAAGGGCAAGGTTCCGGAAACCCTGTTCTTCACGAGCATGCCGTTCGGCATGACCGCTGTCGAACAGTGGGCCTGGTTCTACCACGGTGGTGGCATGGAACTGATGCAGGAAGTCTACGAGCCGCACAACATGCTGTCCTTCCCCGGCGGCAACACCGGTGTCCAGATGGGCGGCTGGTTCCGCAAGGAAATCAATTCTCTGGACGACCTGAAAGGCCTGAAAATGCGCATCCCGGGCTTCGCCGGCGAAGTCTTTGCGGAAGTGGGCGTCAACCCGACCAACATCGCTCCGGGTGAGCTTTACACGGCCCTGGAACGTAACACCATTGATGCCGTGGAATGGGTAGGCCCGGCACTGGACCTGCGCCTTGGTTTCCAGCAGATCGCTGACTACTACTACACCGGCTGGCACGAGCCCGCCACGGAACTGCAGTTCCTGGTCAACAAAAAGGTTTGGGACAAGCTCCCCGCTGACCTTCAGGAAATCATGCGGATAGCCATGCGCACTGCATCTTACGACATGCTGATTCATTCCCAGCACGCCAACGCTGAAGCCTGGGCAAACATCAAGGAAGAGCATCCTAATGTGCAGATCAAGCAGTTCCCGGAGGATATTTTCCAGGCGATGTACGATGCCAACCAGAAGCTGCTCGATGAAGCTGCCGCGGAGAACGAGCAGGCCGCACGGATCGTGAAGTCGCAGGAGGAATACCTGGAGCAGACCCGCGCCTATACCGACATTTCAACCCGCGCGTATCTCAACACCATGGCAGAAGTCGAGTAACCTGACTGGCGCCAACCCAACCGGGATCACCTCAGGGGATCCCGGTTTTTATCGCTTATAGCAATCAGAAATCGCCAGTTGACCTGGCGGAGGACAGGCAATGCGTTGGATTATCAAGCTGGATGAGAAGCTCGCCTGGCTTTCCATTTTTTGTGGCTGGGTAGCCTGCACCGCAATGATATTGATGGCGGGCAACGTGTTTTATGATGTTGTCACCCGTTACGTCTTCAATGACGTTTCCATCGGCATGCAGGAAATGGAGTGGCACCTTTACTCGGTGGTTTTCCTTCTCGGCATCCCCTATGCCCTTCGCACCGACGGACATGTCCGGGTTGATGTCCTTTACGCCCGCTGGAGCGACAAGACCAAGGCCTGGATCAACCTCATCGGCGCAATCATTTTCATCATCCCGTTCTCCTACCTGATCTGGCATTACGGCTATGGCTTCGCAGTCGAGTCTTACAGTATGGGAGAGACCAGCGCCGACCCGGGCGGCCTGCCGCACCGGTGGATTATCAAAAGCGTGATTCCCATATCCGCCGTGTTCACCGGGATAGCCGGGCTTAACATGGCAACACACGCCCTGCGGGTAATGTCCGGTGAAAAAACCTACGAAGCGAAACACGGCGCGGAGGGACTGGCATGATTGGCATGATCATGTTTGGTGTGGCCCTGGTAATGCTGATGCTCGGCTTTCCGGTTGCCTTTACCTTTGGCGGTGTTGCGCTGTTCTTCGGGATCTTTGCTGAAGGCATGGATCTGTTCGCCTTTATGCCCTACCGGATCATGAGTGTGATGCAGAACACCACGCTCATGGCAGTACCCCTGTTTATCTTCATGGGTGTTGTGCTTCAGCGCACCAGACTGGCGGCGCAGCTACTGACGTCCATGGGCCGGTTGTTTGGTGGTTTGCCCGGTGGCCTGGCAATTTCCACCATCCTGGTGGGTGCCCTGCTTGCCGCCTCTACCGGTGTGGTCGGTGCCAGTGTGGTTGCCATGGGCCTGATTTCGCTGCCGGTCATGCTTGCCCATGGCTACGATAAACGACTGGCCACGGGCACCATCTGCGGTGCCGGCACCCTGGGCCAGATCGTGCCACCGTCTATTATTCTGATTATCCTCGGTGATGTTCTGGGGCTTCCGGTGGGGGACCTTTTCAAGGCTGCGGTGCTGCCCGGCGCGGTGCTGATCGGGCTGTACATCGTCTATATTCTTGTTCTCACCCGCTTCCGGCCTGAAACCGCGCCGGCAATGCCGGATGACAGCGGTCTGTCCCGTGGCAAGGAAATAGGGGCGGCACTGCTTGCCATCATCCCGCCGCTGGCACTGATCATTATTGTGCTGGGCTCCATTTTCGCCGGCATTGCCACACCGACCGAGTCTTCGGCGCTCGGTGGTGTTGGCGCCGTCGTCCTGGCCCTTATATACCGACAGTTCTCCTTCAGGATGGTCTGGGACGCCTCCAAGGACACGGTCAAGGTAACTGCCATGGTGTTCGCCATTCTTATCGGTGCAACGGCCTTCTCCATGGTGTTCAGCTACACCGGCGGCGATTACTTGCTGGAAGAGTGGATGCTGCAGCTTCCGGGCGAGAAGTGGGGATTTGTCATCCTCTCCATGCTGGTCATCCTGGTGCTGGGTTTCTTTATCGATTTCGTGGAGATTTCCTTCATCATTGTGCCGATTCTGGCGCCGGTCGCCGAGGCGATGGGCATCAACATGCTGTGGTTTGCCATCCTGATTGCGATGAACCTGCAAACCAGTTTCCTGACACCGCCCTTCGGGTTCAGCCTGTTCTACCTCAAGGGTGTCTCACCGCCAGAGGTCAGAACCACCGACATTTACAAAGGTGTGATGCCTTTCATCATGATTCAGATAGTCGTGCTGGCCGCAATTTTCATTATGCCTGAGTGGTTTGGTATGAGTTCAAGCTACTGATTCACCTGCCCCCCTGGCTGGTATGACAAAATCGATTTGTTATCTATACTAAAGTCTAGATAGATATGGCCAGAGGGGATTATGGCGCATGAGTGACAGCACCACTCGTAACACCGGTGATTACGCAGACCGGACCAGCAATCAGCAATCCAACCTGCTGACACTGCCGACGGCTGTGGCCACGACAGACCGTCGTCCCCACGCCTATGAACGCTGGTTAATTGCAAAACTCCTGCGTACGGCAGGCTCACCGCCTCTTCGCTTCCAGCTCTGGGACGACGAGTTTATCGAACCGGAAGACACCACTGCGGAATTTACCATTCGCCTCAACGACCCGAAAGCGCTTCTGGCTCTGCTGACCAACCCCAACCTTGCCTTCGGCGACCTCTACAGCGCCGGACGATTGCAGGTAGACGGCGACCTGCCGGACCTGATGGAAACACTTTACTCCAGTATACACCGGGCCCAGAAGAACTGGCCGAAATGGCTGGAAGCACTCTGGCGCAACCATAACCCGCGCTCCACCGGGCTCTCTGAAGCCAAACAAAACATCCATCACCATTATGATCTGGGTAATGATTTTTACCGGCTCTGGCTCGATGATGCCGAAATGCAGTACACCTGCGCCTATTATGAATCTCCGGACATTACCCTGGAGCAGGCCCAATTGGCCAAGCTGGAGCATGTTTGCCGGAAACTGAGGCTGAAACCCGGCATGACGGTTGCCGAAGCTGGCTGCGGCTGGGGTGGCCTCAGCCGGTATATGGCCGATAACTACGGAGTCAAAGTCCGCGCCTATAACATTTCCGGAGAGCAGCTGGTTTATGCCCGGGAGGAAGCCAGACGCCGGGGCCTGGACCATCTGATTGACTACGTCGAAGACGACTACCGCAATATTGATGGCCAGTACGATGCCTTTGTCTCTGTCGGAATGCTGGAACACGTCGGCAAGGAACGTTTTCCCGCCATGTCGGAGCTGATCCGCCGCGTTCTCAAGCCCGACGGCATCGCCCTGCTCCACAGCATCGGTCGCAACCGCCCAATGCTGATGAACGCCTGGATCGAAAAACGCATTTTCCCTGGCGCCTATCCGCCCAGCATTGCTGAACTCATGAGCATCTGCGAAGCAGGCGAATTCTCTGTGCTGGACGTTGAGAATCTGCGGCTTCATTACGCCCGGACTCTGACCCACTGGATGGAACGATTCCAGAATCATCGTGACCAGGTCACGGCAATGTACGATGAGCACTTCACCCGGGCCTGGGAAATGTATCTGGCCGGTTCTATCGCCGCCTTCCGCGTCGGCAGCCTGCAACTGTTTCAGGTGGTATTTACTCACGGCTCAAATAACAGCCTGCCCCAGACCCGGCGGGACCTTTATAAATCCACTGCCGTACCGAAGGCCTGAGCATGGAATATTATGACCTGATCATCGTGGGAGCCGGGCCCGCCGGCTCCACCCTTGCCAACGCCCTGCAGAATAGTGGCAAGCGCATCCTGGTACTGGACAAACAGACCTTTCCCCGGGACAAAACCTGTGCCGGCTGGGTCACGCCCGCCGTGATGGACACCCTGAACATTGACCTTGAGGATTACGCCAGGAGCCGGACCCTGCAACCTATCAGTCAGTTCCGCATTGGCATGATGGGCCAGTCCGCCCTCGAAAACGATCATCGCGAAGTGGTCAGCTACGGCATCCGGCGCTGCGAATTCGACGCCTACCTGCTGGACCGGGTGACCTGCCCGAAAAAACTGGGCACTCCGGTAAAAAGCATCGAGCGGAATAACGGCAACTGGGTCATCAACAACACCTGGCAGGCTCCGCTGCTGATTGGCGCAGGAGGGCACTTCTGTCCGGTAGCCAGGCTGCTGGGCGAGCGCACCGGCCGTCATGAAACCGTGGTCGCGGCCAAGGAAGTAGAATTCGAGATGACCGCCGAACAGGTCCAACGGTGCAAAGCCCGAGGTGACACCCCTGAGCTATGGTTCTGCAGGGACCTGAAAGGCTACGCCTGGATATTCCGCAAGGGTAATTTCCTCAACATCGGCCTGGGACGGGAAGATAATCACAAGCTGAATGAACATCTGGACAACTTTGTCGAGGATATGAAAGCCGCCGGCCGCATTCCTGATGATCTCCCCGGGCGATTCAAAGGTCATGCCTACCTGCTTTATGACCACGCGAAACGCCCCCTGGTCGACGAGGGATTGATACGGATCGGCGATGCGGCAGGGCTGGCCTATACCCAGAGCGGCGAAGGTATCCGCCCGGCCATTGAATCCGCACTGATGGCGGCAGGCCTTATACGGAATCTGGAGGAATTCTCCGCCGAATCACTGCAACCCTATGGTGAAGCCATCGCCGGCCGTTTCGGCAACCGGGCGGAAAACCCGAAAGCCGGTTTCCAGGTGCCTGACTGGGTCAGGTTGCGACTGGCAAGCACCCTGATGCGTTCCCACTGGTTTACCCGTAAAGTGGTGACCGAGAAGTGGTTCCTGCATCAGGAAGTACCACCTCTTGAGATGGTCAAGGGTTAAAAGGACATCTCGCGGGCAGATTCATATTCAATCTGATTGCTGGTGGTCTGTGGCTGGGGTGTAGAGTGTACAATCCGGGGAGTATAGTCACGGGGCATCCGAATTGCTTTCGTGGCCGTAAAGCCTTCAACTCCAACCCAGCAGGTACCCCATGCCACAGCATACAGCCGCCACCCATCCTGAACCGGCACACCGCCTTCCCTGTCGCGGTTGCCTGACTGACTGCCCCAATTACGCCACCTGCGATGGCAAGCCATGGCGGGCTGATAAAACACCGGCTGCGGCAGACGGTAAATTGCGCACTGGTGTCTGAACTGTCTGAACAGGGCCGGAACGCGCGATAATGCTTATATACTTCCTCTGCGTGCTGGCCATTATCGGCTTCTCGGTTTTTTATCTGTTTTTTTACCGCGGCTGGTTAAGAGACCTGAGGCTCAGGGAGCCCTTCCCTGAACATTGGCAGGACCTGCTGCGGAAACAGCTGCCGGTCTATCGCTCCCTGCCGCCTCAGCCCAGACATCAACTTGAACAGCATGTGCAGTTGTTTCTGGCGGAAAAGTCCTTCTATGGCTGCGATGGCTTTGAAGTGGATGACACCGTCCGTCTGACCATTGCCGGGCATGCCTGCCTGTTGATTATTGCCCGCAGTTTCTCCGATTTCGACGACATCACCAGTATCCTGGTGTATCCGGACGCGTATCGGGTCAGAGAGATCGAGAGTGATGGCCTGGTGGTCAGCGAAAGCGAGCAGATCCGCGCTGGCGAAGCCTCCAGCCGCGGTCAGGTCGTGCTGGCGTGGGCAGAGTGCGAGCAAGGCGCCGTCAACCCGAACGGACACCACAACGTGATCCTTCACGAGTTTGCCCACCAGCTGGATTACCTGGACGGTACTGCCGACGGCGCCCCGCCACTCGGCGGCGAGCAGGCCCGGCACTGGCAGAAAACCATGACCCTCGCCTACGAACACCTGCGTCGTTCACTCAGCCATCACCACAAACCCTGGCTGGATCCTTATGGGGCTACCGAACCGGCAGAGTTTTTTGCTGTGCTGACGGAAGCATTCTTTCAACAACCCGACCATCTAAAAGCGGAACAACCCGAGGTATTCGAGGCGCTTCGCGGGTTCTACAGGCTGGACCCCATAACCTTTGATGAAAGCCCGCCATAATCAGGTCCGCTGCGTGAGCCTGGTCCACAGCGGCTCGATAAAAACCGCCAGGCAGATGATCAGCATGGCCATAATCTGGAAGCCGGTGGCCGGTTGCGACAGAAAGTACCAGGTCAGCAACGCGGCAATCACCGGCTTGAGGAAGAACAGGTAGCTCCCCCGGGTGATATCAGGCACCGCCGCCAGACCACCAATCCAGAACAGTTGGGTGATCACCGTATTGAACAGTACCAATACCAGGATGGCCGACCACTGCTCGGTGGGACGATAGAACAGCGTGGCCGGGTTGACCCAATCACCCCAGGCGATGCCAACCAGCAGCCACAGACCGATACCACCGATGAACATGGTCAGGCTGGTTATACGCAGGGCGCCATAGCGGCCGATTACCGGTTTGATGGCTACGGTGTAAGCGCCCACGCAGATGGCACAGGCCAGCGCCATGAGTACACCGATAAAGGTGTTGCCACCCTCCGCCAGGTCCAGAAGGTAGCCGTCGGTAATCAGCAGGGCGACCCCGAACAGGGCTGCCAGTCCGGTCAGAATTTTCACCAGTGTGAACGGTTCCTTGTTCAGATAGCGATTGACCAGGCCCACGCTGATGGGTATCGCTGTCACCATGGTGGCCACCTGGGGCACGGTGGCGAAATCCAGGGCCCAGTGGAAGAACAGGTAGCCTATGGTCACCCCGATGAAAGCAAGGACCACCAGGCGTACCGGTACTTCCCGCAATGGCGTGATCAGGTCCCGGCAACCGGGCAGCGCCAATGACAGCAGAACCAGCCCGAAGCCGCCGAGCAGAAACCGCCAGGAGGACAGTTCCGGACCGGCCACACCGGTCACCACGGCGACGAACTCACTGGAGCCATGGCCGAGCACGCCGATAAACACTGCCAGATAGGCGATTGCGGGGGACCGGTGCCACAGACTCATGGCAGCTCCCCGGCAAATTTCAGCAGATGTCGGGTGAGTTCCTCCGGGCGCTCCACCGGAATCATGTGGGCGGCATTGCTCAGATCGACCCGTTGCGCTGTGGGCAGACGCCGGTAGAGCTGGTCCACATCGTCGGGATCCAGAAACAGCCGGTCTTCCCGTCCGGTAACGACCAGGACAGGCAAGGTCAGATCCTGATACGGCACCTCCCAGTCCGCGCCGCGGGCAGCGCTGAGCAGCCGGTAGATACCATGATCACGGGGCATCGGCTGGTAGGGCGCATCAGGGAAAAAGTTGGCGCGCTGCTCTGCCAGAAACTCCTCGTTGAACAGTCCGAAGCCATACAGATCCTTGAGCAGTTGCAGACCGCCGACCTCCAGCGCTCGCACCACCGCTTCATTGAGCCACTGGATACGGGCACCCGGGCGCCGCAGCATGTTAACCAGCACCAGCCCTTCGGCACCGGCGCTGCGCAGCCAGTAATGCGCGGCATAAAGGCCACCGATGGAAAGGCCGACAAATACCGGGTGCGGCGGTTGTACCGCGGCGAGCAAGCGGCCGGTGTCCTCAACGATCAGATCGGTATCAAGCTCGATATCGGGCGCGGCCGGGCTATCCGCCTGGCCGCGAAAATTCCAGCTCAGGGTGCCGTGGCCTGCCTTGCGCAGTGCCGGTGCGACCTGCCCTTCCCATGCGTTCAGGTCACCCGCAATGGCATTGAAGAAAACGAACGTCCTCCCCGTCTGAGAGGCCGGTGCGTGGTACTGGTAACAGATGGCGTCGAGTTCGCCGATGGGCAATGAGGACACGGTGACTTCTCCGGTTATTGTTACTAATGAGCATGAAAGTAGGCGGACACGTCCGCCTACTCTCTTTCAGCTTAGTAGATTTACCGGGGCACTATAGCCTATTACAGCCCCGCCACCCAATGGATCAAAGGTGTGGGGTATACCCCCAGAAACAGAATCAATACCGCTACCACCAGGAGTGTCAGGCCGCCAATCCGGCTGCCCCAGTCACTGGTCGCATCCCGGTGGCGCATGCCGGGCTCCGGCAGATAGAGGGTGACCATGACCCGCAGATAGTAGAACATGCCGATCGCGCTGCCCGCCACGATGCCAGCCACCAGCCACCAGCGGGCATCGGCAACACCCATGGCCAGCACGTAGAACTTGCCGACGAAGCCGGCTGTCAGTGGAATGCCTGCCAGCGACAGGAAACTCACTGTCATAACGGCCGCCAGCCAGGGCCGGCGCCAGAACAGGCCCCGGTAGTAATGCAGCCCGGCGGCGTCTTCGCCCCCGAACGGACTGGACAGCATGGTAACCACACCAAATGCCGCCAGGGTGGTTACCAGATAGGTAATCAGATAGATGCCCACCGTTTCCACCGCCATCGAACCACCCACAACGAGCGCCACCATCAGGTAACCAAAGTGGGCAATAGAAGAGTACCCCAGCAGGCGCTTGAGATTCTGCTGGAACAACGCCAGCAGGTTACCACCGACCATGGTCAGCACTGCCAGCACCGTAATCAGGGCGTCCAGCCAGTCACTGTCAAAGACCGGTGCTGTCATCACCAGCCGCAGCAAAACCACGAACACCGCCAGCTTGCCGACCGTGGCCAGGAAGATGGTGGCTGGCGCGGGGCCACCCTGATAGACATCCGGTGTCCACAGGTGAAAAGGTACGATGGAAAGCTTGAAGCCAAGCCCGACCAGTATCAGCACCGCCCCGGCAAGGGTCCAGACATCGGGCCCGTTTGCCAGCCCCGCAGCAAGGCCAACGGACAGCCCGGCCAGGTCCATGCTACCGGTGCGGGCATAGATCAGCGCCATGCCAAACAGCAGGAATGCGGTAGCGGCGGCGGACAGAATCAGGTATTTGATGCCCGCCTCCAGCGACCTCTCAGCGCGGAAGCTATAGGCCAGCATGCCATAGAGCGGCATCGACAGCAGCTCCAGGCTGATGAAGAGGGTGGCCAGATGGTCGCTGGCCACCAGCCCCAGGGCACCGGTTACCGCGCACAGCAATAACAGATAGAACTCGTCCCTGGGGCCGATGTAGCCGGTCAGGTAATGATGGCTCAGCGCCACTGTCACCAGCGCGCAGAGCAGCACCAGCACGGTGCCCATGAGCGCCAGCCCGTCCATGATCATCAGCGGCGGCGGTGACAGTGCCGAAGACGCCAGTGGTACCAGCGCCAGAGCCAGCACCAGACCCGCCGCCGACAGCACTGCGGTGAGATCGTGGTTGCGCCGCCAGGCGATACCCAGCATCACCACTACAGCGGCGGTGCCGACTGCGATCAGGGGAAGCACAGCAACCAGATTTGCCAGGGTCAGCATCAGTTCACCTCCCCGGCCTGAACCGCCAGCTCGGTACTGCCGGTAAACAGCTCTGCTGCCGGACCGGCGACTGCAGCGGTGGTATCCAGCAGGGGCTGCGGATAAAGTCCGACAACGAGTGTCAGTATCAGCAGTACCAGCATCATGCCGTATTCCCTGGCGTCCGGCCCGGCCAGAGCTCCCTGGGTGTACTGCGGGCCATAGTGCACACGCTGCATCAGCAGCAGCGAATAGATGGCCGCCAGTACCAGCCCGATACTGGCGATAACGGCCACTACCGGAGCCTCGGGGAAGGTTCCGAACAGGATCATGAATTCACCCACGAAGTTCGCCGTGGCGGGCATACCCAGGGAGGCGGCGACAAAACACATGGTAAACCCGGGCAGCACCGGTATGCGCCCCCAGAGTCCACCCATGATGTTCATATCACGGGTGTGGAGGCGCTCGTAGAGCTGACCGCTGAGTATGAACAGCCCGGCGCTGGAAAAGGCATGGGCCACCATCAGCACGACAGCGCCCTGAATGGCCAGTTCCGAGCCGGAGTACAGCGCGATCAGCACAAACCCCATATGGGAAATACTGGTGTACGCGATCAGACGTTTGATGTCCTGCTGGCCACAGGCCAGCACGGCCCCGTAGATGATACTCACCAGCCCGAGGCTCATAGCGATGGGAGCGAAAGCCTGGGACTCTTCAGGGAACAGGGGCAGTGCGAAACGCAGGATGCCGTAGGCTGCGGTTTTCAGCAGTATGCCGGCCAGGTCGACACTGCCGGCCGTGGGCGCCTGAGCATGGGCGTCCGGCAGCCAGCCGTGAAACGGGACCACCGGCAGTTTGACCGCAAAGGCAATGAAGAAGCCGAGCATCAACCAGGGCGCCATCGCTTCCGGAATGTCGGTGGCCAGTAAAGTGTCATAGCTGAAGGACATCTCGCCGGTGTTGCTGAAATGCACGAACACCAGGGCGATAATCGACACCAGCATCAGCAGACCACTGGCCTGGGTGTAGATAAAGAAACGGGTCGCCGCGCGGATCCGGGTCTGCCCTGCCGAACCGCTGTGCCCCCACAGAGCGATCAGGAAGTACATGGGCACCAGCATCATTTCCCAGAACAGGAAAAACAGGAACAGATCCAGGGCCAGGAACACCCCTACCACACCGCCGAGGATAAACAGCAGGTTGAGGTGAAAGAAGCCCACGCGATCGGAGATTTCCTGCCATGAGCAGAGCACCGCCAGCGCGCCCAGAAAGCCGGTCAGCGCCACAAGAATCAGCGACAGCCCGTCCATGGCCAGGTGAATCTCGATGCCGAAACGGGGAATCCATGGCACTCGCCATTCCAGCAGCCACTGGCTGGCCCTGCCGGCCGCCGGCAGGCTGAAGTCCCCGGTCAGCCACAGGATCACGCTGATCAGCAGCACAAACAGCATGGTGCCCAGGGCAATCCAGCGGGGTACCTGTTCGCCCCAGCGCTCTGCCTGCCAGCACAGCAGTCCGCCAATAAAAGGAATCAGTATCAACCACACCAGGATCATGCTGCCCCTCCCGGCATCAGTGCCAGCGCCACCAGAATCACCGCGGCACCCAGCACCATCACCAGGGTATAGCTGCGCACCCGGCCGTTCTGGCTTCGCACCAGACCTGTATTAAGCACTCGTGCGACCACCGCCGGCAGGTTCATCACCAGGTTCACAAGATCGACCCGCAGATATTTCACCGCCAGTTGCCATGGCTGAACCAGCATCCGGTCAAACAGGGCATCGAATCCCCAGGCCTGGTGCCACAGGGTCCACAGACGGGCACCTGGACCCTGGCGAACCTTGTCGGCAAGCCAGTCCCGTCGCCACAGAAACAGCCAGGCTGCCAGCAGCAGACCGGCGATGGCAGCACCCATCGCCAGCACCTGCAGCAACGTGTGGCCGGCGCTGGTGTGCTGGCCCGGCGCTGCCGGGAAAAGCTCACCCAGACCCGGATACACCCAGGCCCCGATAAAGCTGGAAAGGACCGCCAGCACCACCAGCGGCAGGTGGTGGGTCAGAAGACTGGTGCCGGGTTCCGGGTGGCGGGCATGGTCGCTGCCCGGCTCACCATGAAAGGTGCCCAGCACCAGCCGCACGGTGTAGAGCCCGGTCAGCACTGCCCCCAGCAACCCTGCCAGCAGCAGCCCGGTCTGGTCCGCCGCCATCGCCTGCCACAGAATTTCGTCTTTGCTGAAGAAACCGGCGCTTACCAGTGGCAGCGCCACCAGCGCAGCACTGCCGGCGATGAAGCCACCGTAGGCCACTGGCAACTTGCGCCACAGCCCGCCCAGTCGGCGCATGTCCTGTTCGTGGTGGCAACTGATAATCACCGCGCCAGCGGACAGGAACAGCAGTGCCTTGAAAAAGGCATGGGTCACCAGATGGAAGATGGCGGCATCAAAGGCGCCTACTCCCAGGGCAACAAACATGTAGCCAATCTGGCTCATGGTGGAATAGGCCAGCACCCGCTTGATATCGGTCTGGGCCAGGGCCGCAAAGGCAGCCACCAGTAACGAGACCGCACCGATTACGCCGACCAGCAACAGCACATCCGGCGCCAGCAGGAACAGACCGTTAAGACGGGCAATCAGATAGACTCCGGCGGTGACCATGGTGGCCGCGTGAATCAATGCCGACACCGGCGTGGGGCCGGCCATGGCGTCCGGCAGCCAGGTATGCAACGGCACCTGGGCGGATTTGCCCAGGGCGCCACCCAGCACCAGCAGCGCCGCCAGATTCGCGCTGACACTGCCCTGCTCCCAGAACTCCGGCGCCCGGGCCAGAATCGTGGCGATATCCAGGGTGCCCAATTCCATGAAAATCAGGAACAGGCCCAGCGCCAGGAACACATCGCCGATCCGGGTCACCAGAAAAGCCTTGAATGCCGCCTGACCGTTGGCACTGGTCTGGTAATAGTAGCCGATGAGCCCGTAACTGCAGAGGCCGACGCCTTCCCAGCCCAGGAACAGCAAAAGCAGATTGTCCCCCAGCACCAGAAGCAACATGCTGAACACGAACAGGTTCATCCAGGCATAAAAACGGGTAATTCCCTCTTCCCCGGTCATGTACCAGGCCGCGAACAGATGAATCAGAAAGCCCACGCCGGTAATTACCGACATCATCACCAGCGCCAGGCCATCTATCGCCAGCCCGATGGTGGGCTGAAAGTCGCCCACGGCGATCCAGTTCCACAGGGTCACCGACGTCGCGCTGCCGCCGCCAGGGTGTGTCATCACCAGAAATACCGTGGCCAGAGCCGCCAGCCCGACACTGCCAACACCAATCACCGCGCTGGCACGTGCGCCCAGACGACCGGCGGAAAAGGCCAGAATCAGCGCGCCCGCCAGCGGGAACAGAAACGAGAGTACCGTCGCCATCGCCATCATCCACGCATCCTGCTGGCCTGATCCAGATTGACTGACCGGAATCGCTGGTAAAGCTGGATCATCAACGCCAGCCCGACACTGGCTTCCGCCGCCGCCAGAGTGATCACCAGCAGAAACATGGCCTGGCCCTCTGGCTGGTTCCAGGCCGTGGCGCCCACCACAAAGGCCAGGGCAGCGGAATTAAGCATCACTTCCAGACTCATCAGCACGAACAGCATGTTGCGACGCAGCATCAGCCCCAACAGCCCGAGACTGAACAGGATGGCCGCGAGGATCAGGCCATGTTCCATGGGGATACCGGTCATGATCTGTTCCCTCGTTTGCGCACCGGGTTGCTGCGCCGCCCCACATGGGAGGCCGTGACCAGCGCTGCCAGCAGCAGGATCGCCGCCAGTTCCACCACCATCAGCCAGGGCCCGAACATGATCAGAGCGACGGCGCGGGCGGTAAGAAGTTCGCCATCAATGGCCTGCCCCACGCCACCCTGGCTGATCAGGGTAAAAAGCGCGCCAAGCAGAACCAGAGCCAGCACAGAGGGGCCTATCCAGTGGCGTGGCTGGCGCAAGGTCTGGTCCCGGTCCGAGTCCCGGCCGAGATTGAGCATCATCACCACGAACACAAACAGC
Source organism: Marinobacter sp. (assembly GCF_035268745.1). Lineage (GTDB taxonomy): Bacteria > Pseudomonadota > Gammaproteobacteria > Pseudomonadales > Oleiphilaceae > Marinobacter. The sequence continues at coordinate 26,785 of NZ_DATFKH010000182.1, forward strand.
ACCATGATCGCCCCGGCGTAGACGATGATCTCCAGGGCACCGGCAAACGGTGCCCCCAGGGCGAAAAACACCAGCGCCACGGCAATCAGGGACACGATCAGGTACACCACCGCATGTACCGGACTGGTGCCGAAAATCACCCCCACCGTGGCCAGCACAGCCACCAGGCCGCTGAGGTAGAAAGCCAGTTCCATCAATGCCTCCGTGTCTGATCAGGGTAGCAGCGTGCGCACATCTTCCGGTGCTTCCTCATTCCTCGCCTGGCCCTTGTCTTTGCCGCCAATGGCCAGGCCCGCGACTTTGTAGAAGTGGTAATCATGGTCCTTGCCGGGACCGTTGATCAGCAGATCTTCTTTCTCGTAGACCAGTTGCTGGCGATCGTATTCGCCCATCTCGAAATCCGGCGTCAGCTGGATGGCAGATGTCGGACAGGCTTCTTCGCACATACCGCAGAAGATGCAACGTGAAAAATTGATGCGGAAGAACTCCGGATACCAGCGCCCATCCTCCTGTTCCCCTTTCTGCAACGAAATGCAGTCTACCGGGCAGGCGACGGCGCACAGGTTACAGGCCACACAGCGTTCCTCGCCGTCCGGATCACGAGTCAGCACGATGCGGCCCCGGTAACGGGGTGGCAGGTAGACCTGTTGTTCGGGGTAGTTCACCGTTTCCCGCTTGCGGAAACTGTGCATGAATACCATGCCCAGGGTGCGGATCTGGGACCAGGTCGCCGGTACCAGCCGCAGAAACGAGGTCGAGGACAGCGAACGGATCACCGGAACCGAGCTCTTATGCTCTTTTTCTTGCTTGCCCATAAGTCCTCCTATCCGTCTACCAGGAGCATCAGCGCTCCGGTGGCCAGTAAGTTAATCAGGGTCAGCGGCAGGCAGACCTTCCAGCCAAAGTGCATCACCTTGTCATAGCGGGGCCGTGGCAGTGAGGCCCGCAGCAGCATAAAGATCATCAGGAAGAAGCCGGTCTTGAGCGCAAACCACAGAATCGGTGGCAACCAGGGGCCGTGCCAGCCGCCGAAAAACAGGGTAACAATCAGTGCCGATACCAGCACCATGCCCACGTATTCGCCGATAAAGAAAAGGCCGAACTTCATGCCGGAGTATTCCACGTGGAAGCCGTCTGCCAGTTCCTGTTCCGCTTCCGGCTGGTCAAAAGGGTGCCGGTGGGTCACCGCCACGCCTGCGATGAAGAAGGTAACAAACCCCAGGAACTGGGGAATGATGAACCAGAACCCTTCCTGGGCGTTGACGATATCCCGCAGGTTAAAGGACCCGGCCAGGGCCACTACGCCCATCAGCGACAACCCCATGAACACCTCATAGGACAGAGTCTGGGCCGAGGCCCGCATGGCACCCAGCAAGGCGTATTTGTTGCCACTGGCCCAGCCTCCCAGCAATACTGAATACACATTGATGCCGGCCATGGCCAGGAAGAACAGCAGCCCGATGTGCATGTCTGCCACGCCCCAGCCGGGCGTGATCGGAATGACCACGAACGACAGCAGCAGAGTTGCAAAGGCGATGATCGGCGCCAGCATAAACAGTGGCCGGTCGGCAAAGGGCGGAATCCAGTCTTCCTTGAAAAAGATCTTGATCATGTCAGCGATCAGTTGCAGGGTGCCGAAGGGGCCCACCCGGTTGGGGCCATAACGATCCTGCCACAGACCCAGCAGGCGGCGCTCCACCACCGTCAGCACGGCGCCCAGCAGCACCGCGCCCAGCAGAATCACCAGGGCCTGGAACATGGCCCACAGGATAGTGGCCAGTCCCGGGGTCCACCAGCTCATGCCTCACCTCCGGCTTGCGCGCGCACCGTTATCCGCTGCCCTTGCAGAATTCCGGCAAAGCATCCGGCCGGCAGGCCTGCCCAGCCCTGCGGCCAGTCCTCCTGCTCCCGCACCGGCAGCGCCGGTCCCCCGGCAATGTTCAGGGTATCGCCTGTCCTTACCGCCAGGCGCCGGGCATCATCGGGGTTTAGAATGAAAAAGGGCTGCTCTGCCCGTTGCTGGATCGGCGCCGCCAGCGCCGAAGTTTCCTCACCCCCGAATAGCCTTGGCAGAATCAGTGCCCGCAGGCTTTCTCTAGCTTCCGTGGTTTCGGTGGCTGCTTTGCCCCGAACCGGCAGACTGTAACTGCCCTGCCCGGGCACCGGATGAATCAGCCGCACCCCGGGGTCACCGCCGCGCAGGTGTCCACCCACCTCATCAGTAAATTTGTTCCAGGCCTGGGGCGAATTCCAACCCGGCGCCCAGGCAAAGGGTACCTGCTGACGCGGTTCCTGATAACCGCTGTAGCCCTCCATGGAATGGCTGAAGGCCGAGTCCGGATCCTTTGGCATTGCCGGTTCACTGACATTCTGGTTGGCGCGCATGGCGGTGCGACCGCTGTAGCGGTGGGGTTCCCGGGCCAGGCGCTGGCCATCGATACGAAAGTTCGAATCAGGTGCCGCAGAGACCATCCCGGCCAGGGCCGGATGGGCATTGGCACAGGCCTGCACAACCGCATCCAGGTTGATATCGCCGGCTTTTTCGCCCCGCAGGTTTGCCGCCAGCGCATGCAGCCAGCGCCAGCTTTCATGAATGCGGGTTTCCGGGCGCAGGTAACCCGGGTCGTATACCTGGAAAAATCGTTGGGCGCGGCCTTCAAGGTTCACCAGCGTGCCGTCGGACTCGGCAAAACTGGCCGCAGATAGCAGAACGCTTGCCTTCTCCGTGGTCGCCGTGCGCTGGTGGTCCAGCACAATGCGGATCTCCGCCCGCGCCAGTGCGCTATCCACCCTGTCGGCGGGCAGGCGCTGGTAGAGGTCGTTTTCCAGCACCACCAGGGCATCGGCATTGCCACCGGCCAGTTCCTCCAGCGCCCAGTCCAGGGGCTGGCCACCCAGCAGAGACAGGCCGGTGCTGTTGGCTTCGCGCCGGATCAGCACCAGGCCACCGCGCTTTGCCCGCCGGGACAGGGCGCGGGCAACACTACCTGCGGCTTCAAGCACGGCTTCAGACACCAGTGAGCCACCACTGACGACCAGCGGTCGCTCGGCTGCCATCAACGCTTCGGCTATGCGGCGGGCAGCGTCGGCATCGGCGGGAGCCAGATTTTCCACCACCGGGGCGGCCGGATCAATGGCGTGAGCCACCGCAAAGCCGAGCCGGGCAATCCGGTCCGGATCCATTGCATAACGGGCTTCAGCCACATCATCCAGATCCGTGGGTGCAGGCCAGGCGATAAACAGCGGGTAGTAACGATCCTGAGCCAGAGTCTTGAGCGCCTCGGCGTTCCATTGCGGTATGCCGAGGGTCTGCCCCAACGCCTCACGCCGGGCCAGCGCCGCCTGCCGCAGATTGAGGCCAAGACGGCCGGCGCTCTGCACCGGATCCTCACCGAGCACCAGTACGGCGTCATGATCTTCGATCTCCCGGGGGGTCGGAGTCGGCAACCCGGCATGGCGCTGAAGCTGGTTCATAACATCCAGACAGGCCTGTTCCCCGGCTTCGATGCCGGTGGAAAAGTGGGCCTCGCCTACCATGGTCTGCAACTGGTGATTGCTTTCCAGACTGGCCCGTGGTGAGCCGATGCCGATAACCCGGCGCGCATGGCGCAGGGCGTCGGCAGCCTGGGACAGGGCCGCATCCACCCCGACTTCGACCGGCTCGCTGGCCTCGCTCTCCCGCCACCCTTCCCGATATTCGGGCACACGCGGCCGGTCAGAGCGGTTGACGTAGCCGTAACCAAAGCGACCGCGATCACAGAGGAAATAACCGTTCACTTCACCGTGGTAGCGATTCTCGATCCGGCGGATTTCACCATAGCGTTCGCCCGGACTGGTATTGCAGCCCATGGCACACTGATGGCAGATGCCAGGGGAAAACTGCATGTCCCACTTGCGGGTGTAGCGATCGGAATGGCTCTGGTCGGTAAACACGCCGGTGGGGCACACTTCGGTCAGGTTGCCGGCAAACGGGCTTTCCAGGGTGCCTTCCTGGTAACGGCCGAAGTAGACATTATCCTTGGCGCCGAATACGCCCAGGTCGGTACCGCCAGCGTAATCATTATAGAAGCGCACACAGCGATAGCAGGTGATGCATCGGTTCATTTCATGGGCAATAAATGGCCCCAGGTACTGGTTGCGTCGGGTACGCTTGCGAAAACGGTAACGGCGACGGTCGTGGGCGGTCATTACCGTCATATCCTGCAGATGGCAGTGACCGCCCTCTTCACAAACCGGACAGTCGTGGGGATGGTTGATCATCAGCCACTCCACCACGCTGGCCCGGAAAGCCTGCGCTTCCTCATCTTCGATGTCGATGCGGGTCTGATCCGCCGCCGGGGTCATGCAGGACATCACCAGCATGCCCTTGTCGTCGTCCTCGTCCTTGTACTGGCGAACTGCGCACTGACGGCAGGCACCCACGCTGCCCATGGCCGGGTGCCAGCAGAAATAGGGAATATCCAGGCCCAGGGACAGGCAGGCCTGGAGCAGGTTCTGGGCTCCGTTGACCTCGTAGCTTTGTCCGTCCACATGAATCGTTGCCATGGTTCTGTCTATACCTCTGCCGCTTTGGACCGGGCTGTGACCCCCTGTTCAAATTCGTGTCGGAAATGCTTCAGTGCTGTCTGCAGGGGCATGGCGGCGCCAGGGGCGTGGGCACAGAAGGTCTGTCCCGGGCCGCAATCCGCCGCCAGTTTATCCAGCAGTTCAATATCGCCGGCTTCTCCCTGCCCAAGTTCCAGCGCCTGCAGCAGCTTCACCGTCCAGGGCAGGCCGTCGCGGCAGGGGGTACACCAGCCGCAGGACTCCCGGGCAAAGAATTCCTCCAGATTGCGCATCACCGCAACCATGCTTTTGTCCTGCGGCACCACCGTCAGCAAACCGGTGCCCAGGCGACTGCCTTCCTTGCCTACTGTGTCGAAATCCAGCGGCAGGTCGAGATGTTCGGGTAACAGGAAACCGGTACTGGCACCACCGGGAAGCCAGGCTTTGAGTTGCCGGTTTCCGCGCATGCCCCCGGCCCGCTCCAGTATTTCCCGACCGGTGATGCCCATCGGCAGTTCCCACAGGCCCGGTTTTTCCACCGGGCCGGAAACCCCATAGAGCTTGCTGCCGCCGTCATCGGTGCGCCCGCCGGAGAGGGCCTGATACCAGTCGGCGCCGTTCAGGATCACGGCCGGCACATTACACAGGGTCTCCACATTATTCACCACCGAAGGCTTGCCCCAGGCACCGGACTGGCCCGGAAACGGCGGCTTGGTCCGGGGGTTGGCACGCTTGCCTTCCAGCGAGTTGATCAGGGCTGTTTCCTCGCCACAGATATAGCGGCCGGCGCCGGTGTGTACAGCAATGTCGAAATCGAAGCCGCTGCCGTTGATGTCCGGGCCCAGCCAGCCAGCCTCACGGGCTTCCTCCAGGGCCCGGTTGAGCACCCGGGCTGACTCCAGGTACTCGCCCCGCAGGAAGATGTAGCCGTAGCGGGAATTATTGGCGTAGGCAGCCAGAATCATGCCCTCAATCAACAGGTGCGGCTGTTGTTCCATCAAGAGCCGGTCCTTGAAGGTGCCCGGCTCCATCTCGTCGGCATTGCAGATGATGTAGCCCCGGGGCATATCCCCCCCTTGCAGGGTCAGGCTCCATTTCAGCCCGGCGGAGAAACCGGCACCACCGCGGCCCCGGACATTGGCTTCTTTCAGGGTGGCGATAATAGCCTTGGGATCACCGTTGCCGAGTGCCTTGCTGACCGAATCGTAGCCCTCCTTGCGAAGGTATTCCGCAAGCCAGACAACCTCACCGTCGTCCCTTAACCGCCAGGTCAGGGGGTGGGTGTCGGCACTGCGCTCGGACTCCGGCTGCAGCAGCCGGCTGCGATAGCGAACTGACTGGCGCTGACTGGCAATCGACTGGCTCATGGGTAGGCCTCCAGCAGGCCCGGCAGATCATCCGCTGCCACGGGGCCGTAGGTATCGTCGTCAATCATCAGGGCCGGGGCGCCATCGCAGGCGCCCAGGCAGCATACCGGCAACAGGGTGAAACGGTTGTCTGTGGTGGTCTCGCCGTAATCAATCCCCAGCTCGCGCACCAGCGCCTGCTTCAGCTCATCAAAGCCGGTAAGAAAACAGGAACTGCTGTCACAGACCAGCACCACATGACGCCCCACCGGCTGGCGGAAGATCAGGCTGTAGAATGTGGCAACGCCTTCCACCTCACCCGGGCCAATACCCAGGACCCGTGCGATCGCCGCAATGGCCTCATCGGGGACCCAGCCATGGCGACGCTGGACAATCTTCAGCGCCTCGATACTGGCCGCCTGGGGCTGCTCGTAGTGGTGCGCCTCTGCCCGCATCGCAGCCTCGTCCGCCGGATGCAGCTGGAAGCCATCGCTGCCGATAATCCTTTCTGTCTGTGGTGTCGTTGCCATCATCAGCGGTCCACGTCTGCCATTACGAAGTCGATACTACCCAGATGGGCAATCAGGTCCGGCACAAACCCGCCGCGCATCACCGAGGGTATCTGCTGCAGGTGCGGGAAACTCGGGGTGCGGATCCGGGTGCGATAACTCATGGTGCTGCCGTCACTGGTCAGGTAATAACTGTTGATACCCTTGGTCGCCTCTATCATCTGCATGGATTCCTGGGCTTTGAGCACCGGCCCCCAGGACACCTGCAGGAAGTGGGTAATCAGGGTCTCGATGTGCTCCAGCATACGTTCCCGGGGCGGCGGTGTGGTCAACGGGTGGTCCGCCTTGTAGTCACCGGCCGGCATATGGTTCACACACTGCTGGATGATTTTCAGGCTCTGGCGCATTTCTTCGATGCGCAACTGGCCGCGGTCGAAGACATCGCCGTTATGGCCCAGCGGCACTTCGAAATCAAACTGGTCGTATCCGGAGTAGGGCCGCTTCTTGCGCAGATCGAAGTCGCAGCCAGTGGCCCGCAGATTGGGCCCGGTCACGCCCCACTTCAGCGCATCAGCGGTATTGAACGCGGCCACGTGACGGGTACGATCCCTCACGATGGCGTTTTCCATCATGACCTTTTCATACTCCCGCAGCCGTGGCGGCATCCAGTCGAGAAAGCCCTGAACCAGCTTCTCCCACCCCTGGGGCAGATCCTGCATCACGCCGCCGATGCGATACCAGGCGGGGTGCATGCGAAAGCCGGTAATGCCTTCGATGACCTCGTAGGCCCGCTGCCGGTCGCTGAAGGTATAGAACACCGGCGTCATGGCCCCCAGGTCCTGCAGATAGGTGCCGAGGAACAGCAGGTGACTGGTGATACGGAACATTTCCGCCATCATCACCCGGATCACCTTCACCCGGTCGGGCACCTCGATACCCGCCAGTTTTTCCGCCGCCAGCACATACGGCAGGTTATTCATCACTCCGCCGGTGTAGTCGATGCGATCGGTGTAGGGAATGAAGCTGTGCCAGGACTGGCGCTCGCCCATCTTCTCGGCGCCCCGGTGGTGGTAGCCGATGTCCGGCACACAGTCGACCACCTCTTCGCCATCCAGTTGCAACACCAGGCGGAAGGCACCGTGTGCGGACGGGTGATTCGGCCCCAGGTTGAGGAACATGAACTCGGCGCCGTCGCGCTCACGCGTCATGCCCCAGGCTTCCGGGTCAAACCGCATGGCCTCCTGCTCTTCGTCCTGACCCTCTACGGTCAGGGTGTAGGGATCAAACTCCGTGGCCCGGGCCGGGTAGTCCTTGCGCAGGGGGTGGCCGGTCCAGGTCACCGGCATAAGAATGCGGGTCAGATGGGGGTGGCCGGCAAAGGTGATGCCGAACATGTCCCAGACTTCCCGCTCATACCAGTTCGCAGCCGGAAACACACCCGTCGCGGTAGGCAGGCTCAGATCATCAGCCGGGAGACCCACCTTGAGCATGATGTCGGCGTTCCGGGTAATCGAAAGCAGCTGGTAGAACACCGTGAAATCAGCCGCCGGAAGCCCGTGCCGGTGGCTACGCCGGCGCTCATCAATGGCGGAAAGATCGTAGAGCAGGTCATAGGGTGCACCCAGGCTCTTGCAGTAACCGAGCACAGCCGTCAGCGCGTCCCGGGTCACCCATACCACAGGCATACCGGTGAGGGTGTGCTGCGTATGCAGCACACGGTCGCCAAATTCCCTTCTGAGGGTTTCGGCCAGATTGTCACCGGCGAGTTCCGGATTACTGATAGCATCCGGATTACTGACGGCATCGTTGTTCATGGTCGTAACTCGGCTCCTGGCGATAGATGTCGCAATGCAGTGGTGAAACGACGCCGGACGGGTCAGAGTTTATCGGGCGTTCTAAGTTCTGTGGCCTGAATGCGCTGATCGCGCCACTTTTCCCGTTGCGAAGGCATATCTGCCTTGTAAACGCCCTGGTCGCCTACAACCCATGACAAAGGGCGGCGTTCTTCCTGGATCGAATCCTGCAGCAGCTGCAACCCCTGCAGAAAAGCCTCCGGCCGGGGCGGGCAACCGGGTACATACACATCCACTGGCAGAAACTTGTCCACCCCCTGCACCACCGAGTAGATATCGTACATGCCACCGGAATTGGCACAGGAGCCCATCGAGATCACCCACTTGGGTTCCAGCATCTGGTCATAGAGTTGCTGGATCACCGGCGCCATCTTGATGAAGCAGGTGCCGGCAATAACGATGAAATCCGCCTGCCGGGGCGAGGCCCGGATAACTTCCGAACCGAAGCGCGCAATGTCATGGGGCGCAGTGAAAGCCGTGGTCATCTCCACATAACAGCAGGACAACCCGAAATTGTAGGGCCACAGCGAGTTTTTCCGGCCCCAGTTGACCGCATTATTGAGCACGTCGCTGAGCTTGCCGGTAAACACATTACGCTCGAGCTGCCGCTTCAAGGGATCGTCGGAGGGTTCCTGCTTTTTTACCGGATACCGGCTACCGGCCTTCGTCGGTTGATCTGCGCGGGTCAGGGTATAACTCATGTGTTGCCTCCGGATGAGGATGATTCGGGCGCCCAGTCAAGGGCACCAGTGCGACTGTCGTAGAGCAGGCCAGCCAACAGAATAAAGATAAAAACAGCCGCACCCCAGAACCCGGTCCAGCCCACGTCCTCGATAACAATGGCCCAGGCAAACAGGAACACGGCCTCGATATCGAAAATCACGAACAGCATTGCCACCAGGTAGAATTTGACCGAAAAACGCTGGCGCGCATCACCGGTGCCAACAATGCCCGACTCGAACGGCAGGGATTTGCTGACACCCTCGCTACGTCCGCCCAGCAGACTGGAGGCGCCCACCATAAAGGCACATAGCCCCAGAACAGCAACAACGAAGAAGCCTGTGGCCCAGTAGCGGGCCAGCAGGTCAGTGACGGGGTCGACCATGTTTTATCCAGAGCAGCGTCTCAGCTGCCGTTCAGAAACGATTAGTACTTACAAAAAGCAGTGTGTGAAATCTAACAGTGGACCGGTGAATGCGCAAACAGCCAGGAGGACAAATCGATACCTTGGGAGCCTCTGAATAGCTCCCTTGCATCCACCGTGCTACAAAAATTCGTCACTTATGTTAGATTTAACTTGAATAAGGTTAAAACTTCATTCATTGACACATCGCAACGGAGATATGTCATGTCCAAAAAAACTCCAAGCATAGTAGTTGCCTGTGATGGTTCAGAGCATTCACTGAACGCAGCCAAGATGGCAGCAGAACTATCAGAAGCGACCGGTCACCCTCTGAAACTGCTGACCGTGTTTCCGGGCTCCAGAGCCGAAAAGCTGGTTATTAGTGGTGTATGGCCCAGTGACATTGAACAGGAACAGAAAGATTTTGGAAATAAAGCATTCGACGCCGCGAAAGAAGCCCTGAGTGGCACAGTCGAGCCAACCGAACAGATCCTGCTGAGAGGTGACCCCGCCCACGAAATCATTGAATACCTGGAAGAACATCCGGGCACTCACATGGTTCTGGGTCGGCGCGGACACTCGATGGTGCGCAGCCTGACTCTGGGCAGCATCAGCGAAAAGGTTATGCGGCATGCCACCGGTCCGGTCACTGTTGTAAGTAAATAACATCGGGGCTGATGCTGGAGTGTGGAAGCTCCAGCCATCGGGCTTGCTCTTTCGTCACCCCACGGTCGCCGATTGCCCCGTCAATTGATTCAGGTCAACTGCGCTTTCGCCATACCGCAAAACCGAGGTCCAAACACTAAATTTCTGATGATTCATGCTAACTTGAAATGACACCCAACGGACACGGAGACTCCATTATGTCGAACATAGTCGTCGCTTGTGACGCTTCAGAGCACTCAAAGAAAGCCGCAAAAATGGCAGCGGATCTTGCCAAAGCGACAGGTCAACCGCTGAAACTGTTGACCGTGTTTCCGGGCAGCAAGGCTGAAAAGCTGATGTTTACCGGTGTATGGCCCAGCGACCTTGAGCAGGAACAGAAGGAATTTGGCGACAAGGCCTTCAATGCTGCCGAAGAAGCCATCAACGGCAAAGTCGATCCTGAAGAAAAAATTCTGCTCAGAGGCCATCCAACCCGTGAAATTACCGAATACCTGGAACAACATCCGGACACCCACCTGGTGTTGGGTCGGCGCGGACACTCGCTGGTGCGCAGTCTCACCCTGGGCAGCTTCAGTGAAAGTGTCGTCCGTAATGCCAGCGGGCCGGTGACTGTCGTAAGCGAATAGAATCAATTCTGACACGCGGGCTCAAATGCAGCCCGCGTGTCAGTCTCCATTCAGCATCCCCGTCAGCGCACACCCAACCGATCAAGGTAGCCGTGAAGCTCTGCCTCGCTGATGTTGACGTATTCCACTACCCGCCCATAAAGCATCACCGTCGGTACATTACGACCGTTCAGCTCCCGCTGGGTCTGTTGCAGCACAAACAGAATGATGCGCTCCGTGCGGGTCAAGCCGTCGCGGGCGTCAGGAATGGTGTCCAGCAGGATTTCCAGTTCTTGCGGAGTCATGGCGCTATTTAATCCGGCTGCCTAGCGCACCGGCTGGCAGCCGCGAACAGCAAGGGCAAAATTATCCCATAGCGTAGCACAACCCGAGTCGAAACCAGGAAAACGCGCCAACTCCTGCTACTGTGAAGGCTGGCTCACGAGGATTTTGTTATGGCAGAAGTACCCCCGAAACAGTCCGGAACCAGTGGTTACTCCTGGAAACTGTCGGCTATAGCTGCCGTGGCGTCAGTTATTGGCGCAGTTTTCACCCTGGGGGAAGTTTCACCAATCATCACCGGACTGATTCTTCTTACCGCCGTCGGTTGGGGACTTACCGCCCGGGACAACAGGCGGGCGGCGGAACACACAGCCAAGTCCCTGCCCGCGCACGATCAAACCGGGGAATAACGGCCATGCTTGAAACCACCTACTCCGCCAGGGGCATGTTTGTCGCCCCGCATCATCAGGCCGCACTTGCCGGTCGGGATATCCTGAAGGACGGCGGTAACGCCGTCGAGGCCATGGTTGCCGCCGCCGCTTCGATCGCAACGGTCTACCCCCATATGAATTCCATCGGCGGTGACGGTTTCTGGCTGATCCATCAGCCGGGTAAGGCGCCGGTCGCCATTGATGCCTGTGGCCGCGCTGCTGCCGCCGCCAGCCCCGGGTTCTACCGGGGCCACAGGCAGATACCTGCCCGTGGCCCGCTGGCAGCAGTGACCAGTGCCGGCACTATTGCGGGCTGGCAGCAAGCCCTTGAAGTGGCAAAGGACTGGGGCCGGCCGAAGCCACTGTCCCGGTTGCTGGCAGCGGCAATTGAGCAGGCCCGGGACGGAACGGTTGTTACCCCGGGCCTGACTGAACTGATCACCAGAAAAGCTCATGAGATGACGGATTGCCCCGGATTCCTCGACACCTTTGTCCCGGGTGGCCATGTCCTTGCCGCCGGGTCACTGGTAAAACAGCCGGCACTGGCCGCAACTTTCGAACAACTTGCCCGCGCGGGGCTGGATGACTTTTACCGCGGCGAACTGGGCAAGGCCATGGGTGACGAGCTGTCCCGGCTGGGCAGCCCGCTGGTGGCGGAGGATCTGGCCAGCTATCAGGCGCTGAGAGTCGCTCCCCTGCAGACACGGCTTCGTAATGCCACAATCTTCAATCTGCCCCCACCCACCCAGGGCCTGGCTTCGCTGATGATACTGGGGATTTTCGATCGACTGGGGATCACTGAAGCAGAAGGGTTCGATTACGTTCACAGCATGGTGGAGGCCACCAAACAGGCCTTCCGGATCAGGGATCGCCTGGTGACGGACCCGGACCACCTGCCGCAATCGCCGTGGCACTACCTGACCCCGGGCCGTCTGGCCGAACTGGCCACCGGCATAGACCGACACACGGCCACGCCATGGCCGCATCCGGCCGAGCCGGGAGACACCGTGTGGATGGGCTGTATTGATTCCGAAGGCCGGGCGGTCAGCTTCATCCAGAGTATCTTCTGGGAGTTTGGCTCCGGAGTTGTCCTCAGGGACACCGGCGTAAACTGGCAGAACCGCGGCATCAGCTTCTCGCTGGACCCGGGCTCGCTGCGAGCACTGGCGCCCGGCCGCAAACCCTACCACACACTCAACCCTGCACTGGCCCACTTCAATGATGGCCGGGTGATGAGCTACGGCACCATGGGCGGCGAGGGCCAACCGCAAACCCAGGCCATGGTGTTCAGCCGTTATGGCCTGTTTGGCCAGCCATTGCAGCAGGCGGTGACCGCGCCCCGCTGGCTGCTGGGCCGGACCTGGGGGGACACTACCACAACCCTGAAATTTGAAAACCGGTTCGATCCAGCCCTGCTCGACCAGTTGCAGGCTGCCGGACACGATATCGAACGCCTTGACGAAGCTTTCAGCGACACCATGGGCCATGCCGGGGCACTGGTAAGAAGGCCGGATGGCACCATTGAAGGCGGCGCCGATCCGCGCAGCGACGGGTGTGTCGCCGGGATCTAGTGTCCTGGGGGTTGTCAGTAAAACACACTGCGTTAAGCTGGTCATAAATCACCCATAAAGGCAGGTTTTAACTATGGGAACAGCAACCAGCAAATTCAGCGATATCACACCCACCATACCTCCGCTCGACCCCGCCAACATCCTACTCTTTGAGAGCGCAGGTCTGACCGTCAAGGAGCTGCAACCGCTGGGTGTCGAGATTTATGGTGCTGACGTTCGCGCCGGGCTGCCCGATGCAGTCATCGCGGCGTTAGAGCAGGAAATGGCGAGTCGTGGGTTCATCGTCTTCAAACACCAGGCCGGCCTCTCCGCTGACGAACTGGTCAACGTCAGCAAATGGTGGGGCGCGGGTGAGATCCATTCCACCCATGGTGTGCATCCGGCAACGCCGGGAATGAACAGGGACATCTTTCGCTGCTCCAATGACAATCGCCATGGAATCCTCGGGGTTGGCCCCCAGTGGCATAATGATGGCAGTTTTGAAGCCGCAACCTTTTCGCATTCGGCCTATTACATGGCCCGGGCGCCTGAACAGGGCGGCGGCACACACTTCGCCCATCAGGGCGCCGCTTTTGATGTACTGCCAAAAGCAAAACAGGAGTTCTGGCAACGCCTGGTCTCTGTCAATTCCACCACAGGGGTGACCCATCCGGTGGTTCACACCCACCCCATTTCCGGGCGCAAAAGCGTGTGGCTGCATCTGGGCATGACCGGGGGCGTCATCGAACGGCTACCGGAAGACGGTGTGCCTATCGACCAGTTGCAAACCGGACCTGCAAACACCGACCAGCTGCGTCTGCTGAACGAAGAGGAGATGAAACAGCTTTTCAATGATTACAATGACCTGATGAATGCCTCCTTCGAGAAGGGCTACGGCATCCGCTATCATTACGACACCGGCGATTTACTCTACATTGACAATTGGGCAGTGGCTCACAGGGCGGCACCCGAAGCCCACATGCCGGCAGAGAAACAGGGATTGAGGATCATGGATCGTGTAACGATCAAGTCAAAACGGAATCTGGCGCCCCACTTCGGATTGCCGCAATATATCAATATATCCAGGCCTCACCCACTCAACCGGGATGGCGTGTGGCAGGCTGGTGGCATTGGATTCCGCTGGAAAGACGATATTCCCATGCAGAACTGATCAGCGCTCTGCCTCGGGGGGAGAGCTCCATCATGCAGGCGAGTCCGCACTGGCTCAGGTTTCACGCCAGGCGGTAAGTTGCGATCGATAGGCGAGGATGCCATGACATTAGCCCACATTAACGGGATCGGCACAGCAGTCCCTGAGCATGATATCCATAAGCCTATCAATGCAGTGTTGCGCAGCATGCTCCCCGACCAGCGCACTCGCCGGGTTTTCGACCGTATGGCCGAGCATTCCGGTATTGGCCACCGCTATTCCTTTATGCGTACCAACGAACGGGCCGAGGAACCGGACGTCGATGCCGGCGGCTTCTACCGGCGTGGCAAGTTTCCCGGCACTCATGCCCGGATGGCACTTTACGAAACGGAAGCCCCGGGCCTGGCGAAACGTGCCGTGGCGGCACTGAAACGGGAAATCCAGACAGACACGCTGGATGACATTACCCATCTGGTGGTTGCGTCATGTACCGGCTTTACAGCCCCGGGCCTGGACCTGCAACTGGCGGCCGACCTGGGTCTGCGACCCGATGTCCAGCGCACCCTGGTTGGCTTTATGGGCTGTTCTGCGGCCGTCCCCGCCCTGCGGGTGGCTTACCAGGCCGTGCATGCGGATCCGGCGGCCAGAGTGCTGGTTGTCAATCTGGAATTGTGTTCGCTGCACCTGCAGGAAACCTCAGACCTGAATTCGCTGTTGTCACTGACATTATTTGCTGACGGTGCCAGTGCGGCACTGGTGACGGCGCGGCCTGCCGGCATTGCCCTGCTTGACTTCCTGGCGATCATCATTCCCCACAGCAGCGACCTTATTACCTGGCATCTGGGCGACCAGGGTTTCAATATGCATCTCTCGGGTCAGGTGCCGCGGCGGATCAGCGAGGCCCTGCGCGAGGAAATGAACCAGGCCGGCGCTAACAGGCTACTACACGGCGAGCAGGTTACGGATTATGACTTGTGGGCCATACATCCTGGTGGCCGTACGGTGCTTGACGCGGTCGAAACCGGACTGGGACTGACGGCGGATGATCTGGACAGTTCCCGTCGCATTCTCTACAACTATGGCAATATGTCCTCAGCCACCGTCATGTTTGTATTGCAGGACATGCTGCGCCTGCATTGTAACCATCACCACAAAGCGCGGGGTCTGGCGATGGCTTTTGGCCCCGGCATGGTCGCTGAAACCTTCCGCTTCCAGATGGCGGGCTAATATCATGAGGTGGCTGGAACAGCGCAGCGCCGAGCCAGAGCTGATGGATAACGACGACGTCAGCACCGCCGATTACCAACAATGTCTGGCCGATCTGACATCGGTCAATCGTATAACCCGGACTCATCAGGCAACATTGCAGTGGCTGGATCAGGCAATACGCAGCCTGCCTGCAAGCACTCCTGTTACCATTCTGGATGTCGCCTGCGGCCAGGGTGATCTGCTGCGGCTGATTCATCGTTTTGCCGCCCGGCGAAATTTCAGGATCAGCCTGCAGGGCGTGGACATGAACCCGAACAGCCGCGTTGCCGCCCGGCGGGCCACCCCACCGGAGATGGATATTAGCTATTACACCAGTGATGTCTTTGATTTTAAACCGCCAGCGTCCCCCGATTTCATCGTGAGCTCACAGTTCACCCACCACCTCAGCGACAGTCAGGTCGTTAGCTTTCTGCAATGGATGGAGCGCCATGCGCGCTATGGCTGGTTTGTGGCCGACCTGCACCGTCATCCCCTGGCTTATTATGGCTATTCACTGCTGGCCCGGCTGGCACACTGGCACCCTATCGTCCGTCACGACGGCGCCGTCTCTGTTGCCCGCAGTTTCCGTCGTGCCGACTGGCAGGCTCTGCTGACGCAAGCGGGCCTGCTGGCGGATATCCGCTGGCATATGCCGTTCCGTCTGTGTGTCGGACGGCTGAAATAAAGCCCATGCAAACCACCGCTCCCGCGAAAATGTTACCGACGACAGCGGAAGTGGTCGTTCTGGGCGGTGGTCTGGCAGGGGCCGGGGCCGCCTGTGTCCTGGCGAAGGCAGGTCGCGAGGTATTGCTGCTGGAGCGTGAGGCTGCGGCCACCCACAAAATCTGCGGCGAATTTCTCAGCGCTGAAACACACGGCTACCTCAGGCGACTTGGCCTGAATCTGGATGCACTCGGTGGTCACCCGATCTCCCATCTGCGGCTCGTCCACGGCAGGAAAATCGTGGCGACGGCCCTGCCGTTCAGCGGCCTGGGGCTGTCACGCTACCGTCTTGACGAGGCCCTGCTGGATCATGCATCTCAGAGTGGCGCCTCTCTCTGGCGTGGCCAGCGCGCTGGAGTTTCTGAAATCGACGGGTCTGTTGATCTTGAGGTTCAGAGCGCAGGAACCGTCAGTGCCGACACACTGTTTCTGGCCACGGGCAAGCATGATCTGCGCGAATTGCGGCGTAATCCGGAAACCCCTCCCGAAGACCTGGTCGGCTTCAAGATGCATTTCGAAGTCGATAGCGCGCAGCTCCGTGCCCTCGCCCATCATGTCGAACTGATCCTGTTTGCTCATGGCTATGCCGGACTGCAACGGGTCGAGGATGGCCGGGTCAACCTCTGCCTGTTGGCTGACCGCAGTTGGCTGAAGGCCTGCGGCGGTAACTGGCCCGACCTGCTGGAAGAACTGTTGCGGACCTGTCCACACCTCCAGCGGCGCCTGGCTGGTGCGATACCCCTGCTGCCACAGCCGCTGTCCATTTTCCGCGTGCCTTATGGTTTTGTGTATGACCCGCCAGCCGATAAACCGGGCAACATCTATCGGTTGGGTGATCAGGTCGGGGTGATTTCTTCGTTTTCAGGGGACGGGATGGGTATTGCACTCCACAGCGGCTTACTGGCTGCCAGCCATTACCTCCATGGCCTGGATGCAGGCCATTATCACCGCCGGATTCGTCACGATATTGCCAGCCAGATCTGGCGCACAGGCCTGCTCTATCGTGCCAGCCGCTGGCCGCCCGGCCGGCGGCTGCTGATGGGCTGGACCGGATTGATGCCCCGCAGTCTTCGCCTCGCCGCCCGCCAGACCAGGGTACCTCACGCTGCCGTGAGGCAGGTCATGCAACTAATGCCGTGACAGCCAGACGGCTCACATGGCCCCGGTTCTCTGTTCACGGCATTCGTGGGAGCCCATTTCAAATTCCCGACAGATCCACGGGCGGTTCTCGTAAATGGTGCACAGGAAGGTGTCCCGATCCAGAGCGGAGCACCACCCGTCTGCCAGACGCAACATGGTTTGACCGCCCCAGCGGTCATAAGCAATATGCCGCTCCGGGACCCCGGTGTCAGAAATAATCATCACCTCCAGCTGACAGCAACAGGCGCGGCAATTTGCGCAGGAAACCCCGGTGTCGGTTATATTTTCAACAGCTATGGTCATGAATATACCCGGATCAGAAAGGGACCAGTGTGACCCCGCGCGGCTCACCGTGTCACGGCTGCCGGTCATAAACGTCGACATCATCCGGTATCGAATACCAGTCCTGCTTCTCGCTGACCCAGATATGTGCGGTCGGTTCAATAATGCTGGTATCAGACAGGTTGGCAGGCTTCAGCTTGATTTTCCCCGGGTCATCGGGGTTGAAATGATACATCCGGTTGCCGCAGGTCGGGCAGAACTTCGCAGCGCTCACGTTACCGCTCTCGGCGGTTCTGCTCCATTGCTTCATCTCGCCCTGAAACTCGACTGCGTCTGCCTCTACAACAGCGGTTATACTGAAGGCACTGGTAGAGAGTTTCTGACACTCCTTGCAATGGCAGGCAAGGACCATCAGCGGCGCCGACAACAGCTGATATCTTACTCCCCCACATTGACACGAACCTGCGATTGGAAATTTCATAACGGTCTCCGGGGTTCTGTTCCTGCATCTGGATCTAGGTGCGCATGGTATCTCTATTCCATTGGCGGGTCACATGACTGCAGGGTTCAGACCCTGAATAACGTGAAACCGGACGCATGACAGCAACTGGATCTGTCTCCGTTTGCGCCGACACTAGGGTTTCCAGCCGTCCTTGTATCTGTCCCATTCCGGTTCGATCTTGTCTTTCCAGAGTTCTGCGATATTGACGCTCAGAGTAATACCGATATCCCCGTCACGATCAGTAACCCCCACACTGTAGGCGCTACTGAAGGTAAGTTGTCCGCCATATCCCCACTCTTCGGTGCCTGCCCGGTCGCTGTAGGTGGCAATAAGTCCGGCCCCGGTCAGTCTGGTGAATCCCAGATCCAGTTGGTCCTCTTGCCGCCAGAAGTTCACGCCCAGCACTTCAACCAGGAGACTGGCTTTTGTTCTGTTACCATCCCGGGCGTCATTCACATTCTCGAATGCCACCGTCGGGTGGAGCAGAAAATATTGCCTGTCAGGTGGTCCGGCGAAGCCTTTGCCATAGTACTCACCGTTCATTCCAATTCTGTCCTGAAGCCAGATATCCAGAGGAAGCTGGGTTTTTGACTGGTACAGGAACTGGTTCCAATCGCTTTCATACTTCTTCGAATCCTTGGCAAGGTCCCCAAGGAATTCATCAGTGTAAACAGTGGATGCCTGCTGCATGATCAGGATTTCCGGCAACAGTTCGCGGGCAAGACTCAGGGTCTGGGGGCATCCACCCTGCCCGGCTTCACGCTCTTCGGCACAGGCCAGGGACAGGTCCTCTGGCAGATTCTGCTGGGGAAGAGCCGCCACATAATCCGGCGAACCCGGGTCCAGTTCCGATGCCTCGGTTTTGCATTCATCCAGAAAGAACTGGGCAAAACTGACCCAGCAACCCTCTTTGAAGGCTCTGCTGTTATCAAGGGTACGCTCGCCAAGCTCTTTGAGTGCGAGTTCGACTCTCTCATTAAGCGAAGCCAGGGATTTTTCCAGGGGCGGATAACCGTCGTACGATGAACGCAGAGTCCCGATTTTGCTGGCCACAGCCCTGACTGTTTCGCCATAAACGATATATGCGTTTTCCTTCTCGTTTTCCGAGAGGTCTGCTTTTACTTCCTGCTGGTAGGCGGCAAACATACCCTTGAGGATATCCGCGTCAGCTTTACAGTTTTCACCATAGTTCGTTATGGAGGCAGCCAGATTGTCCTCGGTTATAGTGCTGCTGTCGCAGTCTGCAGCAGTGGCCCGGGACATCAACAAAAAAAGCCCGATACAGAGAATTCCACTGGTAAATACAGACCTTATGACTGGTGCGGATGCGGGAAAGTGAAACATGGGATGAACCTCCTGTATGTCATTCAGATAGTAAAGTCACCCCGGAAGCTCCGCAGAAGCTTGCCCTGATCCCTGATGGCGTCGATAAGCGCATCAATCGAGTCCATGCTCGAGTAGTCGGTCGCTTTCAGCTTGTCCACAAGTTCTTTCGCGGCGCCACTGAGCGTAAGCTTCTCCCAGTTCTCGCGGTACTTTTTCAGGCTCTGCTGGTCAGGTTTCAGGGTTGTCCCGTAAATCAGCGTGGAAAAGACGTTTTCGACGACCTCGGGATCCCGGAAATAGTGATTGATGGAGTGAATGTATCTTGACGTGATCTTGTCAAGCCTGAGGTCCCTGATCCGCTTTCGGGTATTGTCGTCCTGCTCGACCCAGTTTGTTGACTCCGGATTGAAGGGAGCGATTTTTCCTACGGGATCATAGTCGTTGTTGATATTGATAAAGAAATGACACTCATCCTGATTGCTGTTCCCCGGCCCCGGGGCGCCAATATAGAAGTCTCTGGCCTTGACATGCCTCAGGGTAAAGCTGCAGTTGGCCACCTGGATAATGGAATGGAACTTGAAATTGCCCCTCAGGGTGTCCTCAATTTCGTGCTCCGTTAAATTCAGGAACCTGACCCGGACGCTATGATTGAAGATGATGGACAGCGCATCGTTGAGCATCGCCGTGCCCATGGAATGGCCCAGCACGGAAATATGATCCCAGCGGTTAGCTTCCCGGATCTCTTTGACTTTCTGGATCAGCTTGTTGGCAACATGCTCCACCAGACGCGTCCTGAGGGTGACCGAGGACCGATAGAACAGCAGATCGATCGCGTGAGTGGCAATCGGGTCATCACTCTCACGCAGCTCTTTCGACTTTTTCGCGTACTGTTTATACCAGTCAACGGATTTCGGAAGGTCTCCGATATGGGATAAATCCGTGGTCAGAGTTGCAAGTGTGGTTTGCCACTGATCAAGAATCTTCTCGATTTCAGGATCATAGGCAATGCTATGGAGCTCGAAATAATCCTCGAACTGCCTTTCTGGAAACATGACAGCGAACTGCTCCCTGAACAGCTGCGCAAATGTCCTGTCGTTCTCGATTTTTTCTTGATGTACCCAGTCGTCAGGATGCTTGCCTATCCCATGAACACAGAGCAGATGATGCTTTGCCATGACGAACCCTCCTTAGCGTGATTGAACCCCGATGCACAGGCACTGGTTGCAGGCGTCTGACAAAACATCTGTCCCGGGCTGTCACGTCTCTGCGTAATGCCGTTTGCGCGAGGTCTTGCCGATGCCGGGATTAAAGGTATTGGTCGGATCGCAGGCGCAATAATGCGCGGCCAGCCCCGGCTTCGCATGGTAGAGATGCCCGACATTGTGCTCCGCCGGATATTCCGCGCCCCGGGCGTCGAGCAGTTCGAGCATTGCCTTCTTCAGCACTGCTACATCGGCGCCCTTCCTGACAATATAATCCTGATGCAGGACATGGCACATGAAATGGCCATAATAGAGCTTGTGCACAAGCTGGGACTCAACCTCGTCTGGCAGCACTTCGAACCAGTCCCCGTCATTGCGCCTGAGTGCGATGTCCAGCGCCAGTATTTCCTCAACCTCACGCTCGTGCAGCGCCTGGTAACGCACTGCCGCACCGGCGGCAGCAAAGCGGTGCAGACCGGCGATCCTGGCCTCCCGGTTATCACAGGTGAAATACTCACCCTCGCGGTCCTGAAACAGTCGCTCCAGGGCCTGCTCCGCTTCCTTGATACCGCCGTCGTGCATCTTGAGGATCAGGTGGTGTTCATAGCGGTCACGAAAGCCGCGCATTCGCCCTGGCAGGATATCGGGCCAGACCCGGGCAAAAACCTGCATGAACTTGTCGGTAAAACCGCGGGTCAGACGCCACTTGTTCAGATGGGCATCAACGGCGCCCTTGACAGCAAAGAAGAACGGCAGTCGCGCTGTGCCCAGCTTGTCAATCAGCACAACGGTATCCTTGCCGTAGCGATCGGATATATCAAAACAGTCACGGTGCATGTACTCGGCACTGACAGGCAGCGTTTCGAACCCTGACAGAATGTTGCGGCGCAGCTCGGTCAGATCGCTGGTGTCGTTGGTGCCGATATAGAAAGTCTGTTCGACTGCATTCAGCGGATAGGTATCAAGCACAACCGCAAATACCGCGAGTTTGCCGGCACAGCCCGAGGCCTCGAAAAGCCGTCTGGTATCAGCGTTGAAACGGGCCGGCGTGTCGGCATCCACGTCACGCACGCGGGTGGCATAGTCGGTGTCTGACGCCTTGCGTTTACCGGCGTCGGCGGCATTGAAAGAGAAATCGCCAGCTTCCAGGCGCGTCAGTATTTCTTCAGGCGTTGATCCGAGATCGAGCCCCAGGTGGTTGACGAGCTCCAGCCGTCCGTCATCAGTAACCTGCGCAAAAAGCGCGAGCTCCGTGTAGGATGGCCCGCGCTCGACCAGTGAACCGCCGGAATTATTGCACACACCGCCGATGACAGACGCGCCAATACAGGATGAGCCGATGACCGAGTGCGGTTGCCTTCCCAGCGGTGCCAGCAGCTTCTCGAGCTGAAAAAGTGTGGCCCCGGCCAGGCCAACCACCTGTTGCCCATCATTGACGGTGTGAACCGTGGCTATCCGCATGGTGTTGATGATCACTGCATCGCGGTCGTACTGACCTTTCGGCGTCGAACCCTCGGTCAGGCCGGTATTGGCCGCCTGCACAATAATTATTTTGTCGGCGTTAACGCAGGCATCAAGCACACGCCACAGTTCAAGCAGCGTGCCCGGACGTACCACGGCAAGGGCGGCGCCCTCGCCGGAGCGGTAGCCCTTGCGAAAGCGTTCTGTCGCGCGCTCACCGGTAAGGACATAACGCGACCCGACAATACTTTTCAACTCACTCAATACTTCGGCATCTGCCACTGCGGTGTTCTCCCCTGGTAAAAGTGAAATCTGCCGTGCCCGCAGTGCCACGGGCTTCGGCATTGGCTCCGCACCAGTTAGATGGCTTGCAGCCTTAAATATAGTTGATTGCGTGTATAGCTCAATCATCTTCGGCAGTTGGAAATTAAGCGCTCCATTAGCTCCTTTCTCTAACCACATATCCAGAGCCGCAATGCCCAAGGAAATCCCGAAAATTTATCCCCTGAGTTCGAGATTCGATGGCTCTGTCTGAGGCAAAAACCGATGGTCCCAGACCCGCTCAATGGCCTCGAACAGGCTGTCCACCGTTAGCGCCAGCAAGCCGATCAGAATTGCTCCCTGCAGCACATAGGCCGTGTTGCCGTTGACCAGCCCGGCGATCACCGGATCACCCAGGGTGCGGGCGCCGATGGTTGAACCGATGGCCGCGGTGGCAATGTTGATGGTTACCGAGGTCCTGATCCCTGCGAGAATCACCTTGCCAGCCAGCGGCAGCTCCACCCGCAACAACACCTGCACCGGCGACATGCCCATACCCAGCGCTGCCTGCCTCACGGTTTGATCAACGCCCTCAAGGCCCGCCAGGGTATTGCGCAGGATGGGCAACAGGCCATAAAGAGTCAACGCAACAAGAATGGGTGCCTCACCGAAGCCGAGAACCGGCACCGCCAGTGCCAGCACCGCGACCGGCGGAAAGGTCTGGCCGATGGACGCCACCTGGCTGACCAGCGGCAGGAAATCCCTGCCAGCCGGCCGGGTCGCGAAAATACCGCCGGCAACCGCAGCAACCGAACTGACAAAGGCGGAAATCAACACCAGCACCAGGTGGTTCTGCAGCAGGAACAGGAAGCTATCCCGGTCATAGATCACCTGCCTTTTATCCGGCTGTACCCATTCGAACAGCGGCTCCAGGGCCGGCATACCCACGCTCAGCACAAACAGGACAATGGCCAGCAGGGCCGGGGGCATCCAGATTCGCATTACCCGCCTTCCTGCATAATTTGCTCACGGGAGATCACCCCGGTTTCGTCGCCACTGGCGTTGAATACCGGCATCCGGTTGCAGTCCTGCCAAAGCATGACAGACAGGGCAACACGTAGACTGTCATCTTCCCTGAGACCCTCGGCTCCGGGCTCCGGGGGCTTGGGATCCGGATAAGGCTGCATCAGATCCCGCACTCTGCGCAGGCTTATCAGCTTCAGGCCGCGATCCTGCTTGCCCACCAGATTCTCAACAAATTCAGACGCCGGTCGCCGCAGGATATTCTCGGGGGTGTCGTACTGAATGATGCGCCCCTTGTCCATAACGGCAATCCGCGTCGCCAGCTTCAGGGCTTCGTCGATGTCATGGGTAACAAACACCGTCGTTTTCCGGACCTCTTTCTGGATCCGCAGCATCTCCAGTTGCAGCGTTTCCCGCGTGATCGCATCAAGCGCACCGAAAGGTTCATCCATCAGCAGAATGTTTGGGTTCGCTGCCAGCGCCCTGGCGACTCCCACCCTTTGGGCCTGACCCCCGGACAGTTGCTGGGGGTATTTATCGGCGTGGGTGGCGGGGTCAAGCTCCAGCAGGGTCAGCAACTCATGGACCCGTTCTTCGATCTGCTCCCGGGGCCATTTCAGAAGTTGCGGGACCATGGCGATGTTGCGGGCCACTGTCCAGTGGGGAAACAGGCCGGTGCCCTGAATGACATAGCCCATATTCAGCCGCAGCTGCTCCGGGTTGATGGCGGTAATATCCTCACCGTCCACCAGAATCTCGCCGGCGCTGTGGGGCAACAGGCGGTTGATCATGCGCAGGGTGGTGGACTTGCCGCAGCCGGAGCTGCCGACCAGCACGCACACCTCACCGGTCTCGACCGTCAGGTTGATCCGGTCCACGGCAACGGCTTCACCAAAGCGACAGGTCACATTTTTCAGTTCTATCATCCGGACAAATCCTTTCCCCTGTCAGGCCGTTGCCGGTGTCGGCTTGAGGCTGTCGGCAAGCATCGTTAGCAGAGCGTCCGTCAGCAGAGCGAGTGCAATGGTGGGCAAGGCGCCGAGCAATACCAGATCCATTGCCGCCTGCCCCAGACCCTGGAAAATAAAGCTACCGAAGCCACCGGCACCGATCAGCGCTGCAACCGCCGTCAGGCCGATCGCCTGAATCGCGGTGATGCGAACACCCTCGACAATAACCGGCAATGCGAGCGGCAATTTGAGTTTGAAAAACAGCTGCCTCTCATTCATTCCCATACCCCGCCCGGCATCGGCCAGGCTTTCCGGAACTTCGGTGAGCGCCACAAACGTATTGCGCACCATGGGCAGCAGACTGTACGCCACCAGCGCCAGCAGTGCCGGTGCCCAGCCAATGCCACCGATGCCAAGCGTCTGCAGAATCGGGAATGCGGCGGCCAGAGCACCGAGCGGTGCAATCAGCAACCCGAAAACCGCCAGACTGGGAATGGTCTGGAGAAAACTCACGGTACCGAGAATGGGCCGACGCCAGCCAGCGCTGCGAATCATCTTCAGCGCCAGCACGAAGGCCAGTCCGACGCTGATGGTTACGGCCCCGAAAGCCAGCGCCAGATGAGTCCAGAGGGCCTGCTCAAACTTTGCAGGCCGGGAGTTGAATTCCCTGACCAGAGACAGACTTTCCAGGCCGTCGCCCCGGAGAAACCATACCCAGCTTCCGCAGATTACCGTGAGAATGATGAGTTGCAACCCCCGCCCTGTACGGAGGCGACCCAGAACTTCAATTAACATCAGCGACAGCAGGAACAACAGGCACCAGAAACCGGCACCAATGGCGGATCGCGCATAGGGAGCATCTGCCGGCAGATGGCGGCTGGCAAATACCTCCAGCAGGACAGGCAGCAAGGCCAGGGAAACGCCCAGCAGGACCAGAATGGGAAAGTAGCGCCCGCGCAGTGGCAGGAGAGACAGCAGCACGCAGCCGACCAGAATCAAAGTGACCAGGCCCCCGCCAACCCAGCCAACGGCCGCAACCAGACCGTGGCCGGTACCCGGAACAATGCGATTGGGCTGAATGACGCCCAGATCCAGAAACCAGACCAGCGCAAGGGCAAGCAGCCCCAGCACTGGCAGGACACGGTTTGGAGCTGAGTGATCAGGAGCGGAGCTGAAAATCGACAAGCTTATTCTCTGGCCAGGGAATCAAGATAATCCCGGGCGACAGTGTCTGCCGGCACGCCCCTGACTGCAACCTGACCATTGAGACGCTGGAGTGTTTCCAGGTCCAGCGACTCGAACACCGGATTCAGCGCCTCCCGAATGCCCGGATAGCTATCCAGCACCTCGGCACGCACGATAGGCGCCGGCTGATAGACCGGCTGGACACCCCTGGTATCTTCCATCACCTTCAGATCCAGGGCGTTCAGGCCGCCATCGGTGCCATAGGTCATGGCACCGTTCACATCATTATTGTTCAGGGCGGCGGCGCGGAGTGTTGCCGCGGTGTTGCCACCGGAAAGAATCAGCAGCTGGTCAGACTCCAACCGGAAGCCGTACGCCTCCTGGAACGCCGGCAAGGCACTGGCGGATTCGACAAACTCGGCGCTGGCAGCAAATTTGAACGCGCCGCCTTCATTGATATATTGCGCCAGATCTTCGAGGGTGTTCAGGCTATTTTCCTGCGCCAGATCCTTGCGCACGCTCATGGCCCAGGTGTTGTTCGCTTCCGCCGGTTTCAGCCAGACGATGCTGTGGGCTTCCCGATCAAGGCGGGCCGCTTGGTTATAGGCTTTATCGGCATCTTTCCAGATATCCCGGTCGGCCTGATCATGGAAAAAGGCGGCATTGCCGGTATATTCCGGGTAGATATCTATTTCGCCAGCCTTGATCGCATTGCGCACGATGCTGGTACCGCCCAACTGCAGGCGGTTCTCAACCGGAATGTCGGCTCCCTGGAGTGACTGCAACACCATCTGCCCGAGGACAGAGCCTTCGGTATCAATCTTGGAGGACACCACAACCGGGTCAGCGGCCATTGCCGGACCCGAGACGATTAACATGATAGCTGCTGCTATCTGGCGAAAAATGGAGCTGGGGGCCACAACGATTCCTCCCATTTGTTGTCACGGCTCAATAAAAGGGCTGCCGAACACGCCTGTGTTCCTGCTCTGGACAGCTACTATTCAGTCTATGGGACTGATTTACGAAGGCAAGGCGAATTTGTATTGGAAATCCCATGGCTGCCGGACAAGAACCGGGCGACGGGATTGCAGATCAGATTGCCCTGATCGAGTCCAGCACCGCGTCGACCGCTGGCA
>NZ_DATFKH010000183.1:0-2512 GCF_035268745.1 Marinobacter sp.
TGACCAGGCAGGGAACCCGGGGCTGCGAAGTCACGCAGCCGTCCGCCTGCACCGGCAATTCAGCAGGGAGTTCTGCGAACTCAATTCCATGGACCTGATCCATAAACCGGAATTCGGCAACAGGGATTCCGGTCCAGTCCGCAAGTCTCAGGCGATTCTGACCGACCTTCTGCGGATCATCCCCGACATGGTCACCAAAGTTCAGACTGTCCCAGGGCGCCACGCTGAAGCCACCAGTCCGGGTTGTTGAAACCGCCTTGACGCCCTTTGGCGCGGGCCAGTCCGGGATGATGAATTCGGGCTCAGACACCATGGTTTTCCAGGTCTTCAACATGCTTGCGCAGGCCCGCGAGTAACGCCGTCATGTCTTCCGGCAGGGGCACTTCCCAGCTCAGGGTTTCACCAGTCTGTGGATGCTCAAGGGTCAGTTTGCGGGCGTGCAGGGCCTGGCGCTGGAATGCCGCCAGGGTCTCCCGAAGCTCGTCTGTTGTACCTTTGGGCAGCCGCAGGCGCCCGCCATAAAGCGGATCACCGACCAGCGGGTGCTTGATGTGAGCCATATGCACCCGGATCTGATGGGTGCGCCCGCTTTCCAGCCTGCAACTGATGTGGGTGTGGGCGGCAAACCGCTCCGCCAGCCGGTAATGGGTAATGGCGGGTTTGCCGCTGGCCACCACTGCCATTTTCTTGCGCTCCTGCGGGTGGCGGCCGATGGGAGCATTCACGGTTGCCCCGCCGGTGATGGTCCCGACAATCACGGCTTCGTACTCTCGCCCCATGGTGCGGCTCTGCAGTTGATCCACCAGCGAGGTGTGGGCGATGAGACTGCGCGCCACCACCATGATTCCCGAAGTATCCTTGTCCAGCCGGTGCACAATGCCCGCCCGGGGCAGATTTTCCACCTCCGGAGCGTAATTGAGCAGGGCGTTGACCAGGGTACCATCGACATGCCCCGCCGCAGGGTGCACCACCAGCCCTGCCGGTTTATTGATCACCAGCAGATGCTCGTCCTCGAATACCACATCCAGGCCGATTTCCTCGGCCTCCCAACTGACCTGCGCTTCCGGTTCGGCATTGAGCTCAATGGCATCGTCCATCATCACTTTGTCACGTGGTTTGCAGATTTTGCCATTTACGGTCAGCGCTCCGGATTTTATCCAGCCCTGAAGCCGGGACCGGGAGTGTTCCGGCATCAGTTCGGCAACGGCCTGATCCAGTCTCCGGCCACTGATATCCGAAGGTATGGAAAACCTTGCGGTGATAGGTGATTCAGCTGACATTGAGCCCCCGGGGCTTCCAAAAAGTTACGTTTCCGTCAAAAAGGCAGAATCCAGCAAGCCTGCCACTGCACAAGCCCGGGGATCCCCGTTACAATGCTGCACAGTTCAATTTCTGCCATTATACGGGATTCCGGCATGAGATCAGTTGCTCGATTAGTCTTGCTATTCACCGCCGTGCTGTTGATCAGCGCCTGTGCCTCCAACAGTCAGGACGAGGTTCTGGCGGAAGAAACCTACTATGAAAATGCCCGCAACGATATGAGATCCGGCAATTTCAACGCGGCCGAAAGCAGTCTCAATGCCCTGGAAACCTACTATCCCTTCGGACGCTATGCCGAACAGGCCCAGCTCGACCTGATTTATGCCCGCTACCAGAATCTGGACCTGGAGGGTTCACGAGCCGCCGCGGACCGTTTCCTGCGCCTTAACCCGCAAAGTGAACACGCCGACTACGCCCTCTATATGCGCGGGCTGGCCTCTTATAACCTGGATATCAGTCTGGGCGCCCGCTACTTACCGATCGATATTGCGGCCCGTGACCCGGGCGAACAGCGCCAGGCCTTCGAGGATTTTTCGGAGCTGCTGAACCGCTTTCCTTCAAGCCAGTACGCGCCCGATGCCCGCCAGAGAATGATTGCCGTGCGCAATCGCCTCGCCAGCCTGGAACTGATCGCAGCCCGGTATTACATCAGCCGCCAGGCTTACGTGGCCGCCAACAACCGTGCCCGTTTCATTATTGAGAATTACCCGTCTACGCCTCCCGTGGAAGACGCGCTGATTATCCTGGCGGAAACCTTCCGCTTTCTGGATCTCGAAAAAGGCACCTCGGACGCTGTTGCCCTGCTGAGAGAGAACTTTCCGGACAGCTCGGCCTTTAACGCAGACGGTGAATTCGAGGCCGACGTCCTGTCCCGGGAAAACCGCTCCCTGGCCAGTGTTGTGACCTTCGGCCTGATAGGCGACGAATAACGGGACTCTAGACCCCGCTTTTCCAGCCATTGGTAATGGGATAGCGGCGGTCCTTGCCGAATCCTCTCTCGGTGATTCGCACACCAATGGGCGCCTGCCGGCGCTTGTACTCGTTGGTATCCACAAGGCGAACCACGCGATCAACATCCTCGCGGCAGAACCCCTGGGCGACAATGGCGTCTGCACTCAGATCCCGCTCGACGTAAAGGTTCAGTATCTGGTCGAGAACGTCATAGCCGGGAAGGCTGTCTTCGTCTTTCTGA
>NZ_DATFKH010000184.1:0-10854 GCF_035268745.1 Marinobacter sp.
GTCAGAGATGGTGAAGGGAATATGACGCCTTGACGATGGCGGATAGCGGCCAAACACCGCCTGGATATGGGGCGCATAGGTGTCCACATCCGGCACCATGACAATCATGTCTCGCGGGCGCAGGTCCGGGTTGCTGTTGAATGCGGCCAGCAGCTGGTCATGGAGGATTTCCACTTCCCTCTGGGGGCTGTGGGCATTGTGGAGGACAATCGTATCATCCCGGAATGGGTCCAGTGTGCGCCCCTGGTCCAGCATTTCCTGTTGCGACGTGAGTGCGCGGATGTCGTTCTGGACCTGATGCAACAGTAACGGATGTTGCGGGTCGCCGTGGGGCGTGAAGATATCGATGCGGCCGTCCGGCGTGGCAACGCGGCCCTGGTACTCCTCCGGGTTATCAAACTCATCCAGCAGCCGGATATAGTCCCGACCCTGCTTACCCCAGGCCGCCAGCAGAGGGTTGGCGTGCTGGTGCAGATCGTCCGGGTCAGTCAGTGTTGCCAGTGTGGGATGGGACCGGCCCCGCCTGCGGTCCGCATTGAGCAGATCCCGATCGCTGATGATGTCGGCCCAGTAAAACTCGCTGGGATTATGGACACACAGCACCACCTGGCTAACCCGGCTGAGGATGGATAGTGCCTCCAGTGCCTGCTTTGGCAGTGAAGAAACGCCAAAAACCACAATGCGCCGGGGCAGGTCGGGCGGCCGGTCGGTCGCCTTCAGCTGTTGCCCGACCTCCATAAACCGGGTGTGGATCCGCGACCGGCTGGTGCCGGCAAGCGCACCCACATCTTCCACAAGTTTACGCCACAGCACTGGCTGCCATCGCAATTCTTCCCCCAGTTCCCGATACTCGCCGCGGGCCAGTTGCAGGCGGTCGTGCCCGGCTTCCCAATCCGCCAGCCAGTCGGCGCGGAACACCTGGTACTGGTCAAACAGATCGGCAATCTTGCCAGCGAGCTGATAACGGCGGGTTTCCGTGTCTGATCCGGCCATGAATCTCTGCAGGGGCGCAAAGACATCGTCCTGTGCAATCAGACCTGGCAATAGTCGGAACAATCGCCACACCAGTCGGGATTTATCGAAGGGAGACTGCTCCGGCACTTCAGATGACGGCAACACGGCACGATAGGCCTGCCAGATAAAGCGGGCAGGAAACAGGAAGTTCATGCCGGCGGCAATGCCCATGCCGCCGGTATCGCCACCCTCGACGCTTCCCGGGTCTTCCGCCAGGGCAAGCTTCAGCCACTGGGCAATACCGTTGCTCTGCACCAGAAAGGTTTCACTGGCCAGCGGGGGCACGGGGTGCTGCCTGCAGATCCAGACCACTGCCCGGCGCAGATCTTCCAGATGGTTGGCGTGGATGGCGTGAAATCCCGTCAGGGTGAGGTGAGTCTGGGACATTCCGGCTCTCGTCAGGTTACTGAAAGCTGTAAAACCGCTGATCCGAGGCTATCATATCCGGAGGTCATACAAATGAAAGTTGCGAAACTAAAGTTGTTGCAGATCAGACATTTTCTTGCGCAACGCCGATTGTTTTGCCAGTCTTGTGTAATGTAACGAATGATTTCAGCGACAAAAAAGTGGAGATAAAGCTATGAGCAGCATGAGCAAATTCAAGAAACTGGCCGGCTTTTCGGCCTTCGCTTTTGCCGCGATGACGGCAGCAAACTCGGTGAACGCCGCTAACTGGCGCTATGCCCACGAAGAGTATGAGGGCGACGTTCAGGATGTCTTTGCCTACGATTTCAAGGAATACATTGAGGACAACTCGGACCATACGATTCAGGTCTACCGTTTTGGTGAGCTGGGCGAGTCAGACGACATCATGGAGCAGACCCAGGCGGGCATCCTGCAGTTCGTCAACCAGTCGCCCGGCTTTACCGGCTCCCTGATTCCCGAAGCGCAGATATTCTTTATCCCCTACCTGTTGCCAACCGACATGGACACAGTGATCCAGTTCTTCCGTGAAAGCGAGGCGATCAACGAGGACTTCCCCGAGCTCTATGCCCAGAACGGCCTCAAGCTTCTTAAAATGTATCCGGAAGGTGAGATGGTGGTGACAGCCAACGAGCCCATTACCTCACCAGAGGATTTCAACAACAAGAAGATCCGGGTTATGACCAACCCGCTGCTGTCTGAAACCTATGACGCCTTTGGCGCAACGCCGACACCTCTGCCCTGGGGCGAAGTGTATGGTGCCCTGCAGACCAACATGATTCAGGGCCAGGAAAACCCGATTTTCTGGATTGAGTCCGGTGGCCTTTACGAAGTATCGCCGAACCTCACATTCACCAAACACGGCTGGTTCACCACCGCCATGATGGCGAACATGGATTTCTACTCCGGCCTGTCTGATGCGGACAAGAAGCTGGTTCAGGACGCCGCTGACTATGCCTTTGAAGAAATCATTGATCACATCGATGGTTTGGCCGAAGAAGCACTGGAAAAGATCAGGAAAGCCAGTGATGAAGTAACTGTCACCCGCCTGAACGATGAGCAGATCGAAGCGTTCAAGGCCCGCGCTCCCCAGGTTGAGGAGAAGTTCATCGACATGACCGGCGAAAGCGGTCAGGAACTGCTGAACCAGTTCAAGGAAGATCTGAAAGAAGTTCAGAGCATGTAAGCAGAAAGACCTGATCCCCGCCGGTGCTCACCGGCGGGGATTCTGCATTTACCCCGCCCCCCCCGGAGGCCCCCTCCACCGGTCGGGAGCGAAATGCTATGGAGTGTTCCCATGTCCGACAATTCCCCGGATCTAGAAGATGATACCGGTACCTTTGAGTCCGGCCTGCCCGGTTTTCTGGGAACCATTGATGTTTTTATCAGTAAAGTAGAGGCCGTCATGCTCGCCATGGGCGTGATCCTTATGGCAGTCAACACCTGCACAAATGTGATTGCGCGATATGTGTTGGGTGAAGGCATGTTCTGGTCAGGTGAGGTCAACCGGATATTGATCATCCTCATTACCTTCGCCGGCATCGGCTATGCCGCCCGCCATGGCCGACATATCCGGATGTCCGCAATATACGATTCGATTCCGACCAAGGGCCGCAAGGTGCTGATGATTTTCATCGCCCTGTTTACGTCGGTCATCATGTTTTTCCTCTGTTACCACTCTGTTGGCTATATCGAAACGCTTTATAGCCGCGGCAGAATCCTGCCCGCATTGGGATTCGAAATCTGGTGGATCTACATCTGGGTGCCTATCGGCTTTGCCATCACCGGCATTCAGTATTTACTGACCGCGATCAAGAACCTCACCAGCAAGGATGTTTATCTCTCCACGGGCGTGGTCGATGGCTACGCTGATACCGAGTCCGAAGTCTGAGCCTTTGAAGCTGCATTGAATAAGGATAGAAATCATGGCAACTATAATGATGGTGATCATGATCGGGCTGCTTCTGCTGGGCTTCCCGATGATGGTACCGCTGATCACCGGTGCCCTCGTTGGCTTTGTAATGATGTTCGATGGCTTCGGCCAGATGGGAACTTTCGTTCAGCAGATGATGGCGGGTATTCGTCCGGCCTCACTGATCGCGGTTCCGATGTTCATTCTGGCTGCCGACATCATGACCCGCGGTCAGTCTGCTGACCGGCTGATCAATATGGTCATGGCTTTCATCGGCCATGTTAAGGGCGGCCTGGCCATCAGCACCGCTACTTCCTGCACCCTGTTTGGGGCTGTATCCGGGTCCACTCAGGCAACCGTTGTGGCAGTTGGCTCACCCCTGCGGCCAAAACTGCTGAAAGCGGGCTATTCAGACTCCTTCTCGCTGGCGCTTATTATCAATTCCAGCGATATTGCGTTTCTGATCCCCCCCAGTATTGGCTTCATTATTTACGGCGTTATTTCCGAAACCTCCATTGCCGAACTGTTCATTGCCGGCATCGGACCGGGCGTGATGATTTTGTTCATGTTCTCGATTTATTGCCTGATCTACGCTCACGTCAACAAGCTTCCCACCGAGGAGAAATCTACCTGGGGCCAGCGCGGCGTTGCCATGCGCGAGGCCTTATGGCCCCTGTTCTTCCCGGTCATTATTGTCGGCGGTATCTATGGCGGCATATTCAGCCCTACAGAGGCCGCTGCTGTGTGTGTGCTTTATGCCTTCCTGCTGGAGTTCGTGGTGTTCCGCTCGCTCAAGCTGCCAGACATCTACCGGATCGCCAAATCGACCGGCCTGATCACCGCTGTAGTGTTCATCCTGGTGGCGGTGGGTACCGGCTTCTCCTGGATCATTTCCTTCGCCCAGATTCCCCAGGCCATTCTTGAAACGGTCGGGGTGAGTGATATGGGCCCGGTTGGCGTGATGATCACCATCTGTATCGCTTTCTTTGTCGCCTGTATGTTCGTTGATCCGATTGTGGTAATTCTGGTGCTGACACCCATCTTCGCGCCGGCAATTGCATCCTCGGGCCTGGATCCGGTCCTGGTGGGTGTGCTGATCACCCTGCAGGTGGCCATCGGCTCCGCCACGCCACCGTTCGGTTGCGACATCTTCACCGCCATCGCGATTTTCAAGCGCCCTTATCTGGAAGTGATCCGGGGCACACCGCCGTTTGTCATCATGCTGATAACCGCCGCCGGGCTGCTCATTGCGTTCCCGCAAATTGCATTGTTCCTGCGCGACCTGGCCTTCAGGTGATTTGATACCCTGAAGGGTAAACACAGAGGAGAGCGACATGTTCAAACGGATTCTTGTGGCAGTAGATGGCTCCATGACGTCGTTCAATGCCCTGACCAGGGCCATTGAATTACAGCAACTGACCGGTGCGGAGATCTACCTGCTTTGCGTCTACAAGCATCACAGCCTGTTTGAGGCGTCCCTGTCGATCGGACGACCGGCGCAAATGGACATCCCGGACAAGGTTCTTTCGGAATATGCCAAGGAAGTGGTTAATCATGCAAAACAACTGGCAGCAGATCGCGGTGGCAAGGACGTCCGGGGTTTTGTAAAAGCGGGCAGACCCTCAAAAGTTATCGTTGACTTTGCCAGGGACAAATCTGTTGATCTGATCGTGATCGGCACAAGGGGCACACACAGTGACAAGGACGGTCTGTTTCTGGGTAGTGTTTCCCACCGGGTGGCGTCAAACTCGGAATGCCCGGTACTGGTCGTGTAAAGGGCGGGAAGGATCAGTTAACCTCCACCCGATCCCTGCCCGCCTCTTTGGCGCGATAGAGCGCCCGGTCAGCATGACCCAACAGGCTATCGGGCGCCTCCGCGCA
This sequence comes from Marinobacter sp., assembly GCF_035268745.1. GTDB lineage: Bacteria > Pseudomonadota > Gammaproteobacteria > Pseudomonadales > Oleiphilaceae > Marinobacter. Next base: position 5,231 of record NZ_DATFKH010000184.1, read on the forward strand.
CTCCGGCCAGCTTGACACACCGACCGAAAGGGTGACCCCCGTCAGCTCCAGGCCATCGTGAACAATGGGCATTCCCCGCACCTCTGCCACCAGCTCACTGGCTTTATCAAAGGCAGCCCTCAGACTTGTGTTCGCCATTATGATCACAAATTCCTCTCCGCCGAACCGACAGACGACGTCACTCTCACGAAAATGCCGGACGAGCGTTGAAGCAATCGCCTTCAGCGCTGAATCACCGGCTTCATGACCATGAGAATCGTTAAATCTCTTGAAATGGTCAATGTCCAACATCAGGAGGGACAGCGGCTTGTCGCTGCGAAATGCCACCGCGCTTTCATGCTCGAGCAGCTGGTCGAAATAGCGCCGGTTCTTGAGCCCCGTCAGCGCATCCTCATAAGAATACCTCTGCAGCTCCTCCCTCAGACTGATGCCGGAAATCGTAACGTCAATTTTCTGGATGCCCTGGCTGAGAGTCTGAAACAGTTTTGCCGCGCCAAACTGGGATTCACTTTCCATCAACTCATTGGGCATCTCCACGAACAGCAGCGCAACAGGCAATGTCCCTTCGGTAGCCGACTGAATGCTGATCCAAAGGCAGAGCTGGCCGGATGTCAATTTCCCGGCTTCGGGGTTGGTCGAATCAACGGTTTCCAAAGGGTCTGCGGGGCGCAGCGACGGAGCGCCCAATGGTAACTCACTGTTGGGCGGCGGGCCGTGGGGAGTTTCAATCCGTTCCGGAGGTGACGGCTCATCAGCGTACCGCCATCGGCTCAGTAACCGGTATGCGGCGCCATTCTCGATACGCTGGTACAACATTCCCTTCATCGGGCTGCAAAAATCAGGAAGTCTCCGTGCAAGCACGGAAAAGGTCTGGCTCAGGCTGATGCAATCCTGCAGCTCAGCGATGATTTCATTGAGCACACGGGCTTTTTCATTCTCGAAGGTCAGCAACCGGACCCGTGCCTGCTCGCGACGGACCAGCGATTCTGCGCGCGCCGTGCGCTCGGCCACCTTGTGTTCCAGCGACAGGTTCAGATCGCTTAAATACTGCTGAGTGCGCGCATAGTGGGCCAATGCAATCATTACCACGGCGATCGAGAACGCCAGTGCACCCCAACTTACTGGCACGCGCCACCATGGGAGAAAACCGTGAGCGACGGCCATATCCACAACCAGCAGCGTGCAGAACACACCGTAGGCGACAAGCATCACCTGCTGCGAACGGGAAAGATCCCGGAACCGACGCACCACGAAAACCGTGACTATGGTCAGCGAAGCCAGTAGCAGGGCGTCGAATACCGGAAACGTGGAGGAAAGATCAACGAAGCCAGTGCCGGCGAGGGCCAACGCCAGCACGAAATATCCCAGATGGATTTTCCAGACCAGATTAATCAGCCAGGGCCGCTGATCCTCAAACCATTGCTCCAGCATCAACGCCATGGCCACAGGCACCATGAAATAGGACCCGGCTGCCAGGTAATCCCAGGCCAGGGGTGCATTCCAGATCAGTTGTCGGGCCTGGCTTTCGGCCACCAACAGCACCGCGGAAGACAGCGAAAACAGCGCAAGACTGGCGAAACTTTTCTTGCGGGCCTGAAGCAGGGCGAAGATGATGGAAAATAACGCAATAAGGACGGAAAAACCGGCAATAAACAGGGATTTCACAGAATTCTTGAGGATGTAAAATGTCAGCTCCGGACGCTCCATGATCGCGACCTCACCCCACAAACCAATATCGGTGTAGTCGGAGAAAATCCGGAAATAGATCTCTTTGCTTTGAAACCCTTCAGGGAGTGGAATCGAATGCCAGGGCCAACCCTCGAAACGACCCCGACCGTCGTCATCGAATTCACCGTACTGATATATCTGCCGGCCATCCAGCCAGACCTGAACAATCAGATCAACGCTGTAAATGTAAAGAACAGGCTCGCGCCAGTGGCCCTCGGGCAGGTTGATGCGGTACCAGACGTGTTCACGATTCTGCCGGCCCGGGGGATTGGACGGGAAGCCGATCGCATTCCACTGCTCCGGCTCATCAGCGGCGACCCATTCGGGCACACCATCGCTGTCCAGTGGTGAGTCACCCCAACGGTACTCCCAGCCGGAATTCAGGTCGGTCTTGGCATGGACTGGCTGGAAGATACACAGACAGACAAGCATCGCCAGAGCGAGACGCCCTATCCACAAGCAAGTCCGTATCCGCATAGGCCCTGATACCTGCCACTTTAATTTACATACAGATGAAGTATACGTCAGTCACCCGTAGCTGTTGAAATACTGTTTAAATAGGCCTTGTCCGAAATATTGGTCCACTGCCGGATCTGCTGCAGGTAAGAACGCTGGGAATTGATGATGTCACTGGCCAGTTCGTCGCTCGCAGCGGCCTCTGCAAGCAATTTTTCTGTGGCCGCACGCAGGGCATCGATCACGGCAGGTGGAAAAGTCTGGTGGCTGACATCAGGATAGTTGTCTTTCATTTTGGCCCACGCCTCGCCACTGAGGTGCATGCTCTGGGCATACATGTCGTAAGCCGCCGTTCGCATCGCAACCCGCAGAATTTCCTTCAGATCTTCAGGCAATCTGCTCCAGCTTTTTTCATTGACCAGAAACTGGACTTCAGCCGCCGGTTCCTGCCAGCCCGAATAATAGTGTTTGGCAATCTGGTGGAAGCCCATCTGAAAATCCAGCGCCGGGCCCACCCATTCAAGTGCATCAATCGTGCCCCGCTCCAGGGCCGTGTACAGGTCACCCGGCGGTATATTGGTGACCGCCACACCAACCTCTGCCATTACTTCCCCGGCAAACCCGGGTGTCCGCATTTTCAGGCCCTGAAGATCCTCCAGGCTATTGATTTCCTCACGGAACCATCCGCCCATCTGGTTGCCGGTATTACCGCCCGGAAAGGAAAGCAGACCATGGGGCCGGTATACTTTCTTCATCAGTTCCATACCGTCGCCGAAATAGAACCAGGCGTACTGTTCCGGCGCAATCATGCCAAATGGCACGGTGGTGAAATACATCGCGTTGGGAATCAGCCCCTTGTAGTAATAGGAGGCGGTGTGACCCATATCGTAGCGTCCGGCTTTGACCATATTGAATATGCCGAAAGGCGCTTTGTGCTTGTTGGCGGAATCGATCCGGATCTGAAGCCTGCCGGCAGACATTCTCTCCACCATGGCAGCCATCCGCCGGGTGGTCTCGCCCAGTATCGGTGTATTGGGCCCCCAGGTTTCCGCCAGCGTGAACTGGTAGGTTTCCCGGGCTGCAGCTGTCGCTGAAAAGGTGACGGCGAGGACCGCCGTCAGGGAAAAAAGCATTGCGCGGATAAGCATTTTGACACTCTCTTGCTTTGGGTCGGATACTCGAAAGGGTTGATGCAGTGAAGCTATCCTATTTTTGCCGGGCAAGCATCCGAAATACCGGATCTGCACGTATACCCGAAGTACTGAAGCACAAGTGACACAAATTTTAACTGGCTTCAGACACCAGGAGTAAGTGATGGATACCCTGTTTTACGACGGCCAGTGCCCACTTTGTTCCAAAGAAATTGCGACACTGCGCAGGCTGGAAACCGGAAATCTGGATTTTGCGGACATTCATGTTCAGGACACCGAAAAAGCCACGCTGCCCGAATCCGAGGCACTGTTGCGCCGGCTGCACCTGCGCACCGGGGACGGAAATTGGGTAACCGGTCTCCATGCGACGGTCAGGGCCTGGTCCCACACCCGGCTGGGATTCCTGTTCAGGCCCCTACTCTGGCCCCTGGTATACCCCCTGGCCAACAGGATTTATTCCAGCTGGGCCGACCGTCGGTACCGGCGTAAATATGACTGCAACGCCTGCCGCATCGGGTCATGAAATCCGGTCCACGGCGGTTTCGGGCAGCGAAGATCAGCCAGACTGCGCCCGCTTGCGCCCGTGCCAGGCGGACCATGAGTAAAGTGCCAGAGCCAGCCAGATGAGGACGAAACTGAGGAGCTTCTGCCCGCTAAGGGGTTCATCAAACACCAGCAGGGCCAGAGCGAACTGCAGGGTCGGGTTGATATACATCAGGAAACCGATGGTTGATAACTTGAGCCTGCGGGCTGCACCTGCGAAAAACAGCAGGGGAACTGCGGTTACGATGCCGCTGGACATCAGCAGTAACGTTAGCCCGGGACTTTCGGTGAAATGCGATGTGCCACTGAGATTCAGCCAGCTCAGGGCGAGCAGGCCCAGCGGCAGCAACAGCAGTGTCTCCACAAACAGCCCCGAGAGGCCATCCAGCGCGACTTTTTTCCTCATTAACCCGTAAGTACCGAAACTGAAGGCAAGCAGCAGCGAAATCCAGGGCACCACCCCGAGAAGCATCAACTGATAGAAAATCGCAATAGCCGCCAGAACCACAGCTATGCCCTGTAGCCGGGAAATCCGCTCACGCAGAATCAACAGCCCCAACGCCACATTGACCAGTGGTGTAAGAAAGTAACCCAGGCTCGCCTGCAACACCTGACGGGTTTCCACCGCGTAGATATAGATGCCCCAGTTAAGGGCGATAAACACCGCACAGCCGAGCACATATCCGAGGTTTTTCGGTTGCGACAAAGCAGCCCTGACCGGCCTCCAGCGACCCAGGAAAGACACAACAATGGCGAGAAACAGACAGGACCACACAACCCGGTGGATCAATACCTCATAGGAGGGCACGCCGGCAAACAACGCGAAATAAAGGGGAAAACATCCCCACAGCGTGTAGGCAGACAGGCCAAACAGAACACCTTTAGTCACTTCGGGTGTGGCGGCTTTCATAACGTCCTCGTCGTCAGGTACGCCAAGTTAGCACACGACTGATAATTCCTGCCCGCACAAGTTTCCCCGACCTGATAGTTTTAGTTGTCCCGCCACTGTGTTATCAACATCCATCACCCCAATTTCCCGAGTAACACGATAGTGACCGAGCTTTCCCTTCTGCAGATCATTCTGGCCAATCTTGCCCTGCTGGCGGGTTCCTGTTTGCAGGGGGTGGCGGGATATGGCATCGGCACACTGGCGGCACCGCTGCTGTTCCTGATCAGTCCCGCGCTCGTCCCTGCACCACTGGTTCTCAACGCGGCGGTGCTGACGATATTCATGCTGCTGCGGAACCGGGCCGCGCTGCAGATCCGCGAAGTCCGCTTTGCCCTTGGGGGCGGTGTCGGCGGCACCATACTCGCCGGATTGACGCTGATGCTGATTTCTCCCAAAGGGTTCGAACTGATCTTCGGGGTACTGATTCTGACCGGAGTACTACTGAGCGTTGGCGGATTACGCCCCGCCCTGAATGACCGAAACAGTATCCTGGCCGGGGCCGCTTCAACCTTTATGGGCACTATCACCGCTGTTGGCGGCCCGCCAATTGCGCTGATCTATCAGAATCAGAAGGGTCCGTTGGTGCGTGCCAACATGTCCGCATTTTTTCTGGTGGCCAGTTTTTTCAGTCTTGCCGCTCTGGTGGCATCCGGGTACCTGGGTCAAACAGAACTGCAACTCTTTGCGGTGACTTTCCCGGGGGTGCTCGCCGGCTTCTGGCTTTCCGGAAAACTGGTCCATCGCATGCCGTTTGACGGGCTGCGACCGATCATTCTGGCCATTGCCGCGGTTGCCGG
>NZ_DATFKH010000185.1:0-2133 GCF_035268745.1 Marinobacter sp.
GATGTCACTACGCCCCTTTGCTGGGGAGGGGTAAGTGTTGCCTCCCCCACAGGTATCTTTCATGGTAACTCTCATGCAAGGGTCTGGCACCCCGGCCGATGAAAGATGTAGCTAGGACTTTCATAGTAACCGGATTTTTTCGGGGCGCTGGCCATTGATAGCTGATATTGTTATATATCAATCAGATAGGCGCTCCTGTATCTTTCATGGTAACCCTCATGAATGGTGGGTACCATCACCCCGGCGGATGAAAGATACTGTGGGGGAGGCAACGGAAGGAGGTCGTTCAAACTTTTGGCGATTCGATCCCGCACAGTAACTTGACCCGTCGCCCGCCGACTCGAACCCCGGCATGCTTCTTCGAGAGCGCATGGTAAAAAGGCCGCGGGCGCTTTGCGCCCGAGGTGATCTCGGCGGCGGCATCCGTTGCCTCCCTGTTGTCGAGTATACCCAAGGGGAGAGAACGATGGAACTGAAGCCCATTCATCAAAGCGTAGCGGCCCTGGATGTCCACCAAGCCAAGTTGACGGTTTGCATTTTGGTGCAGAGTGAGGCCGGTGAGACGCAGTGCGAGATCAAGGAGTTCGGTGGTTTTAAACGGGACCGCCGAGCCATGGCGGAATGGGTGTCATCGTTCAATCCAGAGGTGGTGGTCATGGAGAGCACCGGAATCTACTGGAAGAGCCCGTACGCGGCGCTCGAGAAAGTCGGAATCGATGCCTTGGTGGTGAATGCCCGGCACGTCAAAAACGTACCTGGGCGTAAAACCGACATCGCCGATGCCCACTGGTTGGCCATCCTGGCGAGAGCAGGCTTGCTGCGAGGCGGTTTCGTTCCGCCGCAAGATTTGCGTGAGCTTCGCTTGATTTCCCGCCAAATGCAGAAATTTGGCAGTATTCTGCGCGCGGAGAAGAATCGCATGCACAAGATTCTGACCGATGGCGGGATTCGTCTGGCCGCCGTCGTCAGCGATATCCACGGCAAATCGGCACGGGCCATGATCAAGGGGTTGCTTGAAGGTCAAACACCGCAACAGGTCCTCAGTTACGCGGACAAACGATTGAAGGCAAGCGAAGAAGAGCTCTTGAACGCGCTAGATGGCGAATTGAGCCCGGCTCATTACTTCGCGGTTTCCCAATTGATGGAGCATATCGAATACCTCGAACGGCAAATCGCGCTCTTTTTGGATCATCTGCTCAGTGGTCTGAGGGATCAACAACCCTTGTTGCAGGCCTTGCAAACCATCCCCGGCATCGACGAGCCAGGAGCCGCCATGCTGCTCGTCGAGATCGGCTTTGACATGGACGCCTTCGGCCGTGCCGACAAACTCGCTTCATGGGCCGGCTTATGCCCGGCCAACAACGAGTCCGCCGGCAAGCGCAAAGCTGGCAAAAAGCGCAAGGGGAATGCCTACCTTCGCAGGATCCTTTGCGAGATCGCTCAAGCCGCCGCCAAAACGCGATCCGGGTTGGCGGATAAATTCAAGGGAATCAATGCGCGACGAGGACGCAAACGCGCAATCGTTGCATTAGCGCACAAAATTTTGAAGATCGTGTTCTCAATGATCAAGACTGGCGATTATTACCGGGATGCCAAGGTTGATTATGAGGCATTGCAAGTGGAGCGGAATGCTCCGCGTTGGATCAAAAAGCTGATTAAGTACGGCTATATACCAAAGCCTGCCTGAATCAACTTATTGAGGTAATTTGATGGATGTCACTACGCCCCTTTGCTGGGGAGGGGTAAGTGTTGCCTCCCCCACAGGTATCTTTCATGGTAACCCTCATGCAAGGGTCTGGCACCCCGGCAGATGAAAGATAAGCGGCGGCATGCGCCCCCTCCAACACTTCTCCGTGTTGGGGGTTGGGGGCGGCGTGCCCGATACCCATGTGATCTTTCATGGTAATCGTTTTTGGGAACTACCCCCAACCCCCAACCCCCTTACCCTTCGCTCCCGTCGTCCTGGAGGAACGACGCTCCCAGGAGACGGCAACCAGAGGGTTTTGGAGCACCGCGAATCCCGCGCCCCGGGAGCGTGGACCTCCCGGTCAACCCCTCGCCGCATGCCGCAGGCGAGGCGAGGCGATTCACCCTGACGACGCGGCTTAACCGACATTGTCCCGCCCAGCTTTC
>NZ_DATFKH010000186.1:0-19988 GCF_035268745.1 Marinobacter sp.
CGGCCAGTGCCGGAGGTTTCGGGGATGGCGCCCATGGCGGAAGAGCATTTCCGCGCCCGCAAGGAGTCCGGCAAGGACCTGATCGAGGCGCTGGCGGAAATGGACCGGTTGTTGTCAGGCAGAGGCTGAAGGCCTCAGGCGCCCGGACGGGACACTAGTAATCAAGGCGCATGGAAAGGTCGATCGCCTTTATGTCTTTGGTCAGGGCGCCGATCGAGATGTAATCCACACCGGTTTCTGCCACCGCAACCAGCGTTTGACGGTTAATACTGCCAGAGGCTTCGAGCTTCGCCGCTGTGGCTGTCAGTCGCACTGCTTCACTCATGTCCTGCAGTGAAAACTCATCGAGCATGATAATGTCTGCGCCGGCAGCCAGCGCCTGTTCCAGTTCCCCGAGGTCTTCCGTCTCCACCTCAATGGGCCTGCCCGGAGCAATCCGTCTGGCTTCTGCAACTGCCGCGGCAATGGAGCCGCAGGCCGCAATGTGATTCTCCTTGATCAGAAATGCATCCCAGAGACCGAGCCGGTGGTTATGACAGCCGCCGCAGGTCACTGCGTATTTCTGAGCCAGCCTCAGGCCGGGAATGGTCTTGCGGGTATCCAGCAATTTCACGCCGGTATGGGCAACCTGTGCGGCATAGTCCGCACACAGCGTCGCGGTGCCTGAAAGAGCCTGCAGCCAGTTCAGGGCAGAGCGCTCCGCAGTCAGCAGGCTGCGGGCGTTACCCACGGCTGTAAACAGGGTTTGTCCCGGTGCGACGGTTTCACCATCGCTGCTGTGCCAGTCCAGTGTGACGCCCGGGTCGACCTGCCTGAACACTTCTCTGACCCAGTCCGTTCCGGCGACCACTGCTTTTTCACGGGTTATGATGTGGCCGCTGCTGATTCGGTCAACCGGAATAAGTTGTGCGGTGATATCACCGCTGCCAACATCTTCGCGAAGGCTTTGAGCGACCGCTTCAATGCGGGACTGGTGAAGCAGATGGTTATAGTTCATACAGTTACCAGAAGTTCCGGAATGGTTGAATAAGGGCTTTGGTCCGAGAGCAGGGATTTTATAGCGCCCGGGCGTTTTCTCCAAACGCTACTGGCCAGACATGCTAGACTGTGATGCTGATCGCTTTAAAACAAAATGTGACAAATTCTGACACAACCTGACGGGGTAAGGGCATAGACTCGGATTATAAGGGTCTGCTGAATCAGTCTGGAGTAGCCGCATGGCTCAGGGTAGTAAAGTCGTTAACTTCAAGAATCAGGGGGTTGGGCAGCGGTTCAGCCTGCCGGCAACCCTGGTGCGTCTGCGTGACGTATCAGGTCAGTCGCTGAAAGCGGTGATGTCAGAGTTTTTTGACCAGGCCGACGACGCGTTGTTTGAACTTGCAGACAAAGCTGCCACCAACCAGGATCAGACGGCCTACTTTGACGCCATGCGTGAATTACGTCTGCGCCGGAAGCATATGACGGTTTCGGTTCTGCAGTACGTCAGCAGTGCCTTTAACGAACTCGGCCAGTTCAAGCCCAGAGGCGGTACCGGGTCGCTTGATGAAGTGGACCAGGACTCACTCAGCCTTGTGGACCATTCCCACCTTGAGCAGCAGCTTGCCATCGATACCCTGATCAACAAGCTCCGCAGTCAGAATGCCAAGGCAATCCGTCTGCTGAACGTGCGGGTCTGCCATCTTTTTCCCGATGCAGAACTGAATGACAGCCAGATGCCGCTGAGCCCCGAAGTGATTTGCGGCGGCCTTTCTGAAGCCTGCGCTGACCTTGATATCGACATTCGCGCCAAGCTGATTGTGCTCAAGCTTTTTGACCGTCTGCTGGTCGGCATACTGGATGATTTCTACCATAACGCCAACAAGACGCTGGTTGCCGAAGGTGTACTTCCGGATATGAGGAATCCTCCTGTCGGCGGCAGACAGCGGGCGAGGCCTGCCGCAGGGGCGCCGGGCCACAGCGGGGAAACTGGCGATAACAGGGGAACTGCCGCCGGCAACTCCGGCAATGTTCAGGGCAGCGATGGCCCGGGTGCTTTTGCTTCCGGCGTAAAAGCCACTTTTTCAGAACTCAGTGCGCTTTTGCACGGTGGTCAGGATGAGGGTCAGCGTGTTTCCGATGCCGGTGTTCTTGATGCCGACACTCTTATGGCTCGCCTGAGTAATATCCAGGCGGAGACAGCCAGCTGGTCTTCCAACGACATTGTCCCCTTGTCCAGCCAGCTCAAGGCGGTATTCGTCGATGAGCGTGGCGAGCGGGCGACAGCAGGGCAGGTCGACAGTGACACCATTAATCTGGTGTCCATGCTGTTTGATTTCATTCTTGAAGACCGGCAGCTCCATTCCACCATGAAGGCGATCATCAGCCGGTTGCAGATACCGGTGCTCAAAGTGGCGCTCAGTGACAAGAACTTTTTCAATCGCGGTGGTCATCCGGTTCGCAAGCTGCTTAACGAGCTGGCGCTGGCCGCTATTGGCTGGACCGAGAAAAAAAGCGGTCAACGGGACCCGCTGCGGGAAAAAATCGAGTCCATCGTCGAGCGGGTTCTCAATGAATATAATGATAGCGTGGACCTCTTTACGGAATTATTGACCGACTTCGAGCATTTCCTGGACCTGGACCGCCGGCGTCGTGAACTGGTCGAACAGCGGCTGAAGGACGTGGAGGAAGCCCGGGCCCGGCAGCAGCGTGCATCTGATGCAGCACAATCCCTGCTGGATGAGGTCCGCGAAGGCCGGACCTTGCCGCAAGCCGTCGTATGGATCATGGATGAGGCTCTGCTCAAATACCTGCAATGGGTGATCCTGCGGGAAGGCGAAGACAGTGATCAGTGGCATAAAGCCCGGCGTCTGGCAGCAAACCTGGCCTGGAGCGTTGATCCGGAACCGGTGACGGAGGATACCCGTAGCGAACTGCTGAAGGCGATTCCGGGCATTGTCGATGGCCTGAGGATGGCACTGCAGGAAATTTCATGGGATCCGTTTGCAACGGATGGGGCAATTCGGGATCTTGAGCTGGCCCATGTGGATGTATTCCAGCGTCTGGTGACATCCCCGAAACCGATACCGGAAACGGCCACCGGGCCTTCCGCTGAAATGGCGCCACCACCGGCGCCGGAGCCAGCACTGGTACCAGAACCAGAACCGGTCCCGGCCCCGAAGGCGGCATCGGAACCAACACCGGGCCGGGTGTCCGAATCATCCCGGGCTCCGACGGCGACCGCAGATGCGGTCGAGCCCCAGTGGCTGGAAAGAGCCGACAACCTGCGGGTGGGCTCATGGATTGAGATGACCCAGGAGAGCGGAAAACTGCGTTGCAAGCTGGCTGCGTTTATCAAGACAACGGGCAAGTATATTTTTGTCAACCGCAGCGGTGCCAAAGTTGCCGAGTACCAACGTGAAGACCTGGCAAACGCCCTTGAGAGGGGTGAAATCGGAATGCTGGATGATGGTCTGATTTTCGACCGGGCGCTGGAGTCCATTATTGATAACCTGAGGAATAGCCGTAAAGATTAGTGTCCCGGTATTCGCACCGTTCGGGACTTTGTGCTTCAATCAGTTGGAAACCGTAATACAGCCAGCCTGATGGAAACACCTTGCCTGAACACGACCTGATTCCAGTTGCAAAGATTCCGACCGAAGAAGCGGCAGAACTGCGGGCCAGCGGCCGTGTTCCTGCCGCCCGGTGGTGTGCCTCGCCCAATTTCAATGAACGACCCGCCGGTAAACAACCGTCGCTTCTTGTGGTCCACAACATCAGCCTGCCCCCGGGCCAGTTCAGTGGCGATGCCATCGAGCAGTTTTTCTGCAATCAACTGGACGCATCCGCCCACCCCTATTTCCAGACCATTGCTGACCTGCAGGTGTCGTCCCATCTTCTGGTCCGGCGCGATGGTTCTGTGCTGCAGTTTGTTAATCTCAAGGACCGGGCCTGGCATGCCGGAAGGTCCAGCTTTGAAGGCGAGAACGAATGCAATGATTTCTCGATCGGGATCGAACTTGAAGGCACCGATGACACTCCCTATACGGAGGCCCAGTATGAACGGCTTGCGGCGTTGTCTGCGCTTATAATGACGGCCTGGCCGCAAATTACCATCGCCCGGGTGACCGGGCACAGTGATATTGCGCCAGGCAGAAAAACGGATCCCGGACCGGCATTCGACTGGTCACGGTTCCATAGCCAGATAAAGCGCCGAATCACCGACGGAGGCAACTGCTGATGGAGTTTGTGGTATTTCTGGCCGCGTATATGGTTCGTCGCAAACTGGATAATTCCGGTCTTATGGCAACAGATACGTTCTGGCGGAAAAGCTTTTCCCATGCCCAATCGGTAGCGCCGGGGAGGGAAGCAAGTCTGGCCCGGGGGCTCGTTATTATTGCGGTGCCAACACTATTGCTCGTTGTTGGTGAAATACTCCTGCGCGATGCTGGTTGGTCGTTCGCAATTCACCCGGTCGCGTTTGTCCTGTTGTTTGTTTTAATGGGTACTCCGGGGCTGGGCGGCATGCTTGATCTCTACATTGATGCCTGGCGCAAAGGCGATATGCAGTCGGCCTGGCATCAGGTCTGTGACTTCTTGCCGCCGGCTGACAGAGGGACTGCGTCCTCGCCCGAGCAGATGCACCAGGCGCTCTCCAGAACAGTGATTGGTATGATCTTCGAGCGCTATTTCGTGATTGCATTCTGGTACGTTGTTGCCGGCATGGGCGGTGCATTTGCCGCCAGAGCATTGATTGCCCTGCGGGACCATTGGCCCCATGCCGCCGCAAGAACCGGCTTTGGCCGGCTGGTAAACGGACTGAACTATCTGCCATCGCGGTTGCTGGGGCTTACCTTTGGTATTGCCGGTGACCTGGCTGGATGGCTGAAGAGCGGCAGATCTGTTGTTTTTTCACTGAGCGGCAATGCCTGGCAGACCCTGATGGAAGTCGCCAACAGTTCACTGACAGGGTATGAACTGGAGCCTGAGCGTTTTTCCAGCTTGCATCCCCAGGACTGGCCGGATTTTGGCGACAGAAGCCTGGCGGCTGTCCGCGGCCTTATGAATCGCAGTATGCTGGTCTGGATCTGTGCTCTGGCGCTACTGGTGATTGCCGGAATTGTGTAGCGAAGTACCGTCAGCCAGACCAGTATCCCGGGCCAGATGCAAGGCGTTATTCAGAGGCTCCCTGGAGTCCTGATTTCTTCTGTTCCCACAGGATTTCCTCGCCTCCGTTCCGGCGCGCGAGGCGCCGGGCGATTACAAAAAGCAGATCCGAAAGCCGGTTCAGGTAATGCCGTGATTCAGTATTAATGGAGTCCTCATGGCTCAGCGCCACCACCACCCGCTCAGTCCGGCGACAGACGGCGCGTGCCATATGACACTGCGCGGCGGCCACGGAGCCACCTGGCAGCACAAAGTTTTTCAGTGGTGGCAGTGGCTCGTTCTGAGTGTCCAGAGTGCTCTCCAACCATTGAATATGATCGTCGCCAATCACCCGACTGCCGGGTATGGCGAACTCTCCGCCCAGGTCAAACAGGTGATGCTGGATCCGCCGCAGGGTCTCGATCAGCACATCGTCTGGCTCGAGGATCTCGATCAATAGTCCGATATGGCAGTTGAGTTCGTCGGCGGTGCCCATGGCCTCAACACGCTGGGCGTTCTTGGCGATCCGGTTACCGTCCGCGAGGCCCGTGGAGCCATCGTCACCTGTGCGTGTGTAGATCTTGGAAAGGCGATTGCCCATGCTGTGGCTCCTGGAATGATTATGATGTTAGTTCTTTTACCCGGTGGGTCAGCATTTGGTTCACCGGTGTCGCAATACCTTCCGCGCGGCCCTGTTCAACAATATAACCGTTGATCACATCGATCTCTGTTTTGCGGCCCCGATGAAGGTCACTGCGCATGGATGAGGTGTTGTTCGCAGTGCTGGTGGCAACAGCCTGAATCCGGTTCCTGATGTCACTGGCGGCAAGCGGATGGTTCGCTTCCAGGGCCATGACTCTGGATACTTCCTCGCACAGTTTGTCTATGTTCTCGAGATAAAGCGGATGAGCAAGAATTTCGCCGTTGGGGCAATCCAGAATCGCGGTAAAGGCGTTGATGCCGGCATTGATCACCAGTTTGTCCCACAGCCGCTGCTGAATGTCGTTTTCAGGATGAATGACCAGACCGCTGCCGGATAGCTGCCGGACCGCCTGCGCTACCCGGAGCCGCCCGGTCTCCGTCAGCCCGCCGATCCAGGTCTGGCCCCGGCCGGCGTGAACCAGCAGGCCGGAGCGGGGCCGGTTGGCACCCTCGGTGGTGCTGGCGGCAAGAATGGGGCGGTCGCACCAGCGCTCGGCAATCGCTTGCTGAGGGCCCAGTCCGTTCTGGAACAGGACCACCGGCACCCTGTTATCCAGCCAGGGCAGTGTTTGTTCCAGCGCCGGTAGCGTATCCCCTGCTTTGGTGGTTACCAGCAGCAACTCCGGACGGATCAGGGTTACCGGTAATACTTCAACTGTGCAGTCGGTCGCGGAGCCTTCGGGGTGTTGCACCCGATATTCCAGGGGCGCAGGTTTGCCGGCCAGATCAGGCGAAGATGAGGACAGGCGGCTGAGAAAAACGGCACTCCCGGGCGGAAGGCAGCCAGCCCAGAGTTGACCGAGGGAGCCGGCACCGAGGATGGCTATCCGGGCCTGCCTCTCCGCGCTGGCAGGTTCGGGGGCCATGGGTTACATGGCCTCGATCGCAGACCGCTGCTCTGTCAGCCGTTGTTGACTGCCCAGTACTTCAGCGAGCTTCTGCTGCTCTTTTTCGACGACATCTGCTGGCGCCTTGGCGGTAAATTTCTCATTGCCAAGCTTGCCCTCAAGCCGCGCAGCCTCTTTCTGCAATCGCTCCAGTTCCTTGTCCAGCCGCTTCAGCTCGGAATTCTTGTCGATAAGTCCGGCCATGGGCACCATGACTTCCATATCGCCGACCAGTTGGGTCGCCGCCATGGGCGGCTCGCCCTGCTCAAACCATTCCAGGGTCTCCAGTTTTGCCAGTGACATCAGGAACTGCCGGTTGTCCTCCATGCGACGTTTGTCTTCGGGGTTCTTGCCACGCAACAGCACGGGAATCTGTTTGGCCGGGGATATGTTCATTTCGCCCCTGGTATTACGAATGGCAACGATCACGCCTTTCAGCCATTCGATGTCGGCGGTCGCCTCTGCATCCTGTTTGCCGCTGTCCGGCTGCGGGTAGGGCTGCAGCATGATACTGTCGCCCTGTTTGCCCGCCAGTGGTGCTATGCGTTGCCAGATTTCCTCGGTTATAAAGGGCATGATCGGATGCGCCAGGCGCAGCACCGCTTCCAGCACCCGAACCAGGGTCTGGCGGGTGCCGCGCCTGGCTTCTGCACTGGCGTTTTCATCACTCAGTGTCGGTTTCGACAGTTCCAGGTACCAGTCGCAGTATTCGTTCCAGATGAACTCATAGAGCGCATAGGAGGCCAGGTCGAACCGATACTGGTCGAGATGGCGCACCACATCCCGCTCGCAGCGCTGCAGCTCGCTGATGATCCAGCGGTCAGCGAGTGACAGGCTGAGCCGTTGGTCACTGGTGCCGCAGTCCTCGCCCTCGGTGTTCATCAGCACATAGCGCGCCGCATTCCAGAGCTTGTTGCAGAAGTTGCGATACCCTTCCAGGCGCTTCATGTCCCAGTTGATGTCCCGGCCGGTGGTGGCCATGGACGCCAGGGTGAAGCGCAGGGCATCGGTGCCGTGGGCGGTAATGCCGTCGGGAAATTCCTTGCGGGTACGCCGGGCAATTTTTTCCGCCAGTCTGGGCTGCATCAGGTTGCCAGTGCGCTTTTCCAGCAGGTGATCCAGCTCAATGCCGTCGATCATGTCCAGCGGGTCAATCACGTTGCCCTTGGATTTGGACATCTTGTCACCGTGTTCATCGCGGATAAGACCGGTGACATATACGGTATGGAAGGGCACCTGGGGGGTGCCGTCCTGGTCCTTCATGAAGTGCATGGTCATCATGATCATCCGGGCGACCCAGAAGAAGATGATGTCAAAGCCGGTAACCAGCACGTCGGTGGGGTGGAAGGTTTTCAGGCGCTCGGTAATTTCGGGCCATCCCAGAGTGCCGAAAGTCCACAGTGCCGAACTGAACCAGGTGTCCAGTACGTCTTCGTCCTGTTCGAGTTCAAGCCCCGAGTCCAGGCTGTACTTCCGGCGGACTTCCGCTTCACTGCGGCCCACGTAGATGTTGCCATCCGCGTCATACCAGGCGGGTATTCTGTGGCCCCACCAGAGCTGGCGGGAAATGCACCAGTCCTGAATGTCGCGCATCCAGGAGAAATACATGTTCTCATACTGTTTGGGCACGAACTGGATACGGCCGTCTTCCACTGCCTCGATGGCGGGTCTGGCCAGGGTCTTGGCATCAGCGAACCACTGGTCTGTCAGCATCGGCTCGATAATCAGTCCGGAGCGGTCGCCTCTTGGCACGCTCAACACGTGATCCTCGACTTCCTCAACCAGCCCCAGATGTTCCATATCTGCGACTATCTGCTTTCTGGCGTCTTCGCGGGTCAGGCCTGCGTATTGTTCCGGCAGGCTGCCATCGAATCCGGTATTTTCGCTGCCATCCGGGTTGACCACTTCGGCAACCGGGCGGATGCAGGCGTCCTGGGTCATGACATTGAGCATCACCAGGTTATTGCGTTTGCCCACGGCGTAGTCGTTGAAGTCATGGGCCGGAGTGATCTTGACGCAGCCACTGCCTTTTTCGGGGTCAGCGTGAGTGTCTGCGATAATCGGAATGCGACGCCCGACCAGAGGCAGTTCGACGAATTTTCCAACCAGGTGCTGGTAGCGCTCGTCCTCCGGGTGGACGGCTACGGCGGTGTCGCCCAGCATGGTTTCAGGGCGGGTTGTTGCCACGACCAGGTGGTCTTTGCCGTCCCGGGTTTTTTCGCCGTCCGCCAGTGGGTATCGAAGGTGCCAGAAAAAGCCTTTTTCTTCCCTGTTTTCCACTTCCAGGTCAGAAATAGCGGTATGCAGTTTCGGGTCCCAGTTGACCAGGCGCTTGCCACGATACACCAGGCCTTCGTCATAAAGCTGGACAAACACTTCCTGAACCGCCTGGTAGAAGCCGTCGTCCATGGTGAAGCGTTCGTGATCCCAGTCTACCGAATTGCCAAGGCGGCGGATCTGACGGGTGATGGTGCCGCCGGATTCGGCTTTCCAGTCCCAGATGCGTTTAATGAATTCATCGCGGCCCAGATCGTGCCTGGACCTGTCTTCTTCTGCAGCCAGTTTGCGTTCGACCACCATCTGGGTGGCGATGCCGGCGTGGTCTGTGCCCACCTGCCAGAGCGTGTTGCGGCCCTGCATGCGCTTGAAGCGGGTCAGCGTATCCATAATCGTATGCTGGAACGCGTGGCCCATATGCAGACTGCCGGTGACGTTGGGCGGAGGAATGGCAATACTGAAGGACTGGCCTTCACCGGAGGGGCGAAAATACCCTTTGGATTCCCAGTTTTCGTACCACTGACGTTCAATGTTTTCGGGCTGGTAGGTTTTTTCCATGGGCTTCTTCTGGCGACCGTGTGGTTGATTTGCAGGGGAAATTTGAGACCGATGATTATACATGCTCGTCTGCAGTCGGGCGAACTCCCGACTTCTGAGGTTGTGAGGGTGGCGGGCCAGCTCCACACACACGCCGTGAACCCATCCATGGGGGCTCGGCATTGCCATCCCTGGCAATGCACGGTCTGTGGAGCTGGCCCGCCACCCTCACATCAGGATTCGTGCCAGACGCAGAATGCAGGTCGAATGAGCAAAGCGTAATCCGTTGGCACCTAGTCGCGTTTCCGTTGATCATGCACGCGAGGCTCGATACCAAGCGCCCGCAATTGCCTGAAATGCCCGCGCGCCTGCTCAAGAATCGCCTCGTCGTTATGGGCAACCAGTGCCAGCCTTTTAAACCGGTCGGCTTCCGCAGGCAGGGTCGACGAAAGAATAATCAGGGTATCCCAGTCGCCGGCAACCGGTGCACCCAGCAGAATACCGATCCTGTCGGTGCAGGGGGTGGCTGAGTCGGGCACGATACTGTGGGGGATGAAAGCGTCAGGGCTGAAGTTCCAGAGCAGGTCGTCCAGCTCCCGCGCCTGGTGCATGGTGTCGCAGACGATGCCCACGCGATCACCCTGCTGCCAGGCTTTGTCAACCAGCCTGGCGGCATGCAGGTTGCGGGCAGCAGGGGTGTCCTGGGCCAGAATGTGAAACCAGTAGGACTGATTACTTGCCGGCATTGGACATCAGGTAATCGACCAGCATGGGTACCGGACGTCCGGTGGAGCCTTTGGCCTTGCCTGAATTCCAGGCGGTGCCGGCAATGTCCAGATGGGCCCAGCGATAGTCCTTGGTGAATCTGGACAGAAAACAGGCGGCGGTAATGGACCCGGCGGCACGTCCGCCTATGTTCTGCATATCGGCAAAGTTGCTGTCGAGCAGGCTCTGATACTCATCCCAGATTGGCAGGCGCCAGGCCCGGTCACCGGCGCTTTCACCAGCGGCAAGCAGATCGTTGGCCAGGGCATCGTTGTTGCTGAAAAGTCCGGTGGCATGGCTGCCCAGGGCGATAATGCAGGCGCCGGTGAGGGTGGCCATATCCACCACGGTTTCCGGGTCGAACTTTTTCACATAGGTGAGTGCGTCGCACAGTACCAGACGGCCCTCGGCATCGGTGTTCAGGATTTCGATGGTCTGCCCGGACATGGACGTAACGATATCCCCGGGGCGGGTTGCAGTGCCGCTGGGCATATTTTCCGCCGCTGCAATCACCGCAACCACATTCATTTTCGGTCTGGTCTCGGCGACCACTTGCATGGCGCCAAATACAGCAGCGGCGCCGCCCATGTCATATTTCATCTCGTCCATGGCTTCACCCGGCTTCAGGCTGATGCCGCCGGTATCGAAGGTGATGCCTTTGCCCACCAGAACGTAGGGCTTGTCATCAGACTTGCCACCACGGTACTCCATGACGATCAGCTTCGCTGGCTGGGCACTGCCGGCAGAAACTGATAGCAGGCTGTGCATGCCCAGCTTCTTCATCTGTTTTTCATCAAGGATTTCGGTCTTGATGACGTCGTGATCTTTTGCGAGTTTCTCTGCCTGCTCCGCCAGCCAGGCAGGGTGGCAGACGTTTGGAGGGGTGTTGCCCAGGTCCTTGGTCAGGTTCATGCCGCGGCCCGTGGCAAGCCCGAGATTGAAGGCGTCTTTGAGACCTTTCCCGGTGGCGGTCGCGGAAACCGTTACCTTGCCGAGTTTGCGCTCCGTCAGCTTTTCGCTCTTGAAGCCACTGAAGCGGTAGCTCTGATCTTCCAGAATGCGGCCAATCAGATTGAGTTTCGACTCCTCGGAAACGGCGGCATCCGTCCCGATAAGCGCCGTATCCGAGAGCGCCATCAGCACGTGTTTCGAGGGGCCATCCTTGATCTGCCCGGCGGCGGCAATGAGCGCCTTGCGATAGTTTGCGGGGCTGCGGTCGCTGTCTGTTCCGGTGCCGATTATCAGAAGGCGGTTCCAGGGCTGGTCTGTCAACGGTACCAGGCTTGTAGTCGCGTTTTTGCCCGTGGCATCGCCATTCTTGTGCAGCGCGGTAATCAATCCGCCGAGCGCCTGGTCTGCCTGGGTAGTGGAAGTGGGCCAGTTGCCTTTTTCGGGGAGGGCAACGGTCAGACAGTCGGCTTTGATATCGGTGATGGGTTTACTGCTCAGCGTGTAATTCATGGCTGCTCCGGGTTAATCAGGTTAATCATCGTTGAATGCCTACAGCATCGGGTCTTGAACGTTAATTATCAAGCCGTGACAGCTTGTTCATGGCTGGCCCTGTCATTCACCATCAAGGTTACATAGAATACGGCGAACCCTGAATTCCAGCGACCCTGGTCGTGTCTGCCACTGAGAGACCGCTTTGAGCATTGTCTTCCGCTACCTTGCCAGACAGGTAATTGTCAGCATGCTGGCCGTTTCCGGCATTCTGCTGCTGGTTTTCATGAGTGGCCGCTTTATCAAGTACCTTGCCGACGCCGCCGCCGGCGAGCTTGCCGGGGACGTGCTGTTCCAGATTATGGCATACCGCTTTCCCGGCTTCCTGGAACTGATTTTACCTCTCGGATTTTTCATCGGCATTCTGCTGGCCTATGGCCGCATGTATCTTGAAAGCGAAATGACGGTGCTTTTTGCCTGTGGTGTCAGCGAAAAACAGCTGCTTGTGAAAACCCTGATGGCCAGTCTGCCGGTGATGCTGACGGTGGGAGCAATGAGTCTGTATGTCTCACCCTGGGGCATGAAACAGGTGGAACAGATCTTCAACGAGCAGCGCCAGGCAACCGAGTTCGAGCTGCTGGCGCCGGGACGTTTCCAGTCGTTGTCCTCGGGCGGGAGGATCACCTACACCGAAGCCCTGAGCGATGACAAACGACGATTGCAGGGTGTTTTCATTGCTGAATACGGTGACAGTGACCAGGGGCTGTCAATTATAACTGCCAGGGAAGGCTCCCAGTTTGTTGATGACGAAACCGGGAGCCGGTTTCTGGTGCTGGAGGGTGGCGTCCGCTTTGTGGGGGTGCCCGGCCAACTTGATTATGACGTGATCGGGTTCGAGGCCTACGGCCTGAAAATCCGGAGTGGCGATGCCGGCAGCCGGGAACTGGAGGAAGGGATCAGCACCCGGGCCCTTGTTCAATCGGATAATCCGGAACATCGGGCAATGTTGCACTGGCGTTTTACTCTGCCCCTGATCGTCCCCATCATCACTTTGCTGGCTGTGCGCCTGAGCCGGGTTAATCCAAGGCAGGGGCGTTTCTTCCATCTGCTTCCCGCCATGCTGGTTTACATTACTTACCTGGGATTGCTGATTGTTGCGCGGGATGCGCTGGCGCAGGGCAAAGTGCCGGAGTGGATAGGCCTGTTATGGGTCCACGCCCTGTTTCTTGCGTTAGCCGCCTGGCTCTATCTGGGTCCGGCCTGGGTGCGCCGGCGCCGGCTTCTGCGGGAGGGTGGTTATCACGATGCGTAAGATCGACCGCTATGTCATGAGCACAGTTGGGGGCGCCATGCTCCTGGTGATGGTCGTGGTTCTGGCCCTGGATATGATTTTTGCACTGATTGCCGAACTCGACGATACGCGCAATGACTACCAGACCCTTGAAGCATTGTTGTACGTGGTTCTGACGCTGCCGCGGCGGATCTATGACTATCTGCCACTGGCGGCATTTATGGGCTGCCTGGTGGGACTTGGTACGCTGGCCAGTTCCTCGGAACTGACGGTTATTCGCGCTGCCGGGGTATCCGTGAAGCGGATTGTCTGGTCCGCGATGAAACCGGCACTGGTGGCTGTGCTGCTGGGCGTGCTGATCGGGGAATATATCGCACCGCCGGCCGAGCGTTTGGCCCAGAGCCAGAAAGCAGTTGCCCAGGGCGCAGGCCAGAACGTGGCCTCCGCGTCGGGTGTCTGGCACCGGGAAGGTGACACTTTCATGCACCTGAACGCGGTCCAGCCCAATGGTGTGTTACACGGGGTATCGTTATTTGAATTCGATGCGGACCGCTGGCTGGTATCGGCGAGGTTTGCAGAGCGGGGTATTCACCTGGGTGACTACTGGCGCCTGGAGAATGTTGTCACCACCAGGTTCAGTAGTACCGAAACATCCCGGGAGACCCACCGCTCAATGCGCTGGGAATCCGGACTGTCGCCTGAAGTGCTCAGTGTTCTGATCGTCAAGCCTGAAAACCTCTCTATCAGAGGGCTATATACTTACGCCAGTTATCTTGGCGAGCAGGGCCTCAATGCAACCAATTACTGGCTCGCCTTCTGGAAGAAGGTGCTGATGCCACTGGGTACTGCCGTCATGGTTATGGTGGCCATTTCCTTTATCTTTGGCCCGCTGCGCTCGGTCACCATGGGCTTCCGGGTGTTCACCGGCCTCATTGTGGGGCTGCTGTTCAAATACATGCAGGACCTGCTTGGCCCCATGAGTGTGGTATTCGGTTTCAACCCTGTTATTGCAATACTCCTGCCTATTGCCATTAATGCCGTTGTCGGGGTCGTGCTGATGAGACGGGCGGGATAGCTCCGCTTCATTAGTTTTTCGCTTTCTTCGCCTGTTTCGGGACAGCGGCGACAATACTTCCCGAGGCCCGGTCGCTCAGTGACAGGCCATTGATTGGATAGAAAAGCGCGAGAATGGCGGGAATGGTCACAAACAGCGTGGCCTCGTTGAGATAGTAGGCACCGAGTAAAGCTATCAGCAGAATCGCTGCCGCGGCGACGTAGCGACGCAAGGCCTGACTCCAGGAAACCGAAACACCGTTGAGATTCTGGATACGGATTCGCCATACCTGCATGCCCAGCGTCTGCCCGGTTCTGGTCCAGAAATAACCAAAGAAAAGATACAGCACCAGAAACAGGACAAAGGTGAGCAGCGGATCGGCTTTGATAGAGCCTTCTGCTGCCATCTGCTCGTACTTTTCCCAGCCGGTCAGAGAACCGGCGACCAGCGTGTAGCCCCAGGTTGTGACCAGAAGCACAGCCACGCTGATCAGGCCATCATAAACCACTGCCATCAACCGCTTGATAAACGGTGCCGGAGGCATCAGCTCGTCGTCGGAATGAAAGCGTCTGGGCATGGAGTCTCCTGTGAGGTTTCGCGTTTTTCCTGGTCACGGCGTGTGCTAGAGTAGCGGATTTGTAATCGCATGTAATATACAAAGGTATCAAAGGGCTATGAAAACCGCAGAGTTGCGTCAGGCGTTCCTGGATTACTTCAGAAAGCAAGGTCATACCATCGTCCCGAGTAGCTCTCTGGTACCGGCAGACGACCCGACCCTGTTATTTACGAATGCGGGAATGAACCAGTTCAAGGACGTGTTTCTGGGCCGTGAACACCGTGATTACTCCCGGGCAACGACCTCCCAGAAATGTGTCCGCGCCGGGGGCAAGCATAACGACCTGGAGAATGTTGGCTACACCGCCCGGCACCATACCTTCTTCGAGATGCTGGGCAATTTCAGTTTTGGTGACTATTTCAAGCGTGAGGCCATCCATTTTGCCTGGACATTTCTGACCGCCGAAGACTGCCTCGCGCTCTCCGAGGAAAAACTCTGGGTCACCGTTTACGCCTCTGATGATGAAGCTTTCGAAATCTGGAACAGGGAAATCGGCGTGCCGGCGGATCGCATTGTCCGAATCGGGGACAACAAAGGCGCGCCCTATGCTTCCGACAACTTCTGGCAGATGGGCGACACCGGCCCCTGCGGGCCCTGCACCGAAATTTTTTATGATCACGGGCCGGATGTTGCCGGTGGCCCGCCAGGGAGCCCGGAAGAAGACGGCGACCGTTATATAGAAATCTGGAATGTGGTTTTCATGCAGTACAACCGCCAGGCTGACGGCGAAATGCTGCCGTTGCCGAAGCCATCGGTTGACACCGGCATGGGCCTTGAGCGAATCACGGCAGTTCTGCAGGGCGTTCACAGTAATTATGAAATTGACCTGATGCAGGATCTGCTGCAGGCGGCTTCTGATATCCTGGGCGGCGCCGCGACAACCGAGGCATCGCTGCGGGTGGTTGCCGACCACATCCGCTCCTGCGCATTCCTGATCGCCGATGGCGTGATGCCCTCCAACGAAGGGCGCGGGTTTGTGCTGCGCCGGATTATTCGTCGCGCCGCCCGTCATGGCAACAAACTGGGTGCCACCCAGCCGTTCTTTTACCGGCTGACCGGTGCCCTCGTGGAATTGATGGGCGAGGCTTACCCGCAACTCGCCAGTAGTCAGAAACAGATTGAAAAAATCCTGCTGCAGGAAGAAGAGCAGTTTGCCAAGACGCTGGATAACGGCCTGCGGTTGCTGGAACAGGATATTGCGGAACTGCAAGGCACCGAAATCCCCGGGGAAACCATTTTTGCGCTGTATGACACCTACGGCTTCCCGGTTGATCTGACCAATGATATTGCCCGCGAGCGTGGTCTGACCCTGGACTATGAAGGCTACGAAAAAGCCATGGAACGCCAGCGCGAGATGGCTCGAGCCGCCAGCAAATTCGGCATTGACTACAACGCAGCCGACCTGGGATTTGAGGGCAAAACCGAATTCACCGGTTACGAGCATGTTGATGGCCATGAAACCATACGCGCAGTGGTCGTGGACGGGGCCGAGAAAACCGCTGAAGCAGGTGACGAGGCGGTGGTTCTGCTCGAGCGCACACCGTTTTATGCAGAGTCCGGGGGACAGGTAGGCGATACCGGACTGCTGACCTGGAGCGGTGGTCGTTTCCGGGTAACGGATACCAGGAAAGATGGTGACAATCATCTTCATATCGGAACGCTGATTGAAGGTGAACTGTTCCCCGGGCTGGAAGTTGACGCCCGTATTGATCACGCCCGCCGGGAGCGCACGAAGAAAAACCATTCTGCCACTCATCTGTTGCATGCTGCCCTGCAAAAAGTGCTGGGCGAACATGTTGCCCAGAAAGGGTCGCTGGTGGATCCGGACAAGCTGCGTTTTGATTTCTCTCATTTTGAGCCGGTTACCCCGGAAGAACTTCGTGAAATCGAGCGTCAGGTTAACGAACAGATCCTTGCGAACACGCCGGTGCAGACAGAATTGACCGATATGGAACAGGCCCAGGCCAAAGGTGCCATGGCGCTGTTTGGTGAGAAATACGGTGACGTCGTGCGGGTGTTGAGCATGGGCACCGATTCCTATTCCGTTGAGTTGTGCGGTGGAACCCATGTCAGTCGCACCGGCGATATTGGCCTGTTTCGTATTACCGCGGAAAGCGGCATCTCCTCAGGCGTTCGTCGCATCGAAGCGGTGACTGGTCTGGGCGCGTTGCAATGGGTGGATGAGACTGACCGCACGCTCCGTGAGGCGGCAAAACTGGTCCGGGGCAGCCGTGAATCCCTGGTCGAGAAAGTTCGGCAGACCCTGGACCGGAACCGTCAGCTGGAAAAGGAACTGGATACGCTCAAGGCCCGGCTTGCAACTTCTGCAGGCTCCGATCTTGCGGCATCTGCGGTAGAGGTCGGAGGCCTGAAAGTGGTCGCGACCGAGATGGAGGGTGCTGATCGCAAGGCTTTGATGGAAACCGCCGATCAGCTCAAGAACAAGCTGGGCGAGGGCGTGGTTGTCCTGGCCAGCGTCGAAGATGGCAAGGTGACTCTGGTGGCTGGCGTGACCAGGTCGGCAACCGGCAGAATCAAAGCCGGGGACCTGATGAAGCACCTGGCGGCTCAGGTGGGCGGCAAGGGTGGTGGCAGACCCGACATGGCGCAGGGCGGAGGCAATGACCCCTCGAAGCTTACGGATGCGCTGGCCGGTGTTCCCGAGTGGGTGCAAAAGAATCTGGGCTAGCCGTTTGTTTTCGACTTGCCGGGACGTTTATACTCGCTTGCCTGCGGGATTCGCAGAATTTCGAGACGGTGCAGGGTGTTCCTGTTTTACACAGCGAGGGTATCGCAAAGACAATGTCGCTTTTGGTTCAGAAATTTGGTGGCACTTCAGTTGGCACAACCGCTCGCATTGAAGCGGTTGCGGAAAAGGTAGCGCGCTTCCGTGGCGAGGGGCATGATGTGGTGGTGGTCGTTTCCGCCATGAGCGGTGAAACCAATCGCCTGATTGGTCTGGCCGACGAAATCATGGAAGAGCCAACCCCCCGTGAAATGGATGTGCTGGTTTCCACCGGTGAGCAGGTCACCATCGCCCTGCTGTCCATGGCGCTCCAGAAGCGCGGCTGCGCCGCCCGTTCCTACACGGGCTCACAGGTCCGGATTCTCACTGACAGCAGCCACACCAGGGCCCGCATCAGGCAGATTGACGAGCAACGTATGCGGGAAGATCTCGATGCCGGGCGCGTGGTTGTGGTGGCAGGGTTTCAGGGCATTGATGAAACCGGCAACATCACCACCCTGGGTCGCGGCGGATCGGATACCACTGCCGTGGCGCTGGCGGCTGCACTGAAAGCGGACGAATGCCAGATCTACACGGATGTGGATGGGGTTTACACTACAGACCCGAGAGTGGTCGACAGTGCCCGGCGACTTGAACGGATTACCTTTGAGGAAATGATCGAAATGGCCAGCCTCGGGTCCAAGGTTCTCCAGATCCGCGCCGTTGAATTTGCAGGTAAATACAACGTTCCTTTACGGGTGCTCTCCAGCTTTACCGAAGGCGAGGGCACTCTGATCACATTTGAGGATGAAAACGTCATGGAACAACCGGTCGTTTCCGGCATCGCCTTCAATCGCGATGAAGCCAAAGTCACCATCGCCGGTGTGCCTGACACGCCTGGCAGCGCGTTACGAATTCTGAAGCCGGTCAGTGATGCCAATATCGAAGTGGATATGATTGTCCAGAACGTTGGTGCCGATAACCGCACGGATTTCACCTTTACTGTGCACCGGAACGATTTCAGGCGTGCCCAGATCATACTGCAGGAAGTGGCTGATGAGATCGGCGCCAGACAGGTCTCGGGTGACAGCAAAATAGCCAAGGTCAGCATCGTGGGTGTTGGAATGCGCTCCCATGCGGGTGTTGCCACAAAAATGTTCGCGGCCTTGTCGAACGAGGGCATCAACATCCTTATGATTTCGACGTCAGAAATCAAGATTTCCGTGGTTATCGACGAAAAATACCTTGAGCTTGCGGTTCGGGCGTTGCACAGTGCGTTTGAACTTGACAAACCCGGTGTAGAGGAAGCCTGATCCTTCCAGGTCCTGGCGGAAATCGACACGGGCGAGCAGTCAGGGCCGTATTTGTAAATCCAGCGCTATCAGGCTGTGTAAGTCTTAATACGAACTTTGATTTACAAGTGATCCCACCGCATAAATATAAAGTATATATTTGCCACTTTAGGCAATTTTTTTTGCGCAAACGCAAAGGGAGTATATAACATGTTGATTTTGACTCGCCGTGTTGGCGAAACCCTGATGGTCGGTGATGAGATCACTGTTACCGTTCTCGGTGTGAAGGGGAATCAGGTCCGTATTGGTGTGAATGCGCCGAAAGAGGTTGCTGTTCATCGGGAAGAGATATATCAGCGCATTCAGAGTGAGAAAGGTGGTGAAGAGCCCGAACCGGGCAACAGCTGATAAAACTTCTGTCAAGCCTATGAAAACAGAAAAATTATGGTAGTATACGCCCCGTTCTCAAGGAGAGGTGGGTGAGTGGCTGAAACCAGCTCCCTGCTAAGGAGCCGTACGAGCAATCGTACCGAGGGTTCGAATCCCTCCCTCTCCGCCATTATCGAATGTGGCAGGCAGAACAAGAGTTGGATGCGCGGCTGTAGCTCCCCGGAGCGCCGGCCGGCTGGATAAAGTACCTGGCTACGAACCAGGCGGTCGGAGGTTCGACCGAAGCACACCCAGTGTGCTGAGGAACGTCGGAGCAACGCGACGACGGCCCCGAAGGGGTGGGGGCCACAGGCCCGAATAATCCTCTGTCGAGGGTTAAATCTGAAGTAAGAGTTCTGGATGCGCGGCTGTAGCTCAGCTGGATAGAGTACCT
Source organism: Marinobacter sp. (assembly GCF_035268745.1). Lineage (GTDB taxonomy): Bacteria > Pseudomonadota > Gammaproteobacteria > Pseudomonadales > Oleiphilaceae > Marinobacter. The sequence continues at coordinate 19,531 of NZ_DATFKH010000186.1, forward strand.
GGCTACGAACCAGGCGGTCGGAGGTTCGAATCCTCCCAGCCGCGCCAATTTTCGAGAATTCCCGAGTCCCGAATAATCCTCTGTTGAGGGTTAAATCTGAAGTAAGAGTTGTTGATGCGCGGCTGTAGCTCCCCGGAGCGCCGGCCGGCTGGATAAAGTACCTGGCTACGAACCAGGCGGTCGGAGGTTCGACCGAAGCACACCCAGTGTGCTGAGGAACGTCGGAGCAGCGCGACGACGGCCCCGAAGGGGTGAGGGCCGCAGGCACGAATAATCCTCCCAGCCGCGCCACTTTCAGCAATCACCAACTCCCGAAAAATCCTCCCTCCCTCTCTCAGTCACCACATCAAATCATCCGGAATCTCATAGCCCGCATACGGATCATCATCGCCCTGGTCGTCCGCCTGGCGCTCATGCAAGGCAATAACAGCAGTTTCATCCCGTTCCATGATTTTCCG
>NZ_DATFKH010000187.1:0-1910 GCF_035268745.1 Marinobacter sp.
GGCGAGTTTTTCTGTGAGAAAAACATGTTCAACCTGTTCGGACGGCTATATCTGTTCCGTCCTGATCTATACCAGCATGGTGTTTCGAAAATTGAGCGCGGCAGTCGCTGGCTACTCAGTTTTGCCCTGACCCGGAGCTAGACATGATGTTTTGACCTGCCCGTCCTCAACGATCGTGGGTTACAGTTGAGGACGGAAGATCCATTTGCAGAGCCACATTGAGGAGGGCAGGTCATGAACGAGTTTAAACCAGAAGCGTCCCGAATCGATACCGTTGCGGCGAGCCTGGAGCTACCCGGGCAGGAATGTTACTCAGCGTATGTGGGCCTGGACGTCCACAAGGAAACGATTGCGGTGGCGGTGGCCGAACCCGGGCGGCAGGAGCCTCATTCCGAAGGTGAGATTGCCAACCGCCCGAAATCGATTGAGAAGCTGGTGCGGCGTCTGAGTGAGCGGTTTGGTGGTGGTGTCTTACAGTTTGTGTATGAGGCGGGGCCGTGTGGCTATGGCCTGCATCGCCAGCTTGTCGGTACCGGGCATGCTTGCGAGGTGGTGGCGCCGTCGCGCATCCCCAAGGCCCCGGCGGAGCGGATCAAGACCGACCGTCGGGACGCTTTGAAGCTGGCCCGCCTTGCACGCAACGGCGATCTGACACCCGTCTGGGTGCCCGGCTCGGAGCAAGAAGCGATGCGGGATCTGACCCGTGCCCGAGGCGACATGAAGGCTCAGGAGCGAAAGGCACGCCAGCAGCTTAACGCGTTCGTGCTGCGCCACGGGCACGCCTGGCCCGCTGGCAAGAGGCGCTGGACGGAGGCCCATTACACGTGGCTGGAGTCGCTGAAATTTACGCATGACTGGCAGCAGGTCGTGCTGCAGGAATATGTTGATGCGGTACGGGCGGCGGCGCGGCGCGTGGCCGATCTCCGTGCACAGATGGAGCGGGCGTTGGCGCAGTGGTCTCTGGCGCCGGTTGTGGAGGCCCTGGTGGCGCTACGGGGAATTGACACGCTGGCGGCCATGGTGTTGCTGGCTGAGTTGGGGGATATTTCCCGCTTCGACTCGCCCCGCCAACTGATGGCATTTTTGGGATTGGTGCCGAGCGAACATAGCAGTGGCGGGAGGCGTCGCCAAGGCGGCATCACGCTCACGGGCAATGGTCACGCCCGACGGATGCTGGTCGAATCAGCCTGGAGTTACCGCTTCCCGGCGCGCCAGACGAAACATCTCAAGCGTAAAGCCGCCCCTGCGTCCGAGGCCGCGAAGAGGATCGCCTGGCAGGCTCAGAAACGCCTTTGCGGTCGCTACCGGGACCTCATCCAGGCCGGTAAGAACAGCAAGCTGGTGTGCGTGGCGATTGCCAGGGAGCTGGCCGGTTTTATCTGGGCGATCGTCCGGGAGGAGATGCCGAGGGTCCATGGGACGTCGAACACCGGATAAACCTGGAAACCCCAGCAGGGTCGAAAAATGAAAGAGGAGGCACGTTGAGTCAGGGCAGGGTCAGGCCGGTGTGGAGAACCCTTGAGGACACTAAACCGGCAGTGGCCGGAAATCCGCCCAGAGGCGGTTCCGGTTGCTGATCCCTGCTGCTAGAGAAAGGTCAGCTCCGCGACGTAGTGAAGTCAGGTCGGTAACCAATCCACGTATATCAGTATGATCCACCGTCGCAAACTGCCTGGCCATGTCCTGACCCAACGTGCTTAACCGGAGGTGAAACAACGAACATTGTGCCATCATTTGACAGGTCAAAACATATCAGTGTCCCGTCCGGTCGCCTGAGGCCTTCAGCCTCTGCCTGACAACAACCGGTCCATTTCCGCCAGCGCCTCGATCAGGTCCTTGCCGGACTCCTTGCGGGCGCGGAAATGCTCTTCCGCCATGGGCGCCATCCCCGAAACCTCCGGCACTGGCCG
>NZ_DATFKH010000188.1:0-6627 GCF_035268745.1 Marinobacter sp.
GCGGCGCCCGCAATCAGCCCTGAAACCTTGTGCTCGAAAGGCTCCCGCGCGGCAATGGCAGCGTCGGCGATCATGGCGTGGACGATGGGGGCACCACAGTAATGGCTGACCCTGTGCTGCCGGATCAGTTTCAGGATCTGCTCCGGATCCACCCGCCGCAGGCAGACGCTGGTGCCGCCGATGGCAGCCAGGGTCCAGGGGAAGCACCAGCCGTTGCAATGAAACATGGGCAGGGTCCACAGGTAGACCACGCCCGGAGGCAGCGTCCAGGACAGCACGTTGCTGACGGCATTCAGGTAAGCACCCCGGTGGTGGCTGACAACCCCCTTGGGATTGCCGGTGGTGCCGGAGGTGTAACCAAGGGCAATCGCATCCCATTCGTCCTCCGGTAATGGCCAGGCGCCGGGCGCCGGCTGATCAGCCAGCAACGCCTCGTATTCAAGATCGCCGATAAAGCGTTCTGCGCCCTGGCCTGGGTCTGACACATTGATAATGATGGGGGCCGGCCCTTCCATGCGGGCAAGGGCCTTTGCCACCACTTCGGCGTACTCGGGGTCGGTCAGCAACAGCCGGGTACGACTGTGATCGAGAATAAAGGCCACCGCCTCCGGATCGAGGCGGATATTGATGGCATTGAGCACGGCCCCGACCATGGGGACGCCAAAGTGCGCCTCATACAGGGCAGGGACATTCGGCAACAGGGTGGCAACCACATCCCCCCGGGCAACGCCGAAGCTCTGTAGCAGGGAAGCCAGGTGACAACAGCGTGTGTAGGTCTGCTGCCAGCTATAACGGGTATCGTTATAAATGAGTGCCGTTCTGTCGGGATAAACGCTGGCAGCCCGTTTGATAAAACTCAAAGGCGATAGCGGAACATAATTGGCGGCTGTTTTTTCGAGAGCCGCATTGAAATCGCAGAGATCATTCATGGCCGTTCACCTTATGGTTGTATCATGCGACCTACTCAGTCGTTGCCCGGTTGTTCCCAGACCGGCTTACGCTTGCCGAGAAACGCATCGATCCCTTCTGCCACGTCAGGGCTCATCATGTTCTCGGCCATCACATTGCCGGCAAACTCATAGGCATCGGCCAGTGGCATCTGCCGCTGGGGGTGGAACATAGCCTTGCCAAAGCGCACTGCCGCAGGGCTCTTGCTCAGGATCTGTTCCACCTTGTCGGTCACGGCATTATCCAGTTCGGAATCAGGGGCGACTGCGCTCAGCAGGCCCCACTCAAGCGCGGTATCCGCATCGATGAAACTGCCGGTCACCAGCATGTCGAACGCCCGTTTGGCCGGGACGTTGCGGGACAGCGCCACGGCGGGGGTAGAACAGAACAGGCCCACGTTGATGCCGGAGACCGCAAAACTCGCCGATTTGGCGGCGATGGCCAGGTCGCAGCTGGCTACCAGCTGGCACCCGGCCGCCGTGGCCATGCCCTGGACTTTGGCGATTACCGGCACCGGCAGCGCGACGATGCTCTGCATCAGCCGGCTGCAACGGCGAAATAACGCCTGATAGTAGGACTGGTCCGGATTGGCGCGCATTTCCCGCAGGTCGTGACCGGCGCAAAATCCTTTCCCTGTGGCTCCGATTACCACACACCGGACCGAAGGCTGGTCAGCGATCAGATCCAGCTCCTGTTGCAGGACATCCATCATGGCTTCGGAAAGCGTGTTAAATTTATCGGCTCGGTTCAATGTGAAGTAGACGGCGCCATCTGCATCCTCCCTGAGAAGAATGTCTTCTGGATACTGACTGTGATTCATAGATTACTCCCGCCATGGGTGGCTGATTAAATCTGATTGACTGTCACCTCGGTTGTGATCGAGTTGCGGATAAAACAGTTTTTATGGGCGTTGGTGTGAATTCTGGATATCGCTTTCTCGTCCGGCACTTTATCGCCCCCGAAGGTGATGCGCGGCGACAGCTCGATGCGCGTCATTTCCTTGCCTTTCCGATCGTTATTTTCCAGATAGCCGACCGGATTGTCTTCATAGGATTCGACCTGATAACCCTGATAATCGGCGATGGCCAGAAAAAACAGCATGTGACAGCTGGACACTGCGCTGATAAACATCTGTTCCGGGTCGGCGCACTCTGAATCGCCTTTGAATTCGACGGACGCGGAAACGTTGACCTGCTGGTCACCACTGAGGGTAACCCGATGATTGCGCGAGTAGGTTTCTGCATCGGTCTGGTGAGGCTTGCGGTGCCAGCTGATGTTGGAATAATGGACGGACATAAAGCTACATCTCCTTGCTGCGGATTACATTACGATAGTCAGTGCCCGGGGAAAACAACAGTTTTGTTGCCGTTGAGAAAACATCGTTTCTCGACATGCAGTTTGATGGCCCGCGCCAGTACCAGGCGTTCGGTGTCCCGGCCTTTTGCCACGAGTAGCTCGGGGGTATAGGTGTGATCCACCGGTTCGACGCCCTGGCTGATGATTGGACCCTCATCCAGATCTTCGCTGACGTAGTGTGCGGTTGCCCCTACCAGCTTTACACCTTTCTCGTAGGCCTGATGGTAGGGCTTGGCGCCTTTGAAACCCGGCAGCAGCGAATGGTGGATGTTGATGGCCCGGCCGTGCAGTTTTTTACACATCTCCTCGGACAGGATTTGCATATAGCGGGCCAGCAGGACAAGGTCAGCTTCGCAATGCTGGATGATTTCCCACATATGCGCTTCCTGCTGCGCCTTGGTTTCTGCCGTAACCGGCAGGTGGTAGTACGGAACTTCATACCAGTCGGCCAGCCTTTTCAGCTCGGAGTGATTGGAGATGACCGCCAGAACTTCGATATTAAGCGCGCCGGTACTGCTCCTGTGGAGAATATCCTGCATGCAGTGATCGTACTGGGATACCAGGATCACCACTTTCTCCGGGGTCGCCAGGTCGCTCAGGTCCCATCTGATCTCGAAGGCTTCGGCCCGGTCGGAAAACTGTTTACGCAAGGCCTCTTCAGAAAATTCACCGTCGCCGACGAAATTGAACTCCACGCGAAAGAAAAAGCGTCCGGTATCGGCATCGTTAAAAGTGTGCATTTCGTACGCATAACACTCATATCGATATAGACTGTTGATGATCAGATCAAGCACACCGAGTTTGGTGAGCGAGCTTCCGGTAAGCACATAGGTGTTTTTATACGGGTTCATTCTGTCGGCCCTTTGTTTTTATTTTGTTTGCCAGACCGATAATAAGAGAAACCGGCAGCAAGATGGGCCTAAAAAGTGCCACAAAAGACGGCTAATCGAACTTGTTTCCTGCGCTCTGTAGTCCATTTGGGCTAAATGAATAAGCAATTGATTTAATGAATTTTTTTGTGACAATTCCGGGGCTGGTCAGAAGAGGTGAGCGTGGGTCAATCATCAATGGCAGTGCTGACCCGTAATGGCAGGCGGACCGGTTTATCACCGGGGTCTTGCTTACTTGACCGTGGCAACCGGCGTCACTACCTTTATGCTATTGACAGGGACATTCGGACAATGCGCCGCGCCCTGGAAATCCGGGGCGCCATGGATAATGCAGTGAATGATGGGTCCGACCATGAATAACGCTGGCCAGGCGGGCAATCAGCCCTGGTTTTCGCTTATGCTGCGTGAGCGCTTCCGCAGACCGGGCCAATGAAAATATGAAAAACGTCAGCCTGGATACACTGGATATCCGCATATTGAGTACGGTGCAGCAGCACGGACAACTAAGCAAAGCCAGGCTTTCAGAGCTGGTGAGCCTGTCGCCGACACCCTGCTGGATTCGACTGGAAAAACTCAAAAAGGCAGGGTATATAAAGGGTTATCGCGGTGAGATTGCGATTGACAAAATTGCCGACCTGGCAAAATTTATCGTGACAGTGTCACTGAAGACCCACAACCGGGCAGATTTCAGGCAGTTTGAAAATTGCATTCAAAGCATCGATGAAATCGTGGAATGCAGTGCAACAGCGGGTGGTTCGGACTACGTGTTCAAAGTCGTTACCACCAGCCTTAACAGTTTTCAGGATCTGATGGAGGATTTGCTCAACAGGGAGATCGGGATTGAACGTTATTTTATTTATGTTGTCACCAGGGACGTCAAATCAACACCCATTAATCTGTTCAAGCTAGTGAAAAATAAAAAAAGCCCGTAGCTATTTCATTCAGTCCTTGTTTATCGCTCCTGGTCAGGCTCCGGACCCGTCTGCAGGCGTCTTCCCATACATTGAGCGTAAGGCAATGGGCCACGGCTACTGCACTCAGGTAGTCTTCTTCGCCGGAGCGTCGGCGGAGGCGGGGCGCCCCGCACACCCGCCATTTTCAGTGACCCAGTTCGCCGTGGCCCTGATCCCGCCCAACGGAAAGAAATGCACCTGGTGAATGCCCAGGTCCGGATGCTGCGCCCGATGCTCAGCCAGCTCGGTCAGTAAGTCGGTGGGCTCATAGGGCAGAAGCAGCTTGCTCACATCCTTTGCCCGGCGTTGCAGCACCTGCATGCTCGGGCCCACGCCACAGGACATTGAGTATTTGATCAGGGTGTGAAGCTTGGCCGGGCCGGCTACCCCGATATGGATGGGCAGATAAATACCCTCCGTCGTCAGCCGGTCGGCCCAGGCGATGACCGGAGCGGCCTCGAAACAGAACTGGGTAGTGATTGCCACACGGGCATCAGTGCGCTCGGAGAACTTCTGCTTCCATTTCAGTGATTGCATGACCATCCGGTCGGAACCATCGGGGTCGATATCGCGGTTGCTTTCGGGGTGGCCGGCGAAGTGTAGATTCCTGAACCCGTCGAAGAGCCCGGTCTCCAGCATCTGCATGGAATCCTCGAATGCGCCGGCCGGAGTTGTCGGGCCACCGCCCAGCAGCAGTGCCTGTTCCACGCCCGCCTCGTCCCTGTAACGGGCGACCCATTCGGCCAGTTCGGCCCGGTCCCTGATAATGCGGGCAGGAAAATGGGGCATGGCCGGAAAACCCTCATCGGCCAGACGTCGTGCGGTGCGAACCATATCCCTGATCGGTGTTCCCTCGATATGGGCGATATAGACGCGGGTGCCTGCTGGCAGCAGGTCCCGAAAACTCTCTATCTGGTCGGCGGTCCGCGGAATCACCTCGATCGAATAGCCGCTCAGAAAGTTCTCCAGCAAACCGGAAGTCTGATCTTCTGCGCTGGTAGCGGAAGGTTTGTGGCGAAAAGAAAACAGCCCCATAAAATCGATCCTGCGTGCTGATGGGTGGTCTGACTCTGGTGCTTACAATTAATGCCTGACCGCAAGCTAAGGAGCCTCTGAACAACTCCTGAATCCCGACTCACCCGGTGAGGCTTGTTATTCGCCTGGATGGAGTCGCCGCGATTTTCTTGCCAGGATCAAAGAAAGGCTTTTCGACCACGATGGCGGTTGTTTTCCCGCCAGGAGTCTCGACGTTGAAATCTGTTCCAAGGGCCGAAAAGTCTTTGCCAACCATTGCCAATGCAATATTGCGTTCCAGGCGCGGAGAAAACACCGCAGAAGTAATCGTGCCTACCTGTTCACCCGCTTGCTCCAGGGCCCAGAAGCTGGAGTTGGGCCCCCTCAGTGCGGGACCACCGATGACCAGGCCAACCAGTTTGCGTGATACCCCCTCGTCACGGATGCGCCTGAGCGCAGCCTTGCCAATGAAATCGGCCTCGATATCCAGTTCGACCAGACGGTCCAGACCCAGTTCATAGGGATTGGTGTTGGTGTCCATATCGGCATGGTAGGACAGCATGCCGCCCTCAACCCGACGAATGGTTGAGGTGTGACCAGGCTGAAGACCGAAGGCAGCACCTGCGGCCATGATCTTCTCCCAAAGCTCATCACCTCTTGAATCGTCCAGCAGATAGAGTTCATAGCCAAGTTCGCTTGACCAGCCGGTGCGGGAAACAATCAGAGGAATACCGTCAAGATCATATTCCCGTAGCCAGAAATACCGGAGGTCGTTGATACTGTCACCGAATAGCGCTTCCATGATTTTGCCGGACTCCGGACCCTGCAGCTGGAGTGGCGATACCTCCGGTTCGCGGATTCTGACATCCAGACCGGAATGAATGGCGACTCCCTGGGCCCACAGCAGGATGTCACTGTCCGCCAGAGAGAGCCAGAAGCGGTTTTCTTCGAGACGAAGCAGGATGGGATCGTTCAGAATGCCGCCTTCGGCATTGGTGATCAGTACATATTTACACTGGCCCACCGCACACTTTGAAAGGTCTCTCGGGGTAAGCATCTGAGTGAATTTTGCAGCATCAGGACCGGTAATTTCCACCTGGCGCTCAACAGCAACATCACACAGGATGGCCCTGTTGACCAGGTTCCAGAAGTTCTGCTCCGGATCACCGAAATCCCGGGGAATATACATGTGATTGTATACCGAGAAACCTTTGGCGCCCCAGCGCACGGTAGCGTCGAAGTAGGGCGATTTCCGAATCTGTGTGCCGAAGCCGAATTCTTTTTGTTGTAGTCTAGCCATGTCCCGGTCCTTATTGTGCGCGATCACATCGGTGACAACAGCCACCATTCAGAATGCGTGAATAGAAAAAGGATACAAGGAATTCAGCGGGCGAGGGGGCCCAAAAATGCCGCAAAAAACGAATAATCGGACTTGATTCCTGCACTCTTTAGTCCATTTGGGCTAG
>NZ_DATFKH010000189.1:0-32040 GCF_035268745.1 Marinobacter sp.
GCGGTGACGCTCATTGGCGTTAGCCGCTCACCAAACACCAGGGCCGCCAGCACCATCACCAGTATGGGGGCGGCGTAGAACACGGCATTGGCAGTTGCCAGGGGCAGGTTGCCCAGGGCGATGACCATGCACAGCATGCCCGCCAGATGGATGTGAGCGCGGATGGCGTGGATTCTGAAGCCTTCGAAAAGGTGCTTCCGGTTCAGTTTGCCAGCCAGCGGCATGAGCATGAACAGGGTCAGGATGGAGCGCAGGAAGGCAAACTGGAATATTGGCGCGCCGGGCTCCAGCAGTTTGATAAACACATCAGAAACTATGGCCATGGCGTTGCCGATGATCAGCAATAAGATTGCGCTGTTGACTGTTTTTCCTGCCATGGTTTTACCCCTTACTTACTTTCCTCCCCCTTGGGAGCATTGGCCCGGCGTAACAACCCTTGCAAAACATGCTCCTTCGGCACCGCTGCGGGGTCCAGCCCGCAATCACAGATTGCGGTCGTTCGGCTGTCGCACGAAGCTTCGCTTCATAATCGCTTGGCCTCACCCATGTGAAGCTTGGGCTCCGCCATCCTTGGCTCCGCACAGTTCTGCAAGGGTTGTTACGCAGGGCTCCCTTAACTCGTGTGAGCATTCTAGTGGTATGCTAGTATCCGATAAAATGATCTATTAACTACTGGTATTAGAAAAATAGATAATGAAACTGCCGCCGCTGAAATCACTTCCCGTATTTGAAGCCGTTGCCCGTCTGAACAGCTTTTCGCTGGCTGCGGAAGAGCTGGCGGTGAGCCAGAGTGCGATCAGTCATCAGATCAAGCAGCTGGAAACCTATCTTGGTGAGCGGCTGTTCTGGCGCAGTGGCCGTACCCTCACGCTGACTGATGAGGGCCGGCAGTATCTGGATGGCGTCGGGTCGGCGTTGTTGCAGATTGAGCGGGTCAGTGAGCAGTTGCTGGGGCATGAGGAATCCCGGTTGCGGCTCTCTGCGTTCAGCTCGTTTGCGGTGCGGTGGCTGGTGCCCCGGTTGCCGGACCTTCAGCGGCAGCACCCGCAACTGGATTTATCGTTGGAGATGAGCAGTGAGAATCCGCTGCTGTCAGACCGGGTGGCCGATTGTTTTATTACCATCAAACCCACGTCACCGGCTTTCAGTTATGAGTTGCTGTATACCGAGCGGCTGTTTCCGGTGTGTAGCCAGGATTACTGGCAGCGTATGCGCCGGGAACTGAGGCGGGATTCAGAATTTGAGGGACGGGATGAGCCGGAGTTATCGACTGATGAGGTGTCAGAATTTCCTTTGTTGTCGACCCACAGCATTTTTGATAAAGCAGCCGGTGACTGGGAGGCATGGTATCACGGTGTGGACCAGAAGATTCCGGGCACAGTGCGGATACAGCACTTCAGCCACATGTTACTGGCGCTCGAGGCCGCACGGTTCCACCAGGGAATCGCGCTGACCAACGATTACATGCTGAGCACGCCAAAAGATTCCGGAGATTTTGTCCGCTTGCCCTGTCATTCGGTCATGACGGGTGACAGTTTTTACTTTGCATGGAAAACGAGCCGGCGGCAGGAGCGGGGCATCCAGACCTTGCGACACTGGCTGGTGGATGAGGCCATCAGGAGTCGGTTGCGGGCATCCTGAGGGCGCTACGATGGCTTGTCAGTTCGGCTTGGGTGGCGCTTTCGGGCTGAAAGCGCAGCGGTCCGGTTTGATGTCCAGCAGCGGGGTGCCATCCAGACAGTCCAGGCCGCGCACAATCAGCGTACCGTTTTCTATACGCACCAGTTTGACCATGGACGTGCCAATCGGATTGGGCCGAACCGGCGATCGCAGGGCAAAGGTACCGAAGGTCTGGCCGTCGTTTCCGGGGCTTTGCCGGATCAGGTCGCGGCGGCTCTGGTCCAGCCAGTAGAGCACCTCTATGGTGTCATAGTCTTCGAGCCCCGCAAGACCTTCGTGCCAGACAGGATCCAGAACCAGCTGGCACTCGGGGCCGTCAAAGCGGCCCTGGCGAGGGCAGTGCCGGCGATCGGTCCAGGGCGTGCGGATGGAGCCAATGAAGCGCAGGCCGGCATCCGGGGCAGGCCCGGGTTCGACGGCTTGCTCGTTAGTGCGAAGTGTTTCCTCATCGGTCACGGTGTGAGCCTCCGTTCAGTCTTCTTCCCTCGGTGGACGCTCCACGACTTTGCGTTTGCCCTTGGCGCACCGTGACAGCGCCTTCAGGCCATCGGCGTCAAACGCATCCACACGGATGACATCGTAAAGCGCTTCCAGGGCCTCAAGCAGCTTGTCGCATTCCTCTTTCTTCACGACGCCCTGCTCACACGCCCAGTCCACCAGCTCTTTGCGCTGATGCCCCATCAGCAGGTCAATGCCCCCCAGTTCGTCTTCATCACGGTTGCGCATCGCCTCGTGCAGGCGATCACGCATTTCCTGGGTTTCATTGGCCAGCCGGTAGGCATTCAGCACCCGGCCGAGAGAATCGTCGGGGTCGCTATTGATGTAGCAGCCTCGACTGATGCGCTGTCGCAGCGGCGTATCTTCGACAATACTGTTGGCTACCAGTGCGCCCAGTTTATCGTCCGGGCCGTTCAGGCCGGTGGCGCCCAGCGGGAACACCAGAATCCGCAGCGGCCACCGCAGCACTGGCACCGGAAAGTTTATGATCAGCTCACGCATGGTAACTTTCAGATCCCGCAAACTGGTCTGCAGGCACCAGTCTACCAGCGGGCGCTGGTTGTCCGGGTAGCCCTCTTCGTGCCATTGCTTGATTACCGCTGTTGCGTAATACAGGTGCACCAGGCAGTCGGCCATGCGGCCAGACAGCCGCTGTCGCGCTTTCAGGCCACCGCCCACAGAAAGTAACGTGACATCTGTCATCAGTGCAAAAGCCGCAGAGAAACGGGCCAGCTGACGGTAGTATGGCTGGATGTTGCCGTCGCGGGGCACCGGTTCCAGCAATCCGCCGGTCAGCGCCAGTACGAATGAGCGCAGGGCGTTGCGGGTGGTGTGGACGATGTGGCGATAGAAGATGCCGTCGAACTTCTCAACGGCTGCTTCCTTGTCCTCCATGCCTGCGGCTTTGATTTCTTCGACAATGAATGGATGGCAGCGAATTGCACCCTGGCCGAACACCATCAGGCTGCGGGTCAGAATGTTCGCACCTTCAACCGTAATGCCAATAGGCACGGCCTGATAGACCCGGGCCAGGAAGTTGCGGGGACCGGTGATCACGCCACGGCCTGCCACCACGTCCATGGAATGATTGATCACGTTGCGCATCAGGTCGGTGTTGCGGTATTTCAGCAGCGCCGAGGGCACCGACGGTCGAACGCCACGGTCGAGCATGCCGGCGGTCAGCAGCCGGGCGGCGTCCATCATGTAGGTATAGCCGGCTATGGGTTCCAGTGCTTCCTGTACCCCTTCGAACTGGCTGATGGAACGGCCAAACTGTTCGCGGGTAAGCGTATAGGAACCGGTCGCCAGGCTGGCGGCTTTGCCAGCGCCTGTGCCTAGTGCCGGAAGCGAAATGGAGCGGCCGATGGACAGACATTCCAGCAGCATCTTCCAGCCTTTGCCAAGCATGTCCTGGCCACCAATCACCTGGTCCATGGGGATAAACACGTCGTTGCCCCAGGTAGGCCCGTTCATGAACACGGTATTCATGGGCAGGTGCCGTGCACCGGCGTGTACGCCCTCCACATCTTTGGGCACCATCACACAGGTGACGCCAATATCGTCACTGTCCCCCAGCAGCCGGTCCGGGTCGTACACCTTGATCGCCAGACCGATCAGCGTGGCTACCGGTGCCAGGGTAATGTAGCGCTTGTTCCAGGTAACCTTCAGGCCCAGCACTTCCTCGCCGTTCCATTGGCCCCGGCAAACAATGCCCTTGTCCGGAATAGCACCCGCATCAGAACCGGCTACAGGAGAGGTCAGCGCGAAGCAGGGGATTTCTTCACCCCCTGCCAGTCTCGGCAGGTAATACTGTTTCTGCTCGTCGGTGCCATATTCCATCAGCAACTCACCGGGTCCGAGAGAGTTGGGCACCATGACGGTCACGGCTGCAGATACACTGCGGGTCGAGATCTTCATCACGACCTCTGAATGCGCCGTGTGGGAAAAGCCCTTGCCGCCCTGATTGTTGGGAATCATCAGTCCGAAGAAGCCGTTTTCCCGAATGAATTGCCAGACCTTGGCGGGCAGATCGTAGCCTTCGTGGGTGATCTTCCAGTCGTCGAGCATGCCGCAGAGCTTTTCGACCGGGCCATCCAGAAAGGCCTGCTCCTCGCTGCTGAGATGGGCAGGACGGGCGTACAGCAGCGCTGACCACTGCGGCTGACCGGAAAACAGCTCGCCGTCCCAGTCCACGGAACCGGAGCGCAGAGCTTCTTCTTCGGTGGCAGACAAGTGGGGAAGCCGTCCCCGTACCCATCCGAGAAGTGGCGCACTCAGCCTGTTTTTTCGAAACTCCCCCGGGAACAGCAGCGCCAGGCTTAATGCCAGCAAACCGCCGCCGAACAGGATGCTGAGCAGGTGCCAGCCGTCCTGAAACAGCCCGATAATGGTTGCCAGAACAAGCACGCCAGCAGCCGTAGTGCCGCCTATACCCAGATAGATCAGCACCAGGGCACTGATCAGCAGCAAAAGAACGCTCATGTGACAGACCTCCGTATCAATGTTGCCATTAGCCAGAAAACTCTATCTACCATCTGTCAAAGTCGGGACAGTTGCAAGGCATCCGCTCGGGTGGCAGGCACCAGTGGCGATCTCGCCGCAATGACCGGGCAATTGCGCGCGGCTGCGGGCGTGTTTTGTCCCGGAAGCGTTCAGACATAGCCCGCCGCAAACACCATTCCCAGCACCAGGGGCATGACGACCAGACTTCCCAGGTTACCGATCAGTACCAGCGAGGCGACCTTGTGTGGTTCCTGCTGGTACTGCTCAGCCAACATGTAATTCAGCACCGCCGGTGGCAGGGCCGCAAACACCCACAGGCTGGCGACCTGCAGGCCGGGCAGATCCATTATCGCAATCATTGGCCAGGCTAGGATCAGGCCGCTGGCGGGGCAGGCGATGGCACCCAGAAGCCCCAGCTTCCAGTCGCTGAAATCCACGTCGAGCATTCTCACCCCGAGGGCAAACAGCATCAGCGGAATACAGACTCCCCCCAGCATGTTCAGGGTTTCCAGTAACGCGCCGGGAAGCGCAATACCGCTGAAATTAACGGCAAGCCCGGCAATACTGGCAAACACAATCGGCAGCCGCAGGCGCCTCAGAATGGAGGTATGTGGGTCCAGCATGTGAAGCCCGAAAGAGAAATGTAGCAGCATTTCGACGATAAACAGTACTACGGCTGCCGGCAGCGCCTGCTCACCGAAAGCCAGCACCAGCAACGGCAGGCCCATATTGCCGGAGTTATTGAACATCATCGGCGGCAGGAAGGTTTTCAGATTCAGCTTCAGGACCCGGGCCAGCGGATACAGGACGACTCCTGAGCCCAGGACCACAACCGTTGCCGCCAGCGCCAGTCCGGCATAGTCCTGCAGCGGGGCCTCCTTGTCAGCCAGTACCGCAAATACCAGCATGGGCACGAACAGCTCCATGTTGAGCACGTTCAGGCCCCTGATGTCCGGAGTGCGGTAGCGGCCATAGAGTGCGCCGCAGCCGGCAACGAGGAACACCGGCAGAAGAGTGGACAGAATCTGGGTAATCATGGAAGGCTCTGGCTCAGGTATCGACAGCACGAACAAACCGTCAGGGTCGCAAGAAAGGAAGGCGGCGGGCAAGCGAAAACGCGAATACTTGCGACCAAAGGCCTATGCGCCACAGAATAGCAGCCGGCTAATTCAAACTTTTTTGCGGAGGCCAACTGTGTCCAGCAAATTTGACCAACCGCTGCCCCGGGAGAATACCGGCGCGGTTAAATACGATGCCCGGCAGGCGGTGTTTGGCCGTAACGACGTGATTCCCCTCTGGGTGGCGGATATGGATTTTGCCGCACCGCAGCCAGTAGTAGACGCCCTGACAGCGAGAGCCCGGCACCCGGCCTACGGTTACACCCTGTATCCGGACAGTGTCTATGAGGCCATGATTGGCTGGTACGCCGCTCGCCACGGGTGGCGCATTGAGCGGGAGTCGATACTGCTGGTTCCCGGTGTCGTGCCCTCGCTGCACGCCGCGGCCATGGCGTTTTCTGCTCCCGGCGACGGCATTATTATCCAGCCGCCGGTGTATCCGCCATTTTTTAATGCTATCCGCAAAACCGGACGTCAGGTTATCGAGAACCCGCTGGTTGAAGATCGGGGCGGGTACCGTATGGATCTGGAGCACCTGGACGCCTGCGCCGCCCGCGAGGATGCGAGGATTCTCCAGCTTTGTTCCCCGCACAATCCGGTGGGCCGCGTCTGGAACCGGGAAGAGCTGGTTGCGGTACTGGACATTGCCCGGCGCCACGCACTGATGGTGGTGTCAGACGAAATTCACTGTGACCTGGTGTTCCCGGACAAACAGCCGCACCAGATGCTGGGCCGTCTGGTATCGGATCAGGATGCCCTGGTCACCACCGTCGCTCCCAGCAAAACCTTCAATCTGCCGGGACTCGGGCTGTCGGCGTTGGTGGTGCCGAACCCGGAGCACCGCAGGGCGCTTAAGACCGTTTTCGACTCCATGCACATGCTGCAATGCAATCCGTTCAGCATGACCGGATTTGAAGCCGGTTATCGCCATGGCGGGCCCTGGCTGGATGAATTGCTTGCATACCTGCAGCACAACCGGGACTTTGTGGTTCAGACAGTGAACTCTGACCTGCCGGGCATCCGGGCCTTTGAGCCGGAGGGCTGTTACCTGGTATGGCTGGACTGCCGCGGACTGGGTATGAGTGACAGGGAACTCAAGGCGTTCTTTGTTCACCAGGCCGGGGTGGGCATGAATCCGGGCATCAGCTTTGGTCAGCAGGGCAGCGGTTTCATGCGTCTTAACCTTGCCTGCCCCCGGGCCATTCTCGAAACCGCTCTGGAGCAGATTCGCCAGGCCCTCGGGCGGCGCTAATGGACTTTCCGCGAACGGGTAGCCAGCAAGAGCCCGGCCAGGATCAGCCCGCCGCCGAGCAGATGGGGCGGACCCAGGCGCTCACCGAGGAAAATGCCGGCCAGCACCGAGGCAAACACCGGCGTCAGGTACATGAAAATCGCCGCCTTCGCCGGGCCAATCCGGTGCACGCCGTGGTTCCAGAAACCATAGGCGAGGATGCCGGGGAAAATGGCGAAATACAGCATTGGCAGGACGGTCGAACGGTTGAGCTCGAAGCCCCCGGAAATGAAAAGCAGGTCGGCCAGATAGAATGGGAAAATAACCATCGCCCCGGTGGCGATCTGCACCGTCAGAAAAGTCAGGGTTGGCAGTGGCACTGCCTGTCGCCGGAGCAATACCGAGAAAAGCCCCCAGCTGGATACTGCCAGCACCATCAGCAGGTCGCCGGGCTGAGCCTGTAGCCCGGTAAGCACCGAAAGGTCGCCCCTGGCTACCACCGTGACTATGCCGATAATCGCCAGCCCGATACCCAGAGCCTGCAGAGGCCGTGTGCGGTCGCCCAGAAGCAGCCAGGCCAGCAGGGCCACCATGATCGGAATGGTGGCGTTGATCAGCGCAATGTTGATCGCCGAGGTGGTCACCGCCGCCAGATAGAGCAATGAATTGAACGCGGCCACGCTGAACGTCGCCAATGCCAGAATAGAGCGCCAGTGCTGGCGAATAACGGCCCGCTGGCGCAGAACGCCGGGCAGCCCGAACGGCAGCAGAATGGCCAGGGCAATGACCCAGCGCCAGAACGACATGGACATGGGCGGAATCTGTCCCACCGCACCCTTGGCGACGACGGCGTTTCCTGCCCAGAACAGTGGGGTCAGAACCAGACCGGTATAGGCCAGCCACAACGATTTGCGGGTTTCGGAAGACACACCAGCTCCTCGGGTTTATCGCGAAGAAACAACCCAGTTTTCACCCTTTTTCGCGGCTTTCCGGTCGGCTTCGAGTTTCAGCAGGTGCGCCAGTGCAGACCTTGAAGCCACCCGGTGGAGTGGCCGGGGTACGTCGTCATAGGCCCGGGCGGTAATCGTCTTCAGGTCTGCGGGGCCTATAGCCTGAAGTATTTTCTCAATCTTGTGTTCTCTGGAGAGCCTGTGCGTGATCAGGTAATCAATCACCACACCGGGCTGTCCCATAAGGAAACCGTGGGCGGGGGCGATGAACTCGACGGGTTCGGCGAGAAGTTCGTAAAGTGACTCAATGTAGGCTTTCATGTCGCCGTCCGGCGGATTTATGACCACCGTCGAGCCCTGCATGATGTGATCACCGGAGAACAGCAGCTGTTGATCGACCAGCGCGAAACACACGTGGTTGGAGGCATGGCCCGGGGTATGGATGGTTTTGAGAATGCCCGCCTCGGTCACGATCAGGTCGCCATGTCCGGGCTCATCGTCGGGACAGAACGTCTGGTCCTGACCCGGGTGTTCCGGCGCTTTCAGACCGAAAACCCGGCAACCGGTTTTTGCCTTCAGTGTCGCGACTGCTGGCGAGTGGTCCGGATGGGTATGGGTCACGAGCACCTGGTCAATAATGCCCCCGGTCAGTTCCAGTAGCCGCTCTATATGGCCCGGATGGTCCGGGCCCGGGTCGAGTACGGTAAAACGCTCCTGCCCCAGAATGTAGGTATTGGTGCCGGGGCCGGTCATCATGCCGGGATTGGGTGCCGTCAGCCTGACCACCCCGGCGGCAATTTCCACCGGTTCACCCGGAATTATCTCTGCCCGGGTAGTGCCTTCCGCTTCAGGATCCAGCTTCGCGGCCTCGTCATAGGCCGGGGCGCCGGGCTCGAGTTCAACCGGGCCGCCTTTCCGGATGGCGGGCCATGGCTTGCTCGGCGCTGGCGCCGGTGGATTGGCATGGGCATAGCGCATGGCCGTTTCGGTGGTATCGAAGTCATTCAGCAGGCGCAAGGTCTGCACCGTTGGCAGGCCCAGCAGCCGCCGCCCGGCACGGTGATCCTCCAGGGCTTCAGCGGGGGTCAGCCAGATGTGATCAATGGTCTCGGTACCGTCATGGCTGGCGGCCTGGCCTGTCGGCGCGGGCGCGATGAAGAACCGGGTATCAAAACGCCGCGGCGGCCCGGGCGGTGTGGTCCAGTGGCAGAGATAGGCAAGCTGGTCCAGGGGAATGGTCAGTCCGTGCTGGCGGCAAAGTTCGGCGAAAGAAGTCTTACCCTGAAACAGGGCATCGCGTTCCCGATGTACCGGGTGGTCGGCGGTTATGTTTTTGCCGTCAGCTGTTTGCGCCAACAGGATGCCCGCTTCCTCAAAGCATTCCCGCACCGCCGCCAGCATATAGTCCGCACCGCCTTCATCCAGGCTCATGGTCTGACTGATTTCGGCATCTCCCGGGCCCAGCGCATGTGGGCGGCCCAGTGCTTCACCGGTATCAACACCGCCGCCCGGGAAAACGTAATATCCCGGCAGGAATACCGCATCCCAGGTCCGTTGCAAAAGCAGGACCTGCAGACCTTCGGGGGTATCTCTGGTCAGAACCAGCGTTGCCGCAGGGCGAATTTCCATGATTTGTCCGTATCTTTTTTTATCAGACTCCGGGTGAAGGTATACACGCAACCGGGTATTATTGGCCACCCGACAACATGCTACCACACAGGATGCCAACCTTGGCCCGTATCAAGCTGTCATTTCCGGACGACGTTTTCCACTTTGAAGCCAGGATGGCGGTGCGCATTACAGATATCAACGGCGCCAATCACCTGGGCAACGATGCCCTTATATCCATGCTCTCCGAAGCCCGCGCCCGGTTTCTGGTCAATTACGGTATTCAGGAAGTCGGCAAGGATGGCGTTGGCATTATTGTCACCGATCTGGCAACCATGTATGAGTCTGAATCTTTCTTCCCGGAAATGCTTCGTTTTGAAGTGGGCCTGATGGATTTCAATAAATACGGCGGCGATTTTGTCTTCCGGGTGACCAGGGAACAGAGCGGCCAGGCGGTGGCCATGGCCAAATACGGGTTCGTCTTCTTCAGCTACCGGGACAAAAAGGTTGTGCCCATGCCCGAAAGCTTCCGGGAACGGTTCGCCGGTCATTGATCCGGTGGCCCAGTACGGGTCCGGTCGCTACACTTGAGCTTCCGGTGCAGCGCCGCTTTAGCCATCATGTGGGCACTGACCGGGGCAGTCACGAACAGGAACAGCGTGATCAGCGCCTCCTGCACCGACACCCCGTCCTTCAGGTAACTGAAATACAGCAGTGACGCCACCAGAATGCAGCCGACGCCGAGCGTGCTGGCTTTGGTGGGGCCATGCAGTCGCATATAGAAGTCTTTCAGCTGTGCCAGACCAATGGAGCCAATCAGCGCCACAACGGCACCGCCCACCAGAAATAAGGTAATGATCAGCTCCAGTAACAGGGGCATCTCCGAATCGTTCATTCGATCACATCTCCCCTTAACAGGTATTTGGTCATGGCCACGGTACCGATAAACCCCATCAGGGCCATCAGCAGGGCGGCCTCAAACAGAACGCCCAGGGACATCTGGATATCCGCCAGCACGATCAGCGCAATACTGTTAATCATCAGCGTGTCCAGAGCAAGAATTCGATCGACAATATCGGGCCCGATGGCCAGCCGGTAAAGATTCAGCAGTACCGCTATACAGAAAACCCCGGTCACGAAGGGAATTACGGTAGCAATCATTGGAAGATCTCCTTCAGCGGCTGCTCGTAGCGTTCCTTGATGCTCCTGATCAGTTCATCTTCGTCGGTCAGGTGCAGAACGTGAAGCAGCAGAGTGCCAGCGTCACTGTCATAGTGGGCAGACACGGTGCCTGGCGTCAGGGAAATAGTGCTGGCCAGAACAGTAATGGCAAAGTCGTCATCCAGTTCCAGCGGAAAGATAACAAAGCTCGGTGTCAGCTGGTTGGGGTAGAAGATGATGAGGCGGGCCACAGTCAGACTTGAGTGGATAACATCCATCACTAACACCATCGAATAGCGCAGTAGCGGCAGCGGATGGCGCACCCGGGCCTGTTCCGGCCAGAATGCCTGGGTGACAAACGGAATGAACAGGCCCAGGGCCAGCCCCAGCAGCACCTGGGCCATGGAGAAACTGTTCGCCATCAGCAGCCAGAGCACCGCCAGAAAGAGTGAGAAAAGAGGCCTTGGCAGCCAGAAGTTGCGACGGCTCATTGCGTCACCTCCCCGCTATTCACATTGCTGCTGTTAACCTCGCTGCTATTTACCTCGCCATCATGGCGAATGTAATCGCCCAGTACAGCATCGACATACCCTGCCGGCTGATAAACAAGCTCGGCGGCCACTTCCAGGTAATTCATGACTGGCTGGGCAAACAGACTGAGCGCCAGGCTGATGGCAATCATGAGTGCTACCGTGGCCGTGCGCCCCCTGTCCAGGGGTGGTGTTACCTTGAGGGTGCGCTCACCAGGTCGCCAGAACCAGCCCGAGCCAGTTCTGCTCAGTGCGGTGATAATCAACAGCCCTGATCCGAGAATGGTGGCCCACAACCAAAGGTAACCCGGCAGATGGGAAGAGGTCTGCAGAATCCAGGCCTTACTGACGAAACCACTGAAGGGCGGCAGGCTTGCCATGCTGACAGCGGCAATCAGAAACAGGCTGCCCAGTAGCCAACGGTGAGCCAGCGGAGAGATAATCGAAAAGCTGTCATAGCCGGCTTCACGGTAGCGCCCGATCAGGTCTGCAAGCAGAAAGAACACGGCTGTCATGCAGGTGGTGTGTATCAGATAGAACAGGCTTGCAGCCAGCAGGTGCTGGTTGTTCATGGCGAGGGTGGCTAATAATATGCCCACGGAAACGATGACCATATAGGCGGTGAGCGTTCGCAGGCTGGAGGCGCCCAGCACGCCGATGCCTCCCAGCGTCAGGGTTATCAGGGCCATGGGCCAGAGCCAGGCCATAACGGTGTCATTGGCGGGTGCCGCCTGATCCAGCCCGAATACCACCAGAAATACCCTTACCATGGCGTAAAAGCCGACCTTGGTCATGATGGCGAACAATGCAGCGACCGGCGCGCTGGCGGCGGAGTAGGCCCGTGGCAGCCAGAACAGCAGCGGCAGCAGGGCGGCCTTGATACCGAATACTACCATCAGCAACAGCGATGCTGCCTTCAGCAATGGCAGGTCGGATGCTGGCGCATTGGCAATCACCTGTGCCAGATCGGCCATGTTCAGGGTACCGGTGAGGCCGTATAGAATGCCCAGCGCCAGCAGAAAAAGCGCAGAACCGACCAGGTTGATAATCACGTAGTGCAGCCCCGCCCGGCTGCGGGCGCGGCCTCCGCCGTGGAGCAGCAGCGCGTAGGAGGCGATTAGCAGTACCTCGAAAAACACAAACAGGTTGAACAGATCGCCAGTGAGGAAAGCGCCATTGATACCCATCAGCTGAAACTGTAACAGGGCGTGAAAATGGGAGCCCGCCTCATCCGATCCCCGGCTGGCATACAGCACACAGAACAGGCTCAACAGGGCCGTCAGCAGCAGCATAATGGCGCTCAGCCGGTCCAGCACCAGCACAATCCCGAAAGGCGGCTGCCAGTCGCCCAGGTGGTACAGGGTGTAATCGTGCACGCCCGCCTGCATGACCGCCCAGATGGCAAATACCACCAGCAGCAGGGTAGAGGCAACGCTCAGGAATCGCTGGCGACCGATGTTGTAGCCATACATCAACAGCAGAAAGGCGCCGGTGATCAGCGGAATCACGATGGGCATGATCATCAGGTGGTTCATTGGCGGTCCTCGTTCGGATCTTCGCCATCCACATGGTCACTGCGCAGCTCCACCGCCGCTTTCAGCGCAAGGACCACTACAAATGCCGTCATCGCAAAGCTGATCACAATCGCTGTCAGTACCAATGCCTGGGGCAGTGGGTCGGTATGGGACTCCGTCAGCCCGATCAATGGCGGTGCACCAGTAGTCAACCGACCCATGGTGAACAGGAACAGGTTCACCCCGTGTGATAGCAGCGTCAGCCCGAGCACCACCGAGAAGGTGCGCGCCCGCAGAATCAGGTAGACCCCGGTGCTGGTCAGCACCCCCAGGCTAATAGCAATGACCAGTTCCATCAGCCTGCCTCCTTGCCGGGTCCGGCTACCGTCATCAGCTTGCCCAGGTTCGCCAGTATCAGCAGGGTAGCCGCAACAACCGTGGTGTACACGCCAAGGTCAAACAGCAGTGCCGTGGCCAATTCGAATTCGCCAAGTATCGGCCAGTCCATGTGGGCGAAAGCGGACGTAAGGAAAGGGTAACCTGTGAACCAGCTGCCTATTCCGGTGGCGGTTGCGATCAGCAGTCCCGCCCCGATCAATGGCCGGAACCTCGTCAGCATACGCTCCTGTGCCCAGGCCAGCCCGCCGGCCATATACTGGAGAGT
Source organism: Marinobacter sp. (assembly GCF_035268745.1). GTDB lineage: Bacteria > Pseudomonadota > Gammaproteobacteria > Pseudomonadales > Oleiphilaceae > Marinobacter. The sequence goes on from NZ_DATFKH010000189.1 coordinate 13,457, forward strand.
CAGCGCAACGGCAGTCACCAGTCCGGCGATGAAGCCACCTCCCGGCATATTGTGACCCCGCAGGAAAATATAGGCAGATACCAGCAACGCAATGGGCAGGACCATGCGCGATACCATCTGCAGGATTACCGGGTGCGGCTCTGCAAACCCCTTCAGGGAGCCTGAACTGGCTACCCGCTGTTTCAGGTGCAGATCGCGGGTGAATGCGAATACTGCAACAGCAGCGATGCCAAGCACAGTGATTTCACCCAGGGTATCGAAGCCCCGGAAATCCACCAGAATCACATTGACCACGTTGGTGCCGCCCCCTCCGGGAACACTGTTGGCAAGGAAATACCCGGAAATGGTATCGGCGGGCCGGGTCAGTACCGCGTAGGCGAAGAGCGCAACGCCGGTCCCCGCCAGGCCGGCCAGGCTAAGATCACGAATAACCCGGCCCCCACCGGACTCTCTGGGAGAGGTCTGGGGCAGGAAGGACAGCGCCAGCATCATAATCACTATGGCCATGACCTCAACTGACAGTTGTGTCAGTGCCAGATCCGGAGCCGAAAACCGGGCGAACGCGAGAGTGACGAAAAGGCCCGTCACCGACAGCAGAAGCAGGGCCGGCAAACGTTGATGGTGAAAAAGCACAACCCCTATGGCGGACAGGCAAAGGATGATGGCACCGAAAACGCCGATGGCATCAACCGACGTCAGTTCCGATGGCCCCCGCCAGTCACTGTTACCGATGAGCATCCACAGCGCCGGCGCTATGGCCGCTACCAGAATGAATGCCAGATAACGCTGGAGCGAACCGTTTTCCAGCCGGTGGACCAGAATCTGGGCAAGCCGGATGCAGTTTTGCAAAGTCCGCTCGAAAATGTTTTTGGCATCCACCTCGGGCAATTGGCGGTGAATGGCGAACAGGGGGTTGCGGGCAAGGTAGAAAAGCAGCCCGCCGACCATTGCCACTAAGCTCATCATCGCCGGTACCCGGGCTTCAGCGAGAGCTGCAAAGTCATACAGAGGTAACTGGGTCAGGGCGGTGGCCGAGACTGCCAGGTGAACCAGTGTGTCGTAGGTGGTCTGTGGCGCAAGCCCCACGAAAAGTGATCCCAGGGCCAGAATCAGAAGCGGTATCAGCATACCTGCGGGTTTTTTCTTCGGCGGCCAGTGGGGAAGATTCACTGGCTGCCCGTTAAAGAACACGTTATGGAAAATGCGCACGGAATAGGCAACCGAGAATAGCCCGGCAATGGTGACCCAGACCGGAATCAGCGTCTCGGCCCAGCCGGGTGCGCTCACCAGCAGACTTTCCGTGAACAGCATCTTTTTGCTCAGGTAGCCGCTCATCAGTGGCAGGCCTGCCATGGCAGCGGCAGGTATTATGGTAATCAGCATCAGCGCCGGCATGGTTTTCCAGAGGCCATTGATATTGCGCATATCCCTGCTGCCAGTGGTCTGGTCAACAATTCCGGCCATCATGAACAGAGGCGCTTTGAACAGGGCATGGCAAACCAGATGGAAAAGCGCTGCGGCCATGGCCATTTCGCTGCCCATGCCGATCAGCAGGGTGATCAGCCCCAGGTGAGAAATGGTGGAGTAGGCAAGCAGGCCCTTGATGTCGTGCATGAACATGGCCACGAAAGCGCCAACCATCAGGGTAATCATGCCAGTGATGGTGATCAGCGTGAACCACAGCTCGGTATCGCCCATGGCAGGGTGCAGGCGGGCCATCAGGAAGAGCCCGGCCTTCACCATGGTGGCCGAATGCAGGTAGGCGGACACCGGTGTTGGTGCCGCCATGGCGTGGGGTAGCCAGAGGTGGAAGGGCGCCTGGGCGGACTTGGTGAAGGCGCCAAGCAGGATCAGCGTCAGCGTAAGAGGATAGCGGTCGTCGCTGGTGATGGTGTCAGCGGCGGCCAGAATGTCGGTGATCTGGTAACTGCCAACGATCTGCCCCAGTAGTAATATGCCCCCTAGCAGGGCCAGGCCACCGCCGCCGGTGATCACCAGAGACATGCGAGCGCCCCGACGGGCACCGCGACTGGTCCAGGTGAAGCCGATCAGCAGGAAGGACACCAGGCTGGTAAGTTCCCAGAACACCAGCATGAACAGCAGGTTTTCCGATAGCACAATGCCCAGCATGGCGGTCATGAACAGTTGGATCAGTACAAAGAAGCGCCCTGCCGTATCCTTGCCGGCAAAGTAGTATCGCGCGTAAATAATGATCAGACAGCCGATGCCGGTAATCAGCACGGCGAATAGCCAGCTGAGTCCGTCCAGCCGGAACGCCAGGTCGAGGCCGATGCCGGGTATCCAGGAAAGGGTGTAGACCAGGGCCTCACCGGACTGAATCCGGGGAAGGTAGCCCAGAAGCAGCAACAGGCAAACGGCAGGGGCAATCAGCGCGAGTAGCGCATGAGTTGGCACATAATCCGGGCCAGGCTGCTTCAGCCTTGCCAGAAATGAAGCAATCGCGCCTAAAACGGGCAGAAAAATGAGTAGTCCCATGTCCATAATGGTGTTCAACCCGTGAGGAGTGAGTTCTGTTTCGGATTCAGCTTAATTCAAAAACGGTATGTGAAACTGATGTTTAAAGCCTGCTCAGTCTTATAAATCAAGAATGGGCAAATTGCCAGGCGAGCTTTCGAACACCTTGACGATAAAACGAGTACGCCATTATACCTGCCAGCAGATTGCCTGCCAGTGCCCCGGTCATCAGCCCGCTGATTCCCGCTATCTGGGCACCGACCCACAGCAAGGGCAGGAAGCATAAAAACAGGCGCATTGTCGATACCAGTAGCGCCCGCATTGCCAGCCCAAGGGCATTGCATACGGATACCATCAACATGCACACACCCAGCCCGCTGTAGCTGAGTGGTACCCTGACAAGGTAGGTGCCAAGCACATTCCTTACTTCCCGGTCGCTGGTGAAAAGTTCTGATACCAGCCCGGACGCCACCAGCCATATCAGGCCGATGACAAGTTGCCATAGCACCACGAACCGCACCGCCAGCCGAACCAGTCGGCGGATCTGTCCAATCTCGCCGGCACCAAGCAGCCGCCCGATCATTGGTGGCATCGACATGGTCAGTGCCAGCACCACTACGATGGAGAAAAACTCAAGGCGCGTACCCAGGCCCCAGGCGGCCACAGCGGCGGAACCAAAACCCGCCACCAGCGCCGTGGCCAGCATTGCAGAGGCCGGTGGCATCAACTGGCTGACCATGGCCGGTGCGGTAATGGCCCCAAGCTGCCGAAACGCTTTTGCCAGCGCCAGTTGGGTCAGGTCGAAGCGCAGCCAACCTGATTTCTTTAGTTTCGGGAAGATAAACAGACAGCCAAGCGCAAACGAGCACACCGTGGCGATTGCAGCGCCCGGAAGCCCCCAGCCAAAGACAAAAATGAAAACAGGGTCCAGCGCGATGTTCAGCACACTGGTGGCGACCATCAGATAGCCCGGTAATTTTGTGTCCCCGTGAGACCGGCAGACGCTGTAACCGAAATACAGCATGGCACCGGTCCAGGCCGACAGCAGCCAGGGAATCCAGTAGCTCCTGATCAGTGGCAGCAGGCTTTGCTCGGCCCCCAGCATTGTCATGATCAGGGCTTGTGATAACCAGAGCCCGACACACAACACCAGCACCAGCACCGCGCCCACCAGCACCACCAGCCCGCCCAGCCGTTCGGCCCTGAGAACGTCACCTGCGCCCAGTGTTCGGGAAATAATGGCGGTGGTGGCAATGCCCAGGCCCACCTGAAGCCCGATAATCAGTTGCTGCATCGGCAGCGTAAAGCCGAGGGCGGCAAGCGGGTCGCGACCGAGCTGGCCGATAAAGGCGCTGTCCACCAGCTGAAAGGTCATCAGTGAAAGCACACCGAACAGCATGGGCCAGGTCATCGAAAAAAGCTGACGGCCCAGGCCTGCGTCGGAAGGGGTGGCGCTGGCGGACAAATCCGTCAGAGTGCGTTCAGCGCTGCGTCATAATCGGGCTCGTCCTTGATGTCGGGTACCAGTTCACTGTGAATGACCTTGTTGTTCTGGTCCAGAACCACCACCGCTCTGGCACAGAGGCCTGCCAGTGCGCCATCCTGGATGGCAACGCCGTAGTCCTGCTGGAAGCTGTAATTGCGGAATGTTGAAAGGGTGATCACGTTCTCCAGGCCTTCAGCGCCGCAAAAACGGCTCATGGCAAACGGAAGGTCGGCGGCAATCACCAGCACCACCGTGTTTTCGAGCCCGCTGGCCTTTTCATTGAACTTGCGGGTGGAAGTGGCGCAGGTGGGTGTGTCCAGGCTCGGCACAATGTTCAGCACTTTGCGCTTGCCCGCCCATGTGTCGAGGGTGACCTCTTCCATGCCCTGATTGGTGAGGGTAAATTCAGGTGCCTGATCACCGGGCCGGGGCAAAGTGCCGCTGACCTGCATCGGATTTCCAGCGCGAGTTACCTGGGCCATTTTGTGCTCCTCCGTTCGACAATTGATTGATGATACAGCTTACTACTTTTAGCCGGTTTTGGATGTTTTTTCACGGCTGGAATAACTGCTGGTCATGCCGTCTGAAACTCTGCAGCTGCATGATTGCGCACCAGCAGCAGATAGCTGGCAAGGGCCGAAACTGCGCAGATACCGATGATGACGGCCATGACCACCGGTGTGCCGTTGTGGAAATACCCCACCAGCACCCCGACAATGGCCGCGACCACCATCTGGATAAATCCGAACAGCGCTGATGCTGAACCCGCCATGCCGGGAAAGCTGGCCAGGGCGCCAGCCATGGTTTGTGGCAGCACCATGCCCACTCCTGCGATGAATACGATCTGCGGCAGAATAACGGCCCATACGGTGTTAACGCCCTCCAGCGCCAGCCCGCTCATGACGGCACCGCCGCTTACCGAGACGACCAGGCCGCGAAGCAGGATCTGATCCGGTGTCAGTTTGCGGCCCAGCCTGATGGCCATGAGATTACCGGCGATATAACCAGCCACGACACAGGCGAAAAACAGGCCGAAATGTTGCGGTTTTACCCCGAAAAATTCGATCAGCACGAACGATGAGCCGGACAGAAATGCAAACAGTCCGGCAAAGGCCAGGGAATTGGTCAGGGTGTAGCCGATAAAGCCGATGTCTGAGCCGATCCTGCGATAATTTCGCAGCAGGCTGCCAATCGCCAGTGACTGGCGATGCTGCGGGTTCATCGGCTCGGGTATGCCAAAAGCCACCACCAGGGCCATCAGCAGTGAGTAGGCGCCCAGCGCGAGAAACAGCGACGGCCAGCCCAGACTCACCATCATGAAACCGCCAATGGTGGGCGCAACGGCGGGTGCCAGAGCCATGATGCTGGCAAGAATCGCCATGATCCGGGCGGCTTCACGGGGAGTGTATATGTCCCTGACGGCGGCGCGACCCAGCACAGGCCCGGCGGAGCCGCCAAGCGCCTGCAAGAACCGGCAGAGGATCAGGGTTTCGATACTTTCTGCCAGGGCGCAGCCGATGCTGGCGAGCGCAAACAGCAGGAAGCCACCAATCATGATGGGCTTGCGTCCGAAACGGTCGGCCAGGGGGCCACATACCAGCTGGGCGAGGGCGAAGCCTGTCAGGTAGATGCTCAGGGTCAGTTGAATCTGCGTCGCGCTGGCGGAAAGACTTTCAGCCATCAGCGGCAGCGCCGGAAGGTACATATCGATTGCCAGAGGCCCGAGCGCAACAGCGGCAGCCAGTAATACGGTGGTCCAGATACTTGTAAGCGCGAGCATTCTATTCCTGATAACTGTGGGTAAAGCGGAGGTTTACTGAGTAGCCAAGTGTACGCCGACCCGGTGGACAGATAACGACTGTCTGGATCATACAATGTATGAATAAAACAGATGAATTAGCGGTTCAGTCCCGCGGCCACGCTGTTTAACTGATTCCGGATCCAGCGATGGGCCGGGTCAGACTGATGGCGTTTGTGCCATAGCATCAACAGCGTGAATGGTTTGTAGTCGAAGGGCAGCGGGGTTGACGAAAACCCTTTCAGCAGCTGGTCACGCATTTTGCCGGGGGCCGTGGCCAGCATATCGGTTCCTCGCAGGAACGCGGGCAAACCGGAGAAATTGGCGACAGTGACCGCGGTCCGGCGATTCAGGCCCCGGGCTGCAAGCGCGTCTTCCAGCGCCGTTTTCTCACCGGTGCCAAAGAGGATGCCGATATGATCCGCTGTCAGATAGTCTGCCAGGGTTTCCGGGGCCCTGCGGCAGGTGGGGTCATAGTATACGGCCATGTGATCGGTCATCAGGCCCCGTTGCATGATGTCTGTGGTTGCGGGCGCATGGGGTGAGACAATCAGGTCGCAGACATCCTTGCGCAGCATGTCGGCACTGGGAATACCGGAGGGAATCACCTGTAGCCGGATACCCGGAGCCTGCTCGCGGAAAATGCTGGCCAGGCCCGGTAATAGAAGATCGCGCTGGTAATCGTTGGCGGCGATGGTGAAGCTGAATTCGGCGGTGGCAGGGGTAAAGGGCGGGCCGGATGGCAGGGATTTCAGCTCATCGAGTATCTGGCGGATGTGGGGTCCGGCCTGAACCGCATAACGGGTGGCGACAATGCTGCGACCGGACTTCACGAACAGATCATCCCCCAGGGCAAGGCGCAGACGGTCCAGGGTATGACTGACGGCGGATTGGCTGACACCCATACGAACGGCGGCACGGGAAACGCTGCCCTCATCCAGAACGGCAAGAAAGGTTGCCAGGGAGCGGGTGTCGAGATTAAATGCATCAACGGGATTCATGAATGCCAGTATACACCGGTATCCGGGAAGGTCCCGCGCTTTGGCCAATGGGTTGGGCGAAGTCCGATACAGTCGGCGATATGAGCTACGCTGGACCAACAGCGAATGAATGATAGCAAGGAGACGACGAATGCAGCCCTCTCTGGCATTTGATGTGTATGGCACTCTGGTTGATCCCATGGGCATGGCCGGATTGCTGGCCAGCGATGCCGGCGACGCGGCCCGGTCAGTCAGCGCCCAGTGGCGTGAAAAACAGCTGGAATTTGCCTTTCGCAAGGGCCTGATGCGGGCCTACGAGGATTTTGGTGTCTGTACCCGCCAGGCTCTGCGTTACGCCATGGCCAGCCACGGCTTGTCGCTCAGCGCAAAGCGTGAAGACGAACTGATGAATGCATATCTGCAGTTGCCTGCGTTTGACGATGCCCTGCCGGCGTTGCAGGGTCTGAAGGGTGCTTACCCTATGTTTGCGTTTTCCAACGGCACCCCGTCAGCGCTGTGCAAAGTTCTGGGGCACAATGATTTACTGCCGCTGTTTGACGGGCTGGTTTCGGTGGATGACATCAGGAGTTTCAAACCGGATCCGGCCGTGTACGCCTACGCCCGCCGGGCAACGGGTGCCATGGATCAGCCGCTGTGTCTGGTGTCGAGTAATGCCTGGGATGTGATCGGGGCAAGATCGGCCGGTCTGATGGCGATCTGGGTCCGGCGGGATCCGCACAAGGTTTACGAGGACTGGGGTATCGAGCCGTCGGCGGTCATTAACAGCCTGTCAGAACTCCGTGGCGTATTGTCCGGGCTGTCATGAGCCCGGTTTCCGCAAAAATCGGATCGACGATGGTAGGGCAGCCTGAGGTATTCACCTGTGGCACAATCGCCGGGTGCCTCTGCTAGACTGAATCTGCGAGGTTAACGAAACAAGAACCAGAATAACAGGATGCCCATGCTCAGTTTTCTGCCCGCCCCGCTAATTGGTGTCATTAGCTCCATCCTGCTGGGGCTGAACACTTTGTTCTGGTGTGTATTGCTTTATATCCCGGCCATTTTCAAGCTGATTATTCCCCATCAGGGTTTCCGGGTTCTGTGTACCCGTCTGATCATCTGGCTTTCCGAGTCCTGGGTGGCCTGCAACACCGGCTGGATGAAGCTTACCCATGGCACCAGATGGACTGTGCGCGGTGAGGAAAAACTCAAACGCAAAAGCTGGTACCTGGTGCTGAGTAACCACCAGAGCTGGGTCGACATCATCGCAATGCAGCGGGTATTCAACCGCCGGGCACCGTTTCTCAAGTTCTTTCTGAAGCAGCAACTGATCTGGGTGCCGGTGATTGGTCTGGCCTGGTGGGGGCTGGATTTTCCGTTCATGAAGCGCTATTCCCGGGAATACCTGATCAAGCATCCGGAAAAACGCGGCGAAGACCTCAAAGCCACCCGCCAGGCCTGCGAGAAGTTCCGCTATACCCCGGTCAGCATCATGAATTTCGTGGAGGGCACCCGCTTTACCCAGGCCAAACACGACCAGCAGAAATCGAAATACACCCACCTTCTGACCCCCAAGGCTGGTGGCGCAGCCTTTGTGCTGGATGCCATGGGAGATACCATTGAGACTCTGGTGGATGTGACCATCGCCTATCCCGGCGGTGCCCCCAGTTTCTGGGATTTTCTGTGTGGACGCACCCGCGAAGTGAAGGTGGAGATTGATACCGCCACTATTCCCGAGTATCTGAAAGGCCGGGATTACGCCACCGATGCCGAGCATCGCAGGAATGTGAAGAACTGGCTGGCGGAGCTCTGGAAGGCCAAGGATGAACGCCTTGATCGCATGCTCGAGCAGAGCTAGCCGTTTTCCCCCTGTTCAGCCATCGTCCTCGACCTCGTCCGGGTGCTCTTTCTTGTAACGTTCCCATTCTTCCCAGTCGTGGGGCGTTCCGGCATGGGGGCGCCGCAGATGTTTTGCGTGCTCCATGGCATTGTGACGCAGGCTGTGGTCGGACTCCTCTTCTTCCTCTTCAAAGCCGTACTTCTTGAGAAATTCTGTCGGGCTGATAGGCATCCGTAGTCACCTCCTCAACAAATGAGTGCTGTCATTTTTTATTTACGGTGGTGCAACGGAATCGTATTTTCGATTTTCGGCTTTACTTTCAGGCCCGCTGATTCGTGCCGGCGGCACCGGCATCCGTGTCCACCAGGTTGAAAAGGATCTGCTTGCGTTCGTCGACGCCGGAAAAAACAACCGTCACCGGCTGTTCAAGCTGGAAAATGCGGCCATTTTTAGTGTGGACAAGGCGCAGGGTGACCGGGTCAAAACTGAATTTGCCGTCCAGGGTTTTGCAGCTGACAAAACCTTCCAGGCCATTGCTGTCCAGACGAACAAAGAAACCGCCGGGGGTGGTGCGGCTGATGGTTCCGGTGACTTCGCTGTCACCAAGCGTTCTGGCAAAGTCCGATTTCAGCCAGCTTTCCAGATTGTTTGCTGCCTGCCGGGCCTGCAGTTGTGATCTCTGAAGCTGCTCCAGGAGGGTGTCGTCCAGTTCGGTCAAGGGTGTTTGCCAGAGCGCGGATTTGATCAGCCGGTGAACGTGGAAGTCGGTGTATTTGCGCAGGGGCGATGTGAATGTGGTATATGCCTTCAGTCCCATGCCCTGATGGGGGCCGGAGCTGAATGACAGCTCTGCCCTGGCCAACTGCCGCGAGATAATGGTCTTGACCGGAACTTCCGCTTCCAGCGCTCCGCTGTGCTTCATCAGTTCCCGGAAGCCCTCCGCCCCTTTCACATCCAGGCCGCTGAGCTGGGGCGCAAAGCCTTCAAGCAGGGCCCGGACATTGTCGACCCGGTCACTGCGCAGTCCCGGATGCCGGATAAACAGACCGCGGGACTGGTTGCCGAGAAAATCCGCGGCGCAGCGGTTGGCCGCGACCATGCATTCTTCCACCAGGCGGTGCGCCTCATTCTGGACCGACGGTTCAATCAGGCGCACCCGGCGGTTTTCGTCCAGGCGCAGCCGGAATTCGGGCCGGTCGCCGCTGAGCAGGGCGTGTTCTGCCCGCCATTTACGCAGCACCGTGGCGGCCTGATGCAACTGGTCCAGGCTGTTGGTAATGACATCAGGCAGGGCCTTGATGTCATCGTCAATTCGCCCGTCAATGAAATTTGATACCAGCTCGTAGCTGAGCTTGCCCTGGGATTTTATGGTAGCAAGATGAAAACTGTAATCACCCAGGCTGCCGTCGTTGTTGACCTGCAGGTCACAGACCAGCGCCAGCCGGTCCATCTGGGGCATCAGCGAACACAACCGGGTGCTGAGGCTGTCCGGCAGCATGGGCAGGGGCTCGCCGGGGAAATAAATAGCGGTGGCGCGACGGAACGCTTCCTGCTCGACCGGTGAACCCGGATCAATCAGTGCCGTGGGGTCGGCAATGGCAATGGAAAGTTTCCAGCCGGTGGGGTTGGGTTCCGCTAGCAAAGCGTCATCCATGTCCTGGGTGCCGGGGCTGTCGATGGTTACATAGGGCTGGTCGGTGCGATCCTCCCGCGCTGCCTTGTGGGCGCCGATGGCACTCTCATCCAGCGCTTCCGCCTGGGCCTGAACCGCCTCTGGCCATGTATCCGGCAGGTCGAAGGTAGCCAGAGTGAGGGCGCGTTCTACGCCGGCATCTCCGGCTTTGCCGATCACTTTCAGGATCTTCGCCTGGCCCTTGCCATCCTTGATGGGATGGCGGCGAATTTTGCAGTAGATGAAATCATCGGGCTCGGCGCTCCGGCGTTCCTCCGGGGGAATGAATATCCAGCGGTTGATTCCCGGGGTTTCAGGGGCAACAAAGTGGCCCTTGCCCCGGATGATGTAGCGGCCCACAAAAGTGTCGAGCCGGGACTGAAGCAGTTCATCCACCAGGCCCTGGGTCTTGCCCTTGTTGCCGTCCTGTTCAGTGACATTGACCCGGTCACCGGGCAGAACTTTCTGCATTTCTTCCGGCGGCAGGAATAGATCCCGCCCATCATCCAGTGCCACAAAGCCGAAACGCCCGTTGGTGGCTTTGACGGTACCGGGGTACACCACCTTGTGTTCTTCGATGTCGGATTTCAGCTGGCGCAACTGGCTGAGGGCGTCGGCATTGAGCATGGACAGAACCTGACTGGATAAAATTTGAATGTTGCGCGTGAGTATACCGTTTATGGCGGTATGAGTCAGACCCGTTACACGAGGTTACTTTTTTGCGGAGTTACGCTTCGGCTCAGCGGCCGGTGTGAGCATCTGGTCGCAGCACAGGCACCTGTAGGGCGCCAATGGGCCGGATCGCGGCGCAGGCTGAGAGCGTCTTTGCCATAAAATCAACTAAATCAATTTTTTGAACGGTGTTTTCGTGTTTTTTGGAATCATTCGGATAAGAAGTTAGGCAGATATTGACGGTTAACATTTCGCAATGTAGTGTTTAAATACGGCTCGTTAAATGGACTTTCGAGGTACAGGATGTTTACCGTCTTCTTTAAAGCGACTTTGCTTTTTCCTGCCATATTACTTTTTTCTGCCGGAGCGGTTTCCGGACCGATAACGCTCAACGATTGGGCATTTAATATCAACGGCAATCTTTATGAGTATTTCGCCGGTGATGCCATGCCTGGAAATCCGCAGTTGGATTTTTCGGGGTTAGGGGCGGTAAGATTCGAATTCGATTCGCCCGGCAGCCACTCGCTGGACGCCTTCTTTGATTTCGAATTCGACCCTTCTGCTAACACCTATTTCAACGAATTCGGGCAAGCCGTTGGTGTTCCGGCAACTGGTCAGAGCTGGGAAATTGACGAGCCAGGATTTCTCTTCGGTGACATCTACGACAACCTGATTTCCAGTTCGCTGGATAACAACAACGCAATACCGCAAGGCTCCGAGGATGATGTTTCCATTGCGCTCGGATGGGACTTTGATCTGGCAGTTGGGGAGACCGCTTATCTCTCATTATTTACCGGTCTGACCGCGCCAGATGACATTTTTTACCTTTCCCACACTGACCCGGAGATGGGCACCTCCTTTGACCAGTCGAGTTCGTTGTATTTCTGGGGCGAACTGGATATCTCAGGTAAACCTGCATCGATTCCGGAGCCATCTACCTGGCTTCTGATGGCCATGGGAATCCTCTCGCTGTTTGTAAGAAGGCGAATCGTCGCACCCTGACACCTACCCAGGCATCATTACCTGTAATTCCGACACTGATAATCTGAATCGCAATAAGGGATCACCATGAAACGGAGTTTCTGTCGCACCCTCATGGCCAGCATTTGTTCAGCAGGTCTGGCCACTGTCTCGCAAAACGCAGCCGCCAATCAGGCCCCTGTCGCCGCCGATGTCATCGTGGTTATTGATGAATCCGGCTCCATGTCGGGGGAGCAGCGCTGGATCGGAGAAATGATACCGCTGCTGGACGAGAATCTTCAGCAATATGGGATAGGCAGTGAGTCACAGGCCAATCTTTACGGTCTGGTAGGTTATGGCAATCGTTCTGTCGTTCCTCGCACACTTGAGGTGGAGGGTGAGAAGCTAGGGTCGGTCGAAGGATTTCAGGCGGCATCGAACCGCCTGATCACTAGCGGCGGCACCGAAGACGGTTGGCGTGCGATTGATTACGCATTGAACCAGTTCCCCCGCAGAAACGGTGCTGCGCTCAATATCATTCTTGCCACGGATGAGGACCGCGATAACACCAATAGTAACATCACGTACGTTTCGGTTCTTTCGCTGCTTAATGAGAATCGGGCGCTATTGAACGCCGTTGTAAACGCACGCATCCGGTGCGGCGATGGCCGCAGTGCGCTGGGCGTGGACAGCCTGGGAACGGGCTATGTCAAGGATGGAAACGGTGGCTTCACCCGTTGTGAAGGCGCCCACGCCATTTCCGGCTCCGGCAGAACCGTGGATCACTATGTAGATCTGGCGATGGAAAATGGCGGGGCTGCCTGGGACCTTAGTTTTCTACGCTCAGGTGGAAAGAACGCCGAGTCATTTACCAAAGCCCTTCTGGATATCAAGGTCGAAGAGATTCTCAGCCAACGGCCAACCGGCGATCTGGTGGCGGTTGCGCAAGCCACTCCCAATCCTGCCGTAGCCGGAGAACAGGTATCCCTGGATGGTACGGGTTCGTTCCACCAGAGAGACGAAAGAAGTATTGTTCGCTGGGAGTGGGACCTTGATGATGACGGCATTTACGATGCTCAGGGTCCAATAATCACCACTAGCTTCCCTGAACTCGGAGACTATCCCGTTACAATGCGGGTAACAGATGATGGCAACACGCCCCTTGTTCAGACAGCCACAGTGGTTGTCAATGTCGATACGCCTCCCCTCAACCCCACAGCAGATGCCGGGGGGCCCTATCTATTGTGCCCGCAAACGCAACCCTGGTATCTGGATGGCTCCGGTTCCGTCAACCCGGATGATGGCCTGAAAGAACCTGGTCAGCCCGCTGATCAGCTGGTGTCCTGGCTTTGGGATCTGGATAACGATCTGGCGTATGACGATGCCAGTGGTGAATTGGTGGATGTCACCAATGACTTTGCTGGAAAGGGTGCGGGCGACTATCTGGTCCGCCTGCAAGTTACAGATAACTCGTCCAGCGCCTTTCCGAGCAGTGGGAAGTCTGACCTGACTGACACAGCAGTGACTCAGGTTCGGATCCGGGACGAATCTGATGCCGCATGCAATTGTCTGACCGATATCGCCGTTCGGGGCAAAATGAGTATCGCTCAGCTGACCTGGACAGATTCCGGTGCAACATCCTATGCCGTGTATCGCAGCACCCAGGCCGGTGGTCCTTACGAACAGATCGCGTTAACGGACAATCGTTATTCCACATATCTGGATATGGGTCTGGATCTGGATACCACCTATTACTATGCGGTCAGTGAGCTGGGCACCGATGGGCGTCCTGTCTGCCGCTCCAGGGAGGTCAGCGTGACGCCATCGGCCCGCCGCCGAAATGTGTCTAACCGCGCCCCTGACATCCATTCTGATCCTGTGGTGAATGCAACTGAGGGAGTAGCGTATACATACAAGGTTGAAGCTTCGGATCCTGATCGGCGTGACCGTATCGAGTTCTCTTTGCAGGTCGCTCCGGCTGGCATGGTGATTGATAGTGTTTCGGGCCAGATCGAGTGGACGCCGCTGAACGTTCACGTTGGCAGCCAGACAGTGGCGGTGCGAGTGGCAGATTCCCAGGGAGAGTTTGACGAGCAGTCATATACTGTCAGCGTGTCGAACGTCAATCAGGCGCCATCTATTGTCAGCTCGCCAGAGCTGAATGCAACTGAGCTTGAGCCATACAGCTATCAGGTCCAGGCCGTTGATCCCGATCTGGGCGATGCGTTGAGTTTTCAATTAGCCGGCGGTCCCGCTGGTATGAGTATCGATAGCTCAACCGGCTCGCTGGCCTGGACGCCCCAGGAAGGTCAGCGGGGAATCCAATCGGTATCTCTGAGGGTTGTCGATAGCGCAGGCGAGGCCGACCTGCAGTCCTATCAACTTCAGGTGCGTGAGCGGAACTACTTGCCCTCAATAAACAGTGCGCCTGTGGTGCAGGCGGAGGCCGGCTCTCAATACCGTTACCTGGTTCAGGCCTCGGACGCAAACCCGGATGCAACACTGACATTTGCGCTGGGTGATTTCCCGGACGATATGGCCATCAACCCGGTAACCGGTGAAATACTTTGGGTGCCGGCTGCCGGTCAGGTTGGTGTTCAGCCGGTACGGATTGTGGTGTCTGACGATCGCGGCAGTTCGACTTCACAGAACTTCGAGATTCAGGTTCTGGAAGAGAACGTAGCTCCAGAATTTTTGACACGGAGCCTCCCGCTTGCAAGTGAGGATCAGGCTTATTCCGCCGTAATTGAGGCAGAGGACTCAAACACGGTGGAAACCCTGAGTTTCAGCCTCATTTCAGGCCCTTCCAATATGCAACTGGACCGGAGAACCGGCGAGTTGCAGTGGCTGCCTTTGACAACCCAGATTGGTGGAAACCCGATTACGGTAAGGGTGACTGATAACCGGGGGCTTTTCGCGGAAAAAATATTCGTGATCGAAGTGAAGAACGTGAACCAGGCTCCCGGTATTACGTCGGCGGCACCGGCATCGGCAGAAGTTGGAAAGCCTTACACCTACCAGGTGCACGCATCTGATCCGGATAATGGAGATGTGCTTGAATACGTGCTCATATCTGGGCCTGAAGGTGTGTCTCTGGATTCTACGTCAGGTCTGCTCGCCTGGACTCCGTCCAGCACACAGGAAGGAACCCAATCCGTCAATCTTCGGGTGAGAGATGTTCAAGGTCTCTCCAGCGACCAGGCGTTTGATATCACCGTTACCGCAGCAGACACCCCCCCGGAGATCACCTCTACCCCGGTTGGCTCGATTGTGGCCGGTAATCAGTGGCAGTATCAGGTTACTGCAACGGATGACCAGGGCGCTGACCTGCTCTACGAGTTGGTAGCCGGTCCCGATGGAATGTCTATAAGTTCCTCGAATCTGGTTATCTGGATGACGGACGAGAACGACGAAGGCGCCTATCCGGTGACGGTTCGGGTATCGGACCCCAGCGGCAACACGGTCAGCCAAAGCTTTACCGTCATAGTGGTGAACTCTAATGAATCTCCCGTGATCACCAGCAATCCGCCAACCAGCGCGCGGGTCGGGCAGATATATGGTTATCAGGTTGTTGCTGAGGATCCCGAATCTGGTGGGCTCACCTACAGCCTGGGGCAGGCCCCAGTCGGAATGACCATAGGCGCTGGAACCGGGACCCTGCAGTGGTCCCCGCAAGAGACAGACGAGGGTGTTCAGGCCGTCGCCATCAATGTCACCGATGCGCAGGGAGCGACGACACGTCAGGCTTTCACTTTGACCGTGACAGCCGACAACGCGCCGCCATCGATTATCAGTCAGCCGCCATCGGGTGCTTTGGTTGACCAGACCTACAACTATCAGATGGTCGCAACAGATCCGGAAAACGAAGCGCTGACATACACTCTGATATCCAGGCCGTCGGGCATGACCCTGTCAGCGGGTGGTTTGCTGGAGTGGACGCCCGATAGCGGCCAGACGGGTGACCATGCGGTGAGCCTGGAAGTGCGTGATTCGCAGGGCGCCTCAGCGACTCAGAGTTTTACCCTGAATGTGCTCGCGGAAAATCAACCGCCGGAATTTGACGGTTCTCCGACAACAACGGCACGAGTCGGGGTTCAGTACAACTCGTCAATGACAGCAGCAGACCCGGACGGTGAAACGCTGAGCTGGGCACTTGTCTCGGCACCGACGGGGATGACCATCAACTCGGGAACCGGTGAAATATCCTGGGTTCCCGGTGGGGATCAGATTGGAACCCATCAGGTCGCCGTAACAGTCAGTGATGGCCGCTCAACGATTGGCCGGAGTTACTCGATCACAGTCGCCGGAGATATGCCGCTGCCGAGTCTTGGTAACGTTCCAACGGATACCGCAGAAGTGGGCAAGGAGTATGTTTACCGAATTGTGGCCGTTGATGGCCAGGGCTACTCGGTGGACGTTGAGCTGCAATTCGCTCCGGAAGGCATGGCGCTATCGGACGAAAATGGCATACCGACGATCCGCTGGACGCCGGTCGAGGGCGACTGCATTAAAAATGTGCGCCTGAAACTGGAAGACCGGTTTGGCCAGACTTCGGAGCCGACCTGGGATATCCAGGTGTACGCAGCACCCAAGAAGCTGAATCGTATACAGTGCTCAGCCCAGTCTGACGCGTGTGGCGGATAAGAGAACTCAGGGAGAGAGACAATGTTTGCCGATTTCAGAACCGAAGCCATGTTTTCCCAGCGCCTGAAGCGAGCGATCAGTGCCTTGTTGCTGTTCTTTTTCAGCTTCACCTTTTACAGCCCGGCGGTGTTTGCAGCCTGGACAGAGCTGGATAAGCAGAGCACGCCGGTCAGGAACAGCCTGGCCCATATCAACCCGATAGGCGAGACACTGCAAGCGCTATCCGCCCAGGTGGATGGCCTTGAACAGGCCCTGAACGCAAAAGACGATGATGCCGTCTCCCGCCGGTTGCAGCAGATTCAGATGCTGTCCGCTACCCTGGAAGAGCGAGACGCCCTCACCCGTAAAGAGCTCCGGGGCGAACGGGATCGGCTGGAGCAAGAGGGCGCAACCGCAGAGGTGCTTGCCAGGCATCGCGCCTTCCAGGAGAACTACCTTGCCAACATGACCGGCCTTGAAGACACCCTCGGCCGCCTTGATCGGATTAGTTACTCGCCGGCATTGAAGCCGCTTATTTCAGAACTCAGGCAGTATCTTCAACAACCGGTTCGTAATCCGCAGCAGAGTTTCAGCAACGATCTCGATTTTGTAACACCACCTCCACGTCGGCTGTATACGTCCCAGTCAGCGATTGAAGGTGTACTTGGAGTCAATGGTGAGCCGGCTTGGTCATTGACCGACTATCTGGAAGTTGACTCGGCAACGAGGTCCACCCAACGTATCGAAGACCTCGTCGCCGACCTTGGCCCAGACCCGCTCGCGCTCTATCAATGGGTCAAGAACACCATTCGTTATGTACCCAGCTATGGCGTGATGCAAGGCGCGGATTACACGGTTCAGAGCGAGCAGGGCAACGCCTTTGATACCGCCAGCACCCTGATCGCCCTGTACCGGGAGGCCGGCATTCCGGCACGCTACTCTTACGGTACGGTTTCGCTGCCGGCAGAAGCGATTCAGAATTGGGTTGGCGGAGTGAGTAACATCCATGCGGCCACCAACATCATCAGTCAGGGAGGCATCCCCCAACAGCAACTCTCCTACGGCGGTGCGGCAGAGGAAGTGGAGCTGGAGCACGTTTGGGTAGAAGCCTGGATCAATGGCGAGTGGGTCGCTCTGGATCCGGCGTTCAAGCAATACACTTATACCGAAGGGCTTGATATCGAGTCCCAGGTGCCTCTGGACGCTGACCAGTTTCTGGTGCAGTTGCAGTCCTCCGCGACAATCAATGAAGCCGAGGGATGGGTTCAGGGGTTGGATGTCGCCCAGGTTCAGGCGCAGCTCGACGACTACCAGACGCGGGTGGAATCCTATATCAACAGTCAGAACAGCAACGCCACTCTGGGGGATGTGCTGGGTACCCAGCAGATTGTCCCTGACAAGTCTGTGTCCATCGAGAACGTGCAGCTGCCCTACCGCGACATTCGTGCCAGTGCCGTGGCACCCAACCTGCCGGAATCGCTTTACTACAAATTCCGCCTGCAGATTGGCAACACCACCGGCGGCAGTTTCGGAATACCGGTGCAGTGGGGTGGTGTCAGTGCAGAGCTGGAGCGGACAACCACCGAGCTGGTTGGCAAATCGATTGCCATCAGCTTTCGCCCCGCGACCATTGCGGACCAGCAGACACTGGAAACTTATCTGCCCGAAAACCCCCAGTCCGTGGAAGACCTTCCCGATCAGCTGCCCGCCAATACTATCCAGATGATCGGCGAGATAACCGTTGATGGCGAGGTGGTGGCCTCCACCCCATCGGTCACGCTTGGCCAGTCCCTGATGACCCGCCTGGGCTTTGATGCTCCTGAACGCAGCTGGCGCTACAGCGAAAACAATCTTGTCGCTGGCAAGTACCAGGCGGTGGGCATTGATATGCAGGGCATCAGCCCCGATCAGCTGGAAGCGCTCAAAAGCCGGGTAGAGCAAACCGCGGCAAAGCTCACTGCGGAAGATTTTTCCGGTTTGACCAAACATGACCTGGTGGGCAGCATCCTGCAGGCAGGTATCCAGGGCTACCTGGCGGAAACCTACGCCATGGACAAGATCGCAGCGGCGGCTTCGGA
>NZ_DATFKH010000190.1:0-4659 GCF_035268745.1 Marinobacter sp.
ACAAGGCGAACCACGCGATCAACATCCTCGCGGCAGAACCCCTGGGCGACAATGGCGTCTGCACTCAGATCCCGCTCGACGTAAAGGTTCAGTATCTGGTCGAGAACGTCATAGCCGGGAAGGCTGTCTTCGTCTTTCTGACCCGGCGCCAGTTCCGCGGACGGCGGTCGGGTAATCACCCGCTGCGGGATTACCGGGGAAATACTGTTGCGGTATATCGCCAGCCTCGTCACCAGCGTTTTTGGTACGTCCTTGAGCGCATCGAAGCCCCCGGCCATATCGCCATACAGGGTGGAATAACCGACAGCCATTTCACTCTTGTTACCGGTGGTAAGCACCAGAGCCCCGAATTTATTCGACAATGACATCAGCAGAACGCCCCTCAGGCGCGCCTGGAGGTTTTCTTCCGTGGTGTCCGGGCTGGTCCCTTCGAAAGGCACCGCCAGGGTCGCCATGAAAGCGTCATACATGGGCTCTATCGAAAACACATCGTACTGGACCTTCATGCCAGTGGCCTGCGTTCGCGCATCCTCAACGCTCATGCTGGCGGTATAGCGAAAAGGCATCATCACCGCGTGCACTCTTTCCGGACCCAGCGCATCGACCGCTATGGCAAGGGTCAGGGCCGAATCAATGCCACCCGAGAGTCCCATCACAACTGATTTAAAACCGTTCTTGTTGACGTAGTCCCGGACACCCAGGACCAGAGCACGGTACACATTCGCCTCTACCGAGGGCTCCGGAAGCGCGGGCTGTTCAACCGGCTGGCAATGGTGCTCACAGATCAGATCAACCGGGAACAGGCCCTCACTGAACTGGGGTGCCTCAGCGCACAGCACGCCGGAATGATCAAAGACTACGGAGCCACCGTCGAATACCAGCTCGTCCTGGCCACCGACCAGATTGACATAGGCAATGGTGACCTGGTTATCACGGGCCTTTCGCTCCAGCAGAGCTTTACGACGCGCCTGCTTGTCAATGTCATAGGGCGAGGCGTTGAGGTTCAGAATCAGTCTTGCACCTTCCGCAGCGGTTCTCTCAACCGGCCCGTCAATCCAGATGTCTTCGCAGACAGTCAGACCCACCGGCACCCCACGGATATCAAGCACCAGAACATCCTGGCCACTGGCAAAATAGCGCTTTTCGTCAAACACCTGATAGTTCGGCGGAAAGTGTTTGAAGTAGCGCCCGCTGATGGCACCGCCATCAATCACCAGGGCGGCGTTATACAGCAATCCTTCGTGCCGTAATGGCGCCCCCAGCACAATCGCAGGGCCCAGGGATTCGGACTCCAGCCTTTCCAGCGCCCCGTTTATCCGCAGGTCCATACTCGGTCGCAGCAACAGGTCTTCAGGTGGGTAACCGGTCAGGCAGAGTTCCGGAAAGACAACGATATCTGCCGCCAGCTCCTTCTCGGCACGGTGGGTGGCCTCGATAACTTTTTCCGTGTTGCCCGGAATATCACCCACCATAAAATCCAGCTGCGCCATCACCACCCTGAGCTTTCCCGGTGTCCCTGCGGCTTGCCCTGACATAACACACTGCTCCTGTAACTCATTGCCGTTAAAAGGCTATTATAACCTCCCAGCGCCCAGGAATTCTTCCGGAAAAGGCAAATCATGGCAAACCTTTCACAGATCTCCCCCAGCTTCGCCGCTGACGCCCCGCCCCGCTACCAGCGGGCACGTCTGTTCCGGATCTACAACCACTACCGGGTGGTGGTCAGCTTCCTGCTACTGATGATGCTGTTTGTGACGCCAATGGAATTCGACTCCCGGTTGCGGGCGGAAGGATACTACCACGCCGGCATCATTATCTATCTGGCCATCAACCTGTTTATCGGACTGGTTCTTCTGGCCGGCTTACAGCCCCGTAACCGCCACATCATTGTGTCCGTGCTGATGGATATCCTGGTGTTGCATGGCCTGCTGCTGACCAGCACAGGGATGACCAGCGGGCTGGCAAATCTGGTGATCGTAACGATTGCGGCGGGCAATATCCTGACGCCCTCCAGAATCGGTACCCTGTACGCCGCGCTCGGTGCCATCTGCTCCCTCGGGATTGCGGTCTGGTCGGTATTCTACGAATTTTCCTCAGTCGACGAGATTGTGCGGGCAGGGTCACTGGGCATTGTGTATTTTGCCACCGCATTCATTCTGCAATACATCTCGCGGCGCATGCTCAGAAGTGAAGCCCTGGCCAGTTCCCGCGCCAGGAGCATTGCCGAGCTGGAGCAGATCAACCGCCAGATCATCCAACGAATGCGCACCGGCATTCTGGTAATGGACCGCTACGGCGCCGTCCGGCTGGCCAACGCCGCCGCCGAAGAACTGTTGTTCGGCTCTAGCCCGGACAAGGACATGTTCAGCCGTGGCCGCACTCTGCCGGCGCCGCTACGGGACGGGCTGGAGGCCTGGCTGAAAAATCCGAAGGGGCGCACCGAGCCGTTTCAGGCCATGCCAACCTCTCCCATGGTCCAGGCCAATTTTGCCCACCTCAACCAGGAGCGCGGCGACCAGATTCTGGTGTTTATTGACGACCTCAGCAAAGTTACCCAGCAGGCGCAGCAGATGAAGCTGGCCTCGCTCGGCCGGCTGACTGCCGGTATCGCCCATGAAATCCGCAATCCCCTGGGCGCCATCAGCCACGCCTCCCAGTTAATGCGGGAGTCAGAACATCTGGATGCCGGCGACCGCAAAATGCTGGACATCATTCAGCGCCATAGCCGACGGGTAAACGGCATCATAGAAAACGTGCTGGACCTCTCCCGCCGGCGCGAAGCAAACAGCGACCTGGTGCAGATTGACCAATGGTTGCCGACATTCCGCGACGATTATCTGCAGACCCTGGGCAGCGGTTCCGGCACCCCTCCCATTATCAACATGGAGATCGAGGACAGACTGCCCCCGGCCCGCTTCGACGTCAGCCAGATAGAGCAGGTTCTGGTAAATTTATGTGATAACGGATTGCGCTACAGTCTGGAGAACACCGGTCGGCCGGAAATAGAACTGCACGCCGGAGCCACCGCAGATGGAGAGCGCACCTACCTGGACGTTCACGATTCCGGCGTCGGCATTGCCATGGCAAACCGCACCTCCATTTTTGAGCCCTTCTTCACCACCGATAAAGGCGGGACCGGTCTGGGCCTTTATCTGGCGCGGGAACTGTGCGAATCTAACCAGGCTCATCTGTCGCTGGTGGATACCGACAGAGCCGGCTGCTGTTTCCGCATCACTTTTGCCCATCACGGACGCATGATCTGACCCACGACACGGAGCGCACTCGACACCAATGACCAAACACACTGCCCTGATCGTCGACGACGAACCAGATATCCGTGACCTGCTGGATATAACCCTCAGCCGGATGGGCATTGATACACTGACTGCCAAAGACGTTGGTTCTGCCAAAGCCCTGCTTTGTGAACACCGGCCCCAATTGTGCCTGACCGATATGAATCTTCCGGACGGCAACGGCATCGAGCTGGTTCAGTGGATCCAGCAGCATGTGCCGGCCACGCCCGTGGCCGTGATAACAGCCTATGGCAACATGGAAACGGCTATCGAATCGCTCAAGGCCGGCGCTTTCGATTTTGTCTCCAAGCCGGTTGAATTGCCACGCCTGCGCGAGCTTGTAAGCAGCGCGCTCAGGCTTTCAGAACCTGATCTCGAGGCCGGCCAGGGGGAAGACGAGCCGGGCCTTCTGCTGGGCAACTCGCCCGAGATCAAAAGACTGCGCAGTCAGGTGCGGAAGCTGGCCCGCAGCCAGGCCCCGGTGTTTATCAGTGGCGAATCCGGCAGCGGTAAAGAGCTGGTCGCCAGAATGATTCATCTCCAGGGTCCCCGGCGCGAGGGTCCTTTTATTGCCGTCAACTGCGGCGCCATTCCGCCGGAATTGATGGAAAGCGAATTTTTCGGCCACAAAAAGGGCAGCTTTACCGGCGCCAACGAGAACAAGGATGGCCTGTTCCGCAGCGCTGATGGCGGCACCCTGTTTCTCGATGAAGTTGCTGATCTGCCTTTAGCCATGCAGGTAAAGCTGCTGCGTGCTATCCAGGAAAAAGCCGTGCGCCCGGTGGGTGACAGCAAAGAAGCCGCTGTCGATATCCGGGTGCTCAGCGCTACCCACAAAGACCTGACGGCGCTGGTCCAGAGCGGAGATTTCCGTCAGGATCTGTTTTACCGGATCAATGTTATCGAACTCGCCGCGCCTCCCCTCAGGGACCGGCCCGACGACATCAGACTGCTGGCCAGCCACATTCTCGGCCGCATTGCCCGGGAGTACGAGTGCGAGCCCGCCACTCTCACGCCAGACGCAATCTCACGACTTGAAGCCTATGATTTTCCCGGCAACGTTCGCGAGCTCGAGAACATTCTGGAAAGGGCGTTCACTCTCTGCGATGCAGAACTGATCGGCGAGGATGACCTGCACATGGGTAACGCGCCGGTGACGCCCGACAACCGGCCCCCGCCCGATAACGCGGCCGAGGGCACCGGAACAGTGGCATTACCGGACGGTGAAATGGACCTGGAAGGCTACCTGGAAACCATTGAGCGCTCGGCTATTGAAAAGGCACTGGAAGCAACCCGGTGGAACAAGACAGCGGCGGCAAAGCGTCTGGGGATCAGTTTCAGGGCATTACGTTACCGGTTGAAGAAG
>NZ_DATFKH010000191.1:0-1879 GCF_035268745.1 Marinobacter sp.
TTTTGGGGCGGCCGCCGCCGTGCTGTTTTCGCTGATGGCGCAGATTGGCGAGCAGGCTGATTTTCTGAGGTTCATACCTGAACCCCAGGAAGGGCAGCGGTTACGGTGGTGGACCTCAGTCATGGCCGGCGGGCCGGGCTGGATTGTTATCGGTACTGTAAAAATCCTGGCCGGGTCCTTTCTGGCGGTGCTGGCGCTGAATCAGGGTATTGCTGTCGCCGACGCATCAGACCCGACCCGGATGTATATGGTGGCCTTCGGATACATGACCTCTTCGCCAGAGGCTTCGCTGGCCCTCGCGGGCATCTTTGTCATCCTGTGCCAGGTAAAGATCAACGTCACCAACGCCTACGCCGGCTCCATCGCCTGGTCGAATTTCTTCTCACGGCTGACCCACAGCCACCCGGGGCGGGTAGTCTGGCTGGTGTTCAATGTGGCGATTGCACTGCTGGTGATGGAGCTGGGCGTTTACCATGCGCTGGAGGAAACTCTCGGCTTCTATGGCATTGTCGCGGTGGCCTGGGTCGGCGCCCTGGTGGCCGACCTGGTAATCAACAAACCCCTGGGTTTAAGTCCCAGACACATCGAGTTCAAACGTGCGCACCTCTACGACATTAACCCGGTAGGCGTCGGCGCGATGATTCTGGCCTCGGTGATCGGCATGGTCAGCCACGCCGGAGCGCTGGGCGAAGTAGCCGTGGCGCTTTCCCACTTCATCACCCTGGGCGCGGCACTGGTCATAGCGCCACTGATCGCCTGGCAGACGAAGGGTCGCTATTACATGGCCCGGCCCTTTGTACCGATTGCCACCGACCACCAGCTTGTGGCCTGCTGTATCTGCGAACACGAATTCGAGCCCGAGGACGTTACCGGCTGCCCTGCCTACGCCGGCAACATCTGCTCGCTGTGCTGTTCACTGGATGCCCGCTGCGGTGATTTCTGCAAGCCCGGTGCCGGCTACAAGGAACAGATGCGCCGGTTCTTCGGGCTGTTCATTCCGGAATCAGCGTTCGGCTACCTGCACTCCCGAATCGGCCACTTCATGGTGCTGCTGTTGCTGATCAACGGCGTCTCCGGCCTGCTGCTCTGGCTGATCCATGAACAGACCCTGGTGGCCTCCGCCGCCGAAGCGGCCGTGCTCTCCATCACGCTCTGGAAAGTGTTCTTCGTGCTGATCATCATTACCGGTGTGGTTTGCTGGCTGTTTGTACTGGCCCATGAGAGCCGCACCGTAGCCGAAGAGGAATCCCAGCGTCAGACCCGGTTACTGACCGAAGAAATCGTGGCCCACGAACGCACCGACCAGGCCCTGCAGAAAGCCAAGGAACACGCTGAAGCGGCAAATGGTGCAAAAAGTCGCTACCTGACCGGCATCAGTCACGAACTCCGCTCACCTCTCAATGCCATTCTGGGCTACGCACAACTGATGGAGAACGATGCCGCGATACCGGATAACCGCAAGGACGCGCTGGCTGTTATCCGCCGCAGCGGTGAATATCTGGCAGATCTGATCGAGGGACTACTGGACATCTCCAAAATCGAAGCCGGGCGTCTGGACCTGCACCGGGACGCGGTCCGCATTGACCTTCTTATGGAGCAGCTGGTTCATATGTTCCGCCTGCAGGCCGAGGAAAAACGTCTGGCGTTTGATTACCACCGCATCGGCAAACTGCCGGAGCTGGTAACCACGGACGAAAAGCGCCTGCGCCAGATCCTGATCAACCTGCTGTCCAACGCTATCAAGTACACCGATACCGGACGGGTTTCCCTGACCCTGAAATACCGGAGCCAGATCGCGGAGTTTACCGTGGAGGATACCGGCGAAGGCATTGCCGAAGAGAACCTAGAACGCATTTTCCGGCCCTTTGAACGTATTCGC
>NZ_DATFKH010000193.1:0-2938 GCF_035268745.1 Marinobacter sp.
TTTTTCCGGGTTCTTCAATGCCATGTCCTGCCCGTCCCTCTCCGAGAAATAAAGTGCCTGTACAGCCATGTGCCTGTTCTCCTGTGAGCCAGCTTCCCGTCAGGATGTAGTGTCAGCGGGATAAATCATTCAGAGCGAAGCGTAACACCGATACCGTACAAAATGGCCATGTTGAGCTTCGCTGTTGGTGCGGGCCAATAGTACTGTATATACAACTGTATAAAAAGGCCTTCGCTGGACGGCAAAATGAAAAGCTGACGTTAATGCGCTCGAAAAGACCCTGGCCTACCTCCCGGTTGATCTCAAACAACACCCTGCCCATCAGCTTTGGGGCAAATCAATGCTCAGGCGCACACCCTGCCTGAAACCGCCAGATCTTGCCGCCTATGCCGTGATTGTGGGGATCAGGATGAGGGCAAATGGGGTCGTTCTGGTGGATTGCAGCGATATCGGTGCCAGAGCCTTAATCTGCAGGTATCAGCGACCCGGTAAGGCAGGTCGGCGATGTCAGATGATTGCATGGCATTGGTTGCGCTAGTGGGCTAAGCTTTTGATTTATTGATCCTTGATTTGAATTCTGGTGTCTGAAAAGGCTGTAATCATGAAGCTGTCAAATTTTGTGCAATCACTGAGGCTTCAGTGCAAGTGCTGTTATGGCAGTTGGCCAAGAGGTAAGTGCAGGTATGTTTAGTTTCCAGGATTTTGCAAAGCCTCAAGTTAAATCACTGATCGGAGCGTTGATCGTAACGGTCTCGACCATGGTCGGATCATGGGCCACACCATTACTAGCCTACGTTTTTGCTTTGATGGCACTTGTAATGATCATCGTCGTTACGCTCTTTAGTCCTGCTTGGCCCTCCCAATCGAAAAAGGAAAACGCACTGGTATTTTCGTTGTTCTGGGGGTTAATGTTGGGGGTGATCGCCCCCTACCTCATATCCAAGTTTCTGGAGGGTGGGTTTGCTGCAGTTTTTGAAATTCTTACATCAGAGCCATAATCGGGTAGCCGGGGGTATCTAACCCCTAGCCCCCACAACACCCTGCACCGATGCGTCGGACCGGCGGCTCCGCACAGGGCGTTTCACCGGGAATGGTGAAGCCTGATCCATCCATCGCGCAGTGATGCCAATCCTTCGGCTTTCAGGTAGTCATTAGACAGCGCCTGCTGAATACCCGGCGTCTTCGAGCTGCGCCAGGGGCCTTTGCTGGTAATGCCACACGCCACGGCGGCCTGCACGTGCACACCCAACCTCATCAGGTTCCTGACTTTGGTGCGCGGCTTTCGCCACTGTCGCCAGTAGGCCATTCGAACGCGGCGGCGGATCCAGTGGTCCAGATCGCAGCAGCGTTGGTAGCCGGTGGCGATGCCGAAGTAGTTGATCCAGCCCCGAAGGTACTGGCTGACCTTGAAAAGCTGGTAGTGCATCGACACACCCCAGTTCCGGTTCGTCAGTTCCCGGATACGTTGCTTGAACTTGCGCAGCGCATCGGGGTGCCAATGGATCTGGGTTCCCTTGAAGGTAAAGCCCAGGAACTTGCTGTCATTGGTTCTGACTACTCGGCTCTTGGTAGTGTTGACCGTCAGTTTCAGGCGGTGTTCGAGGAAGTGGCTGATGCTGGCCAGCACCCGGTCGCCCGCGCGGCGGCTGTTCACCACAATGGTGAAGTCGTCCGCGTAGCGGGCAAACCGATGGCCCCGTCGCTCCAGTTCTTTATCCAGGGGGTCGAGCATGATGTTGGCCAGCAGAGGCGATAATGGACCGCCCTGTGGTACACCTTCCCGGCTCTCCAGATAGAGCTGGCTATCGATAATCCCAGCTCGCAGGTACCGGGCAATCAATCCCAGCAAACGCTTGTCTCGGACCTTGCGTCCCAGGTGCGTCATCAGCAGGTCGTGATTCACCCGGTCGAAGAACTTCGACAGGTCCACATCCACCGCAAAGCGTCTCCCATCCTTGAGGATGCTCTGCACCCGTTGCACCGCCTGGTGCGCGTTCCGGCCCGGACGGAAGCCGTAGCTGTCCGCTGAGAATCCCGGGTCGAACAAGGGCATCAGGATCTGGGCAATGGCTTGCTGAATCACCCGGTCTGTCACCGTCGGGATGCCAAGCTGGCGCTTGCCACCGTCCGGTTTGTCGATCTCAACTCGCCGCACCGGCGCTGGTTGATAATCGCCCGAGCGAATCGACTGCTGGGCCACACTCCAATGGCCGCCCTTTACCCAGACGGGAAACTCCTCGATGGTCATGCCATCGATGCCCGCCGCTCCCTTATTGGCTCGAACCTGCTTCCAGGCTTGTTGTAGATTAGCCCGGTGCAGTACTGCATCGAGTAGATCTTCACTAAAGGCTGGCTTCGTGACCGTACGCTGAGTCACGTCATTGCCGGGCGGCATTCGTGCGTTCAAGTCGGCCAAGGCTCCTCCTTTATTTCCGGTGTTAGGCCCTTCACCCTGTCCCGACCATTACGACGGGCGTTTGGCTACTATGGCCGCTGCTGACTTCTGCTCAATCACCGGCAGGGTTACCCCCGCTGGCGCTATCGGTGTCCATCTCATTCGCTCGCAACCGCCGATGGCAACGGCTGCGCCCAGGCTTGATCGACCAGTGGCCTGACTGGTAATTAACCGATCGCTGGTTGAGCAGATCTCCCCAGATAAGAGCATGCACTGTCACTGCACTGCTGCATCATTTACGGTGGCCGTTAGATCACATGGCTTCGCTGTCTTGTGCCAACTCGCCTCCGGCCTACGCCTCATATGATGTTCTTGTTCATCAGCTCGCAGTTTTGCTAGCGGCTTCCTCCAGACCTTTCCTCGCGGATCGGCCCTTGCCATTCGCTAGTGGTTAGCGTTCAATCGGGTAAAACCGGCTGAACGGTGATCTTCCCACAGGGGACTTTCACCCCATTAGTTCATGCCCATGCTGGGCGTACACAA
>NZ_DATFKH010000194.1:0-1019 GCF_035268745.1 Marinobacter sp.
GTGACGATAGCGGACTCAACCTCATAAATCAGGGCGCTTTCGGTTATCTCCAGCTCCAGGTCGGCTGCCGGCATACCGGTTTCCTCCAGGATCTGCTGGATTATGGCGACCAGATTATCCTGGTGGAACTGGCGGGCTGACAGGTTAACAGCCATTTTCAGCCCAGGCACAGCGACCGCCTGGCGGCATGTCTCGCGCAGCACCCATTCGCCGATTGGAACGATCAAACCGGTCTTTTCGGCCAGCGGGATGAAGCGATCCGGCGCGATCATTCCCTGTGTGGGATGGTGCCAGCGCACAAGGGCCTCAAGGCCGACGACCTGCCGGGAGGCAATGTCGACCTGAGGCTGATAATACAACTGGAACTGTTCTTGCGCCAACGCGTGCCTCAGGGATGTTTCCAGCGCAAGCCCATCATCTGAAGCGTCGCCGGTTGGACGAACAAAATGCCGGTAATCATTTCCCCCATGTCGCTTGATGAGAGTCATCGCACTTCGGGCACTGTTGATGATTGCATCCTGGTCTTCACCGTTGCGTGGGTACTCTGCAATGCCCATGCTGCAGGAAACGAACAACTCCCGGTTGTCTTCCAGGGTGATCACCGAGTGAAATTCGCCGTTGATACCGTTAGCGATTTGAGAGGCGTCTGCGGCGCTCCTGCCAGGAAGCAGGACAATGAATTCGTCACCGCCCCAGCGCGCTACCGTATCCGCTTTGCCCACGCATGAGTTGATTCGCTGCGCGACGTTTCTGAGCACTTCATCACCGCCGGTGTGCCCAAGGCTGTTGTTCACCTGCTTGAAGCGGTCGATGCCAACGTAGAGAATACTGAAGATGCCTTGATGGCTGTCGGCCTGGAGGATGGCCTGCTGCAGGCGATCCGTAAGCAGCAGGCGGTTTGGCATATCGGTGACACTGTCGAAATGCGTGATATATTCCAGCCGCTGGCTTTTTTCCAGATTCGCAATCGCGAACGAGATATCGCCGGCAACCTCATGCAGAAGATTCATCTCGGTATG
>NZ_DATFKH010000195.1:0-8069 GCF_035268745.1 Marinobacter sp.
GCGTGGCTGAGCCCCTGTCTGCGGCTGTCCTGCCAGGCCCGCAGGGCGGGAATCAGGCTGACCAGCATGGCAGCGACCGGAACGGCTGCAATCATCAGCCATTCGGTACCTGTTAACGGCCGCAGGCTGATCTGTATCCCCCAGGTTTCCAGGAGCCACGGACCCAGTCCGGTAATGGCCGCGGCTCCGGCACCGAGGGCAATCACGCAGGCTATCAGTGCCAGTACCAGGCATTCGATGACGTAAAGCAACGCGATCAGCAGGGGTGAGGCTCCGACCGCCCTCAGAATGGCAACCTCCTGCCGGCGCTGCACCTGCAACGTCAATAGCACGGCGGCCAGCCCGATCAGGCTGGTGACCACCACAAAGCCGGTAATGCCCAGCAGGGCCGTTTCAAACTGCCCCATGATCCGCCACAGTTCGCTGAGTGCAACGCCCGGAAGTATCGCCGACAGTGGCTCACCGGCATACTGGTTAATGTCCCGCTGGATCTGGAAGGTGAGGATCTGGCGGTCTACCCCCAGCAGGGCGGCCGTTATCGTCCCTGGGGTCAGGTCCCGCTGCCGGGCCTGCGCGGGAGTGACTGTGCGGCCGGGTATGGCCACCCCGGACTCCCAGCCGATGTGAATGGCCTCCAGGCCTTCCAGGCTTACATACACTGCCTGGTCAACCGGTGTGCCCGTGGGAGAAAGTACGCCTGACACTCTGAAAGGCATGTCTTTGTGGTTTGAGAAACTGGTGCGGCCGCCCCCGTGGGACAGGGTAATGTTGGCGCCAACCTGATGCTGATGAGTGCGGGCTACCTCTGCGCCCAGAACCACTTCAAAAATATCATCAAACCAGGCGCCATCGCTGAGTTCAGGTGCCTGGCCCTGGCCATAGCGGAAAAAATCCGGGAATTGCCTGCTGGTGCCCACCACGCGGTGACCCCGGTAGCTGTCGCCGAGGGATATGGGAACAATCCAGCCGATGCGCGGGTCCTCCTGCAACTGCTGGTAGGTTTGCCAGCGAATGTTGTTGGTGGCGTTACCGATATGAAACACCGTATACATCAGCAGGTTTAACTGGCCGCTGCGGGCGCCGACAATCAGGTCGGTGCCGGAAATGGTACTGGTAAAGGACTGCTTCACTTCGGTGCGGAGGTACTGGATGCCGAGCAGCAGGGTGATGCTCAGTACCAGGGTCACGGTGACCAGTGCCAGCACATTGCGCCGGTGCCACAGACTGGCCATGGCCAGGGAAAAAACCAGGCGCAGATTCATCGGGCTGCCTCCAGAGCGATCCGGTGGTCAAACCGTGCGGCAAGGCTTTGATCGTGACTGACGAATACCACCGAGGATTGCTGTTTCGCGGCCAGTTGCAGCAGCAGCTCGATAAACCGGTCACGGTTTGCGCTGTCCAGCGCCGAGGTGGGTTCGTCGGCGAGAATCAGCTCCGGCGTGCCGGTTAACGCCCGGGCGGCAGCCACGCGTTGCTGCTGGCCCACACTCAGGCGGGTGATGGGGCGTCGCCAGTGGTCCCGGGGAATACCCAGAGCGTCCAGCAGGAAGCCGGCTTCCTCTGTCGGCGTCGGTAATGCGCGGGAACGACGCCCGGGCGAGAGGCGGCAGGGCAAGATTACATTGTCGAGGGGGGTCAGGTAAGGCACCAGGTTGAACTGCTGGAAAATAACGCCCATGTGATCTGCCCGGAACCTGTCCCGCTGGCCGCCGGTCAGGGCCGGAAGTTCCGTGCCCAGTACCCGGACCGAGCCGGCGGCAGGAACAATGAGGCCGCCAATCAGGCTCATCAGCGTGCTTTTGCCGCTGCCGCTGGGGCCCTGCAGGAACAGGTGCTCGCCGGCAGGGAGGCGTACCTCCGGATAGGCCAGTGGCTGGTGGTGCCCGTCCCATCGAAATGACAGGTCGGTGATTTCAAGGGTATTGCCGATGGTCCGGGAACCATCGGCCGTCGGGTCTGTCTTGCTGGTCATAGCGGGTGTCTGTTATCCGGTTTATCATCAGAATGCTGGTATAGTGTCAGTCTATGGTCCGAATCCAATGGTTTATGTTGCAGCAAAGCGAGTCCCCGATGCGATCTTTTTCCCTGGTTTTTACCTTCATCCTGGTTATTGCTTCTGCCGTCCCGGGTGTTGCCCATGCCAGTGATGCCGAGGAAATCGACTGGCTGGACCTGATGCCGGAAGAAGATCTCTACCTGCTCGAGAACATGCCCGAAGTGGACCACCAGGGCGATGGCCCGGTGACGCTGCCTGATGAGATCATGACCGGTCGGGTCGTGCCCGAGATGGGCGGCAGGACCGGTCGTATTCCCGGGTTTGTGGTACCGCTGAAAACCACAGATGACATGCGCATCCTCGAGTTCTTTCTGGTGCCTTACTACGGCGCCTGTATCCATGTCCCGCCACCACCGCCCAACCAGATTATCCACGTCAAGTACAACAAAGGATTCAAGATCGAGGCGCTTTATGACCCGGTCTGGATCGAAGGCACCCTGGAAATACACCGGACTGAAAACGATATTGCCTCCTCGTCCTATTCCATCGTTGCCGCAGACGTCACACCCTACGAGGAATGATCACCGGGGCAACTGACGGTCGCGGCACCGGACCCGGCGAGTGTTAACGGCTCAGGTTGAAATTCCGGGACTCAGAGGTCACCACAGTGCTGCCCTGGCCGTTCGGTCCTACCCATTCAATGGTCAGTGTTTCGAGCTCCGGGAAGCGCTCGGGAAGCGGTGTTGTAAGGGTCTGGTCGGGGCCGATTCCCGCACAGGACAATTGCTGGGTCACCTCGTAATCCCGGTGCGTCGTCTTATCCCCGGAATGTTGGTCATGGCTATGATCATGGTGATGCCCGTCATGATCGTCATGATGATGGTGCTCCTGGTCTCCACCGAGGCTGACAGTTGCGCTGGTGACCGAGCAGGTTCCCGCTCCGGTATTGATCAGCGGTGTGGTTTTGAGCCACTGACTGGTGTCCGCCAGTTGTTTTTTCTCTGCCTCCGTGCGTGCCTTGTACTCAAAACCGACCAGGTTGTAGGCGGGCGAGGTAAGCATCAGTTCTATCCGGTCGTTCTCCAGGGCCATCTGTAACCGGGCCTGGCCATGTTCGTGGGCACCGGGATTGTCGGCTGCGAAGGCAAGCGGCGCGAGCAGGCAGGGTGCCAGCACCCAGCCCGGAAATGGCGACGCTGAAGGCCGGTCGGGATGAGCCCGGGTGATGGTTTTCTGGTGGCTGGGCATGGGCTGATACTCTCTTTTTGATACGTTATAACATAATGTACTCATCCGCCCGATGAAATCAACAGGCAAGTGCCTTCAGCAGGGCTGGATGCTAGGATAGACGTTTATTCACCGATACAGGAATGTCCCGTTTCATGTCCGAAACTGACCTTTCCAGCTCACAGGAATCCGCCTTTGAGCAATGGGCCAATATTTTCGCCGCACATCAGGCATTCAGTCACCCCTCGGAGCTCCATGGCACACTTTGTGGTCGTCTTGCTGCGGGCGCACGTATGCAGGAAAGTGACTGGCTTGCGATAGTCTGCGAGCACATGGGCCTGCCCGCCACCGGTGCGGAGGATTCAGCAACCCTGCATCACTTCATGTCGGCTGCCTATGATCGGACGCTGGGGCAGCTCGAAGCGGCCGACATGAGTTTCAGACCGCTGTTGCCGGATGACGATTACGCCATTGAGCAGCGTCTGGAGGCACTGATTGCCTGGGTCCGGGGCTTTCTGGAGGGTATGGCACTGTCCGCCGGCCAGTCGCTGGGCCAGGCGCCGGATGAAATCCGGGAGCTGATCGAAGACATGGTGGCCATCAGTCAGTTATCTGATGAAGAAGAACAGGACGATGAGAGCGAGCAGCAACTGATGGAAATCATCGAATATGTGCGCCTGGGAGCGTTATCTGTATTTACCGAATTCAATCCGCCCGAAAGGCCGAAGCAGGCCGGACCCACCCTGCATTAGCCCGGCCTTCGGCCCGCGCTGACCGGGCACTGACGCTTTGTTGAACAGGACGAGATGTGAGAGACATTATGGCCGCAATGATACCCGTCAAGGAATTCGCCGACCGCAGACGCCGGTTGATGGAGCGCATGACCCCCGACAGCATCGCCATTGTGCCAGCGGCGCCAGAGCGGGTGCGCAACCGGGATGTGCTGTATCCGTTCCGCCAGGACAGTGACTTTCAGTACCTGACCGGTTTTGGTGAGCCCGAGGCAGTTCTGGTACTGATTCCCGGCCGCGAACACGGCGAGTCCGTGCTGTTCTGCCGCGAGCGCAATCCGGAAAAGGAGCTTTGGGACGGTTTTTTTGCCGGCCAGGAAGGGGCGATTGATACCTACGGCCTGGACGATGCCTTCCCGGTCGGCGATATCGACGACATTCTGCCGGGCATGATTGAAGGCCGCAGCCGGGTCTATTATCCGCTGGGCAAGGACCACGAGTTTGATGCGCGGGTGATGGACTGGGTCAAGCAGATCCGCAGCAAGGTGCGCGCCGGGGCCCATCCGCCGGGTGAATTTGTGGCGCTGGAGCACCTGCTTCACGACCTGCGGCTGTACAAGAGTGCCGCCGAAATCAGGGTGATGGCAAAAGCCGGGCAGATAAGTTCTGAAGCCCATAAACGTGCCATGCAGCGGGCCCGCAAGGGCGGCTTTGAATACAACCTGGAGGCCGAGCTGATCCATACCTTCATGGCAAACGGTGCCCGCTCGACAGCCTATCCGTCAATTGTCGGCAGTGGCGCAAACGGCTGTATTCTGCACTACATCGAGAACAGCGCCGCGCTGAAAGACGGCGACCTGGTGTTGATCGATGCCGGGTGCGAATACGAATGCTATGCCTCCGATATCACCCGGACCTTCCCGGTCAATGGCCGGTTCAGTCCGGAGCAGAAAGCGATTTATGAAGTGGTGCTTGCCGCCCAGTATGCAGCAATTGAGGCGGTTCACCCGGACAACCACTGGGATCATCCGCATCAGGCAGCGCTGCGAGTGCTGACCCAGGGGCTGATTGATCTGGGCCTGCTGAGCGGGACCCTGGAACAGGCGCTTGAGCAGCAGGCCTACCGCCCGTTCTTTATGCACCGGACCGGCCACTGGCTGGGGATGGATGTCCACGATGTGGGCGACTACAAGGTTGGCGATGCCTGGCGCCAGCTTGAACCGGGAATGGCGCTAACCGTTGAGCCCGGCCTCTATATCGCGCCGGACAATACCGACGTGGATGCCAGGTGGCGGGGCATTGGCATCCGGATTGAAGACGATGTGGTCGTCACCAGAGAGGGTTGCCGGGTATTGAGCGAGGCAGCGCCCAAGACGATAGCGGATATTGAAGCACTGATGGCGGACTGACGGGAAGCTTATGTCGAGTAACCATGACACGGACATCGTGATTGCCGGGGGCGGCCTTGCCGGCGCCACCCTGGCCCTGGCCCTGGCCCGCTGCGTGCCCGAACTGCGGGTCACCGTAGTGGAGTCATTTCCGCTGTCGGCGCAAGCACTGCCGGATTGCTATCAGCCCAGTTACGATGCCCGTTCTACCGCGCTGGCCTGGGGCTCCCGGCTGATTTTTGATCAGCTTGGCCTGTGGTCGCGGCTGGCGGAGCACGCCACACCCATCCGCCATATTCACGTTTCTGATCGCGGTCATTTTGGCGCCACCCGTCTGCACGCCAGCGATCACCAGCAGGAGGCTCTGGGCTATGTCGCGGACAATCGCTGGATGGGCCTGTGCCTGGTCAGGGAGCTGCTGGAAACCGGCGTGAGCTGGCGGGCTCCAGCAGCGGTAACCGGCATGGAACCACGCCAGGATGGCGTCAGGGTCTTTGTTGGTGAGGGCAGGGGCGACGGTGAAGACGGTGGTAGCGAGGCGTTGACGGCACAGTGCCTGGTGATCGCCGATGGCGGGCGTTCCGGCCTGCGGGAAAAACTCGGGTTCCGGGTGAATCAGCAGGCTTACGGCCAGCATGCGCTGATTGCCAATGTATCCACCTCGAAACATCATGACAATACGGCCTACGAGCGCTTTACCGACGCCGGGCCCATGGCGCTCTTGCCCCATGGCCCGACGGGTCAGGGGGAGAGTACCTCAGCGCTGGTCTGGACGTTGGACAGTGAAACCCTGGATGACCTTCTTGCCCGGAACGACGCAGAAAAATGCCGGCGTTTGCAGGCACGGTTCGGATGGCGCCTGGGGCGTTTTATTCACATTGGCGAATGCAGTCACTACCCACTGACGCTGCAGACCGTGGATGAGTCCGTCCGGCCCGGGGTTGTACTGGTAGGTAATGCCGCGCACACCCTGCACCCGGTAGCCGGGCAGGGTTTCAACCTGGCGTTGCGTGGCCTGATGGCGCTGGTAGAACAGCTACAGCGGGCCGCCTCGCAAGGCCAGCCGCTGGGCAGCCTGGCGGTGCTGAACCGGTATCAGGCCCACCATCGGCAGGACTGGAAACAGACGGTACAGTTCTCGGATTCGCTGATTGAAATTTTCGGCCAGTCGATGCCTGTAGCTGCCGCAGCCCGGGATATAGGCCTGACCGGCCTGGATCTGCTGCCGGGCGCAAAACGCTGGTTCGGGCGCAAGGCCATGGGGCTGGGCGGACGTCGCCCGGGTATTTCGCCTGCGACCAGCGGGCAGCGGGAGCCGGCAGGAAACAAGCCATGAAGAATTCACCCGGGGGCCCGGTGCAAGCCCCAGCGAGATCGGCCGATTTTGACATCCTTGTCGTCGGCGGCGGCCTGATCGGTTCGGCCGCAGCGCTGGGGCTTTCCCGGCAGGGTTGGCAAGTGGGACTGGTGGAAGGCCTGCCCCGGGATGCACTGGTTGCAGATATTCAGCCAGCCACTGCGGTTGGTGATTTCGAGCCGCGGGTCAGCGCGCTGTCGCTGGCAAGCCAGCAGCTGCTGGACCAGCTTGGGGTCTGGGAGCGGGTACGGGGCGGCCGCCATTGCCCCTACCAGAACATGACAGTCTGGGACGGTGACGGCACCGGCCGGATTCAGTTTGAGGCAGCCGAACTGCAGGCACAGTCCCTGGGCACGATTGTCGAGAACCGGGTTGTGGTCAGGGCGCTGTTTCAGGAAATTCTCGACAGCCCTGTTGGCCTGATCGACGGCGTCAAGGTCTCGGGCTGGTGGCAGGACGCCAGTCTGCAAGGTATCCGCCTCGACGATGGCCGCTCACTGGCCGCGACCCTGGTGATTGCGGCCGACGGAGCCAACTCCCGCCTGCGACAGTGGGCGGGGCTGCCAACGCGGGAGTGGGATTATGACCAGCAGGCCATTGTGTGCACGGTAAAAACCGGCCAGAGCCACCGCTCCACTGCCTGGCAACGATTTTCCCGGACCGGGCCACTGGCTTTCCTGCCATTGCTGAACGAGCAGGGCGACAGCCATTTCTGCTCAATCGTCTGGTCCCAGGATACAGTGGAAGCGCGGCGCCTGATGGCCCTGGACGACGCCACTTTTGCCGCTGAGCTGGAACGCGCCATTGAGCGTGAGCTGGGAACGGTGGAAGCCGTTTCCGCACGGTTTGCCTTTCCGCTGCGGCAGCGCCATGCCAAGGACTATGTGGCAGAGGGTCTGGCCCTGGTCGGCGATGCTGCCCACAGTATTCATCCGCTGGCGGGGCAGGGCGCGAACCTGGGGTACGCCGATGTCGGGGTTCTGCTGCAAGAGCTTTACCGTTCAAGGTCAGCGGGGCTCAGCCCGGCGGATGCCGCGATGCTGGCCCGGTATCAGCGCCGCCGCAAAGGTGAGAATCTGGCGATGATGGCCGCCATGGAAGGGTTCAAGCAGTTATTCGGCCGTGACGAATTGCCGGTGCGCTGGCTGCGCAATACCGGCCTGCGCTGGTTCGACCGGCTTGGCCCTGTCAAGCACCGCCTTGCCGCCCAGGCGATGGGAATGACGCGCAGTGTCCCGTCTGGTTAATGCGTTGACCTACTGCTTGCCGCTCGGGCCTCTGGCCAAGGCGCCAGTGCGCAGGTGTGGTGGTTCCACATCAAGGGCTGGCAACACAGGTCCAGAGGCCCGAGCGACAAGCCCTCCGGGAGC
>NZ_DATFKH010000196.1:0-1811 GCF_035268745.1 Marinobacter sp.
CTGTCGCAGGTGCTTGCAGGCAACGACGCATTTGAAGTCACCGAGGGTGAAATTACCCTGAATGGCGACAACCTGCTGGAACTTGAAACCGAAGAACGTGCCCGTGAAGGCATCTTCCTGGCGTTCCAGTACCCGGTGGAAATTCCCGGTGTGAGCAACCTCCAGTTCCTGCGCACTGCCGTGAACGCCATGCGCCAGCACAAGGGCCAGGACGAGATGAACGCGGCCGAGTTCATGAAGCTCGCACGAGAAGTGTCCAAACAGGTGGATCTGGATCCAGCGTTCCTGAAGCGCGGCGTCAACGAAGGCTTCTCGGGTGGTGAGAAGAAGCGTAACGAGATCCTGCAGGCACTGCTGCTGCAGCCGAAGCTGGCGATTCTGGACGAGACCGATTCAGGCCTCGACATCGACGCCCTGAAGGTTGTTTCTGACGGGGTAAATGCACTGCGTGCGGAAGACCGTGCCATTCTGATGGTGACCCACTACCAGCGTCTGCTGAACCACATCGTGCCGGATTACGTGCACGTGCTGGCCGGCGGCAAGATCATCAAATCCGGCGGCCGCGAGCTGGCCCTGGAGCTGGAAGAACGCGGCTACGGCTGGCTGGGCATCAAGGATGAAGAAACTGCCGACAGTTCAGCCAACTAAGGAGGTCGCGGAATGAAACCAGCACCCACGCTTTCCACCGCGTTCCTGCATCCGGCCGGTCAGTCACTGCCTGAGCCCCTGCTCGCCCTTCGCAAGCAACGGGGAACCGCACTGGTCGACATGCCATTGCCGACCCGGAAAACCGAAAACTGGAAGTACTCCAGCAAGTACCTGAAGCTGACCGACGACATGGCCATTTCCCTGCCGGCGGAGGGCAAGACCGGCAGCAGCCTGGCGGTACCCGGCTACAAGGTAGCGTTTCTCAACGGCGTGATGATGCCGGAAGCCTGCGAGTACCCGGATCTGGACGGCATCAGCATCAAGAGCTTCGGTGACCTGAGCGACGAGGAAGCCAGTGATCTGGCAGACCGGCTGGACAGCACTCTGGATAACAAGGCGGTCCAGATGGCCAGGCTGAACTCTGCCCGGTTTGAAGACGGCCTTCTGATCCGCCTCAAACCTGAAGCCGTACTCGACCAGCCTCTGTTTATTGTTCACGAAGTGACCGCTGAGGCCAGCGGCTCTGCTTTCCCACGCATTTTCGTGGATGCCGGTCGACACAGCCAGATTACCCTCGTGGAG
Organism: Marinobacter sp.; assembly: GCF_035268745.1. GTDB lineage: Bacteria > Pseudomonadota > Gammaproteobacteria > Pseudomonadales > Oleiphilaceae > Marinobacter. The sequence goes on from NZ_DATFKH010000196.1 coordinate 1,231, forward strand.
GAGTACATCTCCAGTGGCTCGGCCCAGGTCATGGTGAATACCGTTACCGAATTCAACGTGGCCGACGGCGCCAACATCACCAGTATCCGCCTCAACATGGAAGGCGAGAATGTCCAGCACATTGGCTCTACCGGTGTCCTGCAGCAACGCAGCTCCCGCTTTGAAAGCCATACGGTTGGTTTTGGTGGCCCCCTTCGCCGGCACGATTTGCAGGTTCGGCTTGAGGGTGAGGGCGCCGAGTGCAAGCTCAACGGGGTGGTTGTTACCCAGGGCACACAGCACTACGACAACCACACCACCATTGAGCATGTGGCGCCCCACTGCAATAGCGAAGAGACCTATCGCAATATTGCAGCCGACAAATCCCATGCGGTCTTCAATGGCCGGATTCATATCCATCAGGACGCCCAGAAGTCCAATGCGGATATGAACAACAAGAATCTGCTGCTGTCCAACGGGGCAGAGATTGATACCAAACCGGAGCTGGAAATCTACGCCGATGACGTCAAGTGTGCCCACGGCGCAACTATCGGCCAGCTTGATGAGATTTCGTTGTTCTATCTGGTTTCACGGGGTATCGG
>NZ_DATFKH010000197.1:0-1862 GCF_035268745.1 Marinobacter sp.
ACTCAATCATTGTTTTACTCGTTGGTTCGAATCAACATCGTACAGCAATTCTACAAACAGCCGGTTTACTATCACGTTACGCTCTTTACACATTCAGTTTGCCGGAATCATGGCACGCAAAGCCAGCCTGATCAGTTCCTGGCTGGACATACCATCTTCTGCGACCCTGCTGATGGCTCTGGTGGCTTCCTGCGGTTTGTAACCCAGCGAAATAAGCGCAGACTCGGCTTCCTCAATGGGCGCATGGCCAGCCGGTTTGCGGGGTTCAGCCGCCGGGTCGGCGGGAACGCCGCCGGTGGCGGGTGTGAACTGGCCTTCAAGCTGGCCAATGCGGTCGGCCATTTCAATCAGCAGGCGTTCCGCGGTCTTCTTGCCCACGCCCGGAAGTTTGACCAGTGAATTGATGTCCCGCGCTTCCACGCAGCGGATAAACTGATTGGCATCCAGCCCCGACAGTATACCCACGGCCAGCTTTGGTCCGACGCCGTTGACCTTGATCAACTGCCGGAACAGATCCCGGTCAAACCGCGAGGAAAAACCAAACAGGCTCTGATGATCCTCACGTACGGCAAAGTGGGTATGCAGGACCACTTCTTCACCGGGTTCCGGAAGATTAAAAAAAGTGGTCAAAGGAATATCAACCTCATAACCCAAACCGGCACACTCTACCAGCGCCTGCCCGGGGGATTTCTCGACCAGAATTCCTCGAATACGACCAATCACTCGTGTTCTCTCCTGATCAACGAAAGTGTTTTTATCAGTTCTCTGTACCGGGTTTTGCACCGAGCTATGCAGAAGCAAGGGGGCAGGCCTTGCCAGAAGCGTGCGGAGCCATGGATGGCGGAGCCCGAGCGTACAGGGAGGTATTTACAGCGTATTCTGGCAAGGCCTGCCCCCTTGCTGATACTCCGAGTCTGGCACGCCCAGGCTGAAGCCCCGCCAGGACTATACACCAATACTAACGCCGAACACGCCCACTGCGCACTTTGCCGCCATTGCCCGCCAGTCGGTTAATACTCTGACTCATGTGGGCATGGCACAGGGCAATGGCCAGGGCATCGGCGGCGTCCGCCTGGGGCTTGCGGGACAGTGCCAGCAGCACCTGGACCATGTGCTGGACCTGTGCTTTATCGGCACCGCCCTTGCCTACCACGGCCTGCTTGACCTGCCTCGCGGAATACTCGTGAACCGCCAGACCACTGTTGGCCGCACTGACGATGGCCGCCCCGCGGGCCTGACCCAGTTTCAGGGCCGAATCGGGGTTGCGGGCCATGAACACCTGCTCAATCGCGAATTCTTCCGGGCGGTATTCACCGATCAGGGTCGCCAGACTGTGAAAGATGGTCTGCAGCCGCTGGGCCATCGGCTTCTCACCGACGCGGATGCAGCCGCTGTCCAGGTACTCTGTCACCCTCCCGTCAACCCGGATCAGGCCGTAACCAGTGATCCGGGAGCCGGGATCCACGCCCATGATGATCGGCACCGGGTTTCCTTCTATCGTGCGCCCTTCAGAGTTATTCCTGTTCGGTTGTCTGCTCTGAGAAATTGCCCTCAGCGGGCCTGGCGGCCGGCTTGCGACGACGAATATGCAGCTCGCGCAATTGCTTGTCGGTCACCTCGCCCGGCGCCTGGGTCATCAGACAGGTGGCACTCTGGGTTTTGGGGAAGGCGATCACGTCACGGATCGAGCTTGCGCCGGTCATCAGCATGATCAGCCGGTCCAGACCGAAGGCCAGTCCGCCGTGGGGAGGACAGCCGTATTTCAGGGCATCCAGCAGGAAGCCGAATTTCTCACGCGCTTCCTCGTCAGCAATCCCCAGGGCCCGGAAAACGCCTTCCTGAGTGGACTGGTCGTGGATACG